>JASBVG010000001.1 GCA_030147505.1 Tardiphaga sp.
GACTTTGCTCTTTGCAACCGTGACTGGCAGCCGGAGGCGAACCGGCGCACCCCGCTCTCAACGGGGGACGCGACTTAAAGCAACGACGGAGCGGGCTTTTTTGGTCTCTACCGGCAGTCCAACGCCGGCGCGGGCTACTGAAAAGGCTTGTCCTTCATTGCCAGGTGTGCGGGCGGGAAATCTCCCAACCAATCCACGGCAGCACAGTTTGATCTGAGCGTTTTGGCTCGCCACGCCTCCATCGCGTGACGCCGCCGAAGAGCTTCGATCATACGCATCTTGCTATGAGCGCCCCTTCTCGCGAAGGGCGTTGGGAGAGTGCTATGACCGAACGTATCCAGGAATTCCTGCGCGCCCGCCGCAACGAAGGCCTCGACACCGAACCGTGTCTGGTCGTCGACCTCGATGTCGTCCGCGACAATTTCCAGACCTTCGCGAAGGCGCTGCCGGACAGCCGCGTGTTCTACGCGGTGAAGGCCAACCCGGCGCCGGAAGTGCTTTCCCTGCTCGCATCCATGGGCTCGTGCTTCGATTGCGCCACCGTCGCGGAAATCGAAATGGCGCTGGCCGCTGGCGCGACGCCGGACCGCATCTCCTATGGCAACACCATCAAGAAGGAGCGCGACATTGCGCGCGCCTTTACGCTGGGCATCCGCATGTTCGCCGTCGACTGCGCGCCGGAAGTCGAGAAGATCGCGCGCGTCGCGCCGGGCGCCAAGGTGTTCTGCCGCATCCTCTATGATTGCGCCGGCGCCGAGTGGCCGCTGTCGCGCAAGTTTGGCTGCGATCCGGAAATGGCCGTCGACGTGCTCGATCTCGCCAAGCGTCTCGGCCTCGAGCCGGTCGGCATTTCGTTCCATGTCGGCTCGCAGCAGCGCAAGGTGAAGGCATGGGACCGCGCGCTGGCGATGGCCTCGTCGGTGTTCCGTGACTGCGCCGAGCGCGGGATCAACCTCACCCTCGTCAATATGGGTGGCGGCTTTCCGACCAAATATCTGAAGGACGTGCCGCCCGTGCTGCAATACGGACGCTCGATCTTCCGTGCGCTGCGCAAGCACTTCGGCAACGCGATCCCGGAGACCATCATCGAGCCGGGTCGCGGCATGGTCGGCAATGCCGGGATCATCGAGACCGAGGTCGTGCTCATCTCGAAGAAGAGCGACGAGGACGACAATCGCTGGGTCTATCTCGACATTGGCAAGTTCGGCGGTCTCGCCGAGACGATGGACGAGTCGATCCGCTACGCGATCCGCACCCGCCACGACGGCGCGGAGATGGCGCCTTGCGTGCTCGCCGGCCCGACCTGCGATTCGGCCGACGTGCTGTATGAGAAGGCGCCGTATCCGCTGCCCGTCACGCTGGAGATCGGCGACAAGCTGCTGATCGAAGGCACCGGCGCGTATACCTCGACCTATTCGGCGGTTGCCTTCAACGGCATCCCGCCGCTGCGGACCTACCATATCTGAGTTCGCACACTATATCCGGAGCCTACCCCGGATATGACATCGGAGAGCCGGCCTGCCGGCTCTCTCATCCCGTCACCTTTCCAATTCTGGATGACAACACTCCGCCACAAGCGGAGTGGGGACACATGCCATGACCGTTCTGCACGAGACCGCTACCAATTCTTACGCCCCGACCATCGCAGCCGCTCCGTACGTGATCCGTGCGGAGATGAGCTCCGACATCGCCGCCCGTGAATCCCTGCTGGATGTGTGCTTCGGCGCCTCGCGCCATGCCCGCACCTGCCAGCGACTGCGTGACGGACGACTGCCCGCAGAAGGCCTCGCCTTCTCGGTGGACCACGAGGGCAAGCTGGTCGGCACGATCAGGCTTTGGCATGTCGACGCCGGGGGCCGAGCAGCCTTGATGCTCGGCCCCCTGGCCGTCGATCCCTCGCTGCGCGCGCTCGGCATCGGCGCCGCGCTCATGCAGAACGCGATCGTTGAGGCCGCCGCGCGCGGCCACGGCGCCATTCTGCTGCTCGGCGATGCGCCCTATTATGCGCGCTTCGGCTTCACGTCGGAGCGGATGGGCACGCTTGTCCTTCCCGGCCCGTTCGAGCGTGAGCGCCTGCTCGGCCTCGAACTGAAGCCGGATGCGCTGGATCGCGCCCGCGGCATCATCCTGCCGAGTGGTAAGCGGGTCCGCAGCACGGCGAGCGAGTTGCAGCCCCTCGCCTGCGCGGCTTGATTTGACGACCAGGAACCGGCATTGCGGGGCTCATCTCTGCAGGAGAGCCTCACAATGACCCGCAAGCTGATTTCCACGGGATCGCCGTTTGAAAAGACTGCCGGTTACAGCCGCGCGGTGGTCGATGGCGATTTCTGCTTCGTTGCCGGTACCACCGGCTACGATTACGCCACCATGACCCTGCCCGCCGATGTCACGGCGCAGACACAGAACTGCTTCAAGACCATTGCAGGCGCGTTGACAGAGGCCGGGTTCGCCATGGCCGATATCGTGCGCACGGTCTACTACATCACCGATGCTGCCGACGCCGACAAGGTGTTCGCGGTGACCGGTGAACATCTCGGCGAGATCCGCCCGGCCGCGACCCTGCTCGTGGTCGCCGGCCTCTACAAGCCGGAGATGAAAGTCGAAGTCGAAGTGACGGCTAAGCGTCCTTCCAACTAATCCACCCAAGGCTCCGCGAACGGCGGAGCCGTTCCCGTCCATCCGTTCAGCTTTGGAGTTTCTTGCTGATGACCATTCCCTCGCAGATCTACGCGAAGATCACCGGCCCTATCGTCATGGTTGGCTTTGGCTCGATCGGCAAAGGCACGCTGCCGATGATCGAGCGCCACCTCGACTATGACAAGTCGCGCGTCACCGTGATCGATCCGAAGGACGAGGGCCGCAAGGCGCATTGCGAGAAGCAGAGCGTCCGCTTTATCCAGCAGGCCGTGACCAAGGACAATTATCGCGAACTCCTGAGCCCGCTGCTGACCGAAGGCGGCGGCCAGGGCTTTTGCGTCAATCTCTCGGTCGATACCGGCTCCACCGACATCATGGAGCTCTGCAACGAGCTCGGCGCGCTCTACATCGATACGGTAAACGAGCCCTGGCTCGGCTTCTATTTCGACGCCACCAAGGGCCCGGAAGCGCGTTCCAACTACGCGCTGCGTGAAAACACGCTGGCCGCCAAGCGCGCGCGCAAGCCCGGCTCGACCACGGCCGTGTCCTGCTGCG
Organism: Tardiphaga sp.; assembly: GCA_030147505.1. Classification (GTDB taxonomy): domain Bacteria; phylum Pseudomonadota; class Alphaproteobacteria; order Rhizobiales; family Xanthobacteraceae; genus Tardiphaga. The sequence goes on from JASBVG010000001.1 coordinate 3,193, forward strand.
GCGCCAATCCCGGCATGGTCTCCTTCTTCGTCAAGCAGGCGCTGCTGAACGTCGCCGCCGACCTCAAGCTCAATGCGCCGAAGCCGAAGACCAAGGCCGAATGGGCCGACCTGATGCGCCAGGCCGGCATCAAGGGCATCCACATCGCCGAACGCGATACCCAGCGCTCGAAGAAGCCGAAAGAGCCGGATGTGTTCGTCAACACATGGTCCGTCGAAGGCTTCCTCTCCGAAGGCGTGCAGCCCTCCGAACTCGGCTGGGGCACCCATGAGAAGTGGATGCCGGAGAATGCGAAGACCCACGAAGCAGGCTGCGGCGCAGCAATCTATCTGATGCAGCCCGGCGCCAATACGCGCGTGCGCACCTGGTGCCCGACCCGTGGCGCACAATACGGCTTCCTCGTCACGCACAACGAGTCGATCTCGATTTCGGATTACTTCACCGTGCGCGATGCATCGGGCAAGGCGGTCTACCGCCCGACCTGCCACTACGCCTATCACCCTGCCGACGACGCCGTGCTGTCGCTGCACGAAATGTTCGGCCGCGCGGCGAAGATGCAGGAGAAGCATCACATCCTCGACGAGAACGAGATCGTCGACGGCATCGACGAACTCGGCGTGCTGCTGTTCGGCCACGACAACAATGCCTACTGGTACGGCTCGCAGCTCTCCATCGAGGAGACCCGCAAGCTCGCGCCCTACCAGAACGCCACCGCGCTGCAGGTGACCTCGGCCGTGCTCGGCGGCATGGTGTGGGCGCTGGAAAATCCGACTGAAGGCATCGTCGAGGCCGACGAAATGGATTTTGAGCGCCTGCTCGAAATCCAGCTGCCGTATCTCGGCCCGGTGCAAGGCTACTACACCGACTGGACCCCGCTCGAAGGCCGCCCGGGCCTGTTCCCGGAAGACCTCGACACCTCTGATCCCTGGCAGTTCAAGAACATCCTGGTTCAGGGCTGGTAACGGGAACTGTCCGATCCATAGGGTGGTTAGCGAAACGTCATCCGCCGTGGAGCGTCAGCAATGAGCTCTTCCGGCGGATGACGCTTGCGGCAAAATCCGCCCTACGGCCTACCCTCGCCGGTTGAAACCTGTGCTAGACACCGCTTGTAGCGACCAACGAACACGAACGCTTTCGAGGACACACGTGTCAAACGCAGAACGGGCGACAAAGCAGCTCGAGGCCATCCGCGCCAAGCTCATTCCGCTGGACGACTACCGGAAGCTCCTGAATGGCGAGGAACTGGTATCGGACTGGGTCGTGGTCGATCAGTCGATGATCGACACCTTCGCGCACGCCACGCACGATTTTCAGTTCATCCACGTCGACCCGGAACGTGCGAAAGAGACGCCGTTCGGCGGCACGATCGCGCATGGTTTCCTGACGCTGTCACTGCTCTCCACCCTCGCTTTCGATGCCATGCCGGGCGTGGAGCGCGCACGCATGGGCGTCAATTACGGTTTCGACCGTGTTCGCTTCAACAGCCCCGTGAAGGAAGGCACGCGCGTCCGCGGCAAGTTTCGTCTGGTGGGTTTGACCGAGCGTGCGGTTTCCGTGCAATCGGCCTGGGACACTGTGATCGAGGTCGAAGGCGTCAAAAAGCCTGCCCTCGAAGCACACTGGATCACACTGACACTGCTCGATCCCAACAACAACTGACGGCCGCCCTTTTGGGATGGCTATCGCTCCTGCGCGGTGCGCCTCCGCTTAACACATCCTACTGGATCCATTTTACTTGATCGGCGGCGCCGTCTTCTCCGCCGGCGCAGGCGGCAATGCGGGCTTCGCGCCGGTATCCTTGGCATCGGCATCGGGTCGCGCCGGCTGCGGCGGCGTCTCATGCGGACGTTGCCCCGTCGTTGCAGGTTCGGCGGGCGCTGCAGGTTTGCTATCGGCACCAGGCGTCGATTGCAGGGGTGGCGTGGCCTGAGCCATCCGGGAGGACGGCGGGCTCAATGTGAGCCCAGCCGATGCCGATGTCGACATGCCGGTACCGACCGCGAAGACGCCAACGGCAATCGCAACGCATCGTCCCGACGTCCGCGATTTGATCGAAACCATGGGATCCCCCGTAATCTGATTTGCGGGGACAACGGGCGCGAAGCCGTAAAAGTTCCAGCGACGGAGACCGTCACTCTTTGGTGCTGGAATCCCAGGTGGCATTGCGAACGCCGGGATGGGTCTCGAGTTTCACAAGCACCGCATCGAGTTCTTTCGGATCGACCGCGGTCGAGACCAGCGTGGCGACGATCTCGCGCTGCGTTTCACTCAGCTCGTTCACCTCGACATCGCCGACGGGATATTTGGCGGCTTCGAGCGCGTCCTGCAGCTTCTCGCGCATCTCGGCCACCGCGTCCGGTGTGACCGTCAGGCGCACGTAATAAGTGACTTCCGATGAGAGTGCATCGATCGGCGAACGGTTGATCGCGTTCACCAGCGGCCGCAGCAGTGTATTGCCGGCCAGCACGAAAATCGTCAGGGCGGTCGCCTGCACGATCATGTCCGAGCCGGCACAGGAGCCGACGGCCGCCGAACTCCACAAGGTCGCCGCCGTATTCAGGCCGCGAACATTCATGCCTTCCTTCATGATGACGCCGGCACCGAGGAAGCCGATGCCGGACACCACATAGGCGATCACCCGCACCGCGCCGCCCGAACCGTCGAGCTTCATGGCGAGATCGACGAAGGCCGCGGCACTGACGGCGACCAACACATTGGTCCGCAGGCCCGCGGTGCGCTGGCGATATTGCCGCTCTGCGCCGATCAGTGTGCCCAGCACAAAGGCCGCAGCCAGGCTCAGCAGCGTGTCGAGGAAATCCAGGGTCTGGAAGGTGGCGAGAAAGCGCATGATTTCTCATGCGTACAGGAGATCACAGCCGGATGACAACCATCTTCACGCTCCCCGCTCGCGCGGGGAGAGGTCGACGCGTCACACCGCCAGCAGCCCCGCATCTCCCGCTTGATCCGCAAAGGCCAGCAGCGAGCCGCGGGCATTCCAGGCGAGCGCGGCCACCGGCTCGCCCTTGTTGGCGCGCACCAGAATTTCCGCACCATCCACGAGGCGCACCATCAGGATGGTGCCGTCGCTATAGCCGCAGGCCAGAATATCCTGCTTGGGATGGCAGGCCACGCGCGTCACTTGGGCCTTCAGCGGCGCCAGCATTGCCGGCTCCTTGCCCATCGGACCGTCCTTGGTGGTGAACGGCCAGACGATCACCGTATCGGCACCGGAGGTGGCGAGCCCCTTGCCGCCGGCGGTCCAGGCGATCGAACGCACGCGGGCGGGATAGCCGGTCATGCGCATATGCTTGCCATCGGCAAGGCGCCAGCCATGCAGCGCCGGCTCATGCATCGCAGTGACGAGAAACTTGTTGTCCGGGCTGAAAGTGACGCCGAGATGCGAGCCCTGCCATTCCAGGACTTCAGCGCTGCCGGCCATGTTGGGAAACCACAGCGTCACGCCATTGTAGTGCGCGATGCCGAGCCGCATGCCCTTTGGCGCGAAAGCAAGACCGCCGACGGTGGACGGCACGTCGAATGACTTCACCTCGCCTTTCGGCGCCTGCACGAACGCCGTCTTGCCCGCCGACCACGCCACCGCGCCATCGGAATGAACGGCGACATTGTCGATCCAGCGTCGCTTGGCGTCGGTGGCAATGGTCGAGACCGCACCCGCCTGATCGACGACCAGCACGTTGCCGTCATCGGAGCCCATGACAACGCGCTTGCCGTCTGACGTCGAGCAGAGGATGCCGCCGAAGGCGACATCAACAGGCGATGCATTGCCGCCCTGATCGACCAGCGTGACCTTCTCTTCGGCGCCGACAAAGGCGGCCTTGTCGCCGAGGAAATGCACGGCCGACACGGCGGCACCGATTGTCACCCCGACGACGCGGTCGGTGACGGAGACGATCGACTCTTGCTCCTTGAGCGGATTGAAATCGGACATCAGGCTGGAATACAGCGTTCGAAGCCGTCGCGGATCATCTGCTCGGGCAGTTCGCGGCCGATGAAGACGAGGCGGCTTTCGCGCTTCTCGTCGTCGCGCCAGGCGCGCTGGTGATCGCCCTCCAGCATCATGTGGACGCCCTGGAACACGTAGCGATCGTCATCGCCGGCAAAGGAGATGATGCCCTTGGAGCGCAGGATCTTGCCGCCTTCCTTCGCCATCAAGTCCTGCAGCCAGGGCATGAAGGTCGAAGGATCGAGCGCCTTGTCGGTGCGCAGCGACAGCGACTGCATGTCCTCGTCGTGATAGTGCTTCAAGCCGTGGCCATGATCATGATGGTGGTGATGATCGTGGCCATGGTCGTGATGGTGGTGATGATCGTGATCGTCGGCGTGGAGGAATTCCGGCTCGATCTCCAGAATGCGATCGAGATCGAAAGCACCGCGGTCCAGCACGTCTTCCAGCTTCACCTGGGCGCGCTGGGTGCGATGCAGCTTTGCGTAAGGATTGATGGCGCGGATGCGGGCTTCGACTTCAGCGAGCTCAGGCGCGGTGACGAGATCGGTCTTGTTGAGCACGATCACATCGGCGAAGGCGATCTGGTTCTTGGCTTCCGGCGCGTCCTTGAGGCGGTCGCTCAGCCATTTGGCATCGGCGACGGTGACGACGGCATCGAGCCGGGCATTCGCCTGCACGTCTTCATCGACGAAGAAGGTCTGCGCTACCGGTGCGGGATCGGCGAGGCCCGTGGTCTCGACGATGATGGCGTCGAACTTGCCCTTGCGCTTCATCAGCCCGTCGAGAATGCGCACGAGGTCGCCGCGCACGGTGCAGCAGACGCAGCCATTGTTCATCTCGAACACTTCCTCATCGGCGCCGATGATGAGGTCGTTATCGATGCCGATCTCGCCGAATTCATTGACGATGACAGCGTATTTCTTGCCGTGATTCTCCGTGAGGATGCGGTTCAAGAGCGTCGTCTTGCCGGCGCCGAGATAGCCGGTCAGCACGGTCACGGGGATTTTTTCGGCGGCGGCAGTCGTCATCACAAAGATTCTCCAAACAAAGACCCCATCCTGAGAAGGGCTCTCGAAGGATGAGGCGGTTGGGAGCGCGGCCTATGGGGTCAGCGCGCCCGCCAGCGCCTTTATATTGTGCCTGACCATGGCAATGTAAGTGGGTGCGTCGCCGTTTTCGGCCGTCAGACTGTCCGAATACAGCATTCCGCCGATCTTGGCACCGGTCTCGGCGGCGATCCGGCGGATCAGGCGGGGATCGCTCACATTTTCCAGAAACACGGCGGGTATTTTGGATTGCCGGATCTGGGTGATGATGCGGGCGACGTCCTTCGCCGACGCCTCGGATTCGGTGGAGACGCCCTGCGGCGCCACGAACTGGATGCCATAGGCCGCGGCGAAATAGCCGAAGGCATCATGGGTCGAGATGACCTTGCGCTGCGCCGCCGGAATTCCGGCGACGGCAGCCTTCACCTCGTCTTCGAGTTTGGTCAGTTCGCTGAGATAGGCTTCTGCATTGGCCCTGTAGGCATCGGCGCCGGCCGGGTCGGCCTTCACCAGAGCATCGCGGATATTCGCGATATAGACCTTTGCATTGGCGACCGACTGCCAGGCATGCGGATCATCATGGCCATGGTCATGCTTGCCGCCGTGATCGTGGCCGCCCTCCTCCGCCTCGCGCGGCTTGATGCCCCGCGTCGCGGTGACGATATCAGCCTTGCCGCCAGCGGATTTCACTAGCCGTGGCAGCCAGCCTTCGAAACCGAGCCCATTCACGAAGACAAGCTTGGCTGAGGTGATGGTCTTCGCATCGGATGGCGTCGGTGTGTAGACATGCGCATCGCCATTGGGACCAACCAGTGTGGTCACAGCGACTCGCTCGCCGCCGACATTGCGCACGAGGTCACCCAGGATGGAAAAACTAGCGACAACGTTCATCTTGTCCTGCGCCCACGACGGCGAGACGGACGAGGTGAGCAGGACGAAAGCGCCGAGCAGCGCGCCGCAAGAATTACGCAAGAACGTCACGACTAAGCCTCAAGATGTCGGCCCGGAAACAGCTGTTTGAGCAGTCCGGACACGCTGCCGAAGAACACCGAAAATACGTACAGAACCGCTGCCACGAGAATGATCGCGGGCCCCGACGGCACCTTGGTCTGGAACGAGATCACGAGGCCGCCATAGCCGGAGATCATCGCGCTCGCGACCGAAATCAGCATCATGCCGGTGATGTCGCGCGACCAGAATCTTGCGATTCCCGCGGGCAAAATCATCAGCCCGACCGCGAGCAGAGTGCCAAGCGCGTGAAAACCGTTGACGAGATTGACGACAACCAGCGCAAGAAAAGCGAGATGAGCCGGCGCGCCCGCACGCGAAACCGTGCGCAGGAAAACCGGATCAACGCATTCGATCACCAGCGGACGATAGATCACGGCCATCACGACAAGGGTGATCGTCGCATTGAAGGCGATCACCAACAGCGTCTGGTCGTCGAGCGCCAGAATATTCCCGAACAGCACATGCAGTAGATCGATATTGGTGCCATGCATAGAAACGATGGTGACGCCAATCGCCAGCGACACGAGATAGAAGGCCGCAAGCGACGCGTCTTCCTTGATCACGGTGACGCGCGAGACCAGGCCTGCGAGCAGCGCGACGGAAAAGCCTGCAATCAGACCGCCAAAGGTCATCGCAAAAAGATTGAGGCCGGAGAACAGGAAGCCGATGGCCGCGCCGGGCAGGATCGCATGGGCCATGGCATCGCCGACAAGGCTCATCCGCCGCAACATCAGGAATACGCCGATCGGCGCGCCGCCGAGCGCCAGCGCGATCACGCCGGCCAACGCACGGCGCATGAATTCGAAATCGACGAAAGGCGCGATCAGCGTATCATATAGCATCGCTATGCCGCCTGAGATCGCGCGTGATCGACCGCGCAGGCCGCGGCGGTGTCATCGAACGCCTCGCACATGCGGCGCGCTTCACTGAGATTGTCCGTGGTCAACACGTCGGCCGTCTTCCCCCAGGCCACCGCGCCACGCGCGAGCAGCAGCGTTTGCGGGAAGTGAGCACGCACCATTTCCATGTCGTGCAGAGCAGCCAGCACCGTGCGACCTTCGCCATGCCAGCGCTGCACCAGAGCGATCAGATCCATGGTCGTCTTCGCATCGATGGCGTTGAACGGCTCATCGAGCACGATGACGTCGGCATCCTGCAGCAACACACGCGCGAACAGCATGCGCTGCATCTGGCCGCCGGAAAGCGTGCCGATATTGCGGTTCTCGAAGCCGTTGAGACCGACGGCGGCAAGCGCCTGCGCGATCTGCTCGCGCGCCTTCCTGCCGAGACCGCCGAAAATGCCCGTGCTGCGCCACAGGCCGGTGCCTACGAAATCGAACACCGAGATTGGAAACGTCCGATCGATATCCACGCTTTGCGGAAGATAGGCGATATCATGCGGCTTCAGGTCGCCGAGCGTGATCCGACCGGCCAGCGGCTTGAGAATGCCGACGATGCCGCGAAACAGCGTCGACTTGCCGGCGCCGTTGGGGCCAATCACCGCGAGCAAGGCACCGGGCGAAACCTCGCCATTGAGATGATGCACGGCCGGATGACGATCATAGCCCAATGTAACGTCGCGAAAGGTGAGTTGTGCGGTCATGATGGCCTCATCGCCAGCAGAACCACCGCCCAAAGCGCTGCGGAGACCGCCAGCGCGGCGGCGAGCCGGGCGGGCAGCGACATGCGCAGGATCGACCACGGCGATGGCTGGGCCGGATGCGGGCTCGCAGGATCATGACTGTGATGAGCATGGCCGCGACCATGATCATGGACGTGACCATGGTGATGGTCATGATCATGGGAATGTGCTTGCGCCATGGGAGCCCGAACCGGAAACGCCAATGAAAACAGAGCGCTCCAAGGCGCCAACCTCAATCTATGTTATATTATAACATAGCGCAAGCGCTGGTCAGGCGAAGTGGCGCACCAGGGCCAGGCCGGCAAACAGGCCCGCAATCGAAAGCACCACCGAGCCAAGCACATAGGCAAGCGCGGGGCCCACCTCACCGCGCTCATAGAGCAATGCGGTGTCGAGGGAGAAGGCCGAAAAAGTGGTGTAGCCACCGAGAATGCCGGTCATCAGGAACAGGCGCCATGGCTGGGAAGACTCGCCCTTGAAGGCGAGATACCCGGCGATGAGGCCCATCACGGTGGAGCCGGTGATGTTGATGATGAAAGTGCCCCACGGAAAACCGGGGGCCATGCAGCGGGCACAGGTGAGGTTGATCACGTGACGCAGCGTTGCGCCAAGGCCACCGCCCACGAAAACCAGAACGAAATTCATCGAACACCCGCTGCACAATCAGCTCACTTTGGACTGTTGTGCCGCAGCGCGTGTGCGGCGGCAAGTCGGAGCGATAGACGACACGACGCCATGTCAGCCAAAAGAAAAAGGGCGGCAGCTTGCGCCACCGCCCTTCCTTGCGTCACTGCCGCAAAGACAATCAGACGGCCTTGCCGAACAGCTCGTCCACGTAATCCCAGTTGACGAGGTTATCGACGAACGCCTTGAGATAGTCAGGGCGACGGTTGCGATAATCGATGTAGTAGGAGTGTTCCCACACGTCGACGCCGAGAATCGGGGTCGCGCCGTGCACCAGCGGGTTTTCGCCATTCGGGGTCTTGGAGACTTCGAGTTTGCCGTTCTTGACGGCGAGCCAGGCCCAGCCCGAACCGAACTGGCCGGCGCCGGCGGCGGCGAAATCGGCCTTGAACTTGTCGAGACCGCCGAGATCCTCGTCGATCTTCTTGGCCAGACGGCCCGGCAGCTTGTCGCCGCCGCCATTCGGCTTCATCCAGTTCCAGAAGTGGAGATGGTTGTAGTGCTGGCCGGCATTGTTGAAGAGCGCAGCATTCTTGCCGAACGAGCCCTTCACGATCTCCTCGAGCGATTTGCCCTCGAATTCGGTGCCCTTCAGCAGGTTGTTGCCGTTGGTCACGTAAGCCTGATGGTGCTTATCGTGATGGAATTCCAGTGTTTCCTTCGACATATGGGGCGCGAGCGCATCATAGGCGTAAGGCAGATCGGGAAGCGTGAAGGTCATGGGGTCAAGGTCCACGTTAATGGGAGAGTTGGCTTAACGGGAACCTTTATAGAAGGTTCCCGTTAAATCGCCCACCCCTCTGCGAGCGATCAAGCCGCGCTCGGCACTACCTGCGGCACCGCATCGCGCCGCACGGGCGGCTTCACATTCATCAGCATCTGGAAGCAACCCGCGATCAGGCCGATGACCACCGCGGCCTGCCAGGCGCGGTCGTAATTGCCCAGATGCGCAAAAATGACACCGCCCCCCCAGGCGCCCATGAAGGAGCCCGCCTGATGGCTCAGAAAGGCGATCCCGGTGAGGGTCGCCATGAAGCGCAGGCCAAACAGCTGCGCTACAAGGCCATTCACCAGCGGCACGACGCCCAACCAGAGCGAACCGAGCACCGCGGCGAAGACCATGGTCGTGGTCGGTGTCGCCGGGAAATAGAAATAGGCGGCGAGCGCGAGCGAGCGTGCAATATAAATTCCGCCGAGCAAAATCTGCTTGGGATAGCGGCCGCCGAGCCATCCGAATGCATAGGAGCCGAACACGTTGAACAGCCCGACCAGCGCCAGCGCCGTGGCGCCCAGCGACGCATCGAGGCCACAAGTGGCGAGATAATTCGGCAGATGGGTGGTGATGAAGACGAGCTGAAGGCCGCACACGAAGAATGACAGCGCCAGCACGATATAGCCGGAATGGCCGAGCGCGGACTGCACGACCTGGCCGAGCGATTGCGGCAACTCATCGACGGCCGCGCGCTCGATCTTGTCGGACTGGCCGGCAAGCAAGGCGGCCGGCAACATGACAGCCGCGAGACCGAGGAAGCCGATCAGCGCCACCTGCCAGCCGGCGGTGGAGATCAGCGTCTGCGCGAGCGGCGATGCGATCACGAGACCGAGCGAGCCTGCGGCCGACACCGCGCCCATGGTGACGCTGCGCTTGGCGGCGGAGACCGAGCGCGAGGCGACGGTCATCGTCATGCTCGAAGCCGTGCAGGACAGCGCGAGACCAATACACAAGCCGGCGCCGAGCGTGAAATAGAGCGGCGTGGTGGCGAACAGCATAAAAACCAGACCGGCTGCATAGATCAGCACGCCGGAAAGCATCACCCAGCGCGTACCAAACCGATCGGCGATGGCGCCGACGAATGGCTGAGAAATTCCCCAGATCACGTTCTGCAAGGCCGTGGCCAGCGAGAAATCGGCGGTGGTGATGGCTGTATCGCGCAGGATCGACGGTTGAAAAAGACCGAAGCTCTGGCGCATGCCCATGGCCAGACTGAGCAGCGTCGCTGCGCCGGCCAAGATCGCCCAGCGCTGATACTTGGTAAGCTCCGCCTCAGTCATCCCACCGCCCTTGATATTCCTGGAAGATTTTTTCCACATAAGCATCGGATTCGATAAGTTTCTACCCATGCTCCGCTTTATAAGGCTGCACCGGACGCAGGGGTCATCAGCGGAAATGAGTATCGAGATCGAAATCGTGACGGGCGATCCCGCCTGGCCGCGCGTCAAGCCACTTTTCGACCTGGTCTGGCCGGCCGAGACCGTTGCGCAACGCGCTTGGGCAAATGTGGAATTCGCGCATGCGGATCTGCGCGTGATCGTCGAGGCCGACGAACAGCCCGTCTGCCAGGTCGGACTGTATCGCCGCGAAGGCATCTGGCGAGAACGCCCGATTCGGATCGGCGGGATCGGCGGCGTGCTCACGCATCCGGATTTCCGTCGTCAGGGGCTCGCCAGCGTGGCAATCGACGCCGCCTTGCATACGCTGCGCGACGAGCGCTCCAACGATTTCGCGTTGCTGTTCTGCGATCCTGAAATGACGAGCTTCTATACGAGCCGCAATTGGAAGCCGTTCATGGGCGAGGTGTTCGCAAAACAGAATGGCGAGCGCGTCCGCTTCAATGTCTTGCAGCCGCTGGTCTATTATCTGAAGCGCGCGCCGCATGAGGGAGAGTTGGACCTATGCGGTCTGCCGTGGTGATTTCTGCCACGGTCGAATATAGCGACGCGATACTGATGAACATCGCAATCTTCCGGCAATTTGAACAGATTACAACCGGCGCGCACCTTTTCGACGTTCGAAAGTTACGCGTTGGCACGATCCCGATCAAATCTCGTTAATTGCGACAATTTCGCTTTACCCTAGCGTCTCACGGCAATTGCACGAATCCGTTTTCTTGTTATGCAGACCGCCTGATCCGAGGAGAACCGCATGATCATCCGCGCAACCGTCTTGACCGCATTGCTGGGCGTCGTTCTCGCCGGCCCGGCCCTCGCGCAGTCCGGTGGCGATGTCAGCGGCGTATGGCAGACCCAGGCCGGCGATGCGAATGTGCGCGTCAGCAAATGCGGCACACAGCTTTGCGGCACCATCGTTTCGCTGCGCGACAAAATCGATCCGCGCACCGGCCAGCCGCCTATCGATGACAAGAACCCCGATCCGAAACTCGCCACGCGGTCGATGATCGGCGTGCATCTGTTCTTCGGCATGAAGCCAACCAGCGCAGCTACGTGGTCCGGTCAGATCTACAATGCTGATGACGGCCGGTACTACGTGAGCAATGTCTCGCTGGCCGGACCGGATACGCTGAAGGTCGAGGGCTGCGTCGGCGCAATCTGCGGCAGCGAGAACTGGTCGCGCGTCGGCCGCTGATCAGATCGGCATCGATTTCAGCGCCGTCGCCGCGGACGCATAGCCGCCGCGCGCGCCATCAATGAAATGAACATGGTCGCTGCGCAGTGCCGATAGCGCGAAACAGGTCATCATCGCCGCATCCTGCCGATGTAATCCGTAGCGGACGACGCCTTCCGACGCAGCCAATGCAAGGCGCTCCGCCAGTTCGCGTTCGAGCTCAGGCGTGCAATCGAGGATCATACGAAGCCCGTCGTCGTATTTACGGAAATCGGAATTCTCGACGAGCTGCCGCATATAGGTCTGCGGCACGAAGCCGCCGCAACTGATGCTGAACCGGACGAGCGTATAGACGAACAGCGTTCGCATGATCACCCACGGCCGAAACAGCGCCGGTGACTGCGCGCCGCGCCCGGCCCGCACTTCGAGCTCCAGTCCCGCCGGCGGCCAGGTCATACTCGGACCCTGTGCGGGGATTGGGCGTGCCGCATCGGGACTGCGTTCGACCAGGGCGATGATGTCCTCGACGACACTGCGAAACGCCGCTGCATCGCCGCCGTCTCGCGGCATCACCAGCACCGACAGAATGAGCCCGCGCGCCGACGGCATTTCCTCGAAGCGGCACGACAGACCAGTGAGATCGGGATGGCTGCCGGCCGGCGCCGGCGTCACGGCATAGTCGCCGCGCTTCATCGCGACCTCCGCCCAACCAAGACCGCCGCCGCTGAACATCGCATAGGAGACATTCTTCGATGGACCGAAACGCGCGACACGAACGTCGCGGCCCTGCGCGCGAATGTCGGCGAGCGGCACCAATGCGACACGCATGGTGAGATCGAGATCGCCTTTCACCCATGTCGTCGTGGCCGCGAGCGCGTCGCGGGCGCGATCGAGATCGGCTGGCGCGACAGCGAAACTGGCGCCGTCGCCGCCGAACACGAAGGGGAAGTCGCGCCCTTCGAGCGCATTGGTGATCGCGGCGATGACAGCGGCGCCGGCCATGTTGACGGTCTTGTAGCGCCGATCGGCAATCGCCCTCGTGGAATCGACGATATCGGCAACGCCTATGGTCCAGTCATCGGGAAGCGGCGCATAGAGCGCCGGGTCCATCAGCCGTCTGAAGTCGTGGAATACGGGGATTTTTGCGTAGAAACTGCTGCCTTCGGAGCCCATTTCGCTCATGTTTCCTGCGGCAAACTTGCGGCCGCGCTGTGGCAGGGATGATAGCACGGTTTACCGCAACACCGCAGCCATCATCCCGCCGATTGCGCGTTAGGTCAGGCCCACTCGCCCTTGTGGAACACTGGCACCGTGCGGCCATCGGCATGCACACCGTCAATGTCGATCTCGCCGGAGCCGATCATCCAGTCGATATGGATGAAGCTCTTGTTGCCGCCCTGCGCCGCGATCTGTTCAGGCGTCAGCTGGTCGCCGCCGACGAAGCATTTCGAATAGCACTGGCCCAGCGCGATGTGGCAAGCGGCATTTTCGTCGAACAGCGTGTTGTAGAACAGCAGACCGCTGGCCGAGATCGGCGACGAGTGCGGCACAAGTGCCACTTCGCCGAGACGGCGCGAGCCTTCATCGGTATCCAGCACCTTGTTCAGCACGGCTTCACCGCGCGAGGCCTTGGCTTCGACGATCTTGCCTTCCTCGAAACGCACCGCGATGTCCTCGATCAGCGTGCCCTGATAGGACAGCGGCTTGGTGGAGCGGACATGGCCGCTTACGCGCGCCGCGTGCGGCGTGGTGAAGACTTCCTCGGTCGGGATATTGGCATTGCAGACGATGCCGTTCTTCGCGGTGGAGGCGCCGCCTTCCCATTCGTGACCGTCGGCAAGGCCGACCACGAGATCGGTGCCCGGCCCCTTGAAATGCAGCGCGTGGAAGCGCTGGCCGTTGAGCCAGTCGGTGCGGGTGCGCAGCGCTGCGTTATGCGTAGTCCAGGCGGCGATGGGATCGGCATTATCGACGTGCGAAGCGGCGAAGATCGCTTCGGCGAGTTTCTGCACCGCGATGTCGTCCTCATCGCCCGGAAACACCTGCTTGGCCCAGGAGAGTGTCGGATAAGCCACGATGTTCCAGTTGACGTCGAAACCGGCAATTTTCTGCAGTGCCGGCTGATAGGCAATGGAATTGGCCTTGCTGGCGCGCGAGACCTTTGCCGGGTCCTCGTTCGACAGCAGCATCGGATTATCGCCGACGATGGCAAGGCGGGCGGTGTTATTGCCGAGTGCCCTCGCCATCCCGTCATAGAGCCAGCCGGCGGCGCGGTCGAAGGTGTCGTCGTGGCCGTAGCGATAGCGGGCCAGCGTCATTTCCTCGTCCGAGAAAAACGGCGTCACCAGACCGGCACCGGCCTTGTAGGCATGTTCGGCGATCTTGCGCACCAGCGGCAGCGCAGCGGCGGGCGCCGTCAGCAACAGATCCTGCCCGGGCGCCAGTTGCAGCCCCACTTTCACGGCGACTTCGGCAAGCCGGTCGAGCTTCACGGGATCGACGATGGAAATGTTGCGCTGGTGAACGGTCATGCGGGGCCCTCGATGGGTGGACGGTGATCGCGAATGTAGGGAATGCGAGAGAGATTTGCCACCAGTGACGGTGTCGTAGGATGGGTTGAGCGGAGCGATACCCATCACCTCTTGGCGCTCGTAGCGATGGGTATCGCTCCGGCGCTACCGCGCCTGCGCTCAACCCATCCTACGCGACGGAGCCCATGCAACATTCTGGCTTTCCGGCGTTATATCATGGACACTGGCACAAGCAGCCGATTCAACAAGGTGGACTGTGAGGCAGATACGCATCGCCTTCGATATTGGCCTCGACGCCTTCTACCGGTTTCTCGCCGATGACGGCTGGGCGATCGCCAGCCATATCGCACTCTCCACGCTGATGGCGCTATTTCCGTTCCTGATCGTGCTGACCTCGCTGGCCGGCTTCTTCGGCTCTCGCGACCTCGCCGACCAGGCCATGAACCTGCTGCTCGAGATCTGGCCGGACCAGGTGTCGAATGCATTGTCCGGCCAGATCCATCAGGTGCTCACCACGACGCGCGGCGACGCCCTGACCATTGGCCTCGTGCTCGCGCTCTATTTCGCCTCCAACGGTGTCGAGAGCCTGCGGGTGGCATTGAACCGCGCCTATTCGGTGACCGAGCCGCGCCGCTGGTACTGGCTGCGGCTGGAATCCATCGGCTACACGCTGATCGCCGCTGCGACGGCGCTGGTCATGGCCTTCCTGATCGTGCTCGGACCGCTGGTATTGGAAATCGTGCGACGTTATGTGCCGCTGATGGTGGAGAACAACGAACGGCTGCTCACGGTCGCCCGCTACGGCATCACCATCGCCGCGATGCTCATTGCCCTCGTCATCCTGCATACCCGGCTCCCCGCAGGGCGGCGGACATTTCCGCAGATCCTGCCTGGTATCGCGTTCACGATGCTGGGCTCGCTGGCCGCGGCCGTCGGCTTCGGCCTCTATCTTGCGCGCTTCGCTAACAATTACGTGACCATGTATGCGGGGCTCGCCTCGGCGATCATCGCGCTGGTGTTCCTGTATTTCATTGCCGCGATCTTCGTGTTCGGCGGCGCGCTGAATGCGGCGATCATCCGCTCACGGCTGCCGAACGGCGTTTCGCTGCAAGCAGCGCAGTCGCTAGAGCCCGCGGAGAAACCGGTTTGATCAGGAAATTGTCGGCACCGGCCTGACGCGCCGCGGCCTCGTCCTCGCCGCGGCCGGAGACGCCGATGATGGCGATGCGGCCGTACGGCTTCTTCAACGCGCGGATCTGACGGATCGCCTCGACGCCGCCGATATCCGGCAGCACCATATCCATTAGCACCGCGTCGAAATCGCCTTGCGCCACGCGCGCAGCCGCATCCTCGCCACGACCGATGAATTCCGCGTAATGGCCGAGTTCGGTGAGAATGGCATTCAGCACCACGCGGCCGAACGGATTGTCCTCGACGCCGAGAATGCGCAGCGTATCGCTGCCCGCCGATGCTTTCTCCAATTGCGCCATCTGCGCAATGTCGCCCCGCACCCGATCGAGGGCCACAGTCAGCGTAAATGTGGTGCCGCCGCCCTGCCGCACCGTTGCTGCGATGTCGCCGCCCATCGCCTTGGCCAACTGCTTGACCGAGAACAGGCCGAGGCCGGCGCCGCCAAAACGTGCGGCGATGGAGACATTGGCCTGCGAGAACGGCCGGAACAGCTTTTTGGTTTCTGCAAGGGTCAGACCGATCCCTGAGTCAGAGACCGCGAAGGATACTCCGATCTTGCCGGCGATGCGGACGGACGCGACTTTCAGCGTGACATTGCCGCTGTCGGTGAATTTCACGGCATTGTCGATCAGATTCTCCAGCGCCGCTCGCAGCCGGATCGGATCGCCGACGGCGAAATTCGGCAGTTTCTCGGCAACCGTGACCACGGCCTGCAGCCCCTTCGCCGTGGCGCGGCCGGCGAGCGAATCGCCGACGGCGCGCGTCAGCGTGCGCAGATCGAAGAAATCCTGCCGCAGATCGAGTCCGGTCTTGTAACTCCTGGCCGCATCCACGAACAGAGTAGCAAGGCCGGCGAGATGTTCGGCACCGGCCCTGATGGTTTCGACCCAGCGCCGTTCGCGCTCGGAAAGCTCGGAGGTGGCGAGCAGATCGCTGACTGCGAGAATGCCGGTGAGCGGCGTGCGAACCTCATGGGCGAACATCGCCAGCGCCTGCTCGACCATCGCATCGGTGCGCGTCGCTGCCGGCGCCATACGCGGCTTTCGCGCGGCCTTCTTGGCGACGCGCGCTTTCGCGGTCTTCGGCTTTGCGATTGTCGTGCTGCGCTTCCGCGGTTTGCGCGGCGCGCGCGATCTCAGCGCCATTGGATGCCCACTCGTCCATCGCACCATGCCATGGCGGCCCCTGCCGAGTCACGCCACGGTTCCGATGAGCATTGGGATAACCCTGCAAAGATCACGGATGCAGTGGCAATCCCGCGAGACGGCGGATATCTGCAGGCATGACACCCTGCGCGCGCAAGTCGCGCAGGCTGGTTGATGCCAGGGATTTGGCGAGCTTCGCTCCGGTCTCGTCACGCAACAAGGCGTGGTGCCGATAGACCGGCGCCGGCAGGCCGAGCAGAGCCTGCAGAAGGCGATGCACACTGGTGGACCAGAACAGGTCCTGGCCGCGAACGACATCGGTGACGCCTTGCAGCGCGTCGTCGATGACGACGGACAGATGGTAGCTGGTGGGGACTTCCTTGCGCGCCAGAATGACATCGCCCCAGGCTTCCGGTCGCGCGGCGACCTCGCCTGTCTCGCCATCCGGGCCGCCGCCACGCTCCTGCCAGGCCAGCGCGCCGGCATGCCGGATCGCCGCAGCCATGTCGAGCCGCAGCGCCATCGGTGCGCCCGAGCGCTTCAACGCAGCGACTGCGTCGGCGGACAGGGACTTCGCCGTGCCCAGATAGAGCGGCGCGCCATCGGGATCGCGCGGCCATGGACCTCTGGCTTCCTCGCCGGCCACCAGCCGCGCAATCTCTGCACGGCTTTCGAAGCTGGGATAGAGCAGCCCCATCGCTGCCAGCCTGTCGCTTGCAGCGACATAGGCATCGAGATGATCGGACTGCCGGCGCACCGGCGACTCCCATGCGATCCCGAGCCAAGCCAAATCGTCATAGATCGCCTGCTCGTAATCCGGCCGGCAGCGCGTGACATCGATATCCTCGATCCGCAGCAGCAGACGCCCATCGACCTGCCGCGCCAGATCGAAATTCAGCAGGGCCGAATAAGCGTGGCCGAGATGGAGATAGCCATTCGGGCTGGGAGCGAAGCGAAAAACGGGGCGAGCGGCTGTCGTTGTCACTTCACGTCACCGCCGGATCGCGCTGGTCGAGTTGCCTGACGATGAGTCGCGTCCGCTTCCTGATCTGGAATGCGATCTTGTCGAGCACCGGATCGCCTCCGGCCGGCATTGCGCAAACGATCTCCTTCGCTGCATCGATGTGATCGAGCACCAAACTGGCAAGTTCAGCCACCCGCTTCAGCGTCTGTGCGGGACTGAGGTTCACCGAGCGGGCGAAATGCTGCCAATCCTTGCTGAAAAGGTGAATGGCCTCGCGTTTGCCGCTGATGGTTTGCGGCAATTGCCGGGTGACTTGCGGATAGATCTGCGCGCAAACGAGATCGTAAAGCGGTGCGAATTTGGCGGAGCCCTCAGAGCCTATCAAAATCGAATAGTTCTTTGCGTGCGCATCAGTGTTGCAGATCAGAGCGTTGAAGATCACCGCATCGAGCAGCGTGAGACGAGCGCCGGGTGAAACGCTGTCCGAAACGGCGATGAAAAGCTTTGCGAGAGACGGCCCAGCAAGGCCCGCCGTGGCGCCGACCTCATATTTTGCGGTCGGGAAATAGCCAAGCAGCTGGCACAAATCCTCCTGATGAACACGCAGGATACCGTTCGGCGTGTCTATCCGGTCGTACCGTTTCACGAGCAGATAGCTGCGCTTGCCTGCCCTTCCGGTCGTCGCTGAGGCAGCATCGAGACCAACCAGCTTCGCAAGCGTCAGGCAAAAAGCCTCGTTGAATACACTGCCAGCAAGCCGCGGAGCATCCGGCTTCAGAATATATGTCGATGGTGTGCCGTCGAGCGGAATCGCAATCTTGCCGTCGACGACGCCGACCGGGAGCTTGTCCTGCATACCGGCAAGCGACATGGAAACGCCCTCGTCGCCAACCAGGAAAGGCCTTTGCGGGAGCTCGTTGATGATCCGCTCAAGCTCGGCATCGTTCTCAACCGTGCGATACTCATCATGTCCTTCACGCGGATGACCGATCGAGAGAGCGCCTGCAGTGTCGCGCCCGATCCGCAGCAGAAGCCCGACCACGTCTTGTGGCGAAATGCCGAATTGTTGCCCGATCTCCGACAAGTGACTTTCGGGCAACAGGTTGGCCAGCCAGGGAATGATTTTCTCGGCCCCGACCGGCGCTGACGACAGCGGTATCGACAGCGAGATTGGAAACGCACCACTGCGACCGATCCAGTCCTTGTCATAGACAAATTGCGGCCGATCGTTCTCAGCCGCAATCGTTCCAACCTTGATCGTCTCGAAATAGATTCCGATCATGGTGGCACCTAAAATTTCGGAAGATAGGTGAGCGGATCGTCGGTATCTGGCAGCGACGCATCGTTAGGCCGCCGGTCATCGCGGCCAGATTGTAGCAGGAGTCCGACCTCCACCGCTGCCGTAAGAGATTTGCCGAGCTGACACGTCGGCTTGCCGCCTTCCAGTTCGATGATGAAGCGAACGCCGACACCGCAACGCGCAGCGAGTTGCTGCTGGGTCAGGCCGAGCGCCTTGCGCCGCAGCCTGATTTGCTGGCCGAAATCGGTGGAGTTTTTAATGGCTGCCATGAACTTCCCGATCGGGACTATTTCAGCGATTTCGCCAAAATAGTCCCGAACGGGAATATTTGCAATAAAAGTCCCGATCGGGAATAAAATGGCAAAAACATCAAAATATTCCCGAGCGGGAATATCGAATATCCCTTGTTTACGACTCCGCCGCCCGGCCGCCCTGGATCACCACCACGCGGCTGCCGATCTTGACGCGGTTGTAGAGGTCGATGACGTCCTGGTTCATCAGCCGGATGCAGCCGCTGGAGACGGCATAGCCGATGGTCTCCGGCTCCGTGGTGCCATGGATGCGGAACATCGTGTCGCGATCGCCCTGATAGAGATACATCGCGCGCGGCCCGAGCGGGTTTTCGAGGCCACCGGCCATGCCGCTGGCCAGATGGCGATAACGCGCCGGCTCGCGGTTCATCATGTTCTCGGTCGGGCTCCAGTGCGGCCACTCCGCCTTGCGCTTGATGGTGGCGCTGCCCGCAAAAGCGAGACCGGCCTTGCCGACGCCGATGCCGTAACGCATCGCCTTGCCATCGCCCTCGACGAGATAGAGATGACGCGCGGCCGTATCGACCACGATGGTGCCGGCAGGTTCGCGCGTCCGATAATCGACGCGCTGGCGCAGCATGGCAGGATCGAGGCTGGCGACATCGATGGCCGGCAGCGTGTGGCCGCCATCATTCCGCTCGGCATACATTGCGGACGACCCGCCAAGGCCCGACGACATCATCCCGCCACTGCTGGCGCAACCCGCCAGCAAAGCGGGCAAAACGAACAGCGCCGCAAGGCGCGGCCAACGCAATTCACCCAAACCAGTCATTCCCATTCCCAACAGCAACCCGCCCGATCGAGACGACCGGCCTGTCATACAGGGTCGGCGCGTCATGACAGGGTCAAGAGCACGTCATCCGGGCATGGAACAGGCCTTACGGACGATTTTGCGTGCGGCTGTGACGAGTGCGCCACAGCGACAGATTGCCAACGATGACTTCAAGCTGTGCCCGGACACGACAGGTCCCATGACGGGAAGTGGCCGTGCATGAGAGTAATCGTGCACAGAGCCTCAGGATGGGATGAGCGAAGCGATCATCATCTCTCGCGCCCATGGTGAAGCGTCAACGTTGATGGGTATCGGCCCGGCGCCCTGCGCCTTCGCTCAATCCATCCTGCGAACTACGAACTGCAAACCGCACATCTGCCTTGCGCATCATAATGCGAAGCGTTTGCAGCTACTTATCATGACTTGCATCGCCTGCGCGCCCAGTCTAGAGCACGGCAGCGCCGCCGCCGCATTTCCATCGACACGAGACTTCCTCATGACAAGCGTTCGCAATCTTGCGCAAGGCAGTATTGCCGTTGGCTTGCTCGTGCTCGGGCTGAAATATCTCGCCTATCATTTGACGGGCAGCGTGGCGCTGCTGTCGGACGCGATCGAGAGCATCGTCAATGTGATGACGGCCATCGTCGCATTCGTGGCGATCAGCTTCAGCGCAAAACCGGCCGATGACGAGCACCCCTACGGGCATCACAAAGCCGAATATTTTTCTGCAGTGCTCGAAGGCGTGCTCATCGTGCTGGCCGCGATCCTCATCCTGCGCGAAGCCTATTTCAGCTATCTCTCGCCGCGCGTGCTAGATACGCCGTGGCTCGGCCTCGCCGCCAATGGCGCCGCCACGGTCATCAATGCCGGGTGGGCCTGGCTGCTGATCCGGCAAGGCCGGATCCGGCGTTCGCCGGCACTTGCAGCGGACGGCCACCATCTGCTGACCGATGTCTGGTCATCGGTCGGTGTGCTCGGCGGCGTGATCGTCGCCACCGTGTCGGGAATAGCGGTTCTCGATCCTATTCTTGCCGCCCTGGTTGCGCTCAACATTCTGTGGGCCGGGTGGGGGCTGATGAAGCAATCGCTCAGCGGTTTGATGGATGAGGCGATCGAGCCGGCGATGCTGGCCACCATCAAGCAAACCATCTCGGCCCATGCCGAGGGCGCCATCGAGGCACACGATCTGCGCACCCGCCGCGCCGGCAGCATGACTTTCATCGATTTCCATCTGGTCGTGGCAGGGTCGACCACGGTGAGCGCTGCGCATGACATTTGCGACACGCTGGAACAGGCGATCCGTGCCGAGATCGGCGAGGCGCTGATCACCATCCATGTGGAGCCCGACGACAAGGCGAAGCATTCGGGCATCGTGGTGCTGTAGGACCGAACAGGCTTCGCTCATCCGCCCTACGGCTTTGACAGTTCCCTCGCCCATGCTAACCATGGCGTGAGGATCGCACCCGTGACACATGGATCGCGCAAACGCTGGTTTGGCGCCGTGGCTTCTTTGGCCGCGGTCTATGCGCTTGTCCTCAATGTCGTGTTGTCGAGCCTTGTTCTGGCTTCGATCTCGCCGGCGGCTCAGGCCGCAGGCTTCGAGCTCTGCCTCACCCACCCCGATCTCGCAGCCTCCCCCGACGGCAGCGGCAAGACCACCGGCACGCCGGCAGTGCACTGCCCGATCTGTGTCGGCACCCACGCGCCGGGCGCGCCGCCAACTGGCGTCACTTTCTCCATCTCGCGCATCGCCATCGCGATTGCGCCCATCGCTGCGCCCGATGACCACATCGTCACGCGCGCTGCAACCTCCGACCACCGGGCCCGCGCACCGCCGCAACTGAGCTGACATTCCACGTCGCCTTGCGCACGTGACCGCACGTGCGTGCTCAGTTCAATTCCGGTGGAGTTTCACATGCTATCCGTTTCCATGCGGCTGCGCAGCTTTCTGCTGGCATCCGCAACCGCGCTCATTCCGGGCGCGGTGTCTGCCCAAACAGGTTCTTTCACATCGCTGCCCGCGGTCACCGTCGATGCGCCCGCACAACAACGCGCCGTTACGAAGCGCAAGCCTCGGCAGGCGGCGCCCGATATCCGCGCCGCACACGGCGGCACCGCTCCGGCAGTAATCCCGGCTGCGGCCACGCCGAGCATACCCGGCGCTCTCACCGTCCTGACCGCACAGCAGGCGTTGCGCGAGATCCAGCAGACGCCGGGCGGCGTCGCGCTGGTGACGGCCGATCAATGGAAAAACTCCACGCCTTCGAACACCATCAAGGACATTCTGGATTATGTCCCCGGCGTGTTCGCACAGCCGAAATGGGGCGACGACACGCGGCTGTCGATCCGCGGCTCCAGCCTGTCGCGCAATTTCCATCTGCGCGGCGTGCAGCTCTATATGGACGGCATCCCGATCAACACCGCGGATGGCTACGGCGATTTCCAGGAGATCGATCCGACTGCGTACAAATATGTCGAGGTGTTCAAGGGCGGCAACGCGCTGCGTTTCGGCGCCAATTCGCTCGGCGGCGCCATCAATTTCGTCACGCCCACCGGACGCGATGGCTTGCTCAAGGATTCCGGGCTGAACGCGGTCTCGCTCGATATGGGCGCCTTCGGCTTCCGCCGCCTGCAGGCATCGACCGGCGGCGCCAACGGGCCGTGGGATGGTTTCATCACTGCCTCCACGCAATCGGCGGACGGCTATCGCGATCACAGCTATGGCGATGCGACGCGTGTCAGCGGCAATGTCGGCTATCAGTTCTCGCCGGATTTCGAGACGCGTTTCTATCTCAATGCCAATAGCGTGCGGCAGCGCATTCCCGGCTCGGTGAGCAAGGACAGCGCGCTGAACACGCCGACGATCGCCGCGGCGAACAACCTTACCGGCGACCAGCAGCGCAACATCGACACGGTGCGCCTCGCCAACAAGACGACGATCCGGCTCGACAACACCACCATCGATTTCGGCCTGTTCGGCGTCGATCGCCACCTGATGCATCCGATCTTCCAGTATCTCGACTATCGCTATCAGGATTATGGCGGTTTCGCGAAGGTCTCCGACGACCGCATGATCGGCGGTTACCGCAACGTGTTCGTCGCCGGCGTCAATGTCATCAACGGCCGCATCGATAACAACCAGTATGTCAATATCGCCGGGCAGAAGGGCGCGCTGGCCTCGTCGTCGATCGACAGTTCGAAGAACACGTCGGTCTATGTGGAGAACTCGCTCTATGTGCTGCCGAGCGTCGCGCTGATCGGCGGCACCCAGTTCCTCTATGCCACGCGCAACCGGAAGGACCGCTTCCTCAGCGATGGGGATCAATCCGGCTCGACCGAGTTCAACCTGTGGAGCCCGAAGGGCGGCGTGCTGTGGAATATCGATCCGACCTGGCAAGCCTATGCGAATATTTCTCGCAGCGCGGAAGTGCCGAGTTTCGGCGAGAGCTCCTCGGGACCGGGCATTCCGACCATCCCCTTCACCAGCATCCGCCCGCAGCGTGCGACGACCTATGAGATCGGCACACGCGGCCGGCGACCCGACGTGACGTGGGAGCTGACAGGCTATCGCGCCAACATCACCGACGAACTGCAGTGTCTCTACAGCGCCTTCGGCAATTGTAACGTTACCAATGCGGACCGAACGATTCATCAGGGCATCGAGGCCGGCCTCGGCATCGCCGTGCTGAAGGGCATGTTCGATGCATCGGCGCAGCCGGACAGGCTGTGGCTCAACATGGCCTATACGCTGAATGACTTCCGCTTCGACAACGATCCACTCTACGGCAACAACCTGCTGCCGGGCGCGCCACGGCATTATCTGCGTGCGGAGCTGCTCTATAAACATGCCAACGGATTCTATCTCGGGCCCAATGTCGAATGGGTGCCGGAATCCTATTATGTCGACAGCGCCAATACGTTGAAGACCGAGCCTTACGCGCTACTCGGCCTGAAGGCCGGTGTCGACAATGGCGGCACCTATTCGGGCTATATCGAAGCACGTAACATTCTCGATACCCGCTACATCGCCTCCGCCAGCATTCTCAATGTGGCGACGGCAACCTCCCCTCTGTTCGAACCCGGCACCGGCCGCGCCATCTATGCCGGTATCAAAGCGAGGTGGTGACGATGACTATTTACGCTAAACTGCCATTCGTGAAAGGACACGCCATGATCAATCGCACATTGCTGCTCACCGCTTT
This sequence comes from Tardiphaga sp., assembly GCA_030147505.1. Lineage (GTDB taxonomy): Bacteria > Pseudomonadota > Alphaproteobacteria > Rhizobiales > Xanthobacteraceae > Tardiphaga. The sequence goes on from JASBVG010000001.1 coordinate 27,302, forward strand.
GCTCGGCTCGGCCGCAGTGCCCGCGTCTGCCCATGTGTTCGTGCAGAGCGGCACGGCCACCGTTGGCGGCTCCTATCGTGCGGTGCTCGCCGTGCCGCATGGCTGCGGCGCTTCGCCGACCACGAAGATCACCGTGCAGATTCCAGAAGGAATGATCGCGGTAAAGCCGATGCCGAAGCCGGGCTGGCTGATCGAGACGAAGACAGGTCCCTATGCGCAGAGTTACGATTTCATGCACGGCATGAAAGCGTCCGAAGGCATCAAGCAGATTTCGTGGACCGGCAAGCTAGACAACAATTTCTACGATGAGTTCGTGTTCTCCGCCTATCTGCCGGCATCTCTGAAAACGGATGCACCGCTCTATCTGCCGACGCTGCAGACCTGCGAGAACGGCTCGGAAGACTGGGCGCAGATTCCTTCTGCAGGGCAGGACGCTCACGCATTGAAATCGCCGGCCCCGTCACTGCGTCTTGCAGCCGCTTCGCCGAAGGACGCAATAGCGCAGATGGCCAGCATGGTGCATGCGGGCGATCTGATGATCTCCGCGCCGTGGACGCGCGCGACGCCGCCGGCAGCGAAAGTAGCTGGCGGCTATCTCACCATCACCAATACAGGCAAAAGCACCGACAAGCTGCTGGGCGGCTCGTTCGCCGGCGGCAGCCGGATCGAGGTGCATGAGATGAGCGTGACCGATGGTGTGATGAAGATGCGTCCGCTGAATGAAGGGCTTGAAATCAAGCCCGGAGCCACCGTCAAGCTCGAGCCCGGCGGCTATCACCTGATGATGATGGATCTGAAGAAGCCATTCACCAAAGGGGACAAGGTAAAGGCGCAGCTACAGTTTGAAAAAGCCGGCAAGGTCGATATCGACCTCGATGTCAATGCCGTCGGCGCCACGGCGCCGGCGGGCGGCGGGCATGCTCACTAGAGACTGAGCGAGATACCAAGTGAACAAAAGAGGATCGCGCGTTGGCGCGGTCCGGGTCAGTAGATCGTGCGATCGCCGATTCGCTGCTGCAACCGAGGCTGATCGACTCGGACGAGCTTCACTGCACCGCAACGGTCGCATGCGAAAGAGCGCGTTTCGAACCTGTCGAACTGGTCGATCGACTTGAGCTGCATGCGGGCACGGCAGCGATCGCATTTGAGATGGCTGGTGCGGATATTGTCATTAACGTGCCGGCGATGCGACATCTGAGACCCCAGCGAGCATTGGCACCCTTGTGGCAACCGTGAAGACGAACGAGTGAACGCGAAACTGCGGAACGGGACTCGAATACGAATCAGGGATCGGTCTGGTCAAAGTTTTTATCTCATTTCGATAGCTTGCAATTCAAGCTATCGAAGAGCTGATCACAATCGTTTCATTCGCCAGGCGAACAGCGGCCTGACGTCCGATGCCGCACAAGATCCCGCCAATTCGTAAAACGACGAGAGACCTAACAGACATTTTTGGACATATCTGCGGCGGCCTGCTCAGTGCAGCCGCGGCGCCTTGAGCAGGCGAGTTCGGTCCGTCGAGATCAGTTCCACGTCGAAGGTATCTCCGCCACGATAGAGCGTCAGCGGCACGTCGCAGCCGGCGGTACCGAGGTCCCACAGCGCGCGATAGAACGTAGCGGAGTCGCGAACTTCCTCACCATTGACTGCCAGAATGACATCGCCGGTTTTCAGCTCGGCCCGCGCAGCAGGCCCCTTCCGGGCAACGCCGACCACCACCACCTTGTCCTCGACCTCGGCAGCATAAAGGCCAAGCCACGGCCGCGGCGGCTTGTTGACGCGACCAATCGTGCGGAGGTCATCGAGCACCGGTTTCAAAAGATCGGTAGGCACGATCATATTAAGATGCTCGTTCTGCCCGGCCTGCTCGCGCTCGATCTGCAGCGAGCCGATGCCGATCAGTTCACCCTTGCTGTCGATCAGCGCCGCACCGCCCCAGTTCGGATGTGCCGGATGGGTGAAAAACGCATCGTCGATGAGATATTCCCAATAGCCGGCAAATTCCTGGATAGCCGCGATCTTGCCGGACACCGAACGCGTGCGCCCGCCAGCGCCGCCGATCACCACCCGATCGCCGGGTTTGGCGGCGCTGGAATTGCCGAGCTTGAGCGGCACGATGTCGATCTGGCCGAGCACCTGGACCAGGCCAAATCCCGTTTCCTGATCGACACCGAGCACGGTGCCCGGCACAACGCTGCCGTCGCCGAGATGGACCCAGATGGTTTCGGCCTCAGTGATGAGATAGCCGATGGTGAGAATGAGGCCATCGTCGATCAGAACGCCGTTACCGGCGCGCTCGGTACCCAAAGTTTCAGCGGTGAAGGCGTCTTCGGGGATGATACAATGGAGGCCGACCACCGCGTCGAGCGCGCGGTCGAGATCGAAGCCGAAATCTTCCGCGCGGGGCTGCACGCCGGGTGGCACCTTCCATTCGGTCAATGACGGCATCCCAATCTCCTCGTCCGTATCGCCCGCCTTGCGAACATATAGGAACCGGCAGGCGTTGCAAAAGCCCGACGCCGTACCGGGAGGTCTAGCGTTCGTCCAGCCAATCGAGCAGCACCGTATTGATCTCGCGCGGATAGCAGTGACTGAGGTCGTTGAGCTCGCGATAGGTGACGTGGGCACCGGCAGCCGCGAGTGCATCTCGCGCCTCGCGTGCAGTCTGCACCGGAAACATCCAGTCGAGACGACCATGGACGAGATGGATCGGCAGACCGCGGATACGATCGGCATCGGCGAATTGCGCCATCAGCGGGTGGAAGGTAGCCGAGACAGGCGCAAGATGCGTGAAGCGCGATTCCGCGCGCAGGCCGCTGACATAACAGAACGTGCCGCCATCGCTCATGCCGGTGAGCAGCTGGCGAGCGATATCGATATTGTAGCGCGACTGCACGAGGTCGCAGATTTGCGCGATGTTCGGCGTATCGGGATCATCCCCCATCAGCGCCCATGTGCTGCCGGCCGCAGTCGGCGCGATCAGAATCGCGCCGACTGCACGGGCATCCGCAAGCCAGCTCCATAGAAAGGCGCGACCATTGCCCGTGCCGCCATGCAGTGCGACCACCAGCGGCCATGCGCGATCGGAGGTGTAGTATTCGGGCACATAGAGCGAGAAGCTGCTACGCGCGCCGGGCACGCCACCGTGAATCACACCGGTGCCTTCTGCCGCGGGGTGTGCCAATCGTTCGGCAAGCGCAACATTCTCTCGCAAGGCCGGTGGCAGGAAGAAGCTGCTGACCGGCGGCAGCCGCGCGACCGTCGCATACAGCGCTTCCTGCGCACGCGGGGAATGACGCAGCGCACGGAACACCGTGGTCATGTCCCCGCCTGGCTGCTGCGCAGCGCGCAGGCCGGCAATGCCAGCAAGAACCCCATCGCTCGCGGCATCGAGATGGTGGCGCAGATCGGCGAACTCCTCCGGCCAGCCACCGAGACCTGCGCGCACTGTCTGCAGCGCGTTCTCCGGCTGCCCGACCGCTTCCATGACCGCATCGAAAGCGGGCGGATGCAGATTGCGCGCGACGAACTGGAGTGCCTCGAGCCCTTGCAGCAACGGCGGAAGCAAAGCCACGATATCATCGACCATCCTGTCGCTCATCTGATCCTCCGGTTCGGCCGCCGATCGCGCTGCACGGGTCGTTACGCACGCGCGCGATCGAATTTTGATCGATCCATAAGATCAATCGTAAATTCGTGAAAGGCTTCGTTGACTTTGATTCTGCTTGCGGATCCCCGCAAAGCCAAGCACGTCGGAGAGCATCGGCTCGGGCGGTTTTCTGCTCAATACCGCATTCGATGCACCGGTCGCTTACGGATCAGGGCCGTATCAATGCTTCGTTAATTGCGGCAAACGAGTACCAGAGAAAGAAGCATCGATATCGGCTGCTATGTAACCGCGCAGGTTCGTGCCGTTATCTGCTGTCGAACATATGCAGAAGGATTTCCGCAAGGGACGTTCGCGAGACACGCAAGACGGCCGACGAATCAAAAACCGAGAGGCTGCGATGCCATCGCACGGCTACGGATCGAGTTCCGTGTCCCAATACAGATAGTCGAGCCAGCTCTGGTGCAGATAGTTTGGCGGGAACAGCCGGCCGTTGCGATGCAGCTGATGCACGGTTGGCGCAAATGCGGTCTGGCGCGGGAACATACCGGCCTGATGGGTGGTCAGGTTACCCTTACGCAGATTGCAGGGCGAGCATGCCGCGACGACGTTTTCCCAGGTAGTCTGGCCGCCCTTCGAGCGCGGGATGATGTGATCGAAGGTGAGGTCGTCGCGCGAGCCGCAATATTGGCAGGAGAAGCGATCGCGCAGGAAGACATTGAACCGCGTGAAGGCGGGATGCGTCGTCGGCTTCACGAACGACTTCAGCGACACCACGCTCGGCAGCTGAAAATCGGACGAAGGACTCCGCACCGCGTGATCGTAGTGTGCTACGATATTCACACGATCGAGAAAGACCGCCTTGACCGCGTCCTGCCACGACCAAAGCGACAAAGGATAGTAGCTCAGCGGCCGGAAGTCCGCATTGAGAACCAGAACCGGCCAGCCGCCTTGCGAGACATGTGCGTTCAAGTAACGCTCCTGGCTCCACAATTCGACTGCGCGAAGCAGCCTGTGTCTCACATACTACAGGCAGCGTGACAGGGTTGTGAAGGGCATAGCTCTGGTCTATCCCCTCCGCAAAAGCATGCCGCAATCCCGGCCTTTTCAGCTACATCGGATGGTCTCATGAGAGGGGCTGCCGCTAGCCGCGGGACGCGTGCCTTGCTTGAGGCTTGCCACGTCCGGACGCCGCCCGATGGTCACTTCGTCACGATATCTTGAGGCCCCGCAATGGCTGCGCGTCTTCGTCCGCGCGCATGAAACCAGCCTTGCGCTTCTGGCCGCGATCATCGGCGTGATTGGCGGCCTCGTTGTCGCCGGCATGAGCGCCATGGTGAGCGTGCTGCATGCCGTTCTGTTCAATCTCGAATGGGGCCAGCGGCTGTCGAGCCAATACTGGATCGACCCCGTCCGGGCCGTGCTGGTTCCCACCCTCGGTGGCCTCGCGCTGGGTATCGCCTTCCTGCTGCTGCTGCGCTGGCGTCCATCCCGCGAGATCGACCCGATTGAAGCGAATGCGCTCTATGGCGGCCGAATGTCGTTCCGCGGCAGTATCATTGTCTCGCTGCAGACCGTCTGGTCCAGCGGCGTCGGTGCTTCGGTAGGGCTGGAGGCCGGCTATACCCAGCTCGCCAGCGGACTTGGCGCTTCGATCGGCCGGGCGTTCCATCTGCGTCGGGCCGACCAGCGCGTGCTGGTGGGCTGCGGCGCCGCGGCGGCGATTGCCGGAGCCTTCGGCGCGCCATTGGCCGGCGCCTTCTACGCCTTCGAGCTGGTCATCGGCGCCTACAGCTCGGCGAGCCTGATGCCCGTCGGCGTCGCCGCCGTTACCGGCTATTTCGTCGCACACTCATTTTCGCCGCTGACGCTCGGCGTGGTCGCCGGCCGATTCGGCGACGTGCAGGGCCATGACCTTGCAGTTGCCGCCCTGCTCGGGGTGTTCGCCGCAACCTATGGCATCGGCATCATGCGCGTGGTGACGTGGTGTGAATGGCTGCTCGCCAGGATTCGTCTGTGGCCGCCGTTGCGACCGGCGCTCGGCGGGCTCGGCGTCGGAGGGCTGGCACTGCTGACGCCGCAGGTGATGTCGTCCGGTCATGGCGCATTGCATTTCGGCGGCATGACCGCCTATCCGATTGCCCTCGTCGCCTTCGTGATGGTGCTGAAGACCATCGCTTCGATCATTTCGCTCGGCACCGGATTTCGTGGCGGCCTGTTCTTCGCCTCGCTGTTCATCGGCGCGCTCGGCGGCCACCTGTTCGCCACCGGCATCAATGCGCTGTGGCCGGAGATCAATGTCGATCCAAACATCTACACGATCATCGGCATGAGCGCCCTCTCCGCCTCGGTGATTGGCGGCCCGCTGACCATGAGTTTCATCGCGCTGGAATCCACCGGCAATCTCTGGCTCACCACGGCCGTGCTGGTGGCCGTCATCATCTCCACGCAGATCACCCGCGAATTGTTCGGTTACTCTTTTGCCACCTGGCGCCTGCATCTGCGCGGTGAAACGATCCGCAGCGCCGCCGACATTGGCTGGATCCGCGACCTCACCGTCAGGCGTCTGATGCGGCCGGATATCTCCATGGTCGAATCGACCATGCCGCTGGACGAGTTCCGCACAAAGTTTCCACTCGGATCGAAGAATCAGGTGGTCGTGGTGGATTCTGAAGGCAGCTATATGGGGCTTGCCAGCGTGCCCGAGGCACATTCGCCCGACATCGCCGCATTCCGGCTCGACAGCCTGCTGTATTGCCGCAACGTGGTGCTGCATCCCGAAATGAACATCCGCGATGCCATGGTGGTGTTCGAGGGCAACGAAGCGGAATCCCTCGCCGTCGTCGAAGCCGAGAGCTACCGCGTGGTCGGCACGCTCTCGGAGGCACATGCCACACGCCGCTATGCCGAGGAATCCGAACAGCGCCGCCGCGAGGCACTCGGCGAGATGTGAGGATCGATCAGCGCTCGGCCAGCGAAAGCATGTGGCCTTCGCTTGGCGCGACTTGTCCTGCGAGGGTCTGGCGGTAGACTTCCTCGACAGCCTCCACGCCAAATCGCTCGACAATCATGAGGGACTTCTCCAGCATCGGCGCAAAACCCGCCCAGGCTGCACCGAAGCGCTGATCGATGCCACCCGGGCCCCATTCCCTGGCGCGTTTGCGAATCTGGTCAGGCGCGAAAAACCAGGACGGCTTGGCGCCAGGCATATCATCAACCTCGGCCATGTCCTGATGGGTCATGCCAACCCGACCGCTATAGACGAGACGATCGCCGAAATGGCGATGCAGTCGACCGCGTAGCTCGGCATTGCCGGCCATATCGACAAAGGCGGTTGCCTGCTCCGGCCGCAGCGTGTCGATGCGGTCGTAGGGGATGACCTCGTGATAGCAGCCGAGCGACGAGGTGAAATCGGCGTTACGAGCAGATGTGAGACCGATAACGCGGATCGGCGAGCGGCCGGTATGGAGCAGGTGGGCCAGACCGAAAGCGGTCTTGCTCGACGCACTCGACAGGATCACTTGCTTCGCACCAAAAAGCTCCGCATCGGCGAGAAAGTCATCGACGAGGAATGACAGCATGAACAGCGGCCGCAGCAGCGCCTGATAATCGCCTTGACGCCCCACGAACGCCGGATCCGCGCCAACGCGCGCATAGGCATTGTAGACCGGCGCGACGCCTTGCCTGTGCGCCGCGCCATCGCGCAGACCCCGCTTGCTGACATCGACAGCCTCGATCACCAGATGCGTCGCCATCGGGAAATAGCCGAACAGGCGCTCGCCTTCCGGGACAGACGGATGCTTCGAGGCGATGACATCGCCAAAGCCCCAGACCGGAATATTGCCGCGCCCATCCGGCGCAGGGAACAGCTGCCAGTATTTCAGCGCATCGCCGAGCATGGCGTAGGTGATATTGTTGGCAGTGAAGGCGAAGCGATCGACTTTCACCAGCAGACCGTCGTCCGGCAACGTCTCGCGCGATGGCAGCGGAGTTTCCGTCAGTGACGTCTTCGCAAGATCGGCTCTATCGACATTGAATTGCTGGATGCTGTTCATCGCTGTCTCCTCTTTGCAAGAAGTGTCTCCAGCAGCGATGTCCGTATTGCGACAAGGGCCGCGTTTAAAACGACGTCCGTTTCAAACGGCGTTTCATGCAGGCGTCCCCGCGATCACGCCCTCGCGCTTCTTGATCGCATGATAGTAGGCCCACCACAGATGCGCCGCGGCGCCGCGCAGCGGGCGCCACGGTTCGGCAAGGGGCGCCATCTGCTTTACCGTCGGGCGCTCATTCAACCCTAGTCCGACCTTGATTGCTTCCTGCAGGGCAACATCACCGGCGGGCCAGGCATCGCCGTGGCCGAGGCAAAACAGCAGATATACATCCGCGGTCCATGGGCCGATGCCGTGCAGAGCGACGAGCGTATTGTGCGCGGCATCGGCATCTTCCTCGGTGAGCACATCGAGATTGAGTCGCTCGTCAACGAGTTCTTTCGCGATCGCCTTCAGCGTTTTGATCTTCGCGGCCGACAAGCCAAGCCGGCCGAGACGATCGGTGCGCGCCTTGCGGATGGCGTGATGATCGAATGGCACATAGGCCGCCGAAACCCGCCCCCAGATCGCCGCAGCTGCAGCGACAGAGACTTGCTGCCCGCAGACGATCTGCGCCAATCCCTCGAAGCCGGGCGCCCGCTGGCGCAGCGCCGGCATGCCGGCCTTTGCGAGGATCGGCTTCAGGCGCGAGTCGTCCTTCACCAGTCGCCGGATGGCGTCTTCGAGAACGGACTGATCGGTGAGATGGACGGTCATGGCAAAGGAAGGATCATCATGACGCTTCACCAAGATCAATCCCACGCGCTTCCCGCACTGCGACGAAGCGGCGCGGCATGACCGGAACCAAAGTCTCCCGCGCCGCGTTGTCGGGGCTCAATGGAGGCTTTGTCATGCGGACGTTTTTCGGAATGATCCTCGGTGCGCTGATCCTGGGCATCGGCGTCTATATGCACGACTCGATGACGACTTCGTCGGTGGCAAACGGCCAAGCCGCGCAGGAGCGCCGCACAATCGTCAATTGGGATGTCGCCCAGACCAATTGGGAAGCGCTGAAAGCGCGAACCAAGGAGGATTGGGCCAGATTGACGGCACAGATGAAATCGTAACGCGGCTTGCGGGGACAAAGACGCAAAGGTCAGACAGATCGGCTTGAAAGCGCCCCGTCTTGAGACGGGGCGCTTTCATTTGTCGATTACTTTTTCTCGGTCGCTGCCTTACGGGCATCGGCGATGGCCAGCTTGAAATGCTCCTTGCTGATCGGGCCCGGAATGCGGAATTTCCCGACGATAAAGGAGGGCGTGCCGCGGAAACCGAAAGCCGTCGCCTGCTTGTCGATCTGCTTGAGCTTGGCAACAATGGCCTCGCGATTGGCTTGCAGATCGGCGAGCGCACGATCGACATCGATCCCGGCCTTGGCAAGCGTGTCACGCGCGACTTGCTCGGTCAGCTTGGTATTCAGGCTGATCAGGGCGTGCTGCGCCTCGATGAATTTGTTCTGATAGCGCGTCGCAAGCACAAGGCCGGCGGCATAGACCGAGACCGGGCCGAGAATTGCCCAGTCTTTCGAGACGAGGCGGACATTGCCGTCTTCCTTGACGACGGCACGGAGATCCGGTGCGAGCTTGCGGCAATACGGGCATTGATAGTCGAAATATTCGACGATCGTGACATCGCCCTTCGGATTCCCCGAAGCCGGAATATCGGGATCTCGCAGCACGAGGGATTCCTTGAGAACCTCGTCGTCCTCATCGCTGCCCGGCGCCGCTATGGCGCGACCGCTGGCACCGAGCAACATGGCTCCGCCAAACAGGCCAAGCGCGGCGCGGCGCGTCGGTGCGAAAGTATGAAAATTGCGGCCGCTCATGATGTTCTCCGGAGACGCATCATGCGCCAATCGTCATGTCACGTAGATATTACGGGCCAACATATAGAGGGCCACGAGTATAATGATAACCGCAAAAATCACATTCAACGCGCCTCGCTGTACCGACAACGAGCGCGCCACGGCCGTTCCCGCCAGCCCGCCGACGATGCCGCCGACGATGAACACCAAAGCAAGTGTCCAGGAAATCAGCTCCGACCAGGCATAGCTGAGCGCCGTGGTGAGGCCGAAAGCCGTGACCGCGACGAGCGACGACGAAATGGCGCTCATGATCGACATGCCGGTTGCCAGCATCAGGGCCGGCACGATCAAAAAGCCGCCGCCGATGCCGAAGAACCCGGACAGCGTGCCCGTGATCAGGCCGAGACCGACCAGCGCCGGCGTATTGTCCGTACTGATCGCCACACGCTGCTCGCCGACCCGGGCGCGGGTCTTCAGCATCAGGATGGCGATGACCAGCATCAACACCGCGAACAGCGCCAGGAGATTCTGGCCGTCCATCCGCTTGCCGAGCACCGAACCGCCGAGCGCACCGACGATGCCCGCAGCCGCAAAGACGAGCGCGCAGGACCAGTGGACGTTGCCGCCGCGCGCGTGATTGCCGAGATTGACCGCCGCATTGGCGGCCACCGCGATGGCACTGGTGCCGATCGCCACATGCGGATTGGGAACCCCCACCACATAGACCATCAGCGGCACGGCAAGAATCGATCCGCCGCCGCCGACGAGGCCGAGCGAAAAACCTACCAGCGCGCCGGAAGCCAGCCCGAGCACGCCCTGCATCACCGTGATCATGACCCGCCGATTCGCGATTGCTACGGCAGGGACCTTAGTGGCGTTTTTCCTGCACCTCCATGCAGGGAAGCGCATGGCTCAGCAGCTTGTGAACAGTTGTGCTCGCGTCAACGCACCAGCAGCGTGACGGCGATGGGGACCAGCAGTGAGGTGACCAGCGCATTCAGGCTCATGGCGATGCCGGCAAATACGCCCGCCATGGCATCGACCTGGAAGGCCCGGGCGACACCGATGCCATGTGAGGCCAGACCGACCGCAAAGCCGCGGGCACGATAGTCGGTAATCCTCATCCGGTTCATCATCGGCGTCACGATGATCGCGCCCATGATGCCAGTGAGCACCACGGACACGGCCGTGAGCGATGCATCCGCGCCGAGTGACTCACTGATGCCCATGGCGACGCCGGCCGTGACCGATTTCGGCGCCAGCGACAGCGTCACCTTCTCAGGCAAACCAAAGGCCTGAGCCAGCAGCACGACGGACACGATAGCGGTAATGCAACCGACCACCAGCGCCGCAAGCATCGGCACGATAGCGGCGAGCACCGTCTTGCGATTCTCATAGAGCGGGACGGCCAGCGCGACCGTTGCCGGGCCGAGCAGGAAATGCACGAACTGGGCGCCGCTGAAATAGGCGGTGTAGGACGTGCCCGTCAGCAGCAGAAAGACCGCGATGATCCACATCGAATGGAAGACGGGATTGGCGAATGGATGCCGTCCCGATGCCTGCGACAGCGCATCGGCGGCGGCATAGACGAACAACGTCACCGTCAGCCACAGCAGTGGCTGCTGCGAGAGATAGACCCACAGCGCGAACGGATTTGAGGTCATGACGCTTGCCGGCCTCGCGTCATGACGCGGCTGACGACAAGAAACGTACCGACGGTGACCAGCAGCGTGATCACGACGGAAATCGCCAGCGCGCCGGCGATGGCCACGCCATGCTCGGCAAGCAGATCGAGCCGTTGCACGACGCCGACACCCGCCGGGATGAACATCAATGACAGATGGGCCAGCAATCCCTTGGCTGCGTTCTCCACACGACCACCTTGCAGAGGTCCAATCGCGAACAATGTCGCGCGATCACGCAGCAACAGCAGGACGAACAGCAACAGCATCCCGAACACGGGACCGGGAATGGGCCAAGCCAAGCTACGCACGACGACTTCGCCGGCAAGCTGGCACAGCAGGATCAAACAAAGACTGGCAATCATGGAATCTCCGCGGGTGCTTGGGCCTTATCACCCGCGGAGCGGAATATGTCGATCAGGTCGGCTGCACGGCTGATTTGATCAGGCCGCACCCTTCAGACGCTTGGTACACTCGCTGTAATAGCCGCCGCCCTTCTGGATCCATTTCAAGCCGCCATTGGCATTGGTGGCCTTGTTGGCATTGTACTGATCCACGCAAGTATGCATGCGGGCCTTGCCGGCGGTTTCCTTGGCGTATTTCGGATCGACCGCCGAGGGGAAGGTCGCGGGGCCGGATGGAGCCGCCGGGGCTGCCGCAGGAGCAGCAGCCGTCTTCGGTGTCGCGGCCGGTTTGGCTTCTGCTGCAGCCGGAGCGGCGGGTGCGGCCGTCGCAGCCGGCGTCGCTGCTGCTGCATTGGCGCCGCATTCGGCCTTGCGGAAGTCATTCCATTTCTGACCATTCAGCGTGCCGGCGGTCTTTGCCGCCTGGTATTTTGCACTGCATTCAGCAGCGGTCAGAGCACTGGCAGGCTGTGCGGCGAACAAGGCCATTCCGGAGATCACAAAGGCACTGGCAAGAGCAATGTGTTTCGTCATGTCGTCTTCTCCCTGGATATGCGAATGACCGGACTATCCTAGCGCTGCCATATTCAACGGCAATGAGATTTCAACGGCAATGAGATCGCGGGCGACTGCGAAAATTTATCGTGATCGATGGCGCGGCACGAATTGTAGTTCGTTCACCTGCGGTTCATCCCGGCGTTATCAGGTTGTCAATCCCCGAAAGAAGAGGTGTCACCATGACCCGACTCGTTACCAGCCTTGCGGCAGCTGCTTTTGCCTCCTTGATGCTGATCGGCGCAGCAAGCGCACAGGCGCCCGCAACGGGTGACCAGAAGATGGCCCCCGCCAGCAAGATGGCGCCGGCCGATAGCAGCAAGGCCGACAGCAAGGCAGAGAAACCGCGTACGGCTGCGTCGCTGGAATGCTCCAAACAGGCGGACGCCAAGGGCCTGCACGGCGACGCCCGCCGCAAATTCCGCTCCGAGTGCAAGAAGGGCGTAAAGACGAACTAAACGAACCGTAGCCTGTCCCTCGTCTGCGAAAGCGAGGGACAGGTAGACTGGGACGCATTTGTCGTCAGGTTCGGACTTTGTCATAAAGCGGGCTCCTCGAGCCGCTACCGAATGTCCCTGCCCTTCGCCCTTCCCGGCCTTTTACAGATCCGCACCACCGTTGAGACCCTGCTGCTCGGCACGGTCGGCGGCGCGCTTTTCTATTGGGCCGAGCTGCCGGGCGGGCTGATTTCCGGCGCCATGGTGGCAGTGGCGGCCTATGGCATTTTCGGTCGCCCCGTCGGCCTGCCGCAACCGCTGGCTCATGTCATCCTGATGACGCTGGGCCTGTCCTTGGGCTCGATGGTGTCGCCGGAGATGGTGCACAATCTCGCCGCCTATCCGTTGACGATCGCCCTGCTTGCGCTGGCGACTTTCTGCGCCACCTTCGGCAGCAGCATCTATCTGCAACGTATCCATGGCTGGGACCGCACCTCGGCGCTGCTCGCCGGCAGCCCCGGGGCGCTGTCACAGATCATCATGCTTGCCACCGAACGCAATGCCGACGTGCCCGGCATCGCCGTGGTCCAGATCTTTCGCGTCATCATCCTCACCGGCATGGTGCCCCTTCTGCTGGCAGCCACCGGGCTGATGGGGCACGGGCCCCTACCTTCGCGCGGACCGGAAGCGACGCCGCTGGCGCTGCTCGAACTGGCGGCGGCGGCCATTGCCGTTTCGCTGGTGATGAAATGGATCAGGTTTCCGGCGAGCTGGATGTTCGGCGCCATGATGGCGTCATCGGCTCTGCACGGCACCGGCTGGGTCCATGGCACCCTGCCGCAATGGGCCTATATCACCGCCCTTGTCGGCATCGGCAGCCTGATCGGGTCGCGTTTCGGCAAGATCTCTCCGCGCACCATCCTCAGTCACGTCTGGGCCGCCTTCGGCTCATTCTCGGTGGCCATCGCCATCTCGGCCGTGTTCGTTGCCATTGTCGCCCTGACCACCAATGTGAAGCTGAGCGATGCGGTCGTCGCCTTCGCGCCAGGCGCCATGGACGCCATGCTGGCGCTGGCTTTGACACTACATATCGACCCGATTTTCGTCGGCGCACATCACCTGTCACGCTTCATCTATGTGTCGATCGTAACGCCGGGGATCGTGCACCTGTTCGGCAAGGCGCAGGACGATATCGACGACTGAGTTTGGCAGCGGCTGCGGTTTCCACAGCCCGACATGATGTGAAACACAAGTTAGCCACGTCATATTGTCGCGGCCCAAGCGCGAGCTTCTCTTATCTGCAACGGCTTGCCGTCATTTACTGCGCTCTAGATGAATTCTACCGCACACGGGGGTGCGACGCCCGAGTAATCCGGTTAGAGGCAAAATCACGCTGGCGTGACCAGCATGGTTGAGGCCCGCTCATGAATCTGAGAACAAGAAACACGACGAAGCAGGTGCGTCTGCTCTGCACGGTCAGCCTGCTCGCACTGTCCGCCGATCTTCCGCGCAGCGCATCTGCGCAATCCACTTTGCCGGCGGTGACTGTCGATGCGCCGAAACCGCAAACGCGTGCGCGTAACGTCACCGCGATATCGCGTCAGGCGGCGCTCGCCAGACGCCGCATGGCCGCGCGCGGTCCCACGCCGCAGGTCACGCCGACGCCTTCGGTCAACGAACGCATCTATGCCGGCAACCACGGTTATGTCGCAGGCACCGCGAGCTCGGCATCCAAAACCGACACGCCTCTGATCGATACGCCGCGCTCGGTGAGCGTGATCAATCGCAAGGAACTCGACGATCGCGGCGTCACCAGTATCGCAGAAGCAGTGCGTTACAGCGCCGGCGTCACCACCGGCGGCTTCGGTTACGATCCGCGCTTCGACCAGATCTATATCCGCGGCTTTCCCACCACCACACTCGGCGACTTCCGCGACGGATTGAAACAGTTCCCGGCCGGCTTTACGACGTTCCGCACCGAGCCGTACCAGCTCAGCAGCGTCGAGGTGATCAAGGGGCCGGCGGCCGTGCTCTACGGCCAGTCGGTGCCGGGCGGCCTCGTCGATCGCCGCTCGAAATTTCCGGTCGACAACCAGGTCAACGAAATCTCGCTGCAAGGCGGCACTTATGGCCGGATGCAAACGGCATTCGATATCGGCGGCACCAATCCCGATAAGTCGCTACTGTATCGCCTTGTCGGACTTGGCCGCGCCGGCGAGACCAACTACGACATCGCCGACCAACGGCTGCTATTGGCGCCGTCGATCACCTGGCGCCCCTCCGTCGACACCACGCTGACGGCCTATGCGATCCTTCAGAAGGACGAGAGCGATGCGAGCGTCGCCATGCTCAACCGCGACGGCGCGTTGCTGACGATCGATGGTCAGCCGGTGCGGCTGCGCTCCAGCGATCCAAAATATGATTATCTGCGGCAGGAACAGGCACAAGTCGGCTACAAGCTGGAACACCGCTTCGACGACGTCTTCACCTTCCGCCAGCATACCCGCTTCGGCAAGCTGCATGCGAATTCGCGCTATCTCAGCGGCAGCTTCAGCACCAACAATCCGAACATCTATGATCGCGGCCCGGTCTCCGTCGGCGACGACCAGACGAGCTGGCAGACCGACAATGCGCTGCAGGCCGACTTCGCGACCGGTGCGATCATTCACAAGGCACTGTTCGGCGTGAACTACGATCGCAATATCTGGGACTTCCGGCTCGGCACCGGCGCGGTCAATCCGGCCTATGCCCTGAACATCCTCAATCCCGTTTACGGAATCGCCGGCACGACCCCCGGCTTCACATCGGGCTCGCATTCCAAGCAGGAGCAGTTCGGCATCTATCTGCAGGACCAGATGCGGCTCGGCAACTGGCATCTGTCGTTGAGCGGACGGCATGACTGGGCCGACCGCACCCAGCTCAACGCCTTTACCGGCGCGATAACCGGGGCGCGCAACGACAGCGCCTTTTCCTACAGTGCCGGCCTGCTGTATCACTTCGACAACGGCATCGCGCCCTATGTCAGCTATTCCACCTCGTTCCAGCCGGTCACCTCGCTCGCGATCGACGGCAGCGTGCTGGCGCCGTCCGAAGGGGAACAGATCGAAGGCGGCGTAAAATATCAACCGCATCCGGACGTGCTGCTTACTGCCTCGGTTTATGAGCTGAAGGAAAAGAATGCCGCCAAGCTCGCGGGCTATGTCAGCGGCGTCGCCTACTATGCATCGGTCGGCGAAATCCGTGTGCAGGGCTTCGAACTGGAAGCACGTGCCCGGATTACACCAGAGCTCGAGACCGTCTCGGCCTACACATATGCAGACGCCGAGATCACCAGGAGCACCGTCGCGACCGAGCTCGGCAAGACCCCGGCCGTGACACCGAAGCACACCGCATCGAGCTGGCTGAACTACACGTTCCTCAGCGGCCCGCTCGATGGCCTCGGCCTCGGCGCTGGCATCCGTTACATCGATGCCACCTGGACGACGAATGCCAATACCGCCCGCAACGATGGCACCACGCTGTTCGATCTCGCAGCGCGCTACGACCTCGCCGCCCTCGGGCCGAAATTCGTAGGTTACCAGGCATCTGTCAACGTCAACAACGTGGCCGACGATCAGGTCCCGGTCTGCAATGCCGGTTTCTGTTATCTCGGCCAGGGCCGTACGGTGATCGGCACGCTGCGCTATCGCTGGTAGACAACGCCTGCCATCAGGGGCGCGCGGTCTTCCCCGCGCCCCACGCCGCGATCGCCGCCATCAAGAGTGAGATCAGGACATTGTAACCGGCCAGCGACAGGCCGAGGAAACGCCATTGCACCTCGTCGCAGCGAATCACCTTCACGGTATCGAGCCGCTCGAACAGGCTGCCGGCCTTGCCGAGATCGACCACCGGCCCCGAGCAATCGGTCGGTCCCTGCCAGAACTTCCATTCCACGCCGGCGTGGTAACCGCCGAGCACGGCATTGGCGAGTGCCACCAGCGCCAGGATCGCAAGCCCCGCGACCAGCACGCCGCGCGGCGCGCCGCGACCGGCGGCAATCGCCACCAGCATGGCGAGCGGGATCGCCAGATAATGGGCATAGCGCTGCTCGAGGCAGAGCGGGCATGGCCGGATATCGAGCACCAGCTGGAAGAACCAGGCGCCGGCAATGGTGACGACCGCAACGATGGCGACCGCAACCGCCGCGGCAAATGCGGGATTCGAGCCGGACGACGCGGCAGGCGAGGATGAAACGGCGGTCACAGTGCTCTCCGTGATGGCCATGGCGTCCTATCGCGGGCCTGCCGGCCTGTCGAGACACCGGGGGATCACACTGCCGACATCGAACCGGGTGTGCGCAACGTCGTTTCTGACCTTCCCGCCGGTTGACCCGCGAGAAGTCCCGGCTATAGTCCGCCCGCTTCGCGACGGCGGTATTCGACGTCCGATGGCCCCTGTGGCGGAATTGGTAGACGCGCTCGACTCAAAAAGGGATTTGTCTACCAATCCACAGAAAATCACGGTGAAGTGAAAGCGTCGTGTTTTCAACGGACTGGCGGTATGGAAGTGAAGTGAGAGGTTTCCGTCGAAATGGCGCTAGGGGTCGGCTAGGAGCCGAGACCTAGAGTAAGATCGGCGGCAAAGTGCGGGCGTGGCGGAATTGGTAGACGCAGCGGATTCAAAATCCGCCGTCCTTACGGATATGTCGGTTCGAGTCCGACCGCCCGCACCATTGTCTCATTCACTGCAAAAGGCGCTTCTTGATAACGCGAAGTTCGCACTACCTGTCGAAGGACTTCACCAGATCATCGACGGCCTTCTCCTGCGAAAGGGACGCGGGGAGTGCAGCGAGACACAAGGGGCTTGGACCGTCGCACAATGCGTGGTCAGGATCGGGATGGGCTTCAAGGAATAGTCCAGCCAGCGACAAGGCCATTGCCGAACGGACGAGTGAAGCCGGTGGCGCGTGTAAAAGACTTCGGGGTATCGCCCTCAATGGCTTCCCGGCGCTTCATCGCGTAGCATCTACCTAGCCGGGGCTCTCAATGAACACGTCCAATCGACGAGCCGCGTGCGCACATGTTCCGGTCGGAAGCCGATCCCAATGAGGCGGCCGGTCAGCCGCGGCAGTAGGTGTGACTGGGCAATCAGGCGCATGAAAAGCGGAGGTCTTCGAATTTGCGTGTTGCCCGCTTCACCGGCACGCTTCCGGCTGCGCATCATCAATTGCAGTTTCTGGGTTGCCTTGGTCGGGAAGTTGCGACGGCGCTGTACGGCTTCGAGCATGCGCGTTTGCAGCCGCCCCTCGCGAAGAGCCTCCGCCAGCGTGTTGGCGGTGGCGATCGCGTCCTGGATCGCGAGATTCACACCGACCCCGCCAATGGGCGACATGGCATGGGCCGCGTCCCCAATGCAAAGCACGCCGGGTTTCCACCACGACTTGAGACGGTCGATGCGAACACTGAGCAGATGGATGTCATCCCAGGAACGGATTTCTTCAAATCGATCCGCCGACAATGGTGCTACGTCGGCAATCCTGGCGCGAAGCGCCTCAAGCCCTTGCTCTTTCAGCGAATCAACGGTTCCCTTCGTGATTACATAACCGCATTGCCAGTAAACGCCACGATCGATCAAGACCAGCCCTTGGCTCGGACCGGCGTGGCCCATTGCCTGCTGCGGATCGCCTGCTTTTTTGGAGATCTTCATCCAGAGAATGTCGGTAGCGATACCGAAGCTCTGAACCTCAAGTCCAGCCGCCTTGCGGATGATCGAATTGCGTCCGTCCGCCCCGATGACGAGAGCGGCTTCCATGGCGAGTCCACGTTCGCCCTGGCGAGCATTCAGGCCGACAACCCGGCAATTGTCCCAACGGAGCGAAGTTGCCTCAGTGGACATGATCAACCGAAAGCGCGGAAACTCGCCTGCCTTTCGCGCAAGAAAATTCAGGAAGTCCCATTGCGGCATGAAGGCGATGAACTTAGCGCGCGTCGGTAGTCTGGAGAAATCGGCGATCGTGGCCTTGCGGCCGGCGATCTCAGCGTGGAGATGGTAGGCTCTCTGATGGGGGAGAGAAAGAAGCTCATCGAGCAAGCCAAGCTCATGAATCGCTTCGAGGGTCGATGGATGGATGGTGTCCCCGCGAAAATCGCGCAGAAAGTCTTGATGTTTTTCGATGACCGTAACATCGACGCCCGAGCGGGCCAGCAAGAGCCCGAGCATCAGGCCCGCCGGTCCCGCACCGACCACGACGCAGCTCTGGCTCCTTTTCACATGGGAATAGTATCTCAACGTCGTCGGTCCTTGGGATGAGGCTAGTGAATCGATTCGCGGCCTTTGCTTGAAGTTTTCACCTCAGCATCGCCATCGCGGCTGGTGTCTTTCAAGGGCAAAATATCGAGCGGGATCAGATCCCCGTCATTCTCGCTTTCGGCAACGAGCTGGATCATCTTTTCGAGTGTTTCCAGTTGAGCGATTTTTTCCTCGACCGCAGCGAGTTGCTCCTTTGCGATGCGGAGCGCTTCGGCCGGACTTGAGAACGAGACGTCGGCAAGTCGAAACAGGTCCTTGATCGCCTCGATGCTGAAGCCGAGATCGCGGGCGCGGCGGATGAAGAGAAGGCGATGGACCGCGCCGTGGTCATAGCGTCGCTGGTTTCCCTTGCTCCGCAAGCGCTCGCGCAGCAACCCAATCTGCTCGTAGTAGCGGATCGTCGGAATTTTGACGCCGGTGAGCTGAGAGAGTTCGCCGATGCCGATATCCATGTTTGAAGTCCCTTCCGGATAGCCGCGTGTTTATGATTTGCTGCGTGTTCGATCGCTGAGGCCCTGACGGCCCGACCGCGCCGGGGTGCGGCAGCAGCCATGGGCCGCCCCGGCGTGGAATTGTGTGTCGGCCTGCTCAGGTATGGACTTCGGTCGCCTGTTGGGGCGACGCGCTCCGCCTGATCGCGAGCCGCCGCACGACCACATAGAAGATCGGCGTCAGAAGCAGGCCGAATAGCGTCACGCCGAGCATGCCGGCAAAGACGGCGATGCCCATGGCGTGCCGCATTTCGGCGCCCGCTCCGGTGGCGATGACGAGCGGAATCACGCCGGCAATGAAGGCGAGCGACGTCATCAGGATCGGCCGAAGGCGCAGGCGGGCCGCTTCGAGAACGGCGGCCAACGGATCGACGCCTTCATCCTCCTTCGCTCGGGCGAACTCGACGATTAGGATTGCGTTCTTCGCGGCAAGTCCGACCAGAACGACAAAGCCGATCTGCGTGAAGATGTTGTTGTCGCCGCCGGTGAACCACACCCCGGCGATCGCCGAGAGGAGCGCCATTGGAGCGATCAGCAGCACCGCGAAGGGAAGCGACCAACTGTTGTACTGCGCCGCGAGGATCAGGAACGCGAGCAAGACGGACAGCGGGAAGACATACATCGCTGTGTCGCCGGCCTGCTTCTCCTGATAGGCGAGATCGGTCCATTCGAAGGCCATGCCCGCTGGCAAGGTTTCGGATGCGATGCGCTCCATGGCGGCGGTGGCCTGCCCGAACGAGTATCCGGGCGCGGGACTGCCGCTGATGTCCGCAGAGGGGAAGCCGTTATAGTGCATGACACGATCGGGGCCTGAGCTGTGCTTGATGGTCAGCAGAGCCGAAAGCGGAATCATGTTGCCGGTCGCGTTGCGGACCTTCAGGCGGCCGATGTCCTCGGGCTGCATGCGGAACGGCGCGTCCGCCTGCACCATCACGCGGTAGGTGCGGCCGAAGCGATTGAAGTCGTTCGCGTAGAGCGAGCCGAGGTTGACCTGCAACGTCTCGAAGATGGTATTGAGCGGCACGCCTTGCGACTTCGCTTTCACCCTGTCGATATCGACCTGCACCTGCGGCGCGTTCACCTGGAAACTTGCCAGCATGCCGGCCAGCTCGGGCGTCTGCATCGCTCTGCCCATGACCGCGCCTTGAGCCTGCGCGAGCGCCTCGAAGCCGAGGCCCGCTCGATCCTCGATCTGGATCTTGAAGCCGCCGGTCGAACCAAGTCCCGGAACGGGCGGCGGCGGGAAGATGCCGGCGAAGCCATCGGGAATCTGGCTGAACTTGCCCATGAGCTTGCCGGCGATGGCAAAGGCCGAAAGAGACGGGTCCTTTCGTTCGTCGAACGGCTTGAGCATCGTGAACATGACGGCCGCATTGGGGATGTTGACCATGCCGTTGACCGAGAGCCCTGGAAACGCGACGACACTCTCCACGCCCGGCTCGGCCAGCGCGATCTCCGACATTTTCTTGACGACGGCCTCGGTGCGGTCGAGCGAAGCGCCAGTCGGGAGCTGGGCGATGCCGACGAGATAGTATTTGTCCTGGGCCGGCACGAAGCCGCCCGGCACCGTCTGGAAGCCGACCCACGTCATGCCGACCAGGCCGGCATAGACGAGCAGGACGAGAACACTGAGCCTCGCGGCACGGCGCACCGACCAGACGTAGGCGGTCGAAGCGCCGTCGAAGAAGCGATTGAACAGCCGGAAGAACCAGCCGAACAGGAAGTCGATCACGCGGGTCAGGAGATCGCGCTTCACGTCGCCGTGGTGGGGTTTCAGGAGCACGCCAGCAAGCGCGGGAGAGAGCGTGAGGGAGTTGATCGCCGACAGGATGGTCGAGATCGCAATCGTCAGCGCAAACTGGCGGTAGAATTCGCCCTGCAAGCCCGAGAGGAACGCCGATGGAATGAACACGGCCGACAGGACAGAGGTGATGGCTACGATCGGCCCCGTCACCTCGTCCATGGCCTTGCGCGCCGCCTCTTTCGGCGTTTCCCCAAGCGCGATGTGGCGCTCGACGTTCTCGACCACGACGATCGCGTCGTCGACCACGATGCCGATCGAGAGAACGAGGCCGAAG
>JASBVG010000033.1 GCA_030147505.1 Tardiphaga sp.
TCGTTGATCGCGAGATCAGACAGAACCTTGCGGTCGACAGTGATGCCGGACTTGGCAAGACCGTTGATAAACACGCTGTAGGTCATGCCGAGCGGACGGACGGCAGCGTTGAGGCGCTGGATCCAGAGGGCGCGGAACGTACGCTTCTTGCGCTTGCGATCGCGGAACGCATATTGGCCGGCCTTGTCGACGGCGGCCTTTGCGGCGCGGATGGTATTCTTGCGACGACCGCGGAAACCCTTGGCGGCCTTGTAGACTTTCTTGTGCTTGGCATGAGCCGTCACACCGCGTTTAACGCGAGCCATGACTGATCTCCTTCATCTGAAATAACAAAAGGGGGTGAATGCACCGCGCTCTTCGCGCAGTGGCAGGGGATCAGGCGTTTGGCAGGAAGTACTGCTTGATATTGTCGCCGTCGGTCTTGAACAGCACGCGGGTGCCGCGGAGCTGGCGGATCTGCTTCTTGGTCCGCTTGATCATACCGTGGCGCTTACCGGCATGGGCCGACACAACCTTACCGGTGCCGGTGACTTTGAAGCGCTTTTTAGCGCCCGACTTGGTCTTCAACTTGGGCATTTTGCTCTCCTCTAGCCACGCAGAAAACGCCCCGGAGGGCGCTGCGTCGGCCGAAAATGCTCGTTAGAGCGTTGATTGTGCTCAGTTATTTCCGAAATGAAATGAACCTGCACGAACGTCGCCACGGCAGCCCTTGATCAGCCGGGCGGCGAAGGCTGGGCTTATGGCAGAGATGCGACAGCTTGGCAACGTTTAACGCGTCGCAACTTTTTGCCGAAAGGATGGCCCAGGTCTGGCCGACTCGGCTATGCATGCCTATCTGCTGCGAAGCATTCGATCATTGAAAGGACAACAAAAATGGTCCGCAATCGACGCACCGCCGCCCGTGCGGTCGCCATCCAGCAAGAATCCGCCGCCCAGGCTGCCGCCGGCTGGCTGTTTGTGGCTGCCGGTCTTGCCGCCGCGACCGCTCTGGCCGGGGCGCTCTCCTTCATTCTCGGCTGAGCCGTCCGGCTCGGCCTTTTCGCGCTACCGCCAAAAGAAAAGGCCCGCCAGATTGACGGGCCGAAATTCTTGATTGGTCTGATCGCGTTACCGCGGAGCCAGAACCATCACCACCTGGCGGCCTTCGAACTTCGCGTCCTGCTCCACCTTGGCGAATTCGGCGACATCGGCCTTCACCTTGTCGAGCAGCTTGGTGCCGATCTCCTGGTGCGCCATTTCGCGGCCACGATAGCGCAAGGTGATCTTGACCTTGTCGCCTTCCTCGAAGAAGCGCTGCATCGCCTTCATCTTCACGTCATAGTCGTGATCGTCGATCATCGGGCGGAGCTTGATCTCCTTGATTTCGACGGTCTTCTGACGCTTGCGGGCCTCGGCGGCCTTCTTCTGAGCCGAATATTTGAACTTGCCGTAGTCCATGATCTTGCAGACCGGCGGGCTCACATTCGGCGAAATCTCGACGAGATCCATGCCGGCTTCACCGGCCATGCGAATGGCAACGATCGTCTCGACGGTCCCGTGATTGGTACCTTCCTGATCGATCAGCTGGATCTGGGCGTTGCGGATTTCATCATTGGTGCGCGGCCCGTCTTTGGCTGCGGCGGGCGGGGCTCTGTTCGGACGGCGAATGGGGTATTCTCCACTGTTGTGATGGGAAGGCGGCAGTTTGTCGGAATAAGGCGTTTCGAGCAAGCAAACTCACGTCACGCGGCATCAGGTCGCCTCAATTCGCGGCATTCCCGCCACGCCAGACCCGACAATCGTCCGCCAACCGGACGCAGCCCACATAGAGCGCCGTGGCCCGTTCCGCAAGCGCCAGTTCCGCTCGGTAACGTGCTGCGGGCGTTGACGTTCCAGCCTGGCTCCAGCAAACACCATCGCAGTTCCAGCAGGATGGAGATCGTTCATGAGCACGGCGATGGCGCCCGATCCCGGTTTCATCAGTGTCGGCAGCGGCACGTCGAGTCGGCAGATCGCGATGCGGGTCCGCGAAGGCGCGGCGCCGGGGCTGTTCTGGATGAGCGGTTTCAAGTCCGACATGCAGGGCGGCAAGGCTGTGGCGCTGGATGAATGGGCCGCGCAGCATGGCCGCGCCTGCGTGCGGTTCGATTATTCCGGCCATGGCGAATCCAGCGGTCGGTTCGAGGATGGCACTATCGGTAGCTGGCTCGAAGATGGCCTTGCCGCCTTTGATGCCGCCTGTCAGGGCCCTCAGATCGTGGTTGGCTCCTCCATGGGGGGCTGGATGGCGCTGCTGCTGGCGCGCGCGATCGCAAAGCGTGGCAAAGCCGGTCGTGCCTCACTGCGCGCGCTGGTACTTATTGCACCGGCGCCGGATTTCACCGAAGAGCTGATGTGGAAGGAGTTCTCGCCAGAAATCCGCGCGGGAATTGATACGACCGGGCAATGGTTGCGTCCGTCGGATTATGGCGACCCCTATCCGATCACGAAGCGGCTGATCGAGGAGGGGCGTAACCATCTCCTCCTCGGCGGTTCCATTGATGTCGGCTGCCCCGTGCGCATCCTGCAGGGTCGTCAGGATCCCGATGTGCCATGGCAGCATGCGTTCCGGCTGGCCGAGCGGTTGCCGAGCGAAGATGTGGTGCTCACCATGATTCAGGATGGCGATCATCGCCTGTCACGCCCGCAGGATATCGGGCGGCTGCTCGCGACAGTGGCGGAGTTTTGAGAGGACGTGGGACGGGTTGAGCGAGGCTATACTCATCCTACAATGCAAGCGGGGCTCGCCACTCGGCGCGAACCATGTCGTCGCTTTCCGTATCGATGATGGACATACTGAGCTCGGCAAATTCATCGCCCGACTGTAGTTGAGCCAGCGCCCAAACCGCAGCACCGCGCACCAGCGGGCTATCGTCGTGCAATAACCGCCTTGCTTCATCGATCAGCGTGGCATCGCCCGAATTTCCGATCGCGATCAATACATTCCGAAGGAAACGATTGCGGCCGATGCGCTTCACCGGCGACTTCGTGAACAGCGCACGAAACGCAGCGTCGTCGAGCTTCGACAGTTCGGCAAGCGATGGTGCGCGTAGCTGATCGCGCGCAGCCAGCTTCGCTTCACGGCCTTCCTGCGCGAACTTG
Organism: Tardiphaga sp.; assembly: GCA_030147505.1. Classification (GTDB taxonomy): domain Bacteria; phylum Pseudomonadota; class Alphaproteobacteria; order Rhizobiales; family Xanthobacteraceae; genus Tardiphaga. The sequence continues at coordinate 3,121 of JASBVG010000033.1, forward strand.
TTCCAGGGACACGCCGCAAGGCAATCGTCGCAGCCATAGATGCGATTGCCCATGGCCTTGCGGAATTCGTGCGGGATCGGGCCCTTGTGCTCGATGGTGAGATAGGAAATGCAGCGCCGCGCATCGAGACGATAGGGCGCGATGAAAGCCAGTGTCGGACAACTGTCGAGGCACGCGCGGCATGAGCCGCAGCGATCGGCGATCGGCTCATCGCGCGGCAGGTCGAGCGTCGTGAAGATTGCGCCGAGAAAAAGCCACGAGCCGAAGTCGCGCGACACCATGTTGGTGTGCTTGCCCTGCCAGCCAAGGCCCGCAGCGGAAGCCAGCGGCTTCTCCATCACCGCGGCGGTATCGACAAAGACTTTCACTTCGCCGCCGGCCTCGGCAATCAGCCAGCGCGCGAGCTGCTTGAGGCGTTTCTTGATGAGGTCGTGATAGTCGTCGCCGCGGGCATAGATCGAAATCGCAGCATTCGACCGTTCGGCGAGGATCGCCATCGGATTTTCGTCGGGGCCGTAGTTCATGCCGAGCATGATCACGGATCGGACGTCCTGCCACATCACCTTGGGATCGGCGCGGCGCGCGGGATTGTCGGCGAGCCATTCCATCTCGCCATGTGCGCCAGCCTCCAGAAAGGCTTCGAGTTTTTCACGTACGCCGTCGATGGCCGCGGGATCGGCGATGCCGATCGCGTCGAAGCCGAGTGATTTCGCCTCTTTAGCGAGCTGTTCGTTCAGGTCGGCAGGAAACGGGGCGCCCTCGGCGCTCAGAAATCGAGATCCACATAGGTCCGCGAGGCCGGCACGCCCGCCAGCCACTCGCTCAGCAGCGGTCGGAACGACGGACGCGACTTGATCCGTGCGTACCAGGCCTTCGCTGCGTCGTCCTCGCTCCATGGCACATCGCCCAGATAATCGATCGCCGACAGATGCGCCGCCGCGACCAGATCCGCATAGGTCAGCCGGTCGCCGGCCAGAAAATTTCTCGTCCGCGCCAGCCAGCCGATATAGGCCAGATGATAGCGCACATTGGCGTTGGCTGCGCGAATCATATCCATCGACGGCGCACCGCCGCCGATATCCTCGCTCATGAAACGCTTGTAGATGCGTTCGGTGACAAGCGGACCGGACGCTTCCTCGAAAAATTTCTCGTTGAACCAGGACATCAGGCGGCGCACTTCGATGCGCTCGGCCATGGATGTCGGCAGCAGCCGGCGATCCTTCGCCGCGAGCCCATGCACCTCGTCGATATATTCGGCAATGATACCAGCGCCGGGAATGGGAGGCATGTCGTCGGAAACGAGAACCGGTGTGGTTCCCGCCGGATTGAGCTTCAGAAACTCCTCGCGCCGATCCCATGGCCGCTCGTCCATCAGCGTCAAGTCCAGGCCATATTCACCGAGAACAAGGCGAATGAAGCGCGAATGTGGACAGAAGGCGTGATGATAGAGCGTGTACATACGGGCCTTGGTTAAGGAAGCGATGTTAACAAAACGTCTCGGCAGCGACGGTATAAACATCGCGCAGAGCGCGCCAAACTAGCGAAGCGCGCATCAGAGGCAAGGCGCGATTGCACGCTTTTTGCGATTGCAGCATTGCAGCGAATAGGCGAGAAGAACCCGGCTTTTTGAAGCCGCCAGTGAGGACGACGAGCTGATGATGTCTGATACGTTGAGGGCGGTAATTCTCGGTGTTGTCGAGGGCGCCACCGAGTTCCTGCCAGTCTCCTCCACCGGCCACGTCCTTCTCGTCGAACGTATTCTCGGACTCGATGAGATCGGTCTCTGGAAAAGTTTTGCGATCCTGATCCAGCTCGGTGCCATCCTCGCCATTCTCTCGATCTATTTCGGCAAGTTGTGGCGAATCGCGCTCGACATGTTCAAGGGCGATCCAGCCGCTCGCCGTTTTGTGATCGGTGTGCTCGTTGCCTTCCTGCCGGCGGCCGTGCTCGGCGCGGCGTTCGGCGGCTTCATCAAGGGCTATTTGTTCAATCCGTGGGTCGTGTGTTTCACATTGATCGTCGGCGGCGCGGTTCTGCTCTGGGTCGATCAGCTCGATCTGCTGCCGGTGCATCACGATGCGACCGGGTTTCCGCTGCTCACTTACTTCAAGATCGGCTGCTGCCAGTGCGTGGCCATGATCCCCGGCGTGTCGCGTTCGGGCGCCACCATTGTCGGCGCCATGCTGATGGGCGCCGACAAGCGCGCCGCGGCGGAATTCTCGTTCTTTCTCGCAATCCCGACCATGGTCGGCGCCTTTGCCTATGATCTGTTCAAGAGTCGCAATGAACTGACGACCGATGGCGCTGTCATCATCGCCATCGGTTTTGCGGTGTCGTTCATCACGGCGATCTTCGTTGTGAAGACGTTGCTGAATTATGTGACGCGCCATGGCTTCGCACTGTTTGCCTGGTGGCGCGTGATCGTCGGCACGCTCGGGCTGATTGCGCTGGCACTGGGCGCGTAAGCGTCCTGTCGGTAAACAACTTGTTAAAGCCTGGGTTTTAGGGTCACCGCGATCAGCGGACGATCGCAATGACCATTAATCTCGATGCCGGCTCGCCTGCCGCGCCAGCGATGTCGGGTGCGCGGTGTTCTTTTGCTGCGTGGCTTGCCCTCGCCGGCCTGTTCGGGGTTGCGATTCTGCTCCGCCATGTGCTGGCGGCGAATACCGATGTGAGCTGGCTGCTGACGGCCGGTGAGCGAATGGTCGATGGCGGCCGGCTTTATGTCGATGTGATCGAAACCAATCCGCCGATGTCGGTGCTCGCCTATCTGCCGGCCGTAGTCATCTCGCGCATCACGGGACTGGCGGCGAAAACTGTCGTCGATGCGCTGGTCTTCATAGCGATCTTCGCATCGTTGATTTGTTGTACGTCTCTACTACGGCGAAGCGAGAGTGTCGCTGGTGCGCGCGGCTGGCCGCTGGTGCTGCTGGCCTTCGTTGTTCTCGCTATCCTGCCGACGCAGAGCTTCGGCCAGCGCGAACATATCGCGCTGATCGCGTTGCTGCCTTTGCTGGCGATATCGCTCGTGCGAATCACGGGCGGCACGCCGCCGCGATGGCTGGCGATAGCGGCTGGCCTTGGCGCAGCGGTGACATTGGCCTTCAAACCGCATTTCGCATTGGCCGTCTATGTGCCGTTTGCGATCGTAGGCATGGTGACGCGATTGTCATGGCGAGTATTGCTGCTGCCCGAACATCTCACTGCGGCTGTTGGAGGCACCCTGTATGTTGCCGTAACTGCAATCGTCTGGCCGGAATTTTTCACAGAGATACTGCCGTTGCTGCGCGACGTCTATGTCCCGGTCAAACCGCCATTGATGGCGCTGCTCGAAAGGCCCGCCATTTCTCTTTGGGCCATCGCTCTGCTTGCGATCGTGGCTCTGCAGCGCGGCCGTCAGCTTGCTTCTTCACTGGTAGTGATCATCGCAACGTCCACCGCTTTTGCGGCGGCCTTTCTGTTGCAAGGCAAAGGATGGCCTTATCAGTCCTATCCGGCGATCGCGCTGGCCCTGTTTGCTCTCGGTTTCGCGCTGATCCAGGACAACGGTTCGTCGCGCCTTTGGCGGTTCGGGATTGGTTTGCTGCTGCTCGCTTTGTTCGTTCGCTCCATGCTGTGGTTCGACGTCGCCTTCGATGCGCGGCCCCTGCAGGAGCGTGTGGCGCAACTCGGGCAGAAAAATCCGGCCATCCTTGCGATCACCGCCGAGCCGGGGATCGGGCATCCGTTGACCCGCGCCGTCGGCGGCTCCTGGGTCTCACGCCAGCAGGGGCTCTGGATCGACACTTATCTCACCGTCATGCGTCGCGGCGGCATGCTGGACGACGCGCGCGCTGCGGCGTTCGAGTCCTATGCGGAGCGCGAGCGCAGAAGATTGATCGCGGATATCCGCCGCACGCCGCCAACGATCCTGATCGTGGATGATCTGACCGGAAGCGCCAGCGACTGGCTGGAGGCGCATCCCGATGTTGCCGGCCTGCTGACGGACTTCCAGCACATCGATACCGTCAACAAGGTCGGCATTTTCACGCGAAAGGCGTCAGGCGGCTAGATCGCTGGACTGGATGCGCTTCACCCCGGCCTTCTGCATGTCGCTCCACGCCTTGGCAAGTGAGCCCTGGGTGTCGATGCCGCGGCAGGCGTCTTCGATCACATAGGTCTCGAAGCCGGCCTTGCGCGCATCGAGCGCCGACCACGCCACGCAGAAGTCGGTGGCGAGCCCGACGACGAAGATGCGCTGCAGCTTTCGCGCTTTCAGATAACCGGCGAGGCCGGTGGTGGTCTTGCCATCGGCTTCGGTGAAGGCAGAGTAGCTGTCGACGTCCTTGTTGTAGCCCTTGCGCAGGATCAGTTCGGCATTGGGGATCGTCAGATCCTTCGACAGCGCGGCGCCGTCGGTGCCCATCACACAGTGATCCGGCCACAGCACTTGCTTGCCATAAGCGACGTCGGTGGTTTCGAACGGCTTCTTGCCGCCGTGGCTGGAAGCGAAGGAGATATGGCCCGGCGTGTGCCAGTCCTGGGTCATCACCACATGGGCGAATTTCTTCGCGAGTGCATTGATGACCGGCACGACCTTGTCGCCGTCCTTCACCGCGAGGCTGCCGCCAGGCAGAAAGCAGTTCTGCACGTCGATGACGAGCAGCACCGAATTGCGGTCAGCAGTCGCCTTGCCGGCAGCCTCGAGCGCTTTGGGCATCATGCCGGTGGCTGTCATCACACCAAGTCCCATCAGAAGTTGACGTCGATCGAACATCGCAGCATCTCCCGCCGGAATTGCCGCAGCAAATCAGGTCGGGAGACGGTCGTAAAGCTTGTGTCAGCGCGGCTCGATGCCGTCGCGAACGGCGCGGAACCGGGGGAATGCCTTCGACCAGTCGTCGCGCGGCGCGCTGGCGATGATGCGCATGGCGGTCTTGCCGGTGCCGAAACGCAGCCATTGCACCACGGTCACCGGCGTATTGCCCTTGCCGCTGATGGCGTCGATGCGGGTCTCGTAGCCCGGCATGCCGTCGATGCGCTGCGGTTCGGACAGGGTGATGCGTGCCTCGCGCAGGCCGGGGATCTGGGCGGCTGCCTGCTGGGCGAAACGGCCACGGTCGTCGGCCCGGTCCGGCGCCGACCCGACACTGCCGAGAATCATGAAGGCGCTCGTTTCCACGGCGTTTTCATCCGATGAATCCGCCAGCAGGATCGCGGCGCCCGGTGCCAGCATGCGGACATTCTTGAAGTCGCTGAGTTGCGAAATCTTGAACGGCATCATGCCGAGCTGCTCGTCGAGCGGCACTTCCTTACGGACCGTGACGCTGGCGAACATCTGGCGGACGGCATCGTCGGTGTAGATTTTCTGCGCGTTTTCCGGAACTTGCACGGCCACATAGCCGGAGAAGGTGCCGCCATTGACGATCATCGAATAGCGCCGCACCGGGACGCCTGCAGCGTCCTTGGTGCTCTCGACGGTGTAAAACGCCTTACCGGCGCCGGTCTCGATCGTCTCCGGCTTCAGCGTCATGCCTGCCGAATTGGTTCTGAACGCAGTCTCGACCTCGGTGAAGGCCGCCGCCGGCAATTCGGTCATCAGCATCTTCACCCCCTGGTCCGAGGTCTGGAAGCCGGTGAAGGTCTTGGACGGCTCCAGTCCCACCGATGGGGCGACCCCGATGCGGACCCCCGGGGGATAGACGGGATCGGCCGCATGGACCGGGGTGAGGGCAGCCAGCAGCACGGTCAGGGCGAACAGGGGCGCGAGGTGTCTCATCAGGCTCTTACTTGGTTCGGTGTGGCGGCGGGTCGATGGGCGGGGAGGCGCGAACGGCCAGCCTGCCGAAAGGGGTTCAGGTTGCCCTGTTCCAGCAACAGATCAAGGCACAAATCCGTTCCCGCAAGGTCCCGCGCCGATCCGCCGCGTTGCGCCTTTCGGACTGCGCATTCAGAGTTAATTAATTTCCCGAATACCCTATGATTTCCGCGCCTAAGCCCCCTTGGGATGCCTTGCGGCACCCTAGCCCCCTCCTATATGACGCCTAGCGTCGCAATATCGCGAGCATGTGATTGATTTGGGGGTTTGAGCGGGGCGCCCGTTGGGCCCGGCCAACCTGCCGCAGAAAGAAGGAAGTAAGAGCATGGGAAAGGTCATCGGTATCGACCTCGGTACGACGAATTCCTGCGTCGCCGTGATGGATGGCAAAACGCCTAAGGTCATCGAGAACGCAGAAGGCATGCGGACGACCCCGTCCATCGTCGCCTTTACCGATGACGGCGAGCGCCTCGTCGGCCAGCCCGCCAAGCGCCAGGCGGTTACCAATCCCGAGCGCACGATTTTCGCGGTGAAGCGCCTGATCGGCCGCCGCTACGACGATCCGACCGTCGAGAAGGACAAGAAGCTCGTCCCCTACAAGATTGCCAAGGGTGGCAATGGTGACGCCTGGGTTGAGGTGGATGGCAAGTCCTACTCCCCGTCGCAGATCTCCGCCTTCACGCTGCAGAAGATGAAGGAAACGGCGGAGGCCCATCTTGGCCAGAAGGTCGAGCAGGCCGTCATCACCGTTCCCGCCTACTTCAACGACGCCCAGCGTCAGGCCACCAAGGACGCCGGCAAGATCGCCGGCCTCGAAGTGCTGCGCATCATCAACGAGCCGACCGCTGCCGCGCTGGCTTACGGCCTCGACAAGTCGAAGTCCGGCACGATCGCCGTCTACGACCTCGGCGGCGGCACCTTCGACGTGTCGATTCTGGAAATCGGCGACGGCGTGTTCGAGGTGAAGTCGACCAATGGCGATACGTTCCTTGGCGGTGAAGACTTCGACATGCGTCTGGTCGGTTATCTCGCCGATGAGTTCAAGAAAGAGCAGGGCATCGATCTGCGCCAGGACAAGCTGGCTCTGCAGCGCCTGAAGGAAGCTGCTGAAAAGGCCAAGATCGAGCTGTCGTCGACGACTCAGACCGAAATCAACCTACCCTTCATCACGGCGGATGCCTCGGGTCCGAAGCATCTCACCCTGAAGCTTACCCGCGCCAAGTTCGAGGCGCTGGTGGACGATCTGATCCAGAAGACCATCGAGCCCTGCCGCAAGGCGCTGAAGGATGCCGGCCTCACCGCCGGTGAAGTCGGCGAAGTGGTGCTGGTCGGCGGCATGATCCGCATGCCGAAGATCCAGGAAGTCGTGAAGCAGTTCTTCGGCAAGGAGCCCCACAAGGGCGTCAATCCGGACGAAGTCGTGGCCATCGGCGCCGCCATCCAGGCCGGCGTGCTGCAGGGCGACGTCAAGGACGTGTTGCTGCTCGACGTCACCCCGCTGTCGCTGGGCATCGAGACGCTGGGTGGCGTGTTCACCCGCATCATCGATCGCAACACCACGATCCCGACCAAGAAGAGCCAGGTGTTCTCGACCGCCGAAGACAATCAGAACGCGGTCACCATCCGGGTCTTCCAGGGCGAGCGTGAAATGGCGGCGGACAACAAGCCGCTCGGCCAGTTCGATCTGATGGGCATTCCGCCCGCGCCGCGCGGCATGCCGCAGATCGAGGTGACCTTCGACATCGACGCCAACGGCATCGTCAATGTGTCGGCGAAGGACAAGGCGACCAACAAGGAACAGCAGATCCGCATCCAGGCATCCGGCGGTCTGTCGGAAGCCGATATCGAGAAGATGGTCAAGGATGCCGAAGCCAATGCGGCCGAAGACAAGAAGCGTCGTGAGGCCGTGGATGCCAAGAACCATGGCGACGCGCTGGTGCATTCAACTGAGAAGGCCCTCACCGAACACGGTGACAAGGTCGCCGAAGGCGAACGCAAGGCCATCGAGGATGCGATTGCCGATCTGAAGGAAGCGCTGAAGGGCGACGACGCAGAGGCGATCAAGACCAAGACCAACACGCTGGCCCAGGCTTCCATGAAGCTCGGCGAAGCGATGTATACCCAACAGGCCGAAGCCGACGCCAAGCGCGATGCGGCCAAGGACGACATCGTCGACGCCGAGTTCACGGAAGTCGATGACGACAAGCCGAAGAAGTCGGCCTGATAACGAGCAAAAACAATGACCCTCATCCAGAGCAGCGCAAAATGGCTGACGATGGATGGGGGTCATTTTTTGTAAGGTTGGTGCGGCTAGCATAGTGCTTGCATCGGCATATATCGCATCGTGACGATGCGGCGACCTGGGATTTCGGGCGGATCTGACGAATGTCCACCAAGCAATGTTACTACGAGACGCTGGAAGTCGAGCGCACCGCCAATGATGCGACTCTGAAGTCGTCTTTTCGCAAGCTTGCGATGAAGTGGCACCCGGACAAGAATCCCGGGGATGCCTCGGCCGAAATGAAGTTCAAGGAAATCGCCGAGGCCTATGATGTCCTCAAGGACGGCGACAAGCGTGCCGCCTATGACCGTTTTGGCCATGCCGCCTTTGAGCAGGGCCATGGCGGCGGCGGTGCGGGCTTCGGCTCGGGCTTCGCCTCCTCCTTCTCGGATATTTTCGAAGACCTGTTCGGCATGGCCGGGCAGCGCGGTGGCCGCAGCGGCGGTGGCCGCGAGCGCGGCGCCGACCTGCGCTACAATATGGAAATCACGCTGGAGGAAGCCTTTTCCGGCAAGACCGCGCAGATCGAAATTCCCGTTGCGGTGACCTGCGAAGCCTGCTCCGGCACCGGAGCCAAGGCCGGCACCAAGCCGAAGAACTGTTCGACCTGCGGCGGCGCCGGCCGCGTCCGCCAGGCCCAGGGTTTCTTCACGCTGGAGCGCACTTGCCCGAGCTGTCATGGCCGCGGTCAGATGATCGAGGACCCGTGCCCAAGCTGCTCCGGCGCCGGTCGTGTCGAGCGCGAGCGCTCGCTTTCCGTGAACATTCCCGCGGGTGTCGAGGACGGCACCCGCATCCGTCTCGCCAATGAAGGCGAGGCTGGCACGCGCGGCGGTCCCGCGGGTGATCTCTATATTTTCCTGTCACTCGCCTCGCACGATTTCTTCCAGCGTGATGGCGCCGATCTGCATTGCCGCGTGCCGATCTCAATGGTCACCGCTGCGCTCGGCGGCGAATTCGAAGTGCCGACCATCGATGGCAACCGCAACAAGGTGAAAGTGCCGTCCGGTACGCAGTCCGGGCGCCGCTTCCGTGTCAGTGGCAAGGGCATGCCCGTGCTGCGTTCGCGTCAGTCGGGCGACATGTATGTGCAGGTGGTCGTGGAGACGCCGCAGAACCTGACCAAGAAACAGCAAGAACTTCTTGCCGAATTCGAGAAGCTTTCGTCTGGTGCAACGCAACCAGAGGCAGCGGGATTCTTCACCAAGGTCAAGGACTTCTTCGGAACACGCAACGCGTCCTGACGTTACAATGCTTGACCGTTTCCGCGGTTGGCGATACCCCTTTAT
>JASBVG010000038.1 GCA_030147505.1 Tardiphaga sp.
ACCATCCAGAGCCTCCATGCAAGAGGTCTCTTCGCGAAACTCCCTTAAAATACGACCTTTGTCGGGGGAGGCTCAGCGGGCCAGTTCGGTGGCGAGTGTGGGACTAATATGGTTACCAATTCCCTTCGGGCAATCGCACTATAGTCGCTGCGACGAGATGCCCGCGGCCGTTGTCAGGTAGGCTACCACCAGGGGTAGCGGTGAAAAGCCGGATCCAACCGGGATACGGGGAAGTTCGACGTCGCGGAGCCTGATCTGCAGCGCCTCCTCGTCCGGAAGCCGTGCAGCATCCAGCGCGCCAAGATCGACCACCAGCCCCACAATGGCAGCGGTGGCACAATCGAGACGCCTGATACCCAAACCCCGGATTTCGAGCAAGCCGATCAGTTCGGGGGCCGGCCGGACGCGCAGCCGCCCATCATCCGTGAGATCGAGAAAAGCGCGGTCGTCGGCTACCAGCATGGCTTCGGGGATCTGCCGGGCCTGGGCGGCGAGGATCAGGTCGAACACCAGCCGCGATTTACCGGAGCCCGAAGGGCCGCGGATCAGCACCGCACGGTCGCCCACCAGGACGGCCGACGCATGGATGCTGGTCTGGGGGGCGATCATGTCGCCGGCAACCGGACGACGAAGCGAGCGCCGAGGACGGGTATCTCGCCGTCGGAATTGGCTGCCCCGACGCGGTTTTCGGCCCAGACGGTGCCGCCATGGGCCTCGACGATCTGTTTGGAGATCGACAAGCCCAGGCCGGAATTCTGACCGAAACCCTGATGCGGGCGGTCGGTGTAAAAGCGCTCGAAGATGCGCTCCAGTGCGTCCGGCCCGATGCCGGGGCCATCATCGTCGACAACGATCTCGATTTTCGCCTTCAGGCGCCGGCAGGCAATGCGAACCTTGCCGCCCGGCTCGGAGAACGACTGTGCGTTGGTCACCAGATTGGTGATGACCTGGCCGAGCCGGGAGTCGTGGCCGGGCACGGAGAACGTATCGTTCGCCGGGCCATCGAACCGCGCCTCGACACCGACATCGTGGCCGAGCTTGGTTTCGTTGGCAACGCCGGTGAGAGTGTTCAGCAGCTTGCGCACATCCACCGGCGCAACGTCGTTACGCTGAAGCTCCGCGTCCAGGCGGCTGGCGTCGGAAATGTCTGAAATCAAACGGTCGAGGCGGCGAACGTCATGTTCGATGACCTCCAGCAGCCGGCGCCGGCTATTGTCGTTCTTCGCCAGCGGCAGTGTCTCGACGGCGGAACGGAGCGAGGTCAGCGGGTTCTTCAATTCGTGCGAAACGTCGGCGGCGAACATCTCAATCGCCTCGATGCGGTTGTACAGCGCATCGGTCATGTCGCGCAGCGCCCCGGAGAGATGGCCTATCTCGTCGCGGCGATCGGTGAAGTCCGGAATTTCGACACGCGTGCGGATGCGGCGACGGACCCGTTCGGCGCTGTCGGCGAGGCGCCGTACCGGGCCGGCAATCGTCGAGGCGAGCAGCAGCGACAGCACGATCATGACCGCCATGGCCACGGCGAACACTTTCAGAATGGCAAGGCGCTCGGCGGTGACCATCTGGTCGATGTCGTCGCCCTGGGTCGAGAGCATCAATGCGCCATGCACGGCGCGAAAACGCTGGACCGGTACGGCAACCGACACGATGACTTCGCCGCGATCATTGATGCGTACCATGCTGCTCTTCGAGCCGCCCAGCGATTGCTGCACTTCCTGATAGCCGTTGCCGTTTTCAGGACCGAGCTCGCGATAGAGCGGCAGGTCGCCGCGATTGAGCCAAGTACGAACGGCGATGGTCGCCTTTTCGACCAAGCCGGGTTTCTCCGTGGTCGGCGGCGGGAGTTCGAATCGCAGCACATCACCGCGGCCATAGAGGCTGCGGCTATCCAGTAGCAACACGCCGTCGCGGTCATAGATGCGGGCGCGTGTTTTCGTCGGCGAGATCAGCCGGCGCAGCACCGGGGCGACGCGCTCGGGATTGATCGGGAAATCGAGATTGTTGAATTCGTCCGGAGCGCCGTAGGTTTCGCCCGGCTTGAGATCGAGTAGGCGGTCCGGATCGATGGTGATCGTATTGGTTTCCACCGTCGCCGAGGCGGCGATGGCGCCGGCGATGATTTCGGCCTGGGTCAGCAGGCTCTGCGCACGCGCATCGATCAAGCCGGCGCGAAACTGCGACAGGTAGAGGACGCCGGCAACGAGCGCGCAGAGACCGGCGAGATTGAGCGAGACGATGCGGCGCGTCAGGCTCGAAAAGGTCAGCGCGACGAAGAACTGCCGAACCCGGCGCAGCCAGTCGAGCGGACGCCGCCAGCCAGCGGACGGCTTTTCGTCGGATACATCGGACGACTGCGGCGCACCGCTGTCGTCCCGTCTTCCATCAGGCTGCGTTCGATCCAGCAATGCCCACACTGCCCGCTTGTTAGTCGATTGATCGCGATGGTTCTCGCCGTGCAAAGCCTGGCGCAGCGAACCCATCACGGGAGGCCCAAAACGGGCTGTGAAACCCTTCCGAGATCAGGTTTCCTTGAAACGATAACCGACGCCATACAGCGTCTCGATCATCTCGAAGTCGTCATCGACCACCTTGAACTTCTTGCGCAGGCGCTTGATGTGGCTGTCGATGGTGCGGTCGTCCACATAGACCTGATCGTCGTAAGCGGCGTCCATCAGAGCGTTGCGGCTCTTTACCACACCGGGACGCGTAGCGAGCGCCTGCAGAATAAGGAATTCGGTGACGGTGAGGGTCACCGGCTCGTTCTTCCAGGTGCAGGTGTGGCGTTCCGGGTCCATACGCAGCAGGCCGCGGTCGAGCGCCTTGGCGTCGGTCTCCTTCGGAACGGCGGCCGGATCCTTCGGCGCCGAGCGGCGCAGAACCGCTTTCACCCGCTCCACCAGTAGCCGCTGCGAGAACGGTTTGCGGATGAAGTCGTCGGCGCCCATCTTGAGGCCGAACAGTTCGTCGATCTCCTCGTCCTTCGAGGTGAGGAAGATCACCGGCAGATCGGACTTCTGGCGCAGGCGGCGCAGCGTTTCCATGCCGTCCATGCGGGGCATCTTGATGTCCAGGATCGCGAGGTCCGGCTGGCTGGTGCGAAAACCGTCCAGGGCAGACGCACCGTCCGTATAGGTCATGATGCGATAGCCTTCGGCTTCCAGCGCGATCGATACGGATGTGAGAATGTTGCGGTCGTCGTCGACCAAGGCGATTGTGGGCATGAGCCTGCTTTCCGAAGCGGGATGGTCTGTACGGCGAGGATTGGATATTCCGCCGTATGAGGTGGCCTTAAAAACACAGTCAACCAGCAATGCAAGCTGGGCTGAAGTGTGGCCAAGTTCCCTGAACGCTTGAATGGGACGCGAGTTCCGTCTCTATATACGCTGCCCAGGGCCACAGGAAAAGCCACTTTTGACAATGAATCTCGGGATTTAACGATGCAGCCGACAGCCGATTTCGAACCCTCGCGCGTCACCCGGTCGCTGCTGCGGCGCAGCCGGCAAGGCGCGCTTGCAACCCTGACCGTCGGCAAAGGCGACCCTTATTGCTCTCTCGTGAACGTCGCCAGCCATCCGGATGGCTCGCCGATTCTGCTGATCTCGCGGCTGGCTCTCCATACACGGAACATCCTCGGCGATGCCCGGGTCTCGCTAATGCTCGACGAGCGTGCGCCGGGCGATCCGCTCGAAGGCGCCAGGATCATGTTGGGAGGCACCGCCGAGGAAGCGGCGGAAGCTGAGCGCCCGCTGCTGCGCCGGCGTTACCTCAGCGTCCACCCGTCGGCGCAAGCTTTTGTGGATTTTAAGGATTTCTCGTTCTTCCGCATCAAGCCGACGTCGCTGCATCTGGTGGCGGGCTTCGGGCGCATCATCGATCTCGCGCCTGATCAGTATCTCACCGATCTCGGCGGCGCCGAGAGCGTGCTGGAAGCCGAAGAGGACGCCGTGGCGCATATGAATGCCGATCACCGCGATGCGCTCAATCTCTACGCAACGGCGATGCTTGCCGCAGAAGCAGGCGACTGGCGTTGCACCGGTTGCGATCCGGATGGCCTCGATCTGCAGAACGGAACGTCGATGGCGCTTCGGCTGGATTTTCCGCGGCGGATCGTCACGCCAATGGAATTGCGCAAAGTGCTCCGCGAACTGGCAGAGCAGGCCCGCGCTTCGAACGGTTGAGAGATACCCGCTGCCATGGTTGGAATAAACCAAGCTAGTGACAGTCGCTTGGCTTTTCACATCTTCGTCACTATTAGGTCGCCGGATCAAAGCCGGAGCGGTTATAGTGACGGCTACCGCTGCGATGTGTGGCTGGAAGCAGCCGCATAGTGTGAATAGCGGACTCTAAGGAGGACTATCCGTGCAAGAGACGGGCGTACGTAACGCGGCCTATGGCGCCGACAAATTCGGACTCAAAAATCTCAAGGCAGTGAACTGGAATCTGGGCGCGCCGCAGCTCTATGAGCATTCGCTGCGCAATGGCGAAGCCGAATTGTCGTCCGATGGCGCGCTCTGCGCTGACACGGGCGAATTCACCGGCCGCAGCCCGAAGGACAAGTTCACCGTCAAGGATGCGTCTACCGAGAACATGTGGTGGGCCGGCAACCAGTCGATCACCCCCGAGCAGTTCGAAGCGCTCTACACCGATTTCAAGAAACACGCCGAAGGCATGACCCTGTTCGCACAGGATCTCTATGGCGGCGCCGACCCGAGCTTCCAGATCAAGACCCGCGTGTTCACCGAACTCGCATGGCATTCGCTGTTCATCCGCACGCTGCTGATCCGCCCGGAAGCATCGGATCTGGCTGATTTCGTGCCCGAACTGACCATCATCGACCTGCCGAGCTTCCGCGCCGATCCGAAACGTCACGGCTGCCGCTCGGAGAACGTCGTGGCCATCGATTTCGCCCGCAAGATCGTCCTGATCGGCGGGTCTTATTATGCCGGCGAGATGAAGAAGTCG
>JASBVG010000041.1 GCA_030147505.1 Tardiphaga sp.
GCAGCTAAGTACATCGGCGCCGGTATCGCTTGCCTCGGCATGGGCGGTGCAGGCATCGGCGTCGGCATGATCTTCAGCCAGTTCCTGAACGGCGCGCTGCGCAATCCGTCGGCCTCGCAGGGCCAGTTCGCCAACCTGATCTTCGGCTTCGCCGTGACCGAAGCGCTCGGCATCTTCTCGCTGCTGATCGCTCTGCTGCTGCTGTTCGCCGTCTAAGCTGAACCTGATCAGACTGCGCGTCTCCGATCCTCTCTTGGATTTCCGGGGGCGCGCATTCGATCGAAAAGGAGACTGCTGTGGCGCAAGGTCAGAGCACATCCCATACCCAGGCCGACGGTGGGCACAAGGCTTCGTTCCCGCCCTTCGAGAGCAGCACCTTCGCTTCGCAGCTGGTGTCGCTCGCGATCGCTTTCGGTCTGCTCTATCTGATCGTCTCGCGTCTGGCGCTGCCGCGCGTCGGCGGCATTCTCGCCGCCCGCAAGCAGGTTCTCGACACTGATCTGGCTGAAGCTGCCAGGCTGAAGGCCGATTCCGATGCCGCTCTAAAGTCTTACGAGACCGAACTCGCCAATGCCCGCGCCAAGGCGCAGGCCATGGCCAGCGAAGTCCGCGAGAAACTCAATGCGGAGCAGGATGCAGCCAAGGCCAAGCTGGAAGAAAGCCTCAATGCCAAGCTGGCATCGGCGGAGCAGACCATCGCTTCGACCCGTCAGGCGGCCATGAGCAATGTCCGCGGCATCGCTTCCGATACAGCTTCTGCGATCGTCGAACGCCTCATCGGCGTGACGCCGGATGCAGGCGCCGTCAACGCCGCGCTCGACGCGTCGCTGAAAGGATAAACGATGTTCGGTTTGCAAGCTGAATTCTGGGTTGCCGTAGCGTTCTTCCTGCTGCTCGCGCTGTTCGGTTACATGGGCGTTCACCGCACCATCCTGACCGCGCTCGATCATCGCCGTGACCGTATCAGGCAGGAGCTCGACGACGCCCGTCGCCTGCGCGATGAGGCAGCTAGCCTGCTCGCGGACTACAAGAAGCGTCATGCTTCAGCAGAACGCGAGGCGCAGGACATCATCACCTCTGCCAAGGAAGATGCCGAGCGCATCGCCGCCGAAGCCAAGGTGAAGATGGAAGATTTCGTCGCCCGTCGCACCAAGTCTGCCGAGGCGAAGATCGCGATGGCGGAAGCCCAGGCTCTCGCCGACGTCCGCGCCGCTGCTGCCGAAGCTGCTGTCACCGCCGCCACACAGGTGCTGTCGCATTCTGTGAAGGGTAACGTTGCCGACAGCCTGATCGAAAAAGGCATCGGCGAAGTTCGCGCGAAGCTGAACTGAGCGAAGACGCATTGAAAATAAAAGCCGGCGCGAGATGATCGCGCCGGCTTTTATTTGCTCAAGGCTGTAGCCCGGATGGAGCCAAGCGCAATCCGGGGACCGGCGTTTGAGTTCGTCTCTGCTGTCCCTGGATTTCGCTTCGTTCCAACCAGGGGACGACACCTCACCGCCGCTTGCGCGACGCCGGCTGCGGCTTCAACGCCTGCGGGTCGAAACCGATATAGAAGATATAGGAATCGTTGGCGGCGGCCGACGGCGCGGGGTAACCGAAATCCTCGCCGACCAGGCTATATTCGACGCTGGTCTGTCCGCCCATCGATACAGCCGTGGTGAATACCTTGGTCGCGATCGGCTTCGGATTGACGCCCTCCTGCACCACGGCCACGCGCAGCGGCACCTCCACCGTCTCCGGCGCGCCAGCCGGCCCGACGATCACGCGGCCCTGGATGCCGATCTTCACAGATACCTGGCCATTGGTGAGATCGCACGAGCGCGCAGTGCGGGTAATGGTCGCCTGATAGGCTAGGTCGTTGCCCACCGCCGGCTTGCCCCCGGCGCCCACCGCGAAGGTGCCGGCGCCCGGACGGATGCTCACCACCGGACAGGTCAGTTCGCTATCGGCACCGCCCGAGGTCGTTGCCTGGGCAGACTGGGTAGCGCCAACCTCGGTGGACTTGCCGCCGAACAGCTGGCTGAAGCGGTCACCGAAGGACGGGCTGCTCCCGCCCGACGTGCCGCCGCCGAACATGGCGCCGCCACCGCAACTGGCGAGAAAAACGCTGGAAACGGTGACAAAAAGCACGTTTTTCAGCACGCGAAAATCGCGCGCGTTCTTGCGACCGAATTGTGGCATAATGAGAATATCCCCGGATCGTCAGATAGTTAGCGCCGCCTCACCCCCAAGGTCGTGCGAGCGCGTTATAGCAGCGTCCTTGCGGCAATCCAAAGGCCGTTGAGGCCGCAGGGCGGCAGACTTGCGCGATTCTTGCGGCGATCAGCCTCTAAAATCCTCGTGCAGCATCCCGAACAGCAAGTGATCCTGCCAGACCCCGTTGATGCACAGATACCGCCGCGCCAGCCCCTCGCGGGTGAAACCGCATTTTTCCAGCACCCGCACCGACGGCGTATTGGTAGGAATGCAAGCCGCTTCAATGCGATGCAGGCTGAGCTCCCCGAACAAGGTCGGCAGCAAAACCCGCAAAGCCGTGGTCATCATCCCCTGCCCGGTGAATTGCTGACCGACCCAGTAGCCGATGGTTCCCGCCTGCACGATGCCGCGCCGGACATTGGCCAATGTGATCCCGCCGACCAAAGTGTCGTCAGATTCCCTAAACACCAGAAAGGGATAAGCCCGGTCCGCCGAAATATCCTCGGCATAGCGCCGCAGCCTTCGGCGAAAGCCCGACCGCGTCAGATCATCGGACGGCCAGATCGGCTCCCATGGCGTGAGATAGGCACGGCTGCGCTCGCGCAGATCGGCCCATTGCGGAAAATCGCCCATCACAGGCGCCCGCAATGACAGCCCATAACCGCGCGGCGCAAGCGCGGCCGGCGCACTCATGGGGAGTCGAAACAGAGCCATGGGATCAGTCTCCGACGGAGCGGAACGAGACAGCATCAGTGCAGCAGCGTCTTGTCCCGCACGCCGGTCAATCCTTCCGCAAAAGCCACCGCCGTGTCCAGCCCCCGGCCACCGCCGAGCGCTGCCACCGCAGGCCGGCTGCGCGTGAGCAGGCTGCGTGCCGCGTCGCGGGCGGACTCCACACTGACCTCGTCTATGCGCTTGATGAGTTCTTCGGCCGTCAGCGGACGGCCGTAAGCGAGCATGTGGCGTGCGAGCTGCTCGGCGCGCGAACTGCAGCTCTCCAGCGCCATCAGCAGGCCCGCCTTCATCTGCGCCTTGGCGCGGGCGATCTCGGCTTCCGTCAGCGTCTCCACGGACTCGCGGATGACATCGACAATGACTTCCATCATCTCCGGCGCATCGTTCGGATCGGTGCCGGTATAGAGACCGAAGAAACCGGTGTCGCTATAGGGCGCATGGAAGGAATAGATCGAGTAGCACAGGCCGCGCTTTTCCCGGACTTCCTGAAACAGCCGCGAAGACATGCCGCCACCGAGCACATTGGTGAACACCTGCAGGCTGAACAGTTCGGGATGCGCCTGCGGCAGGCCCTCCAGCGCCAGTGTCAGATGCGCTTGTTCGAGATCGCGATGCACGACCTTGGAGCCACCTTTGCCGAAGGACGCCGCCTGCGGCTTGGGCCCGGTCGAACCTTCGAAGCTGGCGAAATACTTATGCGCCTGATCGACGACCTGGCGATGATTCACCGCGCCTGCGGCCGCGATCACCATGTCCGGCCCGCGATAATGCGTGGTCAGATAGTTCTGCAGCATATCGCGGTCGAAGCCCTTCAGCGTCTTGGCAGTGCCAAGCAGTGATCGGCCCATGGGCTGGTCGGGATAACAGAGCTCGTTCAAGTGTTCGAACACGACATCGTCCGGCGTATCCTGCGCCGCGCCGATCTCCTGCACGATCACGCTCTTCTCGCGCTCGAGCTCTTCCGGCTCGAAGGTCGGATTGGCGAGAATGTCGCTGAGCACTTCGAGGCCGAGCGGCACATCGGCCTTCAGCACGCGCGCGTAATAGGCCGTGGTCTCTGTTGAGGTCGCCGCATTGAGATCGCCGCCGACGGCCTCGATCTCCTCGACGATCTGGCGCGACGAACGTGTCCTGGTGCCCTTGAAGGCCATGTGTTCGAGCAGATGCGAGATGCCATGTTCGTTCGGCTTCTCATCGCGGCCGCCGACGCCTGCCCAGACGCCGAGCGCCGCCGTTTCCAGATGTGGCATGGAATCGGTGACGACGGTGAGGCCCGAGGGCAGCTTGGTGACTTCAACGGCCATCAGAGAGCTCCCTGCTTCGCGGCGCGGCTGACCGACAGCACGAATTGCTCAATCTCGCTCTGGTCATTCTTCACGACTTTGATCGCTTCCGGCCTGGTCATCAAGTCGCCGAGATAGGCCGGCAGATCCGGCCGCTTGCCGCAGGCGGCCTCAACAGCGTCGGGGAATTTCGCCGCATGCGCCGTGGAAAGCACGATATTCGGCACATGCATTTCAGTCGTGTCGCGATCGGCGACTGCTAACGCCACAGCGGTATGCGGGTCGATCAGATCGCCGCTCTCGCGCCATGCGGTACGGATGGTTGCTGCGGTTTCGTCTTCATCGGCACGGCCCGATTCGAAATCGGCGCGGATCGCGGTAAGCAGTTTCTCCGGTAGCACGAAGCGACCCGACTGCTTGAGCGAATCCATCAGCCCGCGCACCAGCGCGGCATCGCGACCCGAAGCCTCGAAAAGCAGGCGCTCGAAATTCGACGAGACCTGGATATCCATGGACGGCGACGACGAGGCGTGGACCTCGCGCACCTCATAGATGCCGGTCTTCAGCGTGCGATCGAGGATGTCATTGACGTTGGCCGCAACACGCAGCTTGCGCACCGGCAGGCCCATGCGCTTGGCCACATAGCCGGCAAAGATGTCGCCGAAATTCCCGGTCGGTACGGTAAAATCGACAGTGCGGCCAGGCGCGCCGACAGCCACCGCCGAGGTGAAGTAATAAACGACCTGCGCAACGATGCGGGCCCAGTTGATCGAATTCACACCTGACAGCGAAACGGCGTCGCGGAACTTGTGATTGTTGAACAGGCCCTTCACGATGGCCTGGCAGTCATCGAAATGGCCTTCCACCGCAAGCGCATGGACATTCGAGGCGCCGGTCGTGGTCATCATTCGGCGCTGCACGTCGGAGATGCGGCCATTCGGGAACAGCACGATGAGATCGACATTGTCGCGGCCGGCAAAGGCATCGACCGCGGCGCCGCCGGTATCGCCGGAGGTGGCGACCACGATGGTGGTGCGCTGATTGCGCTTGGCGAGCACATGATCCATCAGGCGCGCGATGAGCTGCATCGCCACGTCCTTGAAGGCCAGCGTAGGCCCATGGAACAACTCGAGCACGAACTGCCCCGGCGCGCTCTGGTCGAGCGGCACTACCGCCGGGTGGCGAAACGTAGCATAGGCCTCATTGGCCATGCGGCCGAGATCTTCGTCGGAAATCTCGTCGGCGACGAAGGGACGGATCACCTCGACCGCGACCTCCCAATATGGCCGGCCGAACAGCGACGCGATGGTGTCCGCGGAGAGCTGGGGCCAGACCTCGGGAATGTAGAGACCGCCGTCGCGGGCAAGCCCGGTCAGCATGACATCGCAGAAGCCGAGTTTCGGGGCCTCACCCCGCGTCGAGATATAGGTCGTCAAGGCGTCCTCCAAAGGCGCGGTCCAGCCGCCAAGCCTTTGATGATAAGAGGCTAATACTTCGGATCGGATGGAAACGAACGCGCACCATAGGCTTTTTGGGCGAACGGGGAAACCGCCATTCTGGACCGTTTAGCCTCGTTTTTGGCCCCGAATCCACACCCCGAAGGCAATTACCACGGCCGCAGCCAGGCTGAACCAGGTGATGGCGTACTGCATATGGTCGTCCTTGAGACGGACGACGAGCGGACCGGGCCTGGGGATACCGTTCGCCGGCACCGGACTTTCCAGATCGAGATAGAAAGGCGCGACATCGCCCCAGCCAAGGGCGCTCGCCATCGCGCGCTGGTCACGGTTGAACCACAGGCGTTTGGCGACGTCGTCATGCGGCGTCAGTGTGCCCGCCGTTTCGGGATAGCGGAGATAGCCGGTCATCGTCACCGGCGCGCCAGTGAGCAGGGTTTTGACCACGCGATCCTGCTGGGCGCGGTCCTGCATCGTGTTCTGCACAAAGCCCGTATTGATGACGACCGTTGCGCCATTGGGGAGCACTGCGGGCACGAAGGCCCAGGTGACCGCGCCGGGGACGTCGGGGCGCACACCCGAGCCGGAGCTGTAGACCATGACGTCGGGCAACCGCTTGTAGGTGGCCGTGAAGGTGACGCGGCGGAATTCATCAGTCGCCGCGCTCATCGCGCTCCAGCGATCCGGTGGCGGGAGCGTCACGGGCGCTTCGGCGAGCCGGGCATCGAGGGCGGCGATCAGAGCGTGTTTCTCGGCGCGGCGCTGCAGCTGCCAGAAACCGAGGCTCAGCAGGGTCGCAACGATGATCAGCGTGGCGATACCAAAGCCGGTGATGCTACGCCGGCGCGCGGTGACGTCATTCATTTGGACTTGCGCGCAATCAATTGGCCTTCCGAGGCCTTGTGGTGGAATTGCAGGGCGATGAGCAGCGACTTCATGGAGCGGAGCGGCAGGAGCGTGGTCGCGAGAATCAGCGGCAGCCATAGCACGGCGTGGAGCCAGAACGGCGGCTGATATTTCACCTCAACGATGAGAGCGGCGCCAACAACGATAGCACCGGCAATCATGATGATGAAGATCGCCGGCCCGTCGCCGGTGTCGATGAAGGCGTAATCGAGCCCGCAGCGCTCGCAATTCGGGCGCAGAGTGACGAAGCCGGCATAGAGCCCACCTTCGCCGCAGCGCGGGCACTTGCAGGTGAGGCCGCGGGTGATGGTTTGGACCAGGCTGATCTGCGCTGGGGCTTGGTCTTGCATTGTCGGTTCGAGCCCTCTCCCGCCCGTCGCTACGCTCGGGGCCCCTCTCCCGCAAGGGAGATGGGAATAAAAAAGGGCGGCCCTACGGCCGCCCTCTTGAGGCTGAGCCCCCGATCAATGCGCCGCGGCGCCGGCGACCACGCCGCCATAGCCCCAGACATAGATCGTGACGAACAGGAACAGCCAGACCACGTCCACGAAATGCCAGTACCAGGCGGCGAATTCGAAGCCGAGATGCTGCTTCGGCGTGAAATGGCCAGCATAGGCACGGAACAGGCAGACGATCAGGAAGATGGTGCCGACCAGAACGTGGAAACCATGGAAGCCGGTCGCCATGAAGAAGGTGGCGCCATAGACGTTGCCTTTGAAGCCGAAGGCAGCGTGGCTGTATTCGTAGGCCTGCACGCAGGAGAACAGGATGCCGAGTGCGATGGTGAGGATCAGGCCGTATTTCAGGCCCTTGCGGTCGCCTTCCAACAGCGCGTGATGTGCCCAGGTCACCGTGGTGCCCGAAGTGAGCAGGATCAGCGTGTTAAACAGCGGCAGGTGCCAGGGATCGAAGGTCTGGATGTCCTTCGGCGGCCACACGCCGCCGAACAGCGCTTCACGGGTCGCATGCACCGGATCGGCCGGGAACAGCGCCGCATTGAAATAGGCCCAGAACCAGGCGACGAAGAACATCACTTCCGAGGCGATGAACAGGATCATGCCGTAGCGGTGATGCAGCTGCACCACGCGGGTGTGGTCACCGCGCTGGGCTTCCTTCACCACATCGGTCCACCAAGCGGCAAAGGTGTAGAGCACGCCGATCGTGCCGATGCCGAACACCAGCGGTGCGGCGGCATACATCTTGTGCATCCAGCTGACCGCGCCGACCGCCATGATGAAGGCGAACAGCGAACCCACCGCCGGCCACGGCGAGGGATCGACGAGATGATAATCGTGATGCTTGGCGTGCGCGGTGCCCGCCTCTGCCGTCGCCATGTGTCTCTCTCCGTCAGTTGCGCCGGTTGATGCCGACGCGTGTTATTTCAGATCTTATAACGCAAAAGCTCAGAGATTGCCCTTGCGGACACCCGTCTCCGTCGCCGCTACCGGCTTCGGCGCGGGATCGCGCTGGGGATAGAACGTATAGGACAAGGTGATCGAGTTCAGTCCGTCATTCTCGCTGTCGGCCGCGAGCTTGGGATCAACATAGAACACGACGGGCATTTCGCGCTTTTCGCCCGGCCCGAGCGTCTGGTCGGTGAAGCAGAAGCAGTTGATCTTCTGGAAATACGCACCGACCGTGAGCGGCGCCACGTTATAGGCGGCCTGGGCATAGGTGGTGCGGGCGGACTGGTTGGTGACCGTGTAGAAGACGGTGACCACCTCGCCGATACGGACCTCGATCTCGCTCTGTTCGGGCACGAATTTCCACGGCAGGCCGGGCGCCACATTGGCATCGAAGCGCACGGAGATCTTGCGGCCGATCGGGCCCGAGGCGGGCGCGCCGGCAGCGACCATGGTGGTGCCGTTGAAGCCGGTGACGCGGCAGAACCAATTGTAGAACGGCACGGCTGCGTAGGATGCGCCAACCATGAGGGCGACCACGAGACCACAGATCGAGGCCACGACCGCATCACGCCCGAGACGTGGCTTGGAGGCTGGCTGATGGGGCTGCGGTTCGGTCATGTCACCTCACTCACAGCGGCCGGACCAAAACGGCCGGCCCCTTGACCATGGTGACGGCGAAGAACAGCACCACGAGGATGCCGAGGGCCCAGGCAATGGCGATGGAACGCTCGCGCTGGCGCTTCTTCTGTGCATCGGTGAGAACGATGCCGTCCCGTTTGGAAGGATCTTGCTGATCAGGCTTGCGCTCGGTGTCCATCGGATCATGCGCCCTCTACCAGACCAGCGGCAGAGTGGCCTTGACGACCACCTCGAGCAACAGGATCGCGAACAAGGCGAAGAGATACAGGATCGAGAAGGCGAACAACTGACGCGTCGCCTTGGTGGCGGGCTTGCCCTCGCGGAGGCGATAGACCTGCACGGCGAGGAACATCATGCCCGCGCCGAGGATCAGCGAAGCGACGCCATAGACGGCGGAGAAGTAACCCAGCGGCCACGGGGCGACAGCGGTTGCCACCAGCACGACTGTATAGAGCAGGATCTGCAGACGGGTCGCATCGGGGCCGGCGACCACAGGCAGCATCGGCACGCCGGCGCGGGTATAGTCGTCGTTGCGGAACAGGGCCAGCGCCCAGAAATGCGGCGGGGTCCAGAAGAAAATGATCAGGAACAGAAGGATCGGCTCCATGGAGAGCGATCCAGAGGCAGCGGCCCAGGCGACGACCGGCGGCAGTGCGCCGGCTGCGCCGCCGATGACGATGTTCTGCGCCGTCCAGCGCTTCAGGCCGATGGTGTAGATGACGACATAGAAAAAGATCGTGAAAGCGAGCAGCGCGCCGGCCAGCCAGTTCACCAGAATGCCCAACGTCATCACCGAGAAGAACGCGAGCACGATACCGAAGGTGAACGCCTCAGGCCGGGTGATGCGGCCGCGCGGGATCGGGCGATTGGCGGTGCGCGTCATCAGCGCATCGATATCGCCCTCGTACCACATGTTCAGCGCACCCGAGGCGCCGCCGCCGATGGCGATACAGAGGATCGAGGTGATAGCCAGCACCGGGTGATGATCGCCCGGCGCCAGGAAGTACCCGACCATGGCGGTGAACACGACCAGCGACATCACCCGCGGCTTCAGCAGCGCGAGATAATCCCGCACGCCCGCTTCGGAAATGCGGGGGGCGGAGAGGTCGATGGCGTTTTGGTCGAGGACGGACAAGATCGGTCTCACTTCGGGTCACTGGCGCTCCGCCAGCCCCGGATGCAGTCTCTGGGGCGGGCGGAGGCAATTTGTCATGCGGCGGGCTATTGTGCGCCGCAGCACGTTTACTTGATACGCGGCAACACTTCAAACTGATGGAAGGGCGGCGGCGAAGTCAGGGTCCATTCCAGCGTGGTGGCGCCGACGCCCCACGGGTTGTTCGCGGCCTTTTCCTTGCGGACGAAGGCATCGATCACGCCGTAAATGAAAATCAGGACCGCAAAACCAGAGATATAAGAACCGATCGACGACACCAGGTTCCATCCGGCAAAGGCATCCGGGTAGTCGATGTAACGGCGCGGCATGCCCGACAGGCCCAAAAAGTGCTGCGGAAAGAACACCAGATTGACGCCGATGAAGGTGACCCAGAAATGCGCCTTGGCGATGGTTTCCGAATACATGTAGCCGAACATCTTCGGGAACCAGTAGTACCAGCCGGCGAAGATGGCGAACACGGCGCCGAGCGACAGCACGTAGTGGAAGTGCGCCACCACGTAATAGGTATCCTGCAGCACGCGGTCGACGCCGGCATTGGCGAGCACCACGCCGGTCACGCCGCCGAGGGTGAACAGGAAGATGAAGCCGGTGGCCCAGACCATCGGCGCCTTGAACTCGATGGAACCGCCCCACATGGTCGCGATCCAGGAGAAGATTTTTACGCCCGTCGGGACCGCGATCACCATGGTCGCCGCGACGAAGTAAGCCTGTGTCGCCGAGGACATGCCCACCGTGTACATGTGGTGCGCCCAGACCACGAAGCCGATGCCGCCGATGGCAACCATGGCGTAAGCCATGCCGAGATAGCCGAACACCGGCTTCTTCGAGAAGGTGGAGATGATCTGCGAGATCATGCCGAAGCCGGGCAGGATCAGGATGTACACTTCGGGGTGACCGAAGAACCAGAACAGATGCTGGAACAGCACGGGATCGCCGCCCCCTTCGGCCGCGAAGAAGGTGGTGCCGAAATTACGGTCGGTCAGCAGCATGGTGATGGCGCCAGCCAGAACGGGCAGCGACAGCAGCAGCAGGAACACGGTGACCAGGATCGACCACACGAACAGCGGCATCTTGTGCAGGGTCATGCCCGGCGCGCGCATGTTGAAGATGGTGGTGATGAAGTTGATGGCGCCGAGGATCGACGACGCACCGGCAATGTGCAGCGCCAGGATCGCGAAATCGACGGCCGGGCCGGGATGACCCGATGTCGAGAGCGGCGCATACATGGTCCA
>JASBVG010000045.1 GCA_030147505.1 Tardiphaga sp.
CGCAGCCGCAGCCGCCGCGCGCTGCGTGCTTTCGACGAAATCCACGGCGAACTGCGAATGCTGCTCGGCATGATGGGCACCAGCTTTTCGAGCCTGGAAGATGCCGCAGCGGCCCACGAGCCGATGTTCGACGCCATCGCATCGGGCGATGCCGCGACCGCCGGCCAGCTGATGGCGGACCATATCAAGAGGACCCATCTCGAGGTCGATCGCTATTTCAACCGTCAGGACACGACATAGCGGCAAGCCGCTGACAAAAGAGGGAACAAAAAGAATGGAATACAAGATATCGGTCGATACCGGTGGAACGTTCACGGATGTGGTCGTTCAGAACGACAAGGGGAAGGTTGTCATCGGAAAATCGCTGACAACGCCGGACCGGATCTTCGAAGGTATGCGCGGCGCCATGCAGATGGCGGCAGGTGAACTCGGAGTTTCGCTCGAAGACCTGCTCAGCCATGCCGGCCTGCTGATCTACGGCACGACCCGCTCCACCAATGCCATTGTCCAGGGCAAGGTCGCCAAGACCGCCTTCCTGACGACCAGGGGCTTTCCGGATATCCTCGTTACCCGCGAGGGCGGCAAGTTCGGCCCGCACGATTTCTCATACGACTTCCCTAAACCCTATATTGCCCGACGCCACACGTTCGAAGTCGACGAGCGTGTCTCTTCGGAAGGCGAGATCGTCACCGCGCTCGACGAGACGAATACGCGCGAACTGGCACGCCATCTGCTCAGGGACGGCTTCGAGGCCGCTGCTGTTTGCCTGCTCTGGTCGATTGCTAATCCCGCGCACGAGCTGCGAGTTGGTGAAATTCTCGCTGAGGAAGCCCCCGGCATCGCGGTCTCGCTCTCGCACATCCTCGTGCCGATCGTGCGCGAATACCGCCGTGCATCGACGACGGCGATCGACGCATCGATCAAGCCCCTGATGCAGAACCACCTGCGCGAAATGCAGCGCGATCTGGTTGATGCCGGATTTGCCGGCGATGTCCTGGTCTCGACATCGGCGGGCGGCTGCACCCATGTGGCCGACCTGATCGAAAAGCCGGTTCACACCGTCAAGTCCGGCCCTGCCATGGCGCCGGTCGCGGGCCGCGCCTTCTCACGCATGGAAGGTCTCGGCGAAGATGTCATCATCTGCGATACCGGCGGCACGACCTTCGACGTGGGCCTAGTGCGTGACGGCGAGCTGAAATATACGCGCGAAACCTGGCTTGGCGGCCAGTGGATGGGACATCTGACTGCGATTTCCTCGGTCGATGTCCGCTCCGTCGGCGCCGGTGGCGGCTCGATCGCCTGGATCGACAATGGCGGACTGCTTCGGGTGGGCCCGATGTCCGCCGGTTCGGTTCCGGGTCCGGCATGCTACGGCAAGGGCGGCGACAAGGCGACGGTGACGGACGCAGCACTGGTTCTCGGCTATATCGACCCCGCCTATTTCCTCGGCGGGCGGATGAAGCTCGATGTCGATGCGGCCAAGGCGGCGATCGACACGCTTGCGAACGAACTGGGCATTTCGCTCGAACGCACCGCCTTTGCGATCATCAACATCGCCAATGAGCACATGATCAATGCGATCCAGGACATCACCGTCGCGGAAGGCTTCGATCCGAGCGAATCGACGCTCGTCGCCGGTGGTGGCGCGGCGGGTATCAACATCGTACCCATCGCCCGCGAACTGGGCGTTAAGACGATCATCCTGCCTAAGACGGCGAGCGCCTTCTCAGCCAGCGGCATGCAGTTCTCCGACATCATCTTCGAGGAGTCGGGCAATTGCGTCACGACGACGGGGCGTTTCGACTATGACGGCGTCAAGAGCACGCTGGATGAAATCGACGCCCGGCTCGACAAGGCCTCCGAACAGCTCACGGTCGCCTCCAGCGGCGAAATCCGCCGCGAATATACCGTCGAGGCGCGCTATCTCACCCAAGTCTGGGAGCTCGACGCTGCCTTGCCCGATCGCAGGATAGAGAACGCACAGGACGTGCAGGGGCTGATCGACGCCTTCCACCAATCGCATGAGCGGGTGTTCGCCGTCCGCGACGACACCGCTCAGGTCGAGTGCCTCAACTGGCGCGGCCGCATGACCGTCACCCTCGGTGCGGCCGACTGGGCAGGCGAGAAAGCCGCCGCGTCCAGAAGCGGATCGAGCGGAACGCGAAAATCCTATTTCGGCGAGGGCCTCACCGACGTGCCGGTCTATCGCGGCCAGGATCTGGCACCCGGATATACCATCGAGGGCCCGGCGATCATCGAGGAGCCGACGACGACGGTGGTCGTCTATCCCGGCTCCACCGCCCGCGTGAGCCCCAACAGCAACTACATCATCTCGCTCTGATGTCCGCGAACAATCCGAGGATTGCAGAAATGAACACACACACCGCAAACCAGTCCGCTTCGCCGGCATCCGACACCATCGATCCGATGCTCCTGTCGATCATGGCCAACCGGGTCGATGGCATCGTGCGCGAGATGACCAGCACGCTGCTGCGCGCCGCCCGCTCTGCCGTCATCGCCAGTGCCCGCGACATGTCCTGCGCCATCGTCACCGGCGACAATGAGCTGCTGGCGACGGCCGAAGGCCTGCCCGTGCATATCTTCGGGTCGCATCTCCAGACGATCGCCATGCAGCAGCTGCATGACGACCTCGCGCCCGGCGACGCCTTCCTGCACAACGACCCCTATATGGGCAATACGCATCCCGCCGATCACACGATCCTCGTACCTGTCTTCATTGATGGCGAGCACATGTTCACGGTCTGCGCCAAATCGCACCAGGCCGATACCGGCAATGCGACGCCCACGACCTACGCGCCCTATGCCCGCGACGTCTACGAGGAAGGCGGGCTGATCTTCCCCTGCGTTCGCGTCCAGCGGAATTACAAGATGGTCGACGACATCATCCGAATGTGCCGCAAGCGAATTCGCGTGCCGGACCAGTGGTATGGCGACTTCCTCGCCGCCGTCGGATCGGCGCGGGTCGGCGAAAAGCGGCTGGTCGAGTTCTGCCGCAAATACGGCAAGGACAAGGTGAAGGCCTTCATCAAGCAGTGGATTGACTATTCGGAAAAACGCGCGATCCAGGCGATCGGCAAGATGCCGGCGGCTGTTATCGAACATAATGGCGCGCACGACCCCTTGCCGGGCCTGCCCGATGGCATCCCGATCAACTGCAAGATCACCATCGATCCGGCCGAGGCGATGATCGAGATCGATCTTCGCGACAATATCGATTGCCTCGACAACGGCTTCAACGTCTGCGAAGCCTGCTCGATCAACAATTCCATCGCCGGCGTCATGAATTGCCTGGATCCGGACATTCCCCGCAGCGCGGGCATTTTCCGGCGCATGCGGGTGCTGTTGCGCGACGGCGCGGTGATCGGGCGGACCAGCTTCCCGCATTCCGCCTCGATTGCCACCACGAACGTCGGCGACCGTCTGGTCAACCTCACCCAGTCGGCATTGGCGAAACTCGGCGACGGCTATGGCCTCGCCGAAGGCGGCGTGGGCATGGGCGCCGGCTGGGCCGTGGTCTCGGGCAAGGATTTCCGCCGCGAGAACGAAGTCTATATCAACCAGCTCTTCGTGGGCGGCAATGGCGGACCGGCGAGCCCCACGGCGGACGGATGGCTGACCTACGGCATCCCGGTGGCGGCCGGGCTGATCTATCGCGACTCCGTCGAACTTGTCGAGGTCAAGCACCCGATCCATATGAAGTCGGTGCAAATCCATCCGGGCACCTGCGCGCCCGGCAAGTTCCGCGGCGCGCCGGGAGCCGAGCTTATCTATGGTCCGAAGAAGGACATGATGACGGTCGCCATTCCCTGCGACGGACAGGTCTTCCCGCCCAAGGGTGTCAATGGCGGCCATGACAGCCCCGGGGCACGTACCTTCAAGATCGATCTTGACGGCAATGAAGAGCGCCTGCCGGGCGTCGCCCAGGTCGACCTGGCGCCGGGCGAATGGCTGCGCGGCATCGACAATTCGGGCGGCGGCTACGGCAATCCCCTCGATCGCGATCCGCAACGCGTGCTCTACGACGTTGCCGAACGCTGGGAAACGGTGGAGCGCGCTCGCGACATCTACGGCGTCGTCCTCGCGCCGTCGCAGGACGATCTCGGCTATGCCATCGACATGTCGGCGACCACGGAGCGCAGGAGCGCCCTGCGGGCCGCGGCCTGACCGAGCGGATCAGGGATCGTGCCACGCTGCGCGGTCCCGGTACACCTAATTCGAACGACAAGCTTGACGGTCCGTTGTCCCCAGACATGCGGAAAAGGAGACGCTTTGCATCCGCCCCTCACTATCGACGACCTAAAGACCCAGGCCCGCAAGCGGGTGCCGCGGATGTTCTTCCAATATGCCGATTCCGGTTCGTGGACGGAAAGCACTTACCGCGCCAACGAGGAGGACTTCGCCCGCATCAAGCTGCGGCAGCGGGTGATGGTCAACATGGAGAACCGGTCGCTAGCCAGCGAAATGGTCGGCCAGCCGGTCTCGATGCCTGTGGCGCTGGCGCCCACCGGCATGGCCGGCATGCAGCATGCCGATGGCGAAATGCTGGCGGCGCAGGCGGCGGAGGAGTTCGGCGTCCCGTTCACGCTATCGACGGTCAGCATCTGCTCGATCGAGGATGTCGCCTCGGTGACGCGCAAACCCTTCTGGTTCCAGCTCTATATCAATCGCGACCGGGATTTCGCGCTGAACCTTATCGACCGCGCCAGGGCGGCAGGCTGCTCGGCGCTCGTGCTGACGCTGGACTTGCAGATCATGGGGCAGCGTCACAAGGATATCCGCAACGGACTGTCGGCGCCGCCGCGTTTCACCGTGGATCATCTGCTCCAGATGGCACGCTGCCCGACCTGGTGCCTGAAGATGCTCGGCACGAAGCGCCGGACGTTTCGCAACATTGTCGGCCACGCGCACGGCGTAAACGATTGTCAACGGCGGAGTAAAATCCTGCCACGCGGCGGCGCAAAAGTCGGCCACTTGTGGCGCGCGCATGAGACCGCCGGGAGGGCTTAGGCCCGAGCGGGGGTCTCATGCGCGCGTTGCGATTTTCGAAGGGCGTCAGCCGGCCTTTCGGGCGCGGCTTTGGGCGAGACGATAGCTGTCGCCGTTCATCTCGAGGATGCTGACGTGATGGGTGATGCGGTCGAGCAAAGCGCCGGTCAGGCGCTCGGACCCCAAGGTTTCCGTCCATTCGTCAAAAGGAAGGTTGCTGGTGATCAGGGTCGCGCCTCGCTCGTATCGTTGCGAGATCAGCTCGAACAGCAATTCCGCGCCGGTCTTTGACAGCGGCACGAAGCCCAGTTCATCGATGATCAACAGCTGGTAGGCGGCCATCTGCTTCTGGAACCGGATGAGACGCCGCTCGTCGCGCGCCTCCATCATCTCGCTGACCAGTGCGGCCGCTGTCGTGAACCCAACGGACAGGCCCTTCTGGCAGGCGGCCAGGCCGAGGCCGAGCGCCACATGGGTCTTGCCCGTGCCGCTGGGGCCGAGAGCGATAACGTTCTCCCTGCGCTCGATCCATTCGCAGCGCGCCAGTTCTAGCACCTGCATCCTGTTCAGCTTTGGGATGGCGGCGAAGTCGAAACTGTCGAGGCTTTTGACGACCGGGAACCTGGCCGCCTTGATGCGACGCTCGACCTTGCGACGGTCCCGTTCGATCATCTCCCGCTCGGCAAGCCGGGTGAGGTATCCGACATGATCGACGCCTTCGGTGGCGCACAGCCGGGCCAGCTTCTGGTACTCGCGCTGGAAACTCGGCAGCTTCAGGGTTTTGAGATAATGGGTGAGAAGGATCTCGGGTGCTTGGGTGTTCATGCGGCTTCTCCCGCATCCGACGACAGGAGACGCATATACGCCTTCGCCGATGTCGTCTCGACCGTCGCCCTCGGCAGATAGGGGTAGATGGACAGGTCCAGTCTGGGCGGCCGGCGTTCCACCCGGCACAGGATCAGATGCTTGACGGCGTCAAAGCCAATGGCGCCAAGCTGGATCGCCTGCTTCACCGCCGCATGCAGATCGGCGAGTTCGAAGCTCTCCAGCAGGCGGAGGACCTGCACGTACTCACGCCGGCCGTGTTTGGCCATGCGGCCTTCCATCAACCGGCGCAGCGTAGCGAACTCTTGCGGCAAGTCCCAGCCCTGGAGGGGCGCTGCCTGATCCAGCGAATTGATCTTCTGCTCGATCAGCGGCAGGTAATGGACAGGATCGAAGACGACGTCTTCCCGTTCCCAGCACCGAGGATGGCGGGCGATGATCTCGCCACGGCAACCAATGACCACTTCGTTGACATAGCCGCGCACCCACACATCCTGATGGCCATAGGCGACCGGGACGGAATAGTCGTTGGTCTTGTAGCGCACCAGCGACTGCGCCGTCACCTTGGCACTTGCCTGGTCGCAGGCATCAAATGGCGAGGCTGGCAAGGCGCGCATGGCAGCCAGATCGCGCCGCAAGCGCTCGCCGATCGTCTCGCTCTCGCCGCGCAGCCTGTCGCGCTGGCGCTTCCGGCACTGCTCCTCCAGAAAGGTGTTGAACGCCTCCCATGTCGCAAACTGCGGGATCGGTACCATGAAGTTGCGCCGGGCATAGCCGACGAGACCCTCGACGTTCCCCTTGTCGTTGCCCTTGCCGGGACGGCCATAGCGATCCCGGATAAGGTAGTGGGACAGGAAGCCGCTGAACAACGTCGCGCGCTTGCGGGTGCCGTCAGGCAAAATCTTCGCCACCAGGCAACGGTCGTTGTCGTAGACGATCGATTGCGGCACGGCGCCGAAGAAAGCGAACGCATGGACATGGCCATCGACCCAGGCCTCGGCCACTGCCGCCGGATAGGCCCGCACGTAGCAGCCGTCGCTGTGCGGAAGGTCGAGCACGAAGAAATGCGCCTTCTGCTCGACACCGCCGATGACCACCATCGCCTCACCGAAATCGGCCTGCGCATGGCCGGGCGGATGCGACAGCGGCACGAACACTTCCTGGCGGCGCTGATCCCGCTCGCGCATGTAATCCTTGATGATCGTATAGCCGCCAGTGAACCCGCATTCGTCTCGAAGCCGGTCAAACACCCGCTTGGCCGTATGGCGCTGCTTGCGCGGCACTTGTCTGTCTTCGTCCAGCCAGTGATCGATCGTCGAGACAAACGCATCCAGCTTGGGCCGCCGGATCGGTGATTGTCGCTGATAGCCAGGTGGCGTCGAATAGGACAGCATCTTGGAAACGCTGTCGCGCGATATGTTGAAATGCTTTGCAGCCTGACGCCGGCTCATGCCTTCCGAGCAAGCCAGTCGAACCTTCAGATATAATTCCACGGTATAGATCCCCAGGCCCTCCTGCGCTCATTGCAGAAGGAAAATAGGTGGCCGACTTTT
>JASBVG010000046.1 GCA_030147505.1 Tardiphaga sp.
CTTAAGCGTATTTGGTTCGAACCAGGTTGATTGCGAAGGGCGTCAGGCCGCTTCGCTCTTTGAGGCATAAGCCTGAACGACGCGCGCGACCTTGGCCGCGGGCGCAGTCGACAGCTGAGCGATCTTGGTCGCCGGCGCCACGAGGAGGCCAACGAGTTTGCCGCGCAGTTCGTCGAGCGACGGCAGCGAGGCCAGAGCCTTCACGCCATCGACATTCAGGACGGTCTTACCCATCGAGCCGCCGAGGATGACGAACTTTTCGTTCGCCTTGGCGAATTCGATGGCAACCTTCGGTGCAACTACCGGATCGTCCGACGTGGCGATCACAGTCGGGCCCTTCAGCAGGGACCCGATGGCAACGACATCCGTGCCTTCAAGAGCAATTTTGGCGAGACGGTTTTTCGAGACCTTCACCGAGGCACCCGCTTGCTTCATCTGCTTGCGCAGGTTCTGCATCTGGGCAACGGTGAGGCCGGAATAATGGGCGACGATCGCAACGCTGGTGGTCTTGAAGACACCATTCAGCGATTCGACCGCGTCCTTCTTTGCCGCTCTTTCCACAGCAAGCTCTCTCCGGTTGGCGGCCTCTACCTTGATGAAGCCGCCGGTTTACACCAACCGCCCCACCTGAGATGACCTCGAGACACACGGCCTGGAGACACGTCGGGCGAGACGATCATGATAGCCTGCCCTCCCGAACCATCGCTGCAAGCAGCCCGGCGCGGGGTGTCGAGGTTCGAACCAAATACGCTGTCAGCCGCGCGGCGGCATAAGCGAAATCAGTCTTCACCCATCTATGCTGGCTTGAGGATTAAGCCGTTGATCGAACTGATGTTCATCGCGGGCGCCAACAGTCTCGGACAGGATTCGAGATCATCGATTGACCAAAATCTGATTGCTCATGATCGGCCGGTCATTGACCCCTGCCCGCTATCGTCGAAACCGGGTCGCGGCTCCCGTGCCCTTCGAGCGATCCGTGCGGATGGCCTGAAAGGAATGGTCTCCTAGATACCGTTTTGTCGGAATGCGAACACGGACGTGCCAGCGCGAGCCAGCCCATCCGGAAGCGGCTGTTTAACGAGTCTTTTCCGGCTTGCCAAGGGGGAAGTGCCGGACTGGCATCATTTTTGCCGAGGAATTTGGCAGCAGCGCAGCCAAGCGCTGCCGCCTTCGCTTCCCCTACCCCTTCGGGCAGGCCGCTCCCGCGTCGACCCACGCCTTGATCAGTTCGCCGAACTGCTTCTGCGTGCCCGGCGCCGGGGTGCGGTTACCTCCCGGCTTCCAGCCCCAGCCCACCAGTTCATCTTCCGCCATGTGGTGAACCAGCGCGGCGAGGTCCTTGCCGCCGTTGCGCTCCTTGTCCTTGATCTGCACGCAGATCTGTCCGAGCGTCTTGCCCTGCCACGCCATCTCGATGGGCGCCAGCGACCACTTCGCATTGCCGGGAACATTAGCAGCATCGAAGTTGTTTTCGTGGTGACAGGTCGTGCAGGCAAGACCGCTGGCTGCGCCCATGCCGCCCTCGCCGCGTACCACCAGCGGAATATGCGGCCGCATGCGGTCGGTCTGGGTCGGACGATCGCCAGCCGGATGGCAATTGAGGCAGCGCGGCGACTGGATAACCTTGCCCGCCTCGTTGAACAGCGCCACGGCGCGCTCGCTCTTGTTCTTGATCCTGGCGAAAGCCGAGACCGGCTGCAGCGTCTTCGGATTGCTGACCGCTGCATCGGCCTGGCTCGAACCAAGTTCGGCAATCGCCAGCGCGCCCGCCGAAATTCCGCCGGCGACCAGCGCCAGCATCGCATACTTCACGACCTGCTTCATGCCGAGGCTCCCGGTACGATCGGCAATTGTTTCGGACGCCCAACACCGAGCTTCGCCATCGCATTGGCGACGGCCGGCCCAAGGGGCGGCACACCGGGTTCACCGACGCCCGTGGGCTTCTCGTTGGACTTCACGATCGCCACCTCGACCTCCGGCATCTCGTTGATGCGCAGCGAACGATAGGTGTCGAAATTGCCGGACACCGGCGCACCGGCGTCGAGCGTCTGCTCGGCATAAAGAATGTGACCGAGCGCAAAGCCGATGCCGCCTTCCATCTGCGCGCGGATGATGTCGGGATTGACGGCCACGCCGCAGTCCACCGCACACCACACCTTGTGCACCTTCGGTCCTTCTTCGGTCATCGACAGTTCGACCACTTGCGCGACGAAGCTGTTGAAGCTCTCGACCACCGCGACTCCGCGGGCGCGGCCTGCCGGCACCTTGTAGTTCTTCCAGTCGGCGAGTTCGGCGACAGCCTTGAGCACGCCCGCATGACGCGGCTTCTTGCCGAGCAGTTCGAGCCGGCCCTCGACCGGGTCCTTGCCCGCAGCCTCCAGCAGTTCGTCGATGAAGGCTTCGACAGCGTAACCCGTGTGGGTATGCCCCACCGAGCGCCACCACAATACGGGAACGCCGACATCGACCTGATGCATGTCGCAGCGGAAGTTTGCGACCTCATAGGGAATGTCGTGCGAGCCTTCGTAGGAGGTCGGGTCGAGTCCGTCCTTGAACATGACAGCCTCGAAGAAGGAGCCTTTCATGATGGACTGCGAAACGATCGTGTCGCTCCATGCCTCGATCTTGCCATCGCGCACGGCACCGCGCATGCGGTGGATGCTGTATGGCCGATAGTAGCCGCCGCGCATATCGTCTTCGCGGGTCCACACCAGCTTGATCGGCTTGCCCGGCCCGATCGCTTTTGCGACTTCGGCCATCTCGATCGCCTGATGCGTCGATTGCTGCGCGCGGCGTCCAAAGCTGCCGCCGGCGAGAACCACGTCGATCTTGATCTTGTCCACCGGCAGACCGAATGCCTTGGAGAAGGCCATATGGTCGGGAGTCGGGAATTGGCAGCCGTAGCGCGCATAGACGCTCTGGCCGTCCCATTTCAGATAGCCGTTGAGCGGCTCCATCGCGGCATGTGCGAGATACGGGAAGACATATTCCGTCTCGATCACGCGGCCGCCTTTGGCAATCGACTCCTCGAATTTGCCTTCGGCGCGCACCAGTTTGCCCGGCGTTTTCGACAGCGTGCGAAACTGCTGCAACAATTCGGCGCTGCCGCGCTTTTCGGCCTTGCTGTCGTCCCAGACGATCTTCAGCGCCTCGCGGCCCATCTTCGCCGGCCAGAAGCCCTTGGCATAGACGGCCACGCCGGTCGGCACCTGCTTGACGTCGACGACACCCGGCACGGCCCTCGCCGCCGTCGCATCGAATGATTTCACCGTGCCGCCAAATTTCGGCGAGCGCGCCACGACCACCGTCAGCATGTCGGGCTCGTTGATATCGAGCGTATAGAACGCCTTGCCGTCACTCTTGTCGGCGCTGTCGAGGCGCTTCACGACGCCTTCCTTGCCGATGAACTTGAAGTTCGCCGGATCCTTCAACTTAGGATCCGCCGGCACCGGCAGGGTCATCGCCTTGTCGGCGAATTCACCGAAACGGCCTTCCTTGCCCGATGCATGCTTGAGCACGCCGTTCTCGATGCCGATCTCGCCGGCCGGCACCTGCCAGGCTTCGGCGGCTGCCGCGACCAGCATCTGCCTCGCAGCGGCACCGACCTGCCGCATCTGCAGATAGGCGTTGGCGATGGCGGTGGAGCCGCCGGTCCCCTGCAAGCCGAATGCGAGATTTTTGTAGAGTTCCGGATTGGACGGCGCGTGATCGGCACGCATCTGCGACCAGTCGGCATCGAGTTCTTCGGCAACAAGTGTCGCAAAACCGGTGAACGGCCCCTGCCCGAACTCGATCTGCTTGCAAAGCACCGTCACCGTGCTGTCCGGCTTGATGATCAGAAACGTATTTGGCGCGATATTGACCTTCGGCTGCGCCGCGGCCTGTGCGAACAATTTGTCCGCCCGCGCCACATAGGCGCCAATGACGAGGCCGGTGCCGGCCTTCAAGAGAGTACGGCGCGACAGTTTTGTGTCATGAACGGTCATGGCTTAGCCCTCCAGCGATTTCGCGGCGCTATGGATCGCGGCGCGGATGCGGACATAAGTGGCGCAGCGGCAGATATTGCCGTTCATCGCGAGATCTATGTCTTCATCGGTGGGCTTCGGATTGAGTGAGAGCAGCGATGCCGCGCTCATGACCTGACCAGACTGGCAATAGCCGCATTGCGGCACGTCATGAGCGATCCATGCTGCCTGGACCGCCTTGCCTTCCCTGCTGTTCAGCCCCTCGATCGTGGTGACTTCGCCCGAACCCACGGCGGAAACCGGCATCGAGCAGGAACGGATCGGCTGACCGTCGAGATAGACCGTGCACGCACCGCATTGCGCGACGCCGCAGCCATATTTGGTGCCGGTCAGTCCGGCGCTGTCACGGATTGCCCATAGGAGAGGAGTATCGGGGGCGACGTCGATTCGACGCGGCTCCCCGTTGATCTTGAGGGTGAACGCAGCCATCGCTGTTGTCCTGTGTCGTCGAATGTACGCCTACATTCGAGTGGTTCTAAGACGCATTCGACACTTACAACCGCGATGCGGGATGGCCTATTCAATTATTTTTGTACCGCCCGGGAACGAAATGACCCGTGCCTGCCGGAGATGCGCGCGAAACCTTGTCTCCGGGCACTGAAGCTAGCCGGTCTGGTACCAAGGAAGCGCGGTTGACGAACAGCCGCTCTTGTCCCGGGTCAATTTCAGGCGCGCGGGAAACCCGGTATGCATGCCCATCACCGCAAGGTCGTCCGCCACTGCCATGTCGAACACACGCCTGCGCGTTTCCGCGGCCGCCGCAGCGTCGACATCGAACACAACGCCGGCCTCCGGATGGGCGATCTGGACATCCGGGACATGCACAATATCGCCCCAGATCAACAAACTGTCGTTGCCCGAACTGACCAGACACATGGTGTGGCCAGGTGTGTGGCCAGGCGCAGCGATCATGGTGACGCCGGGGACGATCTCGCCGCGATCGAGAGGCCGCAGACGATCGCGATAGGGGGCGATCTGCTCGCGCGGCAGATCGACGAACAGCGCGCGCTGACTGTCGGCGATGGCAATCGGGCCTGCCCCCATCCAATAGTCGAATTCGGCGGCGCTGAATGCGAGTTCAGCATTCGGGAAACGCGCCTGTCCGTTCGCGGTCAGGC
The DNA here is from genome assembly GCA_030147505.1 of Tardiphaga sp. Taxonomy (GTDB): domain Bacteria; phylum Pseudomonadota; class Alphaproteobacteria; order Rhizobiales; family Xanthobacteraceae; genus Tardiphaga. The sequence goes on from JASBVG010000046.1 coordinate 5,144, forward strand.
CACCGACATGATCGGGATGAATGTGGGTGAGGAACACGGTATCGATGTCGTCCGCAGCGATACCCGCAGCTGCGAGATTGGACGACAGTGCGCCGGCATTGCGTCCCATCGATCGACCGCTGCCGGTATCGATGAGCAGCCGGTGCGTTGCGGTCTCGACGACGAATGCATTGACCTCGACGATGGCCGGATAGCGATGCGACCTGCGCAGCGCGGCAGCGGCGAGGTCGGCATCGATATTGCGCAGCACCGCCTCTCCGCCCTTGATATATCCGTCCGATATAGCGGTGACGATGAGATCCCCGACGCGCAACCGATAGAAAGCCGGGCCAGGCGCCGTATGTGGTGCTGATTGCTTTTCCATGAAAACCACCTGTGTCGGAACAATCGTGCGATCGGTCGGGCCGAGTCAGCGTCGGCGCTGCATCGCGACAACGCCGGCCGTGGCGAGTTCGTCGATGGCCGCCGGTGCAAAGCCGTGCTCTTGCAGGATCTCCCGCGCATGCTGGGAAAATTTGGGAGGCAGCGTGCCCAGACCGCCGGGCGTGCGGTCCAGGCGGATCGGCGTGCCGACACCGCGATACCAATCCTGTTCGTAGACGATGCCACGCGCTTTGGTGTGCTCGCTCTCCAGCGCCTGGCGCGTGTCGAGGACCGGGCCGCAAACCAGGCCCGCGCGCAGCAGGCCGAGTGCGAACTCTTCGCCATCAACCTCGCTGAGCTGCGCGGTGATGATCGCATTGAGCTCGTCGCGATGCTGCTGGCGATCGCCATTCGTGACGAAGCGTGGATCACCGGCAAGATCCGGCCGCTTGATCGCTTCGGCGAACTTGCGGAACGCATTGTCGTTGCCGACGCCCAGCATGACTGGCACGGTTCGGGTCGGAAACATACCGTACGGCACTAGGCTGGCATGCTGGTTACCCGTCAGCGGTGGAAGTTTGCCCGACATGAAGAAATTCGTGCAATGCGGATGCATCAGCGACAGCGCCGTGTCGTACAAGGTCACTTCGAGGAACTGTCCCTCGCCCGACGACGCCCGCTCCATAGCCGCAAGCAAGATGCCGTTGACGCAATAGAGCCCAGTCGAGATGTCAACCACCGGCAGTCCGATACGGGTCGGCCCCGATTCTTGCGAACCCGTCACGCTGCAATGCCCGACCATCGCGCCCACAACGCTGTCATATCCCGGGAAACCACCCAGCGGTCCGTCCGCGCCGAAACCGGAGATCTTGCAATAGATCAGCCTGGGATTGCGCTCGCGCAGTTCGGCATAGCCGATTCCCCATGCTTCCATCGACCCCGGCTTGAAGTTCTCGATCAGGACGTCCGCGTCTTCCAGAAGCTTGAGGAGAACGGCGCGCCCGCCCTCACGGGCGAGATCGAGACCGATCGAGCGCTTGTTACGGTTGATTGCCAGGAAATAGGCGGCGTCGTCCTCATGGAACGGCGGCCCCCAGTCGCGCACTTCATCGCCCTGCGGCGGCTCGACCTTGATCACATCCGCACCGTGGTCGGCCAGCAACTGGGTAGCGAAAGGCCCGCCGAGGACCCTGCTCAGATCGACCACCTTGAAGCCGTCAAGCGCGCGCCGTTTGGAATTCATCGTCAACTGTCCCGTTTCAGTCATGGTCACACTGCTGTCGGCGGCCACTACCAGGCCTTCATGGTGCGCCATTCGTGATCCGTACGCAGCACCGCCTTTTCGGCATCGTAGCTGTAGAGCCAATGCTGCTCGGGCGTGATGCGATCACCGAACTCCTCATGCTTCTTGCGGAAACGAGCGTTGCGGCGCGCAACCTTCTCGGCATCGGCGAGATGATACCACCCCTCGGCCTCACGGGAATGCACCACCATGCGGTTGGCGCGCTCGAGGCGCAGCGACTGATAGTCCCGCAACGCGCCCTCAGCATCGAAGCCGGCGATCTGCAGCGAACGCGCCAGGACCCATGCGTCCTCGATACTCTGTCCTGCACCCGAGGCGTGATAGGGAAGCATGGCATGCGCGGCATCGCCGAGCAGCGCGATGCGCCCGTCGATCCAACTGTCGAGTGGGTTGCGATCATACATCGCAGTGGCAAAGGTCTCCTTCGTCTTTTCGATCACTCGCCGCGGCCGGTCGTACCACCCGTCGAAGGCCGCCATGATCTCGTCCTTGGACGCAGTCTGCGACCACGACTCCGCCTTGTCGCCCCGCGTCGGCGCTGTCGCCAGCCAGTTCAGCTTGCGCCCGCCAGAGATGTAGTAATAGACGAAGGACAGCTGCGGCCCCATGTCTATGTAAGCCGAGACCGGAATGTTGAGATCAGCGATATCGTCGGCATCGACGACACCGCGCCAGGAGACGTAGCCCGACGCGCGCGGTGGGTCTGGCTTGAACACCTGCTCGCGTACGACAGAGTGAATGCCGTCGGCACCAATCACGACATCGGCCTCCCATTTGTGGCCGTCGGCGCACACCACCCACGCGCCGTCAGAACCTTGCCCGACGGATGTCACTTTCTGATTCATCCGGATGCGGCCCGGATTGAGGCGCCGCGCCAGGGCATCAATCAGATCGGGACGATAAGCGTGATAATAGGGGCTGCCATAGATCTCGCGCACCTGCGGCTTCAGCGCGACACGTAGCACGGTCTCGCCGGTGTCCCAGACCGAGTACTTGTGAAAGTCCGGCTCTGCGCAGACCTGCTTGAGATCATCCGCCAGCCCAAGCCAGGACAAGATCCGGACCGCGTTGGGACTGAGCTGGATTCCCGCCCCCACCTCGCCGAAGGCAGGGGCCTGCTCCAGCAGCATGTAATCCAGGCCTGCTTTTTCCATGCTTAGCGCAAGAGCCGTGCCGCCGATCCCTGCTCCGATGATGATTGCTTTCATTGTCGTTCCTCCTGATTGATGTAGTGATCGCGTGAGCTAGTCAGTCCGCCTTGATGCCAGCCTGCTTGACCACCGTCCCCCATTTGTCGAATTCGGCGCGAAAGAAGCTGTTGAACTGCGCGGGCGATCCTCCCGCGACCTCGGCGCCCTGCGTGGTCAGGCCGGATCGAAATTCCGGATTGGCGAGACTCTTGTCCAAGGCGGCGGACAGCCGATCGATGATATCCTGTGATGTCCCCGACCGGGCCAGCAGGCCGAACCATGTACCTGCTTCGAAATTCGCCACGCCGGCCTCGGTCATCGTCGGCAGGTCGGGCGCCAGCGAAGATCGATGTGCCGAAGTCACGGCGAGTGCCCGCAGGGTACCGGCCTGAATGTGGGGCAGCGCCGTCACCAACACGTCGAACATCAGATCGACTTCGCCACCGATCAGACCCGTCAATGCCGGTGAACTGCCCTTGAACGGCACATGCATGATCTCAAGCTTGTTGCGCAATTTGAATAGTTCGCCGGTCAAATGCGCCGCGCTACCATAGCCGAACGAGCCGTAGTTCATCTTGCCCGGATCTTTGCGCGCTAGCGCAATCAACTCCTGAACCGACTTTGCCGGCACCTTCGGATTGACGATCAGTACCAGCGGTGATGTCGCAATCAGTTTGATCGGTGCAAAATCGTCCAGCGGACGATAATTGACGCGTGATTGCGTGTGCGGCGTCACCGTCAGCGGGCCTGCCGCGCTGAACAGCAACGTTGTGCCGTCGGCCGGCGCCTTGCTGACCATGTCATGCGCGATCGCGCCGCCGGCACCAGGCTTGTTCTCGACAAAGAAGGTCTGTCCGAGTTCGTCTGTCAGCGCCTTAGCCACCAGTCGGGCGATGACATCCGTCGATCCACCTGCAGCATAAGGCACAACGATCCGGACCGGTTGCCGAGACACCAGTGTGTTGGCTGCGGCAACGCCGCTCGCTAGACACAGCGCCAAGGCTGCACAGAGCACGGCGCGCTGAATACGAAACATTGACTCCTCCCAGAATGATCGGCCTCGCTTCTCGACGAACGATGACCGTCTAATGACTGTTGGAATAGCCCAGCTTCATGTATAAGAAAAATTGAATGTTCTTATCCATCTATGAGATTTAGTTATGAACGTCACGATCCGTCAGCTGCGTGCATTCGTCGCCATCAGCGAATTGAAAAGCTTCACCCTGGCGGCGCGGCGGCTGCACGTGACGCAATCGGCGCTGAGCCTGCTGGTGAAGGATCTGGAGACCGAATTGCGGGTGCGATTGATGGATCGCGGTCCGCGCGGTTTGTCGCTGACCGCGGCCGGAGCCGACTTTCTCACCGCCGCGACCAAAGTGCTGGAGGATCTGGACGCCGCAGTCAGCGGCGCCGCTCAGCTGAGGGATCTCCGCCGCGGCATCGTCCGTGTTACCTGCACGCCGCTTTATGCATCGACGTTCCTTCCGCAGGTGGTGTCCGACTTCAACGCAAAGAATCCGAGCATCACCATCCGCGTGCTCGATACCTTGAATGAAGAGGTGTTGAGGCGCATCATGATCGGAGAGGTCGATCTCGGCATTGCGCCGCAACGGCCGACGCCTCCGGAGATCAGGGAGACGCCGCTATTCGCCGATCGTATCGACGCTATCTGCCCAAGCGGGCACGAATTGGCGAACAAGCGGTCAATCACATGGAAGCAGCTTCTGAAATTTCCCTTTGTCAGCCTGACACGGGATTTTACCAGCCGTTTGCAGGCCGATCTTTCGTCGAATTCGTCGATGCTGCTGCTGTCGCCGGTGCATGAAGTATCCTACCTCGCCACCGCATTCGGCCTCGTGAAGTCCGGCCAGGGTCTCACCGCGCAGCCGAAGGCCGCGCGGTCCATGCTGGCCTCATTCGGGCTGGTATCGGTACCAACCGTGCAGCCGATCATTCACCGGCAAATCTCGATCTTCACCCGCCGCGACATCACCCTCTCGCCGGCGGCGGAAGGTTTTTACCAGCTCGTGATCGAGCACGCCGCGCATCACGCCAAATCTTGAGACTGTAACGGATAGCGGTTGCTCATGCTTTCACCGCGTAAGGCAGCGTCCTCCCCGTGTAGAACGCATCAAGATTGGCAATCACGCAATCCTGCATCGCCATATGCGAATCGAGCGTGTGGCCGCCGATATGCGGCGTCAGCACCACATTCGGGAAGGCCGTCAGCGCATCCGGCGCATGCGGCTCCGTCTCGAAGACGTCGAGGCCGGCGCCGGCGATCGTCTTGTCGGCCAGCGCCTGCGCCAGCGCCGCCTGGTCGATCACCGAACCGCGCGAAATGTTCACCACATAGCCATTGGGGCCGAGCTTCTTCAGCATCTCGGCATCGATGATGTGATGCGTCTCCTTGCCCGCGCGCACGGCGACCATCAGCACGTCGCACCATTCGACCAGCGCCGCGAGGTCGGGCTCGTAGCGATACGGCAGATCGTCATATTTGGTGCGATTGGTGTAGGCGACGTCGCATTCGAAAGCCGCGACGCGCGAAGCGATCTTGCGGCCGATCTCGCCCATGCCATAAACGCCGACCTTGCGCCCGGGATTGCCCGGCTGCGGCGCCATCAGCGGCGACGGCTTGCGATCCGACCAGCCTCCCTCGCGCACATATTGATCCGCGGGAATAATCCGCCGCGTCGCTGCCAGCATCAACGTCACCGCGAGATCAGCGACCGAGGCGGCATTGGCGCCGGGGCTGTTGCCGACCAAGATCTTGCGTTCGGCGGCGGCCTTGAAATCCACGCCGTCATAGCCGGTACCGTAACAGATGATAGCGCCGAGGGTCGGCATCATGTCCATCACTTCGGCCGGCAAAAGCTGGCCGCCGGCGGTAATCATCGCGCGCACATCTTTCAGCTCGTCTGCCGAGAATACGCTCAGCGGCGGCTTGCCACCGGCGTCCAGGAGATCGAAGCGTTGGCCGATACGCACCATCTGGGCCTTGGGAAAACGCGAATAGATCAGGACTTTCTCGGCCATCTGCTCATTCCTGCTGCCAACAAAAAGAAAGGGCGGGATCGGTTGCCCGGTCCCGCCCTGGATACTTGCAAGCCTCGTTCCGACTTAGCTGAGCACGGTGTTCGGCTCAACCTTGACGCCGACGCCCATGGTCGAGGAGACGGCCACGCGCTGGACATAGGTGCCCTTGGCGCCTGCCGGCTTCGCCTTCACGACGGCGTCGGCGAGCGCCTTGATGTTCTCGACGAGCTTCTCGGCACCGAACGACGCCTTGCCGACACCGGCCTGGATGATGCCGGCCTTCTCGACGCGGAACTCAACCGAACCGCCCTTGGCACCCTTCACAGCGCCAGTGACGTCCATGGTCACGGTGCCGATCTTCGGGTTCGGCATCATGCCGCGCGGACCGAGCACCTTACCGAGACGGCCGACCAGCGGCATCATGTCGGGGGTGGCGATACAACGGTCGAAATTGATTTCGCCGTTCTGCACCTTCTCGGCCAGGTCTTCCGCACCGACCACGTCGGCGCCGGCAGCCTTGGCTTCCTCGGCCTTGGGACCACGGGCGAACACGCCGACACGCAGGGTGCGGCCGGTGCCGTTCGGCAGGGTGACGACGCCGCGGACCATCTGGTCGGCGTGGCGCGGATCGACGCCGAGATTCATCGAGACTTCGATGGTCTCGTCGAACTTCGCCTTGGCGCGTTCCTTCACCATCTTGATCGCCTCGTCGATCGTGTAGAGCTTCTCGCGATCAACGCCTTCGCGAATAGCCTTCAAACGCTTTCCGATTGCCATGATCGCTTACCCCTGAACCTGCAGACCCATCGAACGGGCGGAGCCCTCGACCATGCGCATGGCCGACTCGACGGTATCGCAATTGAGATCCTTCATCTTCTTCTCGGCGATCTCGCGCACCTGGGCGGAGGTCACCTTGCCAGCGCTGTCACGGCCCGGCGCCTTGGAGCCCGACTGGATCTTCGCTGCCTGCTTGAGGAAGTAGGACATCGGAGGGGTCTTCATCTCGAAGGTGAACGAACGATCCGCATAGATCGTGATCACCACCGGAATCGGGGTGTTCTTTTCTTCCTTCTGCGTCTGCGCGTTGAAC
>JASBVG010000049.1 GCA_030147505.1 Tardiphaga sp.
ATGCCGATGAAGACCACAAGAGGAAGATAATTCTGCAAGATGCCGTTCATCGGCGATCCCTAACCCCGTGGCGCGGAAACTGCCACAGATTCGAACATTGGAATGGTTCTGAGCCTTAGCGCAGCGCAACAAGCCATGCAAGACGAGGCATGTTGACAGTTTTCCGCCCCTGCCATGCGCGATACGCCTTGAAGTGAGGCCATGCCAGCAATGTCAGATCACGCCACTATGCGTCCGCATGCAAACCTGTCCGCAGGGTTTCCCGAAGGTTGAAATTTCCGGGCGCTGCGGCCGAGGATACTGGCCTGGAATAACCCCTCCAACGCCAACTTGTTCACCCGACAACGTAGGAGTGTGTGGCGCCCTCGTCAGTGTTGCTGCAATGCACCGTCGAAAAAATCATTCTCCCGACGAACCATTGCGCAGAACAGCCGTATCCTGTCGGCCAGCGCTGTGCTGGCCTTATCGATGACAAGAGGTTCCCAATGACGAAATTCTTGATCACGGCAGGAGCGCTCTCGGTTCTCGCCCTCACCCCGGCTTCCGCCAAGCCGATGATGGGCTGCAGCGGCGACGGCATGATGAAGGTCAACAACATGTCCACCGCGATGGCCGACGGCCAGCAGAAGATGATGATGGATCGCGAGATCGGCATGGCCAATACCGCTCTCTCCAAGGGCGATATGCGGGGCTGCAACAAGCACCTCATGAACGCACAGAAGGCCGCCATGATGAAGCCGAGGAACGATACAGGCATGATGGGCGGAGGCATGATGATGCCCATGATGCCTATGGCGGGTGGAGACTCGAAGAAGATGTAAGGATTATCTGGACGACTGTGCCGGCTTGCCGGCACAGCCTCCTCTCCCGCTGGCGGCCTCCTCAGACCGTCCAGTTGCGCCCGCCTGCGGGCCAGCGCGGCGGCATTATCAAGCCCTGCCCGGCGCAGTTGACCGATCGCAGCGCCGCGTTCCAGATTTCTGCCCGTAAAGCGACGATCCGCAACGGCACTGGCTCCGGCGCCTTCACGAGAGCACACCCCGACGAGCGATCAATTCCAGCATTTCGCGCTGCGTCCGCTGCAACCGTTCACAGGCATCGGTGCAGTCGAGGCCAGCATTGGTCAGCAGGCGGATATCCGACTGCATGCCACGCATCCGCTGGCGCAACCGGGCGATTCGAAAATTCAGCTTGGCGAGATCAGTCATATCCGATATAGAACAAAACAAGAACTAAATCGCAAGACCTTCTTAAGCCGAATCTGACCGGAGGCTTCCGTGACCCAGGCTCTGATGACCCAGGCTGTTATGTCCCCCGCCATCGCCATGCCGGCGATCGCTCCCGTTCCCTTCGATGCGGAAGCACTGCTGGATCGCCTGTCTGGCCCGATGACCCGCAGCCAGTCGCTGACGCTGAAGTCGCTGGCGATCGAGGCCTATCAGCCCGGCCAGTTCGAAAAAGACCTGACGCGCGCCGAAGCTGCCCGGCGTATCCAGATGCTGCGCGACGAGATCGCGCTCGCGGATTCGTTCTGAGTCAGAAACGCCCGCTGTCAGCAACAATCATATGCGGACGAGCGTAAATCGCTGCAGTCGCATCGAGCGCTGTTCGGTCCATCGCGTATATTGTAAGGATTTTGCATTGTCTCGCCATTCCGACTGGAATGGCGCGAGAGACGGGACTCGAACCCGCGGCCTCCGCCGTGACAGGGCGGCGCTCTAACCAACTGAGCTACTCCCGCGTGGACGTGGACTGTGTCCCGCAGTGAGGCTGGACATAAAGGGACGTCATGACGAAGTCAAGAAGCTTGATGTGACCTTTTTCACAGTCATCCCCACTCTCTTGCGGTTCGGCCGTTTCAAGGCATGAAATGCAAATAACCCCATATTTTACTGGCAAAACGACGTAGGCGGCTTCGCGCCGAATCGTCTAAGCCCTCGGGTGTCCCAGGTTTTGTGACGGTTAATAACGGAAAGGCCAGTTCTCATGGCAGATACCCCTGACACTCCCGCGAAGGCGCCTGCGCCCGCGACCATCACCCTCAAGCATCTGGCGGCCGCTCTGGCCGAGAACCACGAGCTCTCCAAGAAGAAGGCCGAAGAGATTCTCACCGACATGGTCGGCAAGATGACCGAGCACCTGAAGAACGGCGAGCGCATCCGCATCGTCGGCCTCGGCATCCTGCAGGTCCGCACCCGCGCCGCCCGCACCGGCCGCAACCCGGCCACCGGCGAAGAGATCCAGATCAAGGCCAGCAAGAAGGTCGCCTTCCGTCCGGCCAAGGAGCTGAAGGACGCGGTCTGAGACCGCGCCACACACGATCGCGCTTCGGGCCACGGCCCGGAGCGCCGCTCCGCAGATTTCCGGATGCCCATTTCTGGCGAGTGATCCATGACAGCGACGTCGGCCATCTCCTTCACCCACGACGTTCTCGAACGCTTCATGCGCTATGTGGTGATCGACACCCAGTCCGATCCTGCATCCCTCACCTATCCTTCGACAGCCAAGCAGAAGGACCTCGGCGCCCTGCTCGCGCGCGAGTTGCAGACGCTCGGCCTTGCCGACGCACATCTCGATGAGCACGGCTATGTCTATGCGACGATTCCCGCGACATCGGACAAGCCGGTGCCTGTGATCTGCTTCTGCTCGCATATGGATACGTCGCCCGACTGCAGCGGCGCCGACGTGAAGCCGCAGATCGTCCGCAACTACCAGGGCGGCGACATCGTGCTGCCCGCCGACACGACGCAAGTGATCCGGCTCAAGGACAATCCGGCGCTCGCCGATCAGATCGGACACGACATCGTCACCACCGATGGCACAACCTTGCTCGGCGCTGATAACAAGGCCGGCATTGCCGAGATCATGGACGCAGCGCGTTTCCTGATCGCCAATCCCGAGATCAAACACGGCACCATCAAGATTCTGTTCACGCCTGACGAGGAGATCGGCCGCGGTGTCGACAGAGTCGATCTGAAAAAGCTCGCGGCCGACTTCGCCTATACGATGGATGGCGAGACGGCCGGTCACATCGAGGATGAGACCTTCTCCGCCGATGCAGCGTTGATCGACATCACCGGCGTGGCCGCCCATCCGGGCTTCGCCAAGGGCAAGATGGAGCATGCCATCAAGATTGCCTCGGCGATTGTCGAACGGTTGCCGAAGGACAACTGCTCGCCCGAGACCACCGAGGACCGGCAAGGTTTCCTGCATCCGACCGGCATCTCCGGTTCGCTGGAGCAGGCGACGCTCCACCTGATCGTCCGCGACTTCACTGAGGATGGCCTGAAGGAGAAGGAAGCCCTGCTGCAATCCATCGTCGATGACGTGCTGGCCTCCTACCCGCACTCAACCGCATCGATCACGATCACCGAGCAGTATCGGAATATGAAGCAGGTGATCGACAGGTATCCGCATGGCGTCGATTACGCCATCGAGGCGATCCGGCGCGCAGGCCTGACGCCGGTGCGCGGCAGCATTCGTGGCGGCACCGACGGCTCGCGATTGTCCTTCATGGGCCTGCCCTGCCCGAATATTTTCGCCGGCGAGCATGCCTTCCACGGACGCACCGAATGGGTCAGCGTCCAGGACATGGAGAAGGCAGCGGAAACCATTGTGCATCTGGCGATGATCTGGGAGGAGCGGGCAGTATAGGCCGGCGCCATTCTGGTACCTCGCAACCGCGAGGACGGTCACAGGATGCAGGTACCTGCGCCCCCGCCCGCGACGTCCCGTCAAATTCGTCGTACATCTTCACATTCGCCTTCCGACTGATTGCGTCTGACCTGAGCGTCGCTATCCTGTTCCAAACGGCCAGCGAAGCGCTTCGGCGCAGGAACGGCCGAGCGTGTCTGTAGTTCGGAAATTCATGCAGATCGGATACAGGAGCGCCCATGAGTTCATTCAGGGGCAAATACTTTCTGGATGCCCTCTCGGCGATCGAGCGGATCGGCGCGGCGCAATCCGCTGCCGCGATCGGCGAGATAATTACCGGCACCGCGGCCTCATTCGGCTATGACCATGTCTGCTTCCTGGCCTCGGCAGGAAGCCACCAGCCGTTCGAAGAGCGCGTGCTCTGGCAGGTGTGGCCGAAGAGCTGGGCAGAGCAATATCGCAGCTCCAATTTCTACGCGCACGATCCCCTTGCCCCGCGCATTCGCAGGCACGCGGAGATGTTTGCCTGGTCGGACCTCCCGCTCGACCAGATGAGCGCGGCGTCGCGACACATCATGGAAATCGCCGCCGTCGACTATGATCTGCGTTTCGGCCTCTGTGCACCGGTGCATGGCATGAACGGGTACCAGGCCGGACTATCGCTGGCCGGCCACGACGTCGAGCGCACGCCGGAAGCGAATTCGGCGATCGAACTCGTCACCATGTATGCGTTCAACCGCTTTGCCATCCTGCGTTCGCGCCAGCAGCTGAAGCCTGCCGTGCTCAGCGCAAGGGAGCGCGAAGTGATGAACTGGGTCGCCGCCGGCAAGACGGCCTGGGATACGAGCGTGATCCTCAGCATCTCCGAAGACACCGTGAACAAGACGGTGACGGCAGCGATGCACAAGCTCAATGCGCATACACGTGCCCAGGCCGTGGCCGAAGCGATCAAACGAGGATTGATCGCTTTCTGATTTGTCAATCCCCAGCCCACGGAATTTCGCGACCGGACCGCCCATGAGAATTCTCCGCGCAGAGCAGCGCGGAGCACTTCTCATGATCGAGATCATCGATTGCGGCAACGCCAAGTATCATAGCGATCTCCTCGACAAGCAGTTTCGGCTCCGCCATGAGATCTTCGTCGGCGAGCGGGGCTGGACCGATTTCGACGTCGATGGCACGCACGAACGCGACCAGTATGATGATGACGCGGCGGTCTATCTTGTCGCAGCGGACGAAACCGGCACCGTGGCCGGCGGCTATCGCCTCTATCCGACGGTGTTGCCGCATATGCTGAGCGAGCAATTCCCCTATCTGGTCGAAGGCGCCATCATCCGGCGCAACGACGTGCTCGAACTCACACGCTTCGCCATGCGCAAGTCGCAGCGCCGCAGCCGGCACTATTTCGAACTGCTCGCCGCGATCCAGGAATACGGGATGATGGAAGGCCTCTCCGGCTTCACGTCGGTGATCAATCCCCTGCGCATCCCGATCCTGCAGAGCTTCGGTTTCGAGATCGAACCGCTCGGCTTGCCCGCCATGACCGACGGCGAATCGACCATCGCCGTCCTGTTTCACGTCAACGAGCAATGCCACGCCCGCGTGCGGGACAAGGTGGCGATCCATGACTCCGTGTTCGGCGCGGCCACAGCCGCGCGCCAGAGAGCCTGACCCCGATGAAACAGTGTCATCTGAAAGTGATCCAGGGCGGAAAAGATGGTGACGAATTGATCGTCACCATGCTGCACGCGCTCAAGCTCGCGAATGCCTGCCGGTCGGAGACCACCTACAACCTGCTGCGCATGGCCCTGCTGAATGAGGGGATCGAAATTGCGAAGGGAGTCGAGCGCTGATCGCCCAAGACGACTTGCCGGACCGGAGCACTGGCGCTAAACAGGCGCCAGGGCATTTGCCTTGGGCGGCTAGCTCAGCTGGTTAGAGCATCTCGTTTACACCGAGAGGGTCTGCGGTTCGAATCCGTAGCCGCCCACCATTTTCCCTCCGTCATTCCATCGCCTGCCCCGGCACCGCAGCCAGTTCGCCAATCCACGGTTCGGCTGAACGGCACCAGATCTGCCGCGAGGGTCTGAGGTCATGCCGCTGCGTGATGCTGCCCCAGCGTAGACTCCAAATGCCGGCATCGGGATCCTCGTCGCACGCAAATAACGGCGTTCCGCAATCGCCGCAAAAAAGCTGCAACCGCACGCGACCGCTATCCCCCGTCTTGCGATAGATACGGGTCTCGCCTTTGATGATCTGGATATTGTCCGGTGCACAGAGAACGGAGACACGATAAGGCGAGCCGGTAAGCATCTGGCAATCGGTGCAGTGGCAGACCGAGACCCGTTCCGGATCGATCGTCGCATCGTAGCGGATAGCACCGCAGTGACAGCTTCCATCGATATGCACCGCACGATCCTCCCGCCAGTTAAACCGCGCGAATGTGTGGTCTAGCTCTGTCCTTGTTCACCGCTGCAGGCCGACCGCGGCCGGCGCCTGCAAGTCCTGGCGCGGTATTTCCGGGCGTGGTTCCGAAGCCTTGCTACCGAGAAAATTGGCGCGGTCACGGTTCTTGAAGCCAGAGTCCTTCGACTCGAATTCGCGCTCCGAGCGATAGCCACGCTCTCGGTCGTCGCCAAAGCGCTTGTCCAGCCGTTCGGCAAAAGCGACATCGACCAACGCCGCCGACATCAGTGCTGACAGGATGAGCTTCTTCATCGTGGCAACCTTTCTGCAAATGAGCCTATCACCATCACCGTACACCCCAAAACAAAAGCGGCGCCCCGAAGGACGCCGCTGATGTCGTGTGTCGGGTTGGCGCTTATCAGTGCGCCGTCAGACCGCCGGAGGCTTCCTCGCCATCGGTTTTCACCGGCAGCTTGGTATCCTCTTCCCAGTCGATCGCTTCCGGCTGGCGAACCAGCGCATTGGCGATCACCTCGTCCATCCGGGCGACCGGGATGATGTTCAACCCGCCCTTGATCGAGTCCGGGATTTCGGTGAGGTCCTTGGCATTGTCCTCGGGGATCAAGACCGTCTTGATGCCGCCGCGGGCTGCTGCCAGCAACTTCTCCTTCAATCCGCCGATCGGCAGCACGCGGCCGCGCAGCGTGATCTCGCCGGTCATGGCAACATCGTGCCGGATCGGAATGCCCGTGAGCACCGAGACGATGGTGGTGGCCATCGCCACGCCCGCGGACGGACCGTCCTTCGGCGTCGCGCCCTCGGGCACATGGACGTGGATGTCGCGCCGCTCGAACAGCGGCGGCTCGATCCCGAAGGTGATCGCGCGCGAGCGAACATAGGACGCCGCCGCCGAGATCGATTCCTTCATCACGTCACGCAGGTTGCCGGTGACGGTCATGCGACCCTTGCCGGGCATCATGACGCCTTCAATGGTGAGCAGCTCACCGCCGACATCCGTCCAGGCAAGACCCGTGACCACACCGACCTGATCGTCGCTCTCGATTTCCCCGAAGCGATACTTGGGCACACCCAGGAATTCTTCGAGGTTCTTCTCGGTGACCTTCACCACCTTCTTCTTCGAGAGCATCAGCTCCTTCACCGCCTTGCGGGCCAGCGTGGAGATTTCGCGCTCGAGGTTACGCACGCCCGCTTCGCGGGTGTAGCGGCGGATCAGGAGCAGCAGAGCGTCGTCATCGATCGACCATTCCTTCGTGTCCAGGCCATGCTTGCTCAGCGCAGCCGGGATCAGGTGCTTACGGGCGATCTCGACCTTCTCCGTCTCGGTGTAACCGGCGATCCGGATCAGCTCCATGCGGTCCATCAGCGGCCCCGGGATATTCAGGGTGTTCGCCGTGGTGATGAACATCACGTTGGACAGATCGTAGTCAACTTCGAGATAGTGATCGGCGAAGGTGCCGTTCTGTTCGGGATCGAGGACCTCGAGCAGCGCCGACGACGGATCGCCGCGGAAGTCGGCGCCCATCTTGTCGATCTCGTCCAGCAGGAACAGCGGGTTCGAGGTCTTGGCCTTGCGCATCGACTGGATGATCTTGCCGGGCATCGAACCGATA
>JASBVG010000051.1 GCA_030147505.1 Tardiphaga sp.
GGGCTGGTTCGGCCGTGACGAGCTTGACCCGCGCGAACAGGCCGGGCGTCAGCCTGCCGTCCGGGTTCTTGACGATGGCTCTTGCGCGGATCGTCCCGGTGCTCCGGTCCACGCGGTTGCCGAGGAAGTCGAGTTCGCCGGCATGCGGAAAACCCGTATCGGTCATCAAGCCCAGATGCACCGGGAGCTTGCCGGCAACCGTTCCCGTCTCGGGTGCGCGGGCATTGGCTACGAAGCCGAGATAGGTGGCTTCGTCGATGTCGAAATAGACGTAGAGCGGATCGGTCGCGACAATCGTGGTGAGGAGCGTCGCAGCGCCTGCATTGCCGCCGGTGACGAGATTGCCTTCCGTGACGAGGACCCGGTCGATGCGCCCAGCAATCGGCGCGGTGACGCGGGCAAAGGAGAGATCGAGTTCGGCGGCCGAGACGGCAACCTTGGCGATGTCGACTTGCGCCTGGCGTTGACGCCGCATGGCCAGCGCGTCATCGAAAGCCTTGCGCGGCGCGTTGCCGTTCGAAGCGAGCGCCTCGGTGCGCCCGAAGTCGATCTCGGCCTGATCGAGCAGGACGTTTGCCTGCTGCAACTGCGCTTTGGCCGCGTTCAGGACCACCTCGAACGGTCGCGGATCGATCTGGAAGAGAAGCTCGCCGGGCCGCACGAGACCGCCTTCGGGAACGCTGGCGGCGACGATCGCGCCGCCGACGCGCGGACGCAGCTCGATAGCCTTGGTCGCTTCCAGATGGCCGGTAAACTCAACGGATGGCGCGACCTTGCGCGTGATGACCTCGGCAACCGGCACCTGCGGAACAGGCATCTGTGCCGGCTGCGCGACAGCCTCCGACGCAGCGGTCGAGGAAGCAAGCGCCAGAACGCTTTTGGCGTAGGGTCCGATCTCGTCGCGATAGACGATGGCAAGCGTGCCACCGGCGATGACGGCGCCGGCTAAAAACAGGGCGGCGGCTTTATTACTCATTCTCGTTCACCTTCAAAAGGCGCGCGCCCCCGGCCAGCCGGATGCGGCGACGTTCATTTTCTGCGAAGGTGCGGTTTCCAACGATGGAAAGGTCAAGGGCCTTGCAGGATGTTTCCGAACAGACCCTTGACGCTGCCGCCTAGCCATGTCGTGGCCAACCGCATGTCTCGCTTCGCCGACGTCTTGGAAGAAGCGGAGTCCGTCCCCGAATGAGCGCGATGGATCAGCGTTACCTCGACGGGCTCCAGTTGTGTGAAGCCGCCAGACCGATCCGGTTGGCGGCTCCTTGAGTGCGAGCGACTAGTGGCTTTCGGCCGGGACGAGAGGGTGAGAACGCATGCCCTCATCGCGACCGTCATCGGCAGACTTCGCACCCTTGAAGCGCAAGAGCCGCAACGCATTCAGCGTGACGATCGCCGTTGCGCCCGTATCGGCAAGGACCGCGATCCAGAGGCCGGTGATGCCGAGGACGCTGGTAACGAGGAACAGGCCCTTCAACGCGAGAGCGAAGACGACGTTCTGGTGGATGTTCGCCATGGTGGCGCGGGACAGCGCGACGAGATGGGCGACGTCCGTGACACGGCTCTTGAGCAGGGCGGCGTCCGCAGTCTCGATCGCCACATCGGTTCCGCCGCCCATGGCGATCCCGACGTCGGCCGTCGCCAGTGCCGGAGCATCGTTGATGCCGTCGCCGACCATGGCCACCTTGGACTTCCGCTTCATCTCGTTGACGAGATCGAGCTTGTCCTGCGGAAGCAGCTCGGCGCTCCACTCGATACCGAGACCCTTGGCAATGGCCTGGGCGGTGCGCCGGTTGTCGCCGGTTAGCATGACGGAGCGGACCCCCATAGCTTTGAGCTGGGCGACACCCTCCCGCGCGTCACGGCGCGGTTCGTCGCGCAGGGCGATGAGGCCGAGGACTTCCTTCGCCTGCTCGTCGAAAAGGACGGCAACGGTATTGCCGCGATCTTCGAGCTTCTCGATGGCGCTGCGCTCAAGCACCCCGAGCGTCACCATCTGTGCGGCATGGGTCGGGGAGCTGACGGCGAGGCGACGTCCGGCAACGGTCGCATGTACGGCCTTACCCGCCGTCGCCGATGCATCCTGTGCAAGGGGAACGGCGATGCCATCGGTTTCGGCACGGCCGATGATCGCCTTCGCAAGCGGATGGCTCGAACCTGTTTCGACCGCCGCTGCCAAAGCGAGAACGTCGCTCTCCTCGTTCTTGCCAAAGGCGAAGACTTCGGTGACGCGCGGCTTGCCCTCGGTGAGCGTACCCGTCTTATCGAAGGCGATGGCGCTCACCTTGCCAATGGTTTCGAGCGCATTACCGCCCTTGATCAGGAGGCCGCGGCGCGTGCCGACGGCGAGGCCCGAGGCAATCGCAGCAGGCGTCGAGAGGACAAGCGCACAGGGACATGCGATCAGCAGCAGCGCGAGGCCGCGGTAGATCCATGTGTCCCAATCACCGCCCATCGCGAGCGGCGGGACGACGACGATCAGCGCGGCGATCAGCATCACCGCCGGGGTATAGTAGCAGCTAAAATTCTCAATGAAGCGCGCGGTCGGGGCCTTGGCGGACTGCGCCTGCTCGACGAGCTGGATGATGCGCGAGATCGTGTTGTCGGAAGCCGTCTTTTCAACGCGGACCTGAAGAACGCCATCGACATTGATGGAGCCGGCGAAAATGCTG
>JASBVG010000081.1 GCA_030147505.1 Tardiphaga sp.
CGTCCCGGCGAAGGCCGGGACCCATAACCCCCGTCGGGGCGGAAGGACGCTGGTCGCGGCGGCAAAGGATCAACGTCGCCAACGGTGTGTATGGGTCCCGGCGTTCGCCGGGACGACGGACTAACTGCCGGTGCGATAAACCTGAATGTCGAGATCGCGAATCTTCTTCCGCAGCGTGTTGCGGTTGAGGCCGAGCAGGTCGGCTGCGCGAATCTGGTTGCCGCGGGTCGCTGCCAGCGCCGCAGTCAGCAGCGGCACCTCGATCTCCCGGAGAATGCGGTGATAGAGGCCCGGCGGCGGCACGCCGTTCGGGAAGCTGGAGAAGTGCGAGGACAGATAGACCTCCACGGCACCACCCAGATTGTCCACGGTGGTCGGCGTGTTACCCCCCGAGGCCACCGCCGGCGGCGCCAGTTCACCGTCGATGACGGGACCGGTGATGACATCCTGCGGATAGAGCGCGGCCAGACGGCGGGCGAGATTCTCAAGCTCGCGGACATTGCCTGGCCAGCGATGTTGCTTCATGCGCTCGAGCGCCAAAGTATCGAGCTTCTTGGGCGGCAGACCGTCCTTCTCGGCCAGCGCGAAGAAGTGGCGGATCAGGTCGGGCAGATCCTCGATGCGCTCGCGCAGCGGCGGCAGGCGCAGCGGCACGACGTTGAGGCGGAAGAACAAGTCTTCTCGGAACAGGCCCTGCTGGATCAGGATGCGCAGATCCTTGTTCGACGCCGCGACGATGCGGACGTCAGTCTTGATCGGCGTGCGGCCGCCGACCGTGGTGTATTCGCCCTGCTGCAGCACGCGAAGCAGACGCGTCTGGGCTTCCATCGGCATGTCGCCGATTTCGTCAAGGAAGAGCGTGCCGCCTTCGGCCTGCTCGAAACGGCCGGTGGCGCGGGCATTGGCGCCGGTGAAGGCACCACGCTCGTGGCCGAACAGTTCGGACTCGATGAGATCGCGTGGAATCGCCGCCATGTTCACGGCAACGAACGGGCCGTTGCGGCGCTTGCCGTAGTCGTGCAGCGCGCGGGCGACCAGCTCCTTGCCGGTGCCGCTCTCGCCGGAGATCATGACCGTGAGATCGGTCTGCATCAGGCGCGCGAGGACGCGGTAGATTTCCTGCATGGCCGGCGAACGACCGACCAGCGGGATCGAGTCGAATTCGCCGTCATCGTCGTTGCTCGCGACGCGCTCTTTCGGCTCGGCCAGAGCGCGGCCGACGATGGCGATCAGTTCCTTCAGGTCGAAGGGTTTCGGCAGATATTCGTAGGCGCCGCGCTCCGACGCGCGGATCGCGGTCATGAAGGTGTTCTGCGCGCTCATCACGATGACCGGCAGATTGGGGCGCATCTTCTTGATGCGCGGCAGCAGGTCGAACGCGTTCTCGTCCGGCATCACCACGTCGGTGATGACGAGATCGCCCTCCCCCTGGCTCACCCAGCGCCACAGCGTGGCGGCGTTGCCGGTGAGACGGACCTCGTATCCTGCGCGTGACAGCGCCTGATTAAGGACGGTGCGGATCGCCGTATCGTCATCCGCAACCAGAATACTTCCTGCAGGCATCGTCGGTCCTCGTCTTAACTTTGCGAGCCCGGCGCCGATGACATCGCATCGTCGCCGCTCATGTCCATGGTCTTGTCGTCAAGGTTCTTGGCTGGATTGAACATCGGCAGCAGTACGCGGAACGTGGTCTTTCGTGGTTGGGATTCACACTCAATGATCCCGCCGTGATCGCCGATGATCTTCGCCACCAATGCAAGACCCAGGCCGCTTCCAGTCGGCTTGGTGGTGACGAAGGGATCGAACAGATTCGGCAGCAGATCGTCGGGAACGCCGGGGCCGTTGTCCTTGACGCAGAATTCCCGCGGCCATGACACGCGGGATTACTTGCCGGGCACCGAGAGGCGCACGCCGGGCCGGAATGCGGTGGTGAGCTGGATCTCGCCGTCGGAGCCGAGATCGACAATGGCTTCGGCAGCATTCTTCACGAGATTGAGGAAGACCTGGATCAGTTGATCTTGATTGGCGAGCACCGGTGGCAGCGAGGGATCGTAGTCTTCGATGAAACGGATGTTTCGCGCAAAGCCGGATTGCGCGAGACGCTTCACGTGATCGAGCACCGAGTGGATGTTGACCGGGCCGCGCGCCACCGGGCGTTCGTCGCCGAACACTTCCATCCGATCCACCAGCGTGACGATGCGATCGGCCTCGTCGGTGATCAGGCGGGTCAGCATGCGGTCTTCGGCCGAAGCCTGCTGTTCGAGCAATTGCGCCGCACCGCGGATGCCCGACAGCGGGTTCTTGATCTCGTGCGCCAGCATGGCAGCCAGCGCGATCACCGAACGCGCGGCGCTGCGATGGGTGAGCTGGCGGTCCATCTTGTCGGCAATGGTGCGCTCCTGCAGCATTACGACGATATGGCCGGGACGCTCGGTGAGCGGCGCCACATGCAGATCGACCTGGCGATCGCCGCCGATGCGCGGGGTGCCGAGATCAACCTTGTATTCGTTGACCGGCGAATTGGCTGCACGAACCTGATCGATCAGCGCCAGCAGCGGGCTGCCGAACGGCACCAGTTCCTTCAGCGACTGCCGGCGCAGGAATTGCGCGGAGATGTCGAAGAAGGATTCCGCGGCCATGTTGGCATCGACTATCTTGCCGTCCGGCGCGATCACGATGATCGGATGCGGCAACGCATTGAGGATGGCCTCACTGTCGGCCGGAGCCGGGCGACGATACTCTGCGGCGCTCATGCGGCAGCACTCCATGCGAAATCGTCGAAGGCCTCGTTCAAGGCGCGCTGAACGCCGGCCGGGTCTTCGGAGGTGAGGATGGATGCGCGCCAAGCCTTCAGCTTCTCGGCGGGCGCGCTGGCTGTCGCTGCGGCGGCATCAAGCGCCCAGCCGAGATGTTTTCGCGCGTGGCGAAGGCCAATGCGCAGGCCGTAGTGGCCGCACACATCGTCGTAGAGTGCGCAGATGTAAGCGAGTTGCTGCTGCAGCATCGGAGCCGCTTCCGGGACGCCGGTCTCGAGCTGACGTCCGATCTGGCCGGGCAGCCAAGGCTGCCCATAGGCGCCGCGGCCCACCATGACAGCATCGGCGCCCGAGGCCTCCAATGCACTGACGGCCTTGTCGTAGGAGGTGATGTCGCCATTGACGACCACCGGCACGCTCACGGCGTCCTTCACCGGACGCACGGCATCCCAATTGGCGTCGCCCTTGTAGAACTGGCAGCGCGTGCGGCCATGCACGGTGATGAGCTGCACACCTGCCTCCTCCGCGCGGCGCGCGAGATCGGGTGCGTTCAGCGAGCGGTCATCCCAGCCCAGCCGCATCTTGAGGGTCACCGGCACTTTCACGGCGGCGATCGTGGCTTCGATCAGCGTGAGCGCGTGATCGAGATCGCGCATCAGCGCTGAACCCGACTGGCCGCCGGTCACGTGCCGTGCCGGGCAGCCCATATTGATATCGATGATATCTGCGCCGCCGCCTTCGGCGATCCGCGCGCCTTCCGCCATCCAATGCGCCTGGCAGCCCGCCAGTTGCACCACATGGGGGCCGATCCCGGTTGCCTCGCAGCGCAGGACCGACATCGGTCGGCCGTTGGCCAGATCGTCGCTCGCGGTCATTTCCGAGACCACGAGCCCAGCACCAAGTTCGGCTGTCAGACGCCGGAACGGCGCGTCGGTTACCCCCGACATCGGCGCAAGGACAACCCGGTTGGCGATTTCAACGTCACCAATCCTGAGTGGTTTGCTGTATCGTGCGTCCGGGGTCACAGACCTGCTCGTCCTGCTCTCATCCGCGGCACTGCGGAGACTGGGCGCAGTATGCGCACATTTGTTGTGCAGTCAATGTTCATGCCTACACATTAGCCAAGCGCATCCATTTTGCAAGTGCAGTGCAGCAATGCACGGATAAGCGTCAGGCGCGTGTAATCCTACTGCTTTTTGATGTGGCCGTGCTAAGGGCTGTGCGACCGAACGCTTACCTCTTAATCACCTGAGCCTGATGACAAAATCACTGAAGACCGCCGCCATCGTCGTCGCTGCCGGCCGTGGCCTGCGTGCCGGCGGCGGCGGGCCGAAGCAATATCGCATGATCGGCGGCCGTCCGGTGATTGCCCGCGCCATGGAGCCGTTTTGCGAGCATCCGCAGGTGTTTGCGGTGCAACCCATTACCAATCCGGACGACGTCGCCCTGTTCAATGAGGCAGTCGCCGGGCTACGGTATCAGGCTCCCGCCAATGGCGGAGCCACCCGTCAGGCTTCGGTTCATGCCGGCCTCGAGGCCTTGGCCGATCAGGCGCCGGACATCGTCCTGATTCACGACGCCGCCCGCCCCTTCGTGTCCCCCGCCGTGATCGAGCGCGCCATCGCAGCTGCGCAGGTCACGGGCGCTGCCGTGCCGACGGCACCGGTCGTCGATACGATCAAGGTGGTCAATGACAAAGGTCATGTGGAGGCCACGCCCGGACGGGCAAGTCTGCGTATCGCACAGACGCCGCAGGCCTTTCGTTTCGATGTCATCCTCGCGGCGCATCGTCGTGCCGCAGCCGAGGGACGTGACGATTTCACCGACGATGCCGCGCTCGCCGAATGGGCGGGATTGACCGTGGCGACTTTTGAAGGCGATCCTGCAAATATGAAGCTGACGACTCCTGAAGACTTTTCCCGCGAAGAAGCCCGCCTCGCCGCCTCGCTTGGCGATATCCGCATGGGCACGGGCTATGACGTGCATGCTTTCGGCGACGGCGATCACCTGATGATCTGCGGCGTTCGTGTGCCGCATACGCGTGGCTTCCTCGCTCATTCGGACGGCGATGTCGGCCTGCATGCGCTGGTGGATGCGATTCTCGGTGCATTGGCGGACGGTGATATCGGTTCGCACTTCCCGCCAAGCGATCCACAGTGGAAGGGCGCGGCCTCCGACAAGTTTCTGGAATATGCCGTCGGCCGCGTCACAGCGCGCGGCGGCAAGATCGCCAATCTCGAAGTGACGCTGATCTGCGAGCGCCCGAAGATCGGGCCGCTGCGCGATACGATGCGCACGCGCATCAGCGAGATTTCCGGCGTGCCGGTGTCGCGCGTTGCCGTGAAGGCGACGACCAGCGAGAGGCTCGGCTTCACTGGCCGCGAGGAAGGCATTGCCGCAACCGCGGCGGCGACGATCCGTTTACCCTGGGTGGACTGACATGGCTGGCAGCGACGCACGAGCCCTCTCCCGCGCGCTGCTCGATCTTTGCCGCAGCCGCAAACTGACCATTGCGACGGCGGAATCCTGCACCGGCGGCCTTGTCGCCGGCGCACTGACGGAAATCCCCGGCTCGTCCGATGTGATCGATCGCGGCTTCGTCACTTACTCGAACGACGCCAAGCGCAAGGTGCTCGGCGTGAAGTCGACGACGCTGGAGAGTTTTGGCGCGGTGAGCAAGGAGACCGCCATCCAGATGGCGGTCGGCGCTCTGGAAGAAGCCGATGTGGATCTCGCGGTGTCGATCACCGGCATCGCCGGTCCCGGCGGCGCGACGCCGGGCAAGCCGGTCGGCCTCGTGCATTTTGCCGTCGCCGCGCGTGACGGACGAATCGCCAGCAAGGAGTGCCGCTTCGGCGCCATCGGCCGCAGCGCGGTGCGTCAGCGCTCGGTGCTGGAAGCGTTGCGGATGCTCATGGAATTCGCGCGTGGCCCGCAAGAGCCCGCGAAGAAGCGAAAATTGACAAGCACCGTGCGGTCGCGCGTGGCGCGATCGCCGCGTAGGAAAGCCGCAACGCGGCCTGTGACGAAGCCGGTCGCGCCGAAGCCGAAAGCGGAGTGATCCAACTCTGCCCTCATCCTCAGGAGCCGCGTAGCGGCGTCTCGAAGGATGGCCACAGGCTGGGAGCCAGACCAATTCATGGTTCGAGACGGCGTTTTCAGCGGCGCAATTGCTGCGCGGCTAGGCCTCCTCAGCATGAGGGACGGAGTTAGGCGCGCTGCGCCCGGTACACTTCGTCCGCACGTTTCTCGAATGCCCCCGCAAAACGCTGGAATGCGGCATCGAACATCGTGCCCATCAGCATCGCGAGCATGCGGCTCTTGAATTCGTAATTGATGAAGAAGCCGACATCGCACTCAGCCTCGCCCTTCGGCTCGAAGGTCCAGCGGTTCTCGAGATTGCTGAACGGACCGCGCAGATATTCGACGAGGATTTTCAGATTGGCGCGGTCGAGCGTCACCTTGCTCGTAAAGCTCTCCTGCACCAGCTTGAACGAGACCGTCATGTCGGCGACGATGATCTCCGTGCCATCCTCATTCTGCGTCCGCTGCCGGATTTTCAGCGCCTTGCAGAGCGGCACGAATTCCGGATAGCGCTCGACATCGGCGACCAGATCGAACATCTGCGAAGCGGCGTGGCGCACGCGGCGCTTGTTGGCAAATCTGGGCATCAATACGTCTCTTAGCGCTGTGCGGTTTCGCGCGCGGCCTTCAGCTTGGCAAAATCCTCGCCGGCATGATGCGACGAGCGTGTCAGCGGGCTCGCAGACACCATCAGAAAGCCCTTGGTATAGGCGACCTTCTCATAGCCAGCGAATTCATCCGGCGTGACATAGCGCGACACGACGTGATGCTTTCGGGTGGGCTGCAGATATTGCCCGATGGTGAGGAAGTCGATCTCGGCCGAGCGCATGTCGTCCATCACCTGCAGCACTTCGGGCCGCTCCTCGCCGAGACCGACCATGATGCCGGACTTGGTGAAGATGGTGGGATCGAGTTCCTTGACCCGCTGCAGCAGGCGCAACGAATGGAAGTAGCGCGCGCCAGGACGGACGCTGAGATAGCGCGACGGCACGGTTTCGAGATTGTGGTTGAACACGTCAGGCTTCGCTGCGACCACGACTTCGAGGGCGCCGGGTTTGCGCAGGAAATCCGGCGTCAGGATTTCGATGGTGGTGGTCGGGCATGCCGCGCGGATGGCGCGGATGACCTGGGCAAAATGTTCGGCGCCGCCATCAGCGAGATCGTCGCGGTCCACCGAGGTGATGACCACGTGTTCAAGCCCGAGTTTGCGCACGGCTTCGGCGACATGCGCGGGCTCATCGGCATCGAGCGCATTCGGCATGCCGGTCTTGACGTTGCAGAAGGCACAGGCGCGGGTGCAGGTGTCACCCATGATCATAAAGGTGGCATGCTTCTTCTGCCAGCATTCGCCGATATTCGGGCAGCCGGCTTCCTCACACACGGTAACGAGACCGTTTTCCTTGACGATCTTGCGGGTGTCGCTGTAGCCGCGGCTGGTCGGCGCACGCACGCGGATCCAGTCCGGCTTCTGCGGCGAAAAATTGTCAGGCCGATTCACCTTTTCAGGGTGACGCGGACGAATCTGCGATGATGATACGGTATCGAGGACGGTGACCATGAATTGTCCGTTCTGTGCAATGCCCTAGGTAATCCGCCGAACGCCCGCCCGCAACCCGCCGTTTCCCCCGCTCCCGGCCTGTCTCCCAGAATGACTGAAAAACCGCAAAAACTCGGCAAAGCGCTGAATCGCAAATTCTTCGACCGCAGCGTCCATGATGTCGCGCCGGAACTGATCGGGGCGACCCTGCTTGTGGACGGCGTTGGCGGCGAGATCGTGGAGGTGGAGGCCTATCATCACACCGAGCCGGCGGCGCATTCGTATAACGGCGAGACGCCGCGGAACCGGATCATGTTCGGGCCGGCCGGCTACGCCTATGTGTACCGCTCCTACGGCATCCACTGGTGCGTGAATTTTGTCTGCGAGGGCAAAGGCTCGGCAAGCGCAGTGCTGATCCGGGCTTTGCGGCCAACCTTCGGTCTGGCCGAGATACGGCAGCGGCGCGGACTGAAAGACGAGCGGATGCTGTGCTCCGGGCCTGGCAAGCTCTGTCAGGCGCTGGGGATCAGCATCGCACATAACGGACTGGCGCTCGACAAGCCGCCAATCGCAATTCACGCGCGGACGGCGGTGCCGAATGTGGTGGCCGGGATCAGGATCGGAATCACGAAGGCCGTGGAATTACCGTGGCGCTATGGCGTGCGGGGATCGAAGTATTTGAGCAAGCCATTTGCGAAAATGTAGGCGGGCAAAGTCGCAAAGCGCGCCGCCTGCACCACGAATGTCCGCACATACAACGATTACTTCCCCGAGGGCGTCCTCAGGCCGTGCCACGCATCGCGGACCTGATGATAGTGCACCTCCGGCAGATAGTCGGGAGTGTTCAGGGCAAGGGTTCGAACATCCAGCCCGCCAACGGCACCGAGCAGCGTATATGACGCGATGATGCGATCGCGCAGCGCGCCGATCAGTCTGGCCCTGGCCTGGATCAGATCCTGTTGCGCATTGAGGACATCGACGGTGGTGCGCTGACCGCCCTGCGCCTCTCGCTGCACGCCCAGCAAGGCAACACCGGCGGCCTTCACCTCCGCCTCGGCCGCGGTCACCGCGATCTTGCTGCCTTCATGCGAGACCCAGGCTCCGATGGCCGCAGAGCGCGCCTGATTGCGAACCTGTTCGAGCACCTGGCGGCTCTGCGTCGCCAGCTCCTTGGCCTGCCGCGTCTGGGCTGCGGCAAGTCCGCCGTCATAAAGCGGCACAGAGGCCTGACCGATGATGGAGGCCTGATCGGTCCCGTAAGTCCCGAGCGTGGAATCCGACTGCATCGAACGGCTTGCACCGGCCTGCACGGTGACTGTCGGATACAAACTGCTCTCGGCGACGCTAATGGTTGTCGTCGCCGTATCGACATCGAAGCGGGCCGCAAGCACGGCGGGATTTGCCGCAGTGGCCTGTGCGACCGCATTGTCACGGCTGGTCGGCAGCAGACGATCGATCGGCTCCGCCGGGGCGAGCCGGGAAGGCGCAACACCGATCACCTGCAGATAGGTCGCCTGATTGATGGCGAGACTGACCTCCGCGGCATTGAGATCTGCCTGCCCGCGCGCCAACCGCGCCTCGGCCTGCGCCGTGTCGGTCGGCGTCACATCGCCGGAGGCAAGGCGCTTTCGCGCAACGTCCAGCGTCTCGCGCAAGGCGGCCACGTTGGCGCGCTGGGCATCGAGCAGAGACGTACTTGCCAGGACGTTCGTATAGGCGGTGACGGCATCGAGCAGCACACCCTGCCCGACATTCCGCAATGCCTCACGGCCGCTCTTCACCTGGAACTCGGCAACGCGAACGCTGCTCGACGTCTTGAAGCCGTTGAACAGCGTCTGGGTGACCGTCACACCGATTGTCCATGGCTTGAGCGTTGCGCTCTGCACCGTATTGTCCGGCAGGAGATTGCGGACAGCTTGCAGACCGACACCGAGGGTCGCCGCTATTTGCGGGCGATAGCCGGACATCGCCTGCGGCACATTCTCATCCGTCGCGCGCTGCCGCGCCCGATCTGCATTGAGCTGCGGATTGGACTGATACGCCTTGACCAACGCGTCGTTGAGCGTTTCGGCCTGCACGGCCAGACAAGAGAATGTCAGTGCCGTGACTGCACCTAGTGCATGTCGGCATACCGACAAGCGCCATCGCGCCGGACAAATCCGCTTGGTCATCATGCCGCCCCCGACTTCCCGATTATTCTGCCGGAACGGCGTTCATATCCGGCGCCGCCGCGCGCTCGCGCCGCGAGAACATGCCGATCAACACCGGCAGGACCAGCAACACCAGCACCGGCGCCAGCACGATGCCGCCGACCACCACCAGCGCCAGCGGCCGCTGCACCTGCGATCCGATTTCGGTCGAGAACGCCGCCGGCAGCAGACCGACACAGGCCGCAATACAGGTCATCATGACTGGCCGGAACCGCGAGTGGCAGGCTTCCGCCAGCGCAGCCATGCGCGCCATGCCGGCGTCGATCTGCTCGTTGTAATAGGACAGCAGGATGATGCCCTCCATCACCGAAATGCCGAACAGTGCGATGAATCCGATCGCGGCGGAGACGCTGAACGGTGTGCCGGTCAGCGCGAGTGTGAAGATGCCGCCGACCATCGCCATCGGAATGACGCTGAGCGCGAGGCACATGTCGCGGAACGAGGCGAAGTGGAAATAGAGGATGACGCTGATCAGGAGGATGGTGATCGGCACGATCACCTTCAGTCGCGCGATGGCATCCTGCAGATTACCGAACTCGCCAACCCATTCCAGGCGATAGCCCGGCGGCAACGTCACCTCCTCCGCGATCTTCCTCTGCGCCTCGAGCACCGTGCTGCCGAGGTCGCGGCCGCGCACGCTGAACTTGATCGGCAAATAGCGTTGCTGCTGTTCGCGGTAGATGAATGAGGCGCCCGCCACCAGCTTGACGCTGGCAACTTCCTTCAACGGAATCTGCACCACCGATGAGCCGTTGCTAACCCCGATCGTGAGGCGTTCGATGGCGCCCACGCTCTGGCGATAGGGCGATGCCAAGCGAACCATGATCGGGAAGTGCCGATCGCTTCCATCCTCATAGACTTCGCCGGCCGCTTGCCCACCGATCGCGGCCTGCACGGCTGAATTGATATCGCCCGGCGCGAGGCCGTAACGGCCTGCGGCGTTGCGATCCACATCGATGCGGATGGTCGGTTGCCCGACCGAGTTGAACACCGCAAGATCGGTGACGCCGGGCACCGTCTGCATCACAGCCTTGATCTTGGCCGCCGTCTTCGTGAGAGAATCGAGATCAGGGCCGAACAGCTTGATCGAGTTCTCTCCCTTCACGCCTGACACGGATTCCTGGACGTTGTCCTGGATATATTGGGAGAAATTGAATTCGATGCCCGGAAACTCACTGCTCAAACGTTTTGAGAGTTCGCTGGTCAACATCTCCTTGTCGACATCCTTGCGCCACTCGCTGCGTGGGCGCAGCGGCACGAAGAACTCTGCGTTGAAGAATCCGGTTGCGTCGGTGCCGTCATCGGGCCGCCCCTGCTGCGACACCACCGTCTCGACTTCAGGATAATCCTTGATCAGCTTTCTGATCTGATTGACGTATTTGTTGCCTTCATCGAGCGAGATCGACGGCGGCATGGAGGCGCGCACCCACATATTGCCCTCCTCCAGACGCGGCAGGAATTCGAGGCCGAGCGAGCGCGCCATCAACAGAGATCCAAGCACCAGCACACCAGCAACCGCCAGCGTTGCACGGCGGCGGTCAAGCGCAAGCTTGAGCATAGGTTCATAGATCCGGCGCAGCCAGCGCACCACGACGGTCTCGACCTCCTTGACACGCTCCGGCAGCAGCACCGCGCTCAGGGCCGGCGACACCGTGAGCGTCGCCAGCAGGCCGCCGGTGAGCGCATAGGCATAGGTCTTGGCCATCGGTCCGAAGATGTGGCCCTCGACGCCGCTGAGCGTGAACAACGGCAGGAAGCCGACGATGATGATCAGCGCCGAAAAGAAGATCGCGCTATTCACCTGCGTCGCGGCATCGAAGATCACCGCCAGCTTGCCCTTGAAACCGCGGCGCCTTCCTTCCTGATCGGTCGCGCCCGCATGACCGGCGAGATGTCTGAATATGTTCTCCACCATGATGACGGTGGCATCGACGATCAGGCCGAAGTCGATGGCGCCGATCGACAGGAGATTGGCGGATTCGCCGCGTATCACAAGGATTCCGATGGCGAAAAACAGCGCGAACGGAATCGTCGCGGCGACGATCATGGCGCTGCGCAGATCGCCCAGGAACATCCACTGCACGAAGAACACGAGCAGGATGCCGAAAGCGAGATTGTGCAGAACCGTGTGCGTGGTCGCCTGGATCAGGTCGCTGCGGTCATAGATGCGCTCGATCCGGACGCCCGGCGGCAGGATGCCGCTGGCATTGATATTGGCGACCTCCGCCTCGACACGCCGGATGGTCGGCAGACTCTGTTGCCCGCGCCGCATCAGCACGATCCCCTGCACGATATCATCGTCGCTGTCCTTGCCGGCGATGCCGAGCCGCGGCTTGGCCCCGATCGAAACCTCGGCGATGTCGCTGACGCGAATGGGGTTGCCGTTCGATGAGGACAGCATGGTGTCGCGCACTTCCTCGATGGTGCGGATCAGGCCGACGCCGCGAACCACGGCGGATTGCGGACCGATATCGACGGTGTTGCCGCCGACATTGATATTGCTGTTGTTGAGGACCGTGATGACCTGCGGCAGTGTGAGACCCGCAGCGTTCAGCTTGTTGAGATCGACATTGACGTCAAACGTCTTGCTCTTGCCGCCCCAGCCGGTGACGTCGATCACGCCGGGCACCGAGCGGAACCGGCGCGCGATCACCCATTCCTGCAGGGTCTTCAGATCCATCACGCCATAGTTGGCAGGCCCCACCACGCGATATCGGAAAATCTCGCCGATGGGACTGGTCGGGGAGATTGTCGGCTGCGCGCCGTTCGGCAGTGGCGGCAACTGGCTGAGGCGATTGAGCACCTTCTGCTCCGCCTCCTCATAGGTGAAGTCATAGGTGAATTGCAGCTTCACGTCGGACAGGCCGAACAGCGAGATCGTCCGCATCGTCTTGAGATTCGGAACGGAAGACACCGCCTGCTCGATCGGGATCGTGATGTAGCGCTCGATCTCCTCGGCCGATTGCCCCGGGCTCTGGGTGACGATGTCGACCAGCGGCGGCACCGGATCCGGATAGGATTCGATGTTGAGCTTCATGAACGCGATCACGCCCGCGCCGAGCGACAGCACGAACAGGACGACAACAAGTACGCGAAATTTGAGCGCAAACTCGACAATGGCGGTCATGGCAATATCTCGAACCTAGAAAATATTGGCGGCGCGATCGATGAAGATCGTGCCCTTGACCACGACGCGTTCGCCGATCTTGAGCCCGTCGAGCACCTGCACCCGATCGCCGTCGGTCAGACCGAGACGGATCTTGCGAACTTCCAGCGTACGATCGTCGCGCGCGACCCAGATTCGCGGCTCATCGCCGGTGTAGATGATCGCGCGCGACGGAATGTCCGGCGACAGCTTCCGCTCGTCGCCGTCGAACAGCGTGACGCTGGCGAACATCTCCGGCTTCAACACGCCGTCCGCATTGTCGATGGTGCCGCGGACCAGAAGACGACGGCTGTTGGGGTCGAACGCGGACGACACATAGTCGATGCGTGCCTTGAACACCCGGTTCGGCGCTGCCAGCACCTTGAACGACACATCCTGACCGAGCTGGACCTGCGATACGTCGGTTTCGCGCACGAAGGCGACAAGCCAGACGGTCTTGAGATCGCCGATGACATAGGCCGGATCGGAAGCCCCTGATGCAACATACTGGCCCGGTCCGAGTTTGCGCTGGACCACGGTGCCGCCGATCGGTGCGACGATGGTCGTCTCCGGATTGATCTGGCGCTTTTCCGCGAATGTATCGATCGCCTCGTCGCTGAGCCCGAGAATGCGCAGCTTGTTGCGCACCGCCTCGATGGCCGTCTCGCTCGAGCGCGCATCGTTCTGGGCCGCAGCGAGATCGGCCTGCGCCTGCTGCCAGTCCTTGAGCGGCACTGCCTTGCCGGCATAGAGATCGTTGGCGCGCTTCTCCACCGTCTCGGCGAGCTTCAGTTTCGTGCGCGCCGTGGCGAGCGTGCTGGCCGCGGCAACATAGTCGTTGAGGCTCTGCACCGTGTCGGCCGCTTCCAGCACAAACAGCGGCTGCCCCTTCCGGATCACATCTCCCGGCTTGGCGAAGATCTTGCTGGTGCGACCGGCATAGGGGGAAAATACAGGCGTCGAGGTCTCGTCGTTGACCGCGATCTTGCCTTCGGTGGTGAACTCCGATCGGAACGCATAGCCTTGCGATGGCGCGAGTTCCAGCGCCGCCCACTGCGTCTCGGTCGGCCGGAACACCCCGTCGCCTATGGTTGGGGCAGAGGCGGTCTTGCCATCCTCCACAGCCGCCTGCACGTCGAAATATTGCCGCGCCAACACCGGGAGAACGAGCCCCAGCGCAGCCAGGAGCGCCACCGCGAGGTAGCTTCGGGGGCGTTTGAAAATGGTCGGCGGCATCGCGGCCTCACGAAAACGCGGCCGCCCAACGGGGGCGGCGCAATCGCGACGCCATAGCCCGCTCAGCTTACAGCAACCTTACAAATGCTTGGTGCTTGCCCCGATGGTGCCATATCGGCCAAGTTCGGCGCTGGAGACTCTCTCGATGCGACTGCTGGTGATAGAAGACAATGACGACCTGGCCGGCCTGCTCGCGCAAGGGCTGCGGGCGGCGGGCTATGAGTCCGATCGCTTCGCCTCGGTGGAAGACGCCCGGATCGCTCTCACAACCGTTTCCTATGCGGCGCTCATTCTCGACCTCGGCCTGCCCGATGGCGACGGCCTCGACGTTCTCCGTGAGCTGCGGCGTCGGCACGATCCCATTCCGGTCATTCTGCTCACCGCGCGCGGCGGCCTCGACGACCGCGTCTCCGGACTGAAACTCGGTGCCGACGACTATCTCGTCAAACCCTTCGCTCTCGAAGAACTGCTGGCGCGAATCGAAGCCCAGTTGCGCCGCCCTGGCCAATTGCTCGGCGCGGAATTGAAAGTCGCCAATCTCACTTTCGACACCCGCGAGCGGCGCTGCACGATCGACGGCAAGCCGCAGCCGCTGTCGGTTCGCGAAACCACCGTGCTCGAGCACCTGATGCGCAGCAAGGATCGGGTGGTGTCCAAACGGCAGCTCGAAGACAGCATCTTCGGACTGTCGGAAGACGTTGGATCGAACGCCGTCGAGGTCTATGTGCACCGGCTGCGCAAGCAGCTGCAGGAGCGCGGCTCGAAGGCGCAGATCCATACGATCCGCGGCGTCGGCTATCTGCTCTCCGAGGAGCGATAGATGCGCCCGCTTCGCTCGATCCTGTCGCGTATCGTCGTCCTGCACATCATCGCCGTTGCGGTCACCACACTGACGATATCCTTTGCCCTGACCTGGCTGCTGGATCGCGCCATCGACAACATCCACGACGAAGCCATGCGCAAGCAGGCCACCTCGATCGCCGCCCATCTTCGGGCCGGTCCGGACGGCAAGCCGATCCTGCAACTGCCGCCCGAGATCGAGGCCATCTATTCGCAGCCGTACAATCGTTACGTCTATGCAGTAGTCGACGCCGAAGGTGCGGTCCTGTTCTCGTCGCAGGCCAATCGCGGGCCTGTCTTCGCGGACTGGGACAAAAGCAAATTGTCATCCGAAGAGGAACGGCGCGGCGATGCGACCATCTCGGGCGTCAGTCTTCGCAAGACGCTGAATGACAGGGAGTACTGGATCCAGACCGGCGAGAACCTGTCCAACCGCGACGCCTTGACCGATGACATCACCAGCGGCTTCTTCCGCGAGGTCGGCTGGATTACGGTCCCCATTCTCCTTGTTCTGCTGGTCATCGACATCGCCATATTCCGGCGCGCGCTGTGGCCGCTGAAGCAGGCATCGGCCATCGCGCAGCAGATTGGTCCTACGCGTACCGATATCCGCCTGCCTGCCGATGATGTTCCGCTCGAAGTCAAACCTTTGATGACCGCCGTCAACCGCGCCCTCGATCGCCTCGACGAAGGCTTTCGCGTGCAGCGCGAATTTGCCGCCGATGCGGCGCACGAACTGCGAACACCGCTCACAGTCGTTCGGACGCGGCTCGAACTGGTCGAAGACAAGGAGCTTGTCGCCGGGCTGCGCAAGGATCTGGACGGCATCAGCCATCTGGTCAATCAACTGCTGGAATTCGCCGAGGTGGAGACGGCCGAACTGGCAGACGATGAAACTGCCGATCTGCGCGACATCTGCGAAGACGTCGCCGCTTTCGTCGCCCCCATCGCCATCGCTCAAAAGAAGACGGTGTCGCTCACTGGAAGCGAATTGCCCGTTCTCGTTCACGGCAACGCCGAGATGATCCGCCGCGCCGTGCTCAATCTCGCCAAAAACGCCGTCGAGCATACTGCGGAGAACACGATCGTCGAATTCGACCTCGCCACCGATGGCACCATATCCATCAAGGATGCCGGCCCGGGGATCGCCGCCGACGAAAAGGACGCCATCTTCCAACGTTTCTGGCGCCGTGACCGCAACCGCTCGGGCAGTACCGGACTCGGCCTCTCCATCGTCCGGCGAATTGCGGAAATCCATAATGCGACGCTGCGCCTGGACAACGCGCCCACGGGAGGTGCGATTTTCAGCTTGGCCTTTAGGCGGACATGAGCCTCCACCCTCTTCTCAAAGGCCGGTATCCGCGCTAGGTCCTTCGCCATTGGCCGACCCGAGCGGACGCGCAACGACGCCTCCGCCCGATGTCATATCCGATCGATTTCATGGACGCGGACGTTCCGTTTGCGCCTGAATTGCCGGACATACCGGTCGGCCCCGTCCAGCATCGTCATCAAGAACGATAAAAAGAAGGAGTTCCCCCTCATGGCTCATCTGAGTCGCCGTGCCATTCTGGCCGCCCCGCTTCTGCTGCCTTTGGCTGCCCAGGCACAAACGCAAACGCCCTACCCGTTGCGCCCCGTGCGCGTCATCGTCCCCTATCCCGCCGGCGGCGGCACCGACACCTGGGGACGCCTTGCGGTCGAAGGCATGCAGCCGGAACTCGGCGGAACCGTCATCGTCGACAATCGCGGTGGCGGCAATGGCATCATCGGTACCGAGGCCGTTGCCAAGGCCGAGCCCGACGGGCACCAGCTCCTGTTCACGATCACCTCGCATATTCAGGTGCCGGTGGTGATGCGTCGCTTCACCTACGACCCGATCAAGGATTTCGCACCGATCGGCCGTCTCAGCTATACTGCCCTGGCGTTCTGCGTCGGCCCCAAGGTGCCCGCCGAAGTCACGACGCTGCAGCAATTCATCGAATGGGCAAAGGGCAAGGATCTGTCGCTCGGCAATTATGCAGCCGGCTCGCACGGTCATGCCTTCGCGGTGCTGCTCGCGCGCGAGGCGAAACTGAAGTCCGTCAACATCGCCTATCGCGGCGAGAGCCCGATGCTGCAAGATATGCTCGGCGGCTCCATCGATGGCGGCTTCCACTCCATGGCCGCTGCCGGCGCGATGGTGCGCGATGGCAAGGTGCGCGCGCTCGCCGTCGCCGCCACCAGGCAGCGCATCGCGAGCCTGCCGAATGTGCCGACCATGCTCGAGCTCGGCTATTCCGACTATTTCGGCTTCACCAGCTTCTCCGGCCTGTTCGCGCCCGCCAAGACGCCGCAGCCGATCGTCGACAAGCTCGCCGCTGCTTTCAAGGTCGCGGCCAACAAGCCGTTGGTCCAGGAGCGTCTGATCGGCATGGACACCGTTCCAGCCTATCTGCCGCCGGCTGAGTTCAAGGCCGAGGGGGAGCGTTCGCTGAAGCAGTGGACCGAGATCGTCGAGGCCCTCGACCTGCGCATGGACGGCTGACCCCCTGGCGATCGTCACGCAACCGGATGCGGCGACGAGCGCATATCGTCGCCGCATCGTGATGTTTACAATGGTATGGGAAGGCGCAGAGCACGTCCCGTCTGCGGTCCCCGGCGCCCCGCCAAGCGCCGGCGCGGGTTCCGATATTCCGCAGCGCGCCTCGACCATGCGTGACCACGGTTTGTCGGTATCGGGCCGCGACTGTCGCAAATCCGTCGCTTTGCCTCTAGCATCGGCCACAATCCTGGTCTATTCGACCGAACATGATCAAAGCGCGTACCGCCAAATTTCAGATCGGACAGATTGTCCGTCACCGGATCTATTCGTTCCGGGGCGTGGTGTTCGATATCGACCCGGTGTTCAACAACACCGAGGAATGGTGGCTGTCGATTCCGGAGGAAGTCCGGCCGCACAAGGATCAGCCATTCTATCACCTGCTGGCCGAGAATTCGGACTCCGAATACATCGCCTATGTGTCCGAGCAGAACCTCGTGCCGGACGAGACGGGCGAGCCGATCCGCCATTCGCAGGTCGCCGAGATCTTCATCCGCGACAAGACCGGCGGCTACCGGCAGCGCAATCAGTCATTGAACTGATCTCTCTCGTCATTTCCCGCCCTTTCGATCCCTCGTGGTGAGGAAGCCTGGCGGCGCAATTGCGCCGCTGAACGCGCCGTCTCGAACCATGAGCTGGCTGGGCGCGGCATGAGCAGACATCCTTCGAGACGCAGCTACGCGGCTCCTCAGGATGAGGGCTGAGCTTGGGATTTCATCGACCGAAGCAAAAAAGGCGCCCATTGCTGGGCGCCTTTTTGTTTGTCTGTCCGATCCGCTTACTTCGCAGCCGGATTGGCCGGAGCTGGAGTTGCCGGTGCCGCAGCGCCGCCCTGGGTTGCTTCCAGCTTCTTGCGGGCTTCCTCAGCGCGCTTCTGCAGCTCTTCCTGCAGCTTCTTCTGGGTTTCCTCGAACACCTTCGGGTCGGTCGGCGGGCCGTCATAGGCCTTGGCGAATTCGGCCAGCGGCAGCGGCAGCGTCAGCGGAGCGCCGTTGGAGTTGATCGCCTGCACGATCAGGTTCTGGCCCTTCTTGAGGTTGGCCAGCAGTTCCGGAGTGACTTCGTAATCCGACATACAGCCGTTCTGGAAGCAGATCACATAGGGGCTCTGCGCCGGGGCGTTGTTGTCGACGATCACGCGGGTTCCGTGCACGAGCTGCATGCCAAGCGGCAGCGTCACGCGCAGGATCTTCTTCGGCTCGCCTTCCGGTTCGATGATCACGGCGGCGATGACGGGCTGCCCCGACTCGATGCGGCCGTCCTTACCGGTGAAGCAGACCTGCTTGGCATTGGCGTCCTGGCCCTTGAGGCAGAACTTGGTCCACGGCGCGTAAATCAGCTGAACCTGCTGCTGCTCGCCCTGCGGCTGCTGCGGCGCGGCCTGCTGGGCCGGCGCGGCGGGGGCAGCCTTGGGAGCGGCCTTCGGGGCAGCCTTGGGGGCCGGGGCGGCCTTCGGCGGAGCCGCCGGGGCGCCCGGAGCCGGTGCCTGAGCGAACGCGTCCGAACCGATCACGCCTGCGGTCAGGGCCGTCGCCGCCAGTAGCGCGAAGCCTCGTCCGCGCGGCAACACCGACGCAGCCAAGAGACGGAAATTCATTGCGGAAAACCCTTTCTGAACGGAAGCGCTCATATCCCTGAGGCGGCGCTGACATAACCCGTGAACTGTCACCCGTTGGCGGGTGTCTCGCTGCCGAATACGGCCGTTACGTGACAGGCCCCGCCGCCCTCGTCAATTGCCCGCTCTCAATACAGCGGCGGGCGAAAAGATCAATGGCAACAGGCGGATTTGATGCATGGCACACATGACTACACTTGGCGATGACACAGCCGTGCTAGGTTTCCGGGGTGATTTTGACCGAATCAAATCTCACCGATCGGCTGCGGGTTAGGCTGCTGCACGGCCTGCTGGCAGGCGCTGTTGCGCTCGCCGCTATCACCGATCGCGCAGCCGCCGACGCGGTGCCGCGCCATGCCATCGCCATGCACGGCCAGCCGGCGCTGCCGCCCGATTTTAAGCATATGCCTTATGTCAATCCGGATGCACCCAAGGGCGGCCGGATCGTCTGGGGCGTGCTGGGGACGTTCGACAGCCTCAATCCGCTGATCGTGCGCGGTATCGCCGTGCAGCAGATGCGCGGCTATGTCATGGAAAG
This sequence comes from Tardiphaga sp., assembly GCA_030147505.1. Classification (GTDB taxonomy): domain Bacteria; phylum Pseudomonadota; class Alphaproteobacteria; order Rhizobiales; family Xanthobacteraceae; genus Tardiphaga. The sequence continues at coordinate 19,540 of JASBVG010000081.1, forward strand.
CCTGCTCGCCCGCGGCCAGGACGAGCCGTTCACGCTCTACGGCCTGCTCGCCGAAAGCGTCGAGACCGACGACGACCGCAGCTATGTCACCTTCCGCATCAATCCGAAAGCACGGTTCTCTGACGGCAAGCCGGTCACTGCCGAGGACGTCCTGTTCTCGTGGCAACTCCTGAAAGAGCGTGGCCGCCCGCATTTCCGCCAGTACTTTGGCAAAGTCACCAAGGCCGAGTTGCTGGACCCGCTCACGATCCGCTTCGACATCAGGGAAGCCGATGACCGCGAATTGCCGCTGATCCTCGGCCTGATGCCGATCCTGCCGAAACACGCCATCAATCCCGACACTTTCGAAGACACGACCATGGCGCCGCCGCTCGGCTCGGGGCCGTACACGGTCGCCCATGTCCGGCCCGGCGCCAGCGTTACCATGACCCGCAATCCCGACTATTGGGGCCGCGATCTGCCGGTCAATCACGGGATGTGGAATTTCGATGAAGTGCGCATCGACTACTATCGCGAAGCCAACGGCATGTATGAGGCCTTCACCCGCGGCCTCTATGATTTCCGGGTCGAGAACGAACCGCTGCGCTGGCACGAGGGCTATGATTTTGCCGCGGTGAAATCCGGCAATGTGATCCGCGACACGATCAAGACCGGACTGCCGAAGCCGTCCGAGTTTTTGGTATTCAACACCCGCCGACCGGTGTTTGCCGACATCCGCATCCGCCGTGCAATGACGTTGCTGTTCGATTTCGAATGGATCAATCGCAACTACTTTTTCGATCTCTATGCGCGCTCGGGCGGCATATTCGCAGGCTCAGAACTTTCCGCCTATGGCCGCCCGGCCGATCGCCGCGAGCGTGAGTTGCTGAAGCCGTATGCGGCGCAGATTCCTGCGGACATCATGGATGGCAGCTATCGCCTCCCCGTCAGCGACGGCTCCGGCCGCGACCGTCCGGCGCTGCGCACGGCGCTCGCGCTGCTGAAGGACGCCGGCTACCGGCTTGACAACAACGTGCTGCGCAAGACGTCGGACAACACGCCTCTCAGCTTTGAAATCCTCGTCACCACCCGCGACCAGGAACGTATCGCCCTCACTTACGCCCGCGATTTGAAGCGTGCCGGGATCACGGCCACGATCCGCGCCGTGGACGGCGTGCAATTCGACCAGCGCCGCATCAACTACGAATTCGACATGCTGCCGAACCGCTGGGACAACTCGCTCTCGCCCGGCAACGAGCAGGCGTTCTACTGGGGCTCCGAGGCCGCCGATGTGCCGGGCACCCGGAATTACATGGGAGCCAAGGACCCGGCCATCGACGCGATGATTGCCGCCATGCTGCAAGCCCGCGAGCGCCCCGATTTCGTCGCCGCCGTCCACGCGCTCGACCGCGCATGGATGTCCGGGGCTTACGCAATCCCTTTGTACAATGTGCGCGAACAATGGCTCGCGCGATGGAATCGGATAGAACGGCCTCAGGCTACCTCGCTCGTCGGCATCCTGCCGGAAACCTGGTGGGCCAGACCGCCGCCTGCTCCGCCCGACCGGAAGTGATCCCGTGACCTCAGCTAGCACCTCGCCGACCCTCGATGGATTGTTCCGCCGCTCGCTGCTCCGGCAGCCGCAAGCGCTGGCTCTGGTCGACCCCGCCGACAAGATGCGCATCACGCAGACGCCGCAACAGCGCCTCACCTTCGCCGCAGCAGATCGTGAGATAAATGCCCTGACAGCGCATTTTATCGACATGGGCCTGCCGCCCGGCTCGGTCATCGCCTTACAGCTTCCAAACACTGTGGAATTCGTCCTGACACTGCTCGCCGCGCACCGCGCGGGGCTGGTTGCCGCACTGTTGCCGCAACTCTGGCGGCAGCACGATCTCACCACCGCACTGAACCGCACCGGCGCCCGCGCCATCATCACGTCGAGCCGGATCGATGGCGTCAGCCACGCCGATCTGATCATGAATGCCGCCGCCGAAGCGTTTTCGATCCGTTACGTCGGCGGCTTCGGCAACGATCTGCCGGAAGGCATGATCCCGCTCGATCATGTGCTGGCCGGCCCCTTCATAGAGCCGCTACCGCCGACGCCGGATGCGCGCAGCGCCGCCATCATCACCTTCGACATCACTACCGACGGTTTTCGCGCGGTGCCGCGGACGCATCTCAATCTGATTTCCGGCGGCCTTGCCGTGTTCCTCGAAAGCGGCATACCGCAAGGCGCCAGCATGATGTCGGCGTTGATGCCGACATCCTTCGGCCATCTCGCCTCGTCGCTCGTGACCTGGCTGCTCTCCGGCGGCGTGCTGTCGCTCCACCATCCGTTCGACAGCGCCGTGCTGGAGCGCGAAATCATCGATGGCGGCTGCGATGTCCTGCTCGCTCCGGCCCCCTTTGCCCAGCGCCTCGCCGAGGATGGCCTGCTCGATCGCGCGCCGATGCTCAAACACGTGGTCGGTCTTTGGCGCACTCCCGAGCAGGTGGAAAGCTCCGCCGCCTGGCCGGCCATGCAAGCCGATTTCACCGATGTCTATCTGTTCGGCGACGCCGGCCTGTTCGGCGCCATCCGCTCCACCGATGGGCTGCCTGCCACCATCCTGCCCGGTCCGCATGGCGCACCGCGTGCAACTACGGGCAACGCCATTGCCGGCGAGACGCTGCTGACGCCGCGCGGCACTCTCGGCCTGCGCGGCCCGATGGTGCCCGTACTTGCCTATACGGCGCAGGCCGATGCCAGCAACGGGCTGATCCCCGCCAAGCCGCTCGACTATGTGGACACCGGCTATCAGGCCCGCCTCGACCGGGCGACCGGCGCATTGCACATCACGGCACCTCCCTCAGGCGTGATGTCCGTTGGCGGCTATCGCTTCCTATCTCAGGACCTCGGCGAATGGGCCAAGCGGCTCGGCGACAATGCCATGCTGACGGCACTTCCGGATCGCCTCAGCGGCTACCGCCTCGCCGGCCGCGCCAGTGACAACGGTCGCGCCCGCGAAGCGCTGACAGAGCTCGGGCTGAATCCCCTCATGGTCGAAGCGTTTCGGGATCGGGCGGCGGCAGAGTAATCCGCTCAGCAAGATACAGCGCAGCACAACGAAAACGCCAACAATCTCAGGGTGTTTTCTGCCTTTCCTATTGACTACGCATTAACGACATCGCGCTAGCGTGACCTTACTTATTTCCTCGGGGTCTCGCGCATGTCCGATCAGGCGACCATCGTTGCCATCTCCAGTCAGCAGCCTGCGCCCTTCGCGACCGCCCTCGCCGACAGTAATATTTTTCCCGTGGTCGATGCGAACTGGAGCACTGCGCTCGAAGCAATTGCACAGGTACAGCCTGCCGCAGTGGTGGTATCCGCATCATCGGCCGAGCTTCCAGCCTTTGAACAACTTGCCGCGAAGCTTGGTACGCGCCAGCCATACATCCCGCTGATCGCCATCGATCCGGTGTCGGAATTGCCAGGTCACGCCATCCCCCTCATCGGCGATCGCGGCCAGTTTCACCGCCTCAGTGCCCGACTGCGGAATGCGCTGCGCGTCCGCGCCCTGCATGCCACGGTGCTCCGTCGCCTCACTGCCGAAAACCTGCATCGCTTCACCACCAACGCGCCGGACCCGCTCGACGATGCCACGGTGATGCTCATTGGCCGCGGCGGCAGCCATCCGGCTTTGTCTGTAGCATTCGGCGAACGCGTCAGCGTGGTCGGCGCACTCAGCGTCGAAGCTGCCGCCAAGCATCTCAACGCCAGAGATCTCGACGGGATCGTCATCGGCGATGGATTTACGCCGCGCGTTGTCGATGCGTTTCTGACAGTGCTTGCGGAGGATCCACGCTTTCGCAGCCTGCCGGTGATCGTCACCACCTCCGGCCTTGCGCACGTTTACGATCTCGCCAATCTCGAAACCATCGCAGGCGATGCGGACCTGGTCACGCAGTTGACCTTCCCGCTGGTGCGCCAGCGTGCTTTCGAGGCGCGACTGAACCGGACATTGCGCTCGATCGAATCCGACGGCCTGATCGATGCGACGACCGGGCTGCTCACTCCGGAGGCGTTCGATCGCGATCTTGCCACCGCCGTCTATCACACCCAGACCCGCGGCGGCGGCCTCTCCGCGGCGCGCTTCTCTTTCAAGGACATCTCGCTGCGCGCCCAGCGCGACGCGGCACGGATCATCAGCCGGCTGATGCGCAAGATCGATTTCGGCATGCTCTGCGCAGACGGCTCGATCGTGGTGGTGTTCGCCGAGACCGATCCACGCAACGCTCACATGATCGCACGACGCCTCTCTGCCGTCATGAAACACACGATGCACGGTCCGAAACGCGACGCCCGCAATGACCCGCGGGTGAAGGTGACCGGCATGACGCCAGATGACTCCGCAAAATCGTTGCTGATGCGATTGCAGGATGCAACGGCCCAACGCGCGGCATCCTAGGATATCCCGAAGAGGTCGGAACGAAGCACATATCGCTGCATTGTAAAGCACCTACAATGGAGACAACGATAATGAAAAAGCTTGCACTCATCACCGCTTCGTTCGCAATTCTCGCCACGCCCGTTCTCGCTCAGACGGCAACAACCACAGGTGCGGCACCCGCGGAAGCCAAGTTCTCGACAGTCTCCAAGGAGGAGATGTTTTCGTCCAAGCTGAAGGGACTGAACATCACAAACCAGAAGGACGAAACGATTGGCGAGATCAACGATCTGGCGATCAAGAACAACCAGGTTGACGCGCTGATCCTGTCGGTCGGCGGCTTCCTGGGCATGGGCGAACACTATGTTGCGGTATCGCCGTCCTCGGTGAAAGTCACCTATGACAACAAGAACAACAAGTGGTTGGCCTCGATGAACACCACAAAGGAAGCCTTGAAGGCTGCCCCAGAGTTCAAATATCCGAAGTAATCGTACTTTTGTGGCGCCAATCGCGGCCGGCGGCAGTCCTGCCGACGGCCGCGTGCGTTATGCGGCTTTCTTGTTTTCCGCGAGATTGGCGAGATCGCGGAGGATATCGGTAGCGCCTTCGAGACGATTCTCAGGTGTGTCCCAATCCTGGAGGAACACCACCTTCATATCCGGGCGAACCTTGGCGGCATTCCCGTAGCGACGGATGAACGCCACCAGCTTCTCCGGCTCCGCAAAGCTGTTGTCACGGAACACCAGCGACATGCCCTTCGGACCGGCATCGACTTTCTCGATATTGGCGCGGCGGCAATAGGCCTTGATGGCCGCGATCTTGAAGAGATAACGCACCTCGTCCGGCAGCACGCCGAAGCGATCACGCAATTCAGCCGCGAAGCTCTCGATCTCATCGTCGGTGTCGAGATCGGCGAGCCGGCGATAGAGCGACAGACGCACCGACAGATCGGCGACGAAATCGTCGGGGATCAACACCGGCATGCCGATGGTGATGGTCGGCGACCAACGATCAGCGATCGGCTCGGAGATACCGGATTTGAGCGCGAGGATCGCCTCCTCCAGCATCGACTGGTAGAGTTCGAAGCCGACCTCCTTGATATGGCCGGACTGCTCGTCGCCCAGCAGATTGCCGGCGCCGCGGATGTCGAGATCGTGGCTGGCGATCTGGAAACCGGCGCCGAGCGTGTCGATATTCTGCAGAATATGGAGCCGTTTCTCCGCCGTCTCGGTCAGTCCGCGCTCGCCAGTCGTCAGATAGGCATAGGCGCGCGTCTTGGCGCGCCCGACCCGTCCGCGGAGCTGATAGAGCTGCGCGAGCCCGAAGCGGTCGGCGCGGTTGATGATGAGCGTGTTGGCCGACGGGATGTCGAGCCCGCTCTCGATGATGGTTGTCGAAACGAGGATGTCGAATTTCTTGTCGTAGAAGGCGGACATGCGCTCCTCGACTTCGCTCGGTGCCATCTGGCCATGGGCCACGACATAGGAGACCTCGGGCACCTCCTTGCGCAGATAGTCCTCGATGTCGGGCAGGTCCTTGATCCGTGGGGTGACGAGGAAGCTCTGCCCGCCGCGATAATGTTCACGCAGCAGCGCCTCGCGGATCACGACGCCGTCCCAGGGCGCGACATAGGTGCGTACCGCCAGCCGGTCGACCGGCGGGGTCTGGATCACGCTCAGCTCGCGCAGCCCCGACATCGCCATCTGCAAGGTGCGCGGGATCGGCGTCGCGGTCAGCGTCAGCATATGGACGTCGGTCTTGAGCGCCTTCAGCCGCTCCTTATGGGTGACGCCGAAACGCTGCTCCTCATCGACGATGACCAGGCCCAGCCGCTTGAACTCGATGCCCTTGGCAAGCAGCGCATGCGTGCCGATGACGATGTCGATCGATCCGTCGGCCAGCCCTGCCTTCACCTTCCGGGATTCCCCGGCCGTTACCAGCCGGGAGAGATGGCCGATATTGACCGGCGTGCCGTGAAAGCGCTCGCGAAAATTCTGGTAATGCTGGCGCGCGAGCAGCGTGGTCGGCCCGATCAGCGCGACCTGCATGCCGCCCATTGCCGCGATGAAGGCGGCGCGCAGGGCGACCTCGGTCTTGCCGAAGCCGACATCGCCGCACACCAGCCGGTCCATCGGCTTGCCTGCCGCCAGATCCTCGATCACGTCCGCGATCGCACGGTCCTGATCCTCGGTCTCCTGATAGGGGAAGCGGTCGACGAATTCATTATAGCCGCTCTCCGGCTCCACTGCCTCGGCAGGGCGCAGCGCACGTTCGGCGGCCGTCTTGATCAGCTCGCCCGCGATCTCGCGGATCCGCTCCTTCATCCGCGCCTTGCGGGTCTGCCAGCCGACCCCGCCCAGCTTGTCGAGCTGGACGTTCTCGCTCTCCGCGCCGTACCGGCTCAGCACGTCGATATTCTCGACCGGGACATAGAGCTTGTCGCCGCCGGCATAGCTGAGCGCGACGCAGTCGTGCGGCGCCTTGGCGACCGGGATCGAGGTCAGCCCCTCATAGCGGCCGATACCATGATCCATATGGACGACGAGATCGCCCGGCGTGAGGGTGGCCAGCTCGGCCAGGAAGGCATCGGCCGATTTCTTGCGCTTCTGCCGCCGTACCAGCCGATCGCCGAGCATGTCCTGCTCGGTGAGCAGGGCGATATCGCCGCTGCTGAAACCATGATCGAGCGGAAGGACGGCGAGCGCCACTTTCGAAACACCGCCGCCGAGCGACTTGCCCGCCACGGGCAGGGTGACGGCAGCCTGCCAGCCGTCCACCATCTCCGTCAGGCCGAGCCCATGTTCCTTCAACAATCCCGCGAAACGCTCGCGGGACCCGGTTGAATAGCTGGCCAGCACGACCCGTTTCCCGGCCTTGCCCAGCGCTTCGACATGCTCGACCACGGCGTCATAGATGTTGACGCCCTGCGTCCGTTCGGGCGCGAAATCGCGCGCGCTGTCGACGCCCAGGTCGATTACCCGCGCGCTCTCCGGTTCCGCGAAGGGGGTGGCGAGATGGATCGGCCGGTCGGCGATCGCCTCGCCCCACTGCTCGGCACTCAGATAGAGCTCGCCCGGCTCCAGCGGGCGATAGCTGCCCGGATCGGTGCTCCGCGCACGGACCCGGTTGGCATGATAGTCTGCGATCGCTTCGAAGCGCTGCTCGGCTGCCTTGACCGTTCCTGCCTCGCGCAGGATCAGGTCGTCGGTCGAGAGATGGTCGAACAATGTCGCCAGCCGCTCCTCGAACAGTGGCAGCCAATGGTCCATGCCGGCCAGACGCCGCCCATCCGATACCGCCTGGTAGATCGGGTCGCTGGTCGCTGCCGCGCCGAACCGCTCACGATAGCGGCCGCGGAAGCGCTTGATCGTCTCCTCGTCGAGCAGCGCCTCGGCGGCGGGCAGGAGGGTGAAGCCGTCGATCGGGCCGATCGTGCGCTGGTCGGTGGCATCGAACTGGCGGACGCTTTCGATCTCGTCACCGAAGAAGTCGAGGCGCAGCGCATGCGGCTCGCCGGCCGGGAACAGATCGACCAGCCCGCCGCGAACCGCATATTCGCCATGTTCGGTGACGGTATCGGCTCGAACATAGCCGTTCGCCTGGAGCAGCGCGGTGAGTTTGGCGAGATCGATGCGCTCGCCCGGCGCGAGCTTCGCCACCAGCTGGCGGATACGGAAAGGCGTCAGCACCCTTTGGGTGATGGCATTGATCGTGGTCACGATCAGCGCAGGGCCGGCGGCCTTGCTCTGCAGGGCGTGAAGTGTCGCCAGCCGGTCGCTTGTCGCGCGCAGCGCCGGGCTCGCCCGGTCATAGGGCAGGCAGTCCCAGGCGGGGAAGGTCAGTATCTCCAGCCCGGGCGCGAAGAAACGGGCGGCGTCGGCCAGGCTCTGCATCGCCTGATCGTCGGACGCGACGAACAGGAGCCTGCCGCCCCGTGTCGCCGCGGCCCGCGCGAGATCGGCAGCAAGCCATGGCTGGAAACCGGCCGGCGCCCGGGACAGGGTCAGCGCCTCGGAAGCTTTGAGGATGCGGGTGAGGTCAGTCATGAAAAGTCGGTGCGATCGTCTCGATTGGCTGATTATCGTAAGAGGGCATTTCTCCCCCAGCCGTCATCCCCGCTAAGGCGGGAATCCGATATACTCTGAAGCTCGAAGCTCCAGCGGTTCGGAGGTTATGGATTCCCGCCTCCGCGGGAATGACGAGCTAAGGGGAAGGGGCGTCCAAAATTCACTGCGGAATCTCGACATAGTCGATTCGCTGCATCCGCTCCATCATCGGGTCCCGCCATTCGGTGGGAACGGGGATGCTGCCCATCACCCAGCCGAGGATGTCGGCATCCTCCTGGTTGAGCAGCGCTTCGTACCAGTCGAGCGAAGCTTCGTCCCAGCCCGCGTGGAAACGGTCGAAGAAACAGCCCATCATATAATCGGCTTCGCGGGTTCCCCGGTGCCAGGCCCGGAAGCGCAGGCGTTTCAGACGGTCTTCGCGGTTCATGCTTTTCCAATGACAATAGGCCGGCGGGCTGTTGGCAAGCCCGTCAGCGTGACGTTAGAAGCCATCTAGTTATGCGCCCCGATATTCTCAATCCATTGTTCGCCGAGGTGGAGGCGCTGAAGGGGGTCGGGCCGGCGATCGCCAAGCCGCTGCGCAAGCTCGCGCTGGAACGGGTCGTCGATCTGCTCTTTCACCTCCCGACCGGCTCGATCGATCGCAAGCCGGTCGACACGCTCGAGGCGGAGGATGCCGGGCGGATCGTCACCGTCAGGCTGGTGCCGACCAGCTATCGCGCCTCCGGCGGGCGCGGGCCGTTCCGCGTGGGCGCCACCGATCAAGCGGGCAATATCGTCAGCCTAGTCTATTTCGGCGGCAATCCCGGCTGGGCCAAGAAGCTGCTGCCGATCGGTGAACCGCGCATCGTCTCCGGCAAGCTCGAGCTCTACGGACAGGAATTGCAGATCGTTCATCCCGATCATGTTCTGCCGCCGGCCGAGGCCACCGAGCTGCCCGTTCGCGAAAGCGTCTATCCGCAGTCCGAGGGGCTGACCTCCCGCCGCATCTGCCAGCTGGTCGAGCAGGCAATGCTGCGCGCGCCGGCATTGCCCGAATGGATCGAGCCGAGCCTGTTGAGCGCACGCGGCTGGCCGGCGTGGCGCGAGGCGCTGGTCCGGGTCCATGCCGATCCGCAGGATGAGCTGGCGCGTGCGCGCCTCGCCTATGATGAGTTGTTCGCCAACCAGCTCGCGCTGATGCTTGTCCGCGCCTCATCGCGCAAACGGCGAGGATTGCCGCTGAAGGGAGACGGGCGGCTGCGCGATCAGCTGAGGCTGCCCTATTCGCCGACCGGAGCACAGAGCCGGACGATCGCCGAGATCGAGGGTGATCTCGTCCAGCCAACCCCGATGACCCGGCTGCTCCAAGGCGATGTCGGTTCCGGCAAGACGCTGGTGGCGACGATGGCGCTACTGTGCGCGGTCGAGGCCGGCGCGCAGGGCGCGCTGCTCGCCCCGACCGAGATCCTCGCCCGCCAGCATCATGAGACGCTCAGCCGCACCCTTGCGGGATTGCCGGTCAACGTCGCGATCCTGACCGGGCGGGAGAAGGGCAAGGCGCGCGAGGCGACATTGATGGGCCTCGCCGATGGCTCGATCGACATCCTTGTCGGTACCCATGCGATCTTCCAGGACAAGGTGGGCTACCGGAAGCTGGGCCTTGCCGTGGTTGACGAGCAGCACCGCTTCGGAGTCGCGCAGCGGATGCTGCTGCAGGCCAAGGCCGATCGCCCGCCGCATCTGCTGGTGATGACCGCCACCCCGATTCCGCGCACGCTGACGCTCAGCCATTATGGCGAGATGGACGTCAGCCGCCTCGATGAGATGCCGCCCGGTCGCCAGCCGATCGAGACGCGGGTCATCGCGGGGGAGCGGCTGGACGAGATCGCCGGAGCGCTGGGCCGCCATCTCGCCGCCGGACGCCAGGCCTATTGGGTCTGCCCGCTGGTGGAGGAAAGCGAACAGTCCGACCAGGCTGCGGCGGAGAGCCGTGCGGAGACGCTGCGGCAATTGTTCGGCGACAAGGTCGGCGTCGTCCACGGCCGGATGAAGGGGCCGGAGAAGGACGCGGTGATGGCCGAATTTTCGGCCGGCAAGCTCGGCGTTCTCGTCGCGACGACAGTGATCGAGGTCGGCGTCGACGTGCCCAACGCCACGTTGATGATCATCGAGGGGGCGGATCGCTTCGGGCTCGCCCAGCTTCATCAGTTGCGTGGGCGGGTGGGGCGGGGCGACCAGCGCTCCGTCTGCCTGCTGCTGCGCGGCAATGCCTTGTCGGAAACGTCGCGCGCGCGTCTGGCGCTGATGCGCGAAACCAATGACGGCTTCCGCATCGCGGAGGAGGATCTGCGCCTGCGCGGCGCGGGTGAGATCCTCGGCACCCGCCAGTCCGGCGAAGCGGCCTTTCGCCTCGCCGGCCCCGAGCGCACCGCTGCCCTGATCGATGCAGCCACCCAGGACGCTCGGCTGCTCGTCGATCGCGACGGCGGCCTCGACAGCGAGCGCGGCCAGGCGGCACGCATCGCGCTCTACCTGTTCGAACGGGATGCGGCTGTCGGACTGCTGCGGGCGGGCTAGGTCGGCGGTTGGGGAAAAGTAGGGCGGCGCGGCCGGGGGGACGCCGCGCCGCCTTCAGGCCTGATCGCCGGAGGCGTGCATCAGGCCCGAAACATGATCATCCCATCGGCCAGCGCTGGCGTTTCTGCCGCGCCGCGTTGAGCATCGCCGTATAGGCATAATGGTCGATCGGCTTGATGAACTCGGCACCGACCCGGCCGCCGAGCGACCACACCACCTTGGCGGTCACCTGGCCCAGCCGGGGCAGCGCGAGGCGGACGATCGAGCCCTTTGGGGTCTCGCCATATTCGCGGACCATGAAGCCCAGCGGCGAGATGTTCACCAGCAGCACGTCGCTGCCGTGATGGTCTCTCGTGAACATGCGGGTGGGCAGCGCCACCTCGTCGCGCGGAGCCCGGCGCTGCTCGGCATATTTGGCGTCGTCGTCGCTGCCCGTCGTCAATATTTCCGCGCTCTGGCTCATGATCTCATGTCCTTGTTTCGACACGAGAATTGCCCAGCGGCTTTGCGAAGTTGTTAATCGTTTCGGTGAATGAAGGGTTAAGCCCGATTCTTGCGACCAAGGTCTAAGGCCCGGCGCGGAAGGGCCCCGCACGAATGCATCAGCGCCGCAGGTCGACCGGGAGAATCGGCTGGGAGATGATCGTCTCCATCCTTTTCCAGCGCGCCGCTGGCGAAGCGCCGGAACGCGCCAGATCCCGGGCCACCATGTCCTGGCCCAGGCCGTAATTGATCACATAGCTGCGATAATTGTCGGTGAAACTCAGCGACTGTTCGGCGCGCTTGCGGCTGATCAGCTGGTAGCGCTGGATCAGGTTTAGCGCTTCCGCGCGGTTAACCTTTCCGTCGAGATAGGCGGCGGCGATCGTCATCCGCGCCCCGGCGAGCTGGTGGAGCAGATCGAGCAGCCGATCATAGTCGGCCGCCCCCTTCGGATCGAGCCCGGCGAGCGGATAGAGCTTCGCCGCCTCGAAGCGCGCCCGCTCCGCGCCGGGAAAGGCCAGATCGATCCCGGCATTGGCCGATCCTTCGGCGATCAGGCTCTGTGGACTGAACAGCGGATAGACGGTGAACTCCACCCAGCCTCTCGCGCGGGCGAGATTGCGCTCCAGCAGCATGTTGAGCAGGTGATGTCCCGGATAGCCCTCATGGCAGCCGAGATCGACCGCGCGATCGATCCGTACCGGCAGGTCGGTGTTGACCTGGATCAGGCTGTGGGCATCGCCCTTGTACCAGTTATAGCCGGACCAGCTCTTGCCGGTGACGAACTCCAGCTCGAACCGCTCCTGCTGTGGCATGGCGATATGCGCGGCACTGCGGGCGCGGCATTCGGCTATGGCGGCGCGCATCACCGGCTCCAGCCTGTCGCCGGGGACGATGAAGCGGTTCTGCCAGGCATCGACCCGTTCCCATAGCGGCCCCGGACCCGGCACCATCGCCTCGATCTTCGCGATCACGGGATCATAGAAACTCAGCGGCTTCAACTGCGGCCGCACCCCGAACAGGCCCTCGGCTTCATCGGCGAAGCTGAACGTCGCGCCCGCCTTCATCGCCAGCCGGGTTTCGGCGGCCTTGAGCTGCGCCGCCAGGAAGCGGCGGCGCTGGCGATCATCGGGGGTGAGCGCTTCGGGCTTCACCGCGTTGAGGCGGACGCTCAGCGCGCGGGCATCCCGGCGCAGCGTGGCGATATCGCGCGGCTTGGCCTTGGCGTCCTCAGCCCAGGCTTTCGGGCCGTAATAGGCGTCGACATAGCCTTCCTCGCGCTCGCCGGCCTCGAGGGTAAGGTGGACATAGGCCTCGGCGATGCCGTCGAGCGGCGAGGGCGCCCGCTTGGCACCGATGGCGAAGGCGAGCGCGGCGATGAGGAGGAAAGTACGGATCATCGGCCGCACTGTACCCCGCCCGCCGTCATGCTGAAACAGGTTCAGCATGACCGAGACGGATTATCGCGTCAGCAGCCCATGCTTCTTCTTGCCGAGGCTGAGCTTCACAGACGTTCCCGCGACCTCGACGGTCCGGTCATCCTTCTCCGGCTCGCCATCGATCCGCACGGCGCCTTCCGCCAGCTTGCGCTTGGCCTCGCCCTTCGATGCCGCGAAGCCGAGCCCGACCAGCGCGTCGATCAGCGAGATGCTGCCAGCCGGCACTGACAGGCTCGGCAGGTCGCCTCCGGCGGCGCCCTCTTCGAACGTCTTCCGTGCGGTCTCGGCAGCAGCGACAGCCGCCTCTGCGCCACGGCACATCGTCGTCGCCTCATTGGCGAGCACGATCTTGGCCTGGTTGATCTCCTGCCCCTCCAGCGCTTCCAGACGGGCGATCTCGTCGAGCGGCAGGTCGGTGAACAGGCGCAGGAAGCGGCCGACATCCTTGTCGTGGGTGTTACGCCAGAACTGCCAGTAGTCGTAGGCGGGCAGGGCATCTTCATTGAGCCACACCGCGCCCGACATGGTCTTGCCCATCTTGCCGCCGTCGGCGGTGGTGATGAGCGGCGTGGTCACGCCGTAGACCTCGGTGCCGAGCATCCGCCGCGACAATTCGATGCCGTTGACGATATTGCCCCACTGGTCCGATCCGCCCATCTGCAGCCGGACCGCGCGCCGCCTGGCGAGCTCCATGAAGTCGTAGGCCTGAAGGATCATGTAGTTGAACTCGAGGAAGCTCAGCGACTGCTCGCGATCGAGCCGAAGCTTCACCGAGTCGAAGCTCAGCATCCGGTTGATCGAGAAGTGCTGGCCGACCTCGCGCAGGAAGGGAATGTACTCGAGCTTGTCGAGCCAGTCGGCATTGTCGACCATCACCGCGTCGGTCGGGCCATCGCCGAAGGTCAGGAAGCGTTCGAACACGCGCTTGATGCTCGCGACATTCTCCGCGATCTTTTC
>JASBVG010000082.1 GCA_030147505.1 Tardiphaga sp.
TGATCGGATAGCGACAATACCAGCGCACCGCCCACAGGATCACATCACCCTGGAAATGGCGCCACTTGAAATCCGTCATCGTTCCGTCCGTCCAATCTCCGCCAAGCATGCTCAAGCTTCACGATTTTTGCAACAGAGCCCGGCGTGGTGGTGTCGATGTTCTCGGTGAGCGAACGGAACCCGATGCCACGGGATGCCAGTTCGCCGATCTTGTCGATGAGGTGGCTCATCGAGCGGCCGAGCCGATCGAGCTTCCACACGACCAGCGTGTCGCCGGCGCGCAGATAGACCAGCGCTTCGGCGAGGCCGGGTCTGTCGGTCCTGGCGCCCGAAGCCTGATCGTCGAAAACACGTTCGCATCCCGCCCGCTTCAGAGCGTCATGCTGGAGCGAGAGCTTCTGGTCGGGGGTGGAGACCCGCGCATAGCCGATCAGCGCCATGTGCTGCCCCGAAGTGTCCGTTTTCCCATCATCATGCGATCTTGTCCGTATCGCCATCGAAGGTCCAGAATTAACGGACACATTCCCGGTGGCCGTCCAACGGACGTCTGACGGACAGCGACATGGAGGGGTTCGACCTTGGCAAGAAGACACCTGCTGACCCGCGAGATGCTGGCTGGTCATTATGATCCTTCGCTCGATGAACGGGAGATCGCCCGCCACTTCACCCTTACCAGGGATGACCTCGATCTGATCGCGTCCCGGCGCGGCGACGCAACCCGCCTCGGCTATGCCATGCTGCTCCTCTATCTCCGCTGGCCGGGGCGCGTGCTGGAAGCCGGCGAAGCACCGCCCATGCCGATCCTGGCGTTCGTTGCCCGCCAGTTGAATGTGTCGCCTATGTCATGGCGCGACTATGCGAGGCGCGACGAAACGCGGCGAACTCACCTCGCCGACCTGTCGCGGCGCTTCGGTCATGTCGTTTTCGGCCGCGCGGATTTCTACGCGCTGGTCGCGTTTGCCATGCCTATCGCGCAGACCGTCACCCAGCCCTCGCGGCTTGCCGGCATCGTCATGGATGAGATGCGGCGCCGGCGATTGCTGCTACCGCCCGTGACAATTGTCGAGGCGATCGTGCGGCGGGCCCGACAGCAAGCCGGCGATCTGGTCCATGACGTGCTCGCCGGAGATCTCGGCGAACCTGAACGCGCACGGCTCGATGCCCTGCTGTCGCGCAGGGATGAGAAAAGCGCGACCTGGCTCTCATGGTTGCGCAACCCGCCCCTGTCGCCCGCGTCGCGCAACGTCCTGCGATTGATCGAACGGCTCGACCACGTTCGTGCCTTGGGTTTCGCGGCGACACGCGCCACGACGATCCCGCAGGCTGCATTCGACCGGATCGCGGACGAGGCGGCGCGCATCACACCCCAGCATCTGGCGGAACTACCGGACAGACGCCGCCATGCGATCCTTGCCGCAGCCGGCATCCGGCTTGAGGAAAGCCTGACAGATGCGGTGCTGACGATGATGGACAAGTTGCTTGGCAGCATGATGCGCCGGGCCGAAAACCGCACAAAGGACAAGGCGATCGGCACGATCCGATCGCTTCAGGCACAGCTTCGCCTGCTTACCGGCTCGTGCCGGACCCTGCTCGACGCGCGGGCGCGGGGCGTCGATTCCCTTGCCGCCATTGGTTCGATCGATTGGGAAAGGCTGGGGACGGCGGTCGTGGACGCCGAGCTGTTGATCGCGCCAGAAACGATCGATCGCACAGCCGAACTGATCGAGCGGCAGCGCTCGCTGCGCTCCGTGATCGGGCCGTTCCTCAACGCCTTCGAGTTTCGCGGCACCGGCGCGGTGCAGGGTTTGCTCGATGCGGTTCGGCTGATCGCTGATATCTATCGCATGGGTCGACGGCGACTGCCCGACAAGCCGCCGCTCCGCTTCGTGCCGCCGTCATGGCGCCCGTTCGTGCTGCGCGATGGCGAGGTCGTCCGCGCTGCCTATGAACTGTGCGTGCTGACACAGTTGCGGGACCGATTGCGCGCCGGCGACATATCGGTGGCGGCAAGCCGTCAGTATCGCGCTGTGGATGTCAGAGCTAATTGGCATGGTTCTGTCAGCGGTAAATGTCATCACGGCCAAGCTATTGCGACTGCCCTTCCGAAAGGCCCTCGCCGAACACCCATTCGGCGAACAGCGGACGCAAGTCCCGGCCGCTCGCTTC
>JASBVG010000087.1 GCA_030147505.1 Tardiphaga sp.
CTCGGCATCATCGAGGGTCTGACCAAGTATTTCTACCCCGAGGCCTCCAACACCGTCGTCTTCGTGCTGATGGTGCTGGTGCTCCTCGTGAAACCCTCGGGCCTGACGGGACGGACCACCTGATATGACCACCATCACCGACAATTCGATCCCCGTGCAAAGCCGGGGCGTCAAGGACGAGATGATCGCCTTCGTGATCATGACGGTCCTGTTTGCGGCCGTGCCGTTCACCGGACTGTATCCGTTCTTCGTGATGCAGGCGCTGTGCTTCGCGCTGTTCGCCTGCGCCTCAACCTGCTGATCGGCTATGGCGGCCTGCTGTCCTTCGGCCACGCGATGTTCATGGGCACAGCTGGCTATGTCACCGCGCATATGGCCAAGGTCGGCACCATCGGCTTCAAGGTGCCGTTGATCGGCGAGTTCATGATCAATATGGGTCCGCTGTCGCCGGAACTGTCGATCGTGTTCGGCCTCGTCGCTGCACTGGTGCTGTCGGTCATCACCGGCCTGATCGCGATCCGCCGTCAGGGCATCTATTTCGCCATGATCACGCTGGCGCTGTCGCAGCTCATCTTCTTCCTCTATCTGCAGACGCCGTTCACCCATGGTGAAGACGGCATCCAGGGCATCCCGCAGGGCATGCTGTTCGGCTTCATCGATCTGTCGAAGCCGATCACGCTGTATTATGTGATTCTGGTGGGCTTCCTGGTCGGCTTCCTCATCATCTTCCGCGCCATCAATTCGCCGTTCGGCGAGGTGCTGAAGGCGATCCGCGAAAACGAGCCGCGCGCCATTTCGCTGGGCTACAAGACCGACCAGTACAAGCTGCTCGCCTTCATCCTGTCGGGCACGCTGGCCGGCTTTGCCGGTTCGCTGAAAGTGTTCGTGGCGCAGAACGCCTCGCTCACCGACGTCCACTGGACCATGTCTGGTGAAGTCGTTCTCATCACGCTGGTCGGCGGTCTTGCGACATTGTACGGCCCGGTGGTCGGCGCCTTCGTGATCATCGCCATGCAGCAGTATCTCGCCGGCTTCGGCCAGTGGGTGACGGTGATCCAGGGTGTGATCTTCGTGGTCTGCGTGCTCACCTTCCGCCGCGGCGTCGTCGGCGAGATCGCGCATCTCTTCAAGCGCTCGCTGTAAGGGCAGGGCGAAACATCGACAAGCTCAACGCCGCCGCAAGGCGGCGTTTTGCGTTGGAATATTCGACGTGCTCAACGAGAGATCATCTGCATGAAGAGGGCGGTGTTTGCTTGTCTCGGCGGCGCCATGCTGCTGCTCGGCTTGATCGGCATCGTGACGCCGCTCTTGCCGACGGTGCCCTTCCTGATCGTTGCCGCATGGTGTTTCGGCAAATCCTCCCCGCGTGTCGAGGCGTGGATGCTCAACCACCCCCGCTTCGGATCCGGCTTGCGGCGGTGGCGCGAAGAGGGCGCAATTCCCCGCCGTGCCAAATGGATGGCGGTGATGGGGATAGCGGTTGGATATGCTGTATTCTGGACCCAGGCCCGACCAGGCTGGATATTCGCGACAGTGGTTGCCGTGCTGATGCTCGGCTCCGCCATTTATGTTTTATCGCGGCCGGGACCGAGAGTGACGAACAGATGACCCAAGGGAGAGGGTCGAGTGATCTACACCCCGACTCATTCGCCTCACATCCTGATCTTCCGAATACTCGGCCCAGGCCTGCCGCAGGATCTGCACCGACGAGGTCAGGAAAATGCCGGCCATCACTGCGGCCACGGCGAGATCTGGCCACGCACTCGTCGAGCCCCAGACGCCGAGCGCCGCTAACATCACGATGACATTGCCTATGGCGTCGTTGCGCGAGCAGAGCCACACCGACCGCACATTGGCGTCGCCATCCTTGTAGCGCATCAGCAGCAGCACCGATGCAAGGTTCGCGGCCAGCGCCATGAAGCCGATGCCGCCCATCACTTCTGCACTGGGCAGGCCGAGGATCAGCGTCTGATAGACCGTCGAGCCGAACACCCACAGCGCCATCACACTGAGCGAAAGCCCCTTGAACAGCGCGGCCATCGCGCGCGTGCGGATGCTCGCGCCGATCACCGCGAGGCTGAGTCCGTAGGTGATCGTATCGCCGAGAAAGTCGAGCGCGTCGGCCTTGAGCGCCTGCGAGCCCGCGAGCTGCCCGCCGACCATCTCGACCAGAAACATCACCCCGTTGATGGCGATGACCGTCCACAGCACGCGTTTGTAGCGGGGGTCCACCCCGTCGAAGACCGGCACGCCGCCGGAGCAGCCGCAGGCCTCGCTCGCGCAGGCATCCTGTGTCACCGGCTTCGATGCCGTCTTCGGGATCGCAACCGGCTTGGAGAGATCGATCGGCGGCGGTGCGCAGCAGCTATCGCTGGTGCAGGTGTTCGGGGTCGATGTCTTGTCGGTCATCGCTTTCCTTCCAGATTCTGGAAGCGTACAACCTCTAGCGACTGGAGGTTCAAGCCCAAATGGACTACGCCATCGGAGAAGCCTCGCGTTTGACCGGCATCAAGGTGCCGACCATTCGCTATTATGAGGGGATCGGCCTTCTGGCCGCGCCGACGCGAACGGAAGGCAAGCAGCGGCGCTACCGCCTTGAGGATGTCGCCCGCCTCAATTGCATCCGCCATGCGCGCGACCTCGGTTTCGAGATCGCTGACATCGCGGAATTGCTGGCCCTGAGCGAGGGGCCGGACCAGTCCTGCAAGAAGGTCGATGAGATCACCCGCCGGCATCTGTCGGAGGTGGACCGCCGGATCGCGCAACTCTCTGCGCTGCGCGGCGAGCTCATGCGCATGGTGGACGAATGCAGTCACGGCCGGGTCGGCGATTGCCGGGTCATCGAGACGCTGTCCGGGTGAGGGAGCTCACGCCGCTTCATAGGATGCGATCTTCTTGATCGCAGGCGTGAGGACGTCTTCCACGATTTCGAGATCGTAGCGCGCTTGCATGTTCATCCAGAACGCAGCGCCGCTCGAGGCGCTCGACGCGCGTGCTCGGCACGTTCAGCGCGCAGGACGGATGTCGGTGCTTGACCTGAAACGCGCGGCGAAATATCAAGATTAGAATTATTCTAATTCTAAGTGGTGCCATGAAACCATTCTCCGATCTTTCGGAACGCGAGGTATTGGCGGCCGCCATTTCCGCTGAGGAGGAAGACAGCCGCATCTATGCGACGTTCGCGGAGGACCTTCAGGAGCGCTACCCGGACACCGCCCGCGTCTTCGAAGCCATGGCGGAACAGGAGCGCGGTCACCGGCATCGGCTGCTCGATCTCTATGAACAGCGGTTCGGTCCGAACCTCCCTCCGATCCGGCGCGAGGACGTGAAGGGCTTTCTCAAACGTCGCCCCGTCTGGCTGACCAAGAACCTGTCGCTGGACGTCATTCGCCGCGAGGTGGAGACGATGGAGTTGCAGGCGCAGCGATTCTACATCCGCGCGGCAGAGCAGGCGGGCGATGTCGGCCTTCGCCGTCTGCTCGCGGATCTCGCGGAGGAAGAGAAGGATCACGAGCAATATGCGGCGAGGATCACGACCGACATCCTGAACCATGACGCGCGATCTGCCGAGGATGCCACACAGCGGCGGCTTTTCGTTCTTCAATATGTTCAGCCCGGACTGGCTGGCCTGATGGACGGGTCGGTCTCGACGCTGGCGCCGCTGTTCGCCGCGGCATTCGCCACCCATAACAATTGGCAGACGTTTCTTGTCGGCCTTGCGGCGTCGATCGGCGCTGGCATCAGCATGGGTTTTGCCGAGGCGCTGTCGGACGACGGCTCGCTCACGGGGCGCGGTTCACCATGGCTTCGAGGCTTTGTCTGCGGCCTGATGACGACCATCGGCGGGCTCGGACACAGCGTGCCGTATCTCGTCCCGGACGAGTGGGCGAACGCGTTCTGGATCGCGACGGCGATCGCCGGGGCCGTCGTCTTCTTCGAACTGTGGGCCATCGCCTTCATTCGGGCGCGATACATGGACACGCCGTTTCTTCAGGCGGTTTTCCAGATCGTCCTTGGCGGTGCGATCGTTCTTGCCGTCGGCATTCTCATCGGAGCGGCTTAGCCGGGGCAGCTCCAATAAACATCGTTCCAGCTTGTCGTCGCGTCATGGCTGGTGGGGGACCGCGGACTACTGCCACGGACTCTTGGGATCGACGTCCAGGTCGTAGAGTTCGCGCAGATGGACACTGAGCTCCATCAACCTGTCGCGAAAAGGTGTCTGTGACGCATCCGAATAGCCGACGGTGATCCGCCAGCTATCGTCGAGCGGATAGATGATGAGCTGCATGTTGGCCGGCCATGGCCCCGCGCTTTTCAGGGCGGTCTCGCGAAAAATCTTCTCGAGCTCGGCTGCGGTCTTCTTCGGCTTCGCCATGGAGTTTGCGATCAAAATTGTGCGGATATGAGCGCCGTCGCGCCCTGGATTCCAGGTGGCCTCGGCACAGACGCAGCGATGGCCTTTCCGCTTATTGGAATCATTCTAATCGGATGTAAATTGCTAGTTTTGCTCGTCGGCGAGCTGACTGCGCGAATGCAGGGGCAGGGCTCGGAGGATCGACACGCTCTGCTGCGGTGTTGAGGCCTGTGCTTTGGCTGCGCGAAAGGCATTGAAGCGGCGCGTCGCCGCTGATTGCTCACGGTCCCCGAACATGCTTTATGACGTTTCCATGACAGCGGGTGCGTCACGCGTCCCGGTTATTCTGTTTCCTTGCTGCTGGGTGCCTCGATGCTGCGCTTGTTCCGATCCTTTCTGCCACGGGAGGAACGGTTCTTCGACCTCTTCGCCCAGCATTCGAAGGCCGTCAGCGAAGGCGCCAAAGCGCTGGCGGGGATGCTGGAAGGCGGCAAGGAGACGCCGGTCTATTGCCAGCGCGTCAATCAATTCGAGAGCGACGCCGACAACATCACCCGCGACGTGCTCACCGCCGTCCGCCGCAGCTTCATCACCCCGTTCGACCGCATCGACATCAAGAACCTGATCGGCGCGATGGACGACAGCATAGATCAGATGCAGCAGACCGCCAAGGCCGTGATGCTGTTCGAGGTGCGCCAGTTCGAGCCGCCGATGCGCGAGATCGGTACGCTACTCGTGCAATGCGCGGATCTGATCGGCCAGGCCGTGCCGTTGATGGACAAGATCGGCGACAATGTCGGTCTGCTCACGCAGCTCACCGAAGAGGTCGGCAAGCTCGAGGGCCGCGTCGACGATCTCCACGACATCGGGCTGAAGGAGCTGTTCCTCAAGCATCGCGACGCCAACACCATGGATTTCGTGGTCGGCGCCGAGATCTACAAGCATCTCGAAAAGATCGCGGATCGGTTCGACGACGTTGCGAACGAGATCAGCAGCATCGTCATCGAACAAGTGTAAGGGCAGGGCCAGTGGACGCCACGCTCGCTCTCCCGGTGCTGATCGGCCTGATTGCCGTCGCGCTGCTGTTCGACTTCCTCAACGGTCTGCACGATGCGGCGAACTCCATCGCGACCATCGTCTCCACGCGCGTGCTGCGCCCGCAATATGCGGTGTTCTGGGCGGCGTTCTTCAATTTCATCGCCTTCATGGTGTTCGGCCTGCATGTGGCCAACACCATCGGCACCGGCATCGTCGATCCCGGCATCATCGATGCGCAGGTGATTTTCGCGGCGCTGGTCGGCGCCATTGTGTGGAATCTGATCACCTGGGCGCTTGGCATTCCCTCCAGTTCCTCGCATGCGCTGATCGGCGGGTTGCTGGGAGCTGGCCTCGCCAAGGCTGGCTTGTCTGCAGCCGTCTGGAGCGGCATCGTCAAAACGCTGCTCGCCATCGTGCTCTCGCCGCTTGTGGGATTCCTGCTGGCGCTACTGCTGGTGGCGATCGTGTCGTGGGCCTCGGTGCGCTCGACGCCTTTCGCCGTGGACCGCGCCTTCCGCGTGCTGCAATTCGCCTCCGCCTCGCTGTATTCGCTCGGCCACGGCGGCAACGACGCGCAGAAGACCATGGGTATCATCGCCGTGCTGCTCTATTCGCAGGGCTATCTCGGCAGCGAATTCTCGGTGCCGTTCTGGGTGGTGATCTCGTGCCAGGCAGCGATGGCGCTGGGCACCTTGATGGGCGGCTGGCGCATTGTCCGCACCATGGGCCTGCGCATCACCAAGCTGAACCCGATGCAGGGTTTTTGCGCCGAGACCGGCGGCGCCGCGACGCTGTTTGCCGCGACGTTCCTTGGCGTGCCCGTCTCGACGACGCACACCATCACCGGCGCCATTGTCGGCGTTGGTGCGGCCCGGCGTCTGTCAGCCGTACGCTGGAACGTGGCGAGTTCGATCGTCTATGCCTGGGTGATCACCATCCCCGCGGCGGCCATCGTCGCCGCTTTGACATGGTGGGTGGTGAAGCTGCTGCATCTGAACTTCATCTAGCTCCGCCACACGCTGTCATTCCGGAGCGCATCGATGACGCGAATCCGGAATCTCGACATGCGAGTCTCCTCTGAGCCAGGCCACTCCGAAATTCCGGGCTCGCGCTGCCGCGCGCCCCGGAATGACGTGGGCCCTCAGCTCACCAGCTTGAGGCCCGCGATCCCCGCCACGATCAGCCCGATACATGCGATCCGCGCCACCGTCGCCGGGTCGCCGAACAAATAGATCCCCAGCGCCGCGGTGCCGACTGCGCCGATGCCGGTCCAGACCGCATAGGCGGTTCCCATCGGCAGTTCCTTCAGCGCCAGCGCCAGCATGCCGACCGACGCCGCCATGCTGGTCAGCGTCAGGACGGAGGGAACGAGCTTTGTGAAACCTTCGGTATATTTGAGCCCGACGGCCCAGCCGACCTCGAGCAGACCGGCGACAAAGAGAATAGCCCAGGCCATCAACAGCCCCTGAATAAAGGCAGGGCCGTCCCTGCAATGATGGATTGATTTGGAGGTCGTCCTCGCCCGGTCTATATGGAGGCGGCACGCACCCGCCGCAACGCGGCGCAAGGTCGCCATCCACGGGCAAAAGCCCTTGATCACCCGCATTTTACCTGCCACAGCCCCCCGCATGTCCGACACCGCAGCCATCTCCAATTCCGCCGCGTCGCCGCTCGCCCTCGAAGTGGCCCGCCGCCGCACCTTCGCGATCATCTCGCATCCCGACGCCGGCAAGACCACGCTGACGGAAAAGCTGCTGCTGTTCGGCGGCGCCATCAATCTCGCCGGGCAAGTCAAAGCAAAAGGCGAACGCCGCAACACGCGCTCCGACTGGATGAAGATCGAGCGCGACCGCGGCATCTCCGTCGTCACCTCGGTGATGACCTTCGAATTCCAGGATCATGTCTTCAACCTGCTGGACACGCCCGGTCACGAAGACTTCTCGGAAGACACCTATCGCACGCTTACCGCGGTCGATAGCGCCATCATGGTGATCGACGCCGCAAAAGGCATCGAGGCGCGCACACTGAAGCTGATCGAGGTGTGTCGTCTCCGCGATATCCCGATCATCACCTTCGTCAACAAGATGGATCGCGAAAGCCGCGACATCTTCGATCTCCTCGACGAGATCGAGAAGACGCTGGCGCTGGACACCGTGCCGATCAACTGGCCGGTCGGCCGCGGCCGCGATTTTGTCGGCACCTATGACATCGAGACCGGCGGCATCCGCCTGTTAGAGGGCGGCGGCGCCAAGACCGGCGCGGGCGAAAACATCGCTATTTCCGATCTCGCCTCCCGCAACACCAATCTCGACGCCGACGAGATCGCCGGCGAACTCGAACTGGTGAAGGAAGCCGGCAAGCCGTTCGACCTGCAGGCCTTTCGCGAGGGCCACATGACCCCGGTCTATTTCGGCTCGGCGCTGCGCAACTTTGGCGTCGGCGATCTGCTTGAGGGCCTCGGCCGTTTCGCGCCGTCGCCGCGTGCGCAGGAGGCGGATGTCCGCAAGGTCG
This sequence comes from Tardiphaga sp., assembly GCA_030147505.1. GTDB lineage: Bacteria > Pseudomonadota > Alphaproteobacteria > Rhizobiales > Xanthobacteraceae > Tardiphaga. The sequence continues at coordinate 7,904 of JASBVG010000087.1, forward strand.
AGGCCGAGGAGCCGCGCATGTCGGCCTTCGTGTTCAAGATCCAGGCGAACATGGACCCGAACCACCGCGACCGCATCGCCTTTGCGCGCCTGTGCTCGGGCAAGCTGACCCGCGGCATGAAGGCCAAGCTGGTGCGTACCGGCAAGAACATGTCGCTGTCGTCGCCGCAATTCTTCTTCGCCCAGGATCGCGCCATCGCGGACGAAGCCTATGCCGGCGACGTGGTCGGCATCCCCAATCACGGCACGCTGCGCATCGGCGATACGCTCACCGATGGCGAGGACATCACCTTCATCGGCGTGCCGTCTTTCGCCCCTGAAATCGTCCGCCGCGTCCGCCTCGGCGATGCGATGAAGGCGAAGAAGCTCAAGGAAGCCCTGCAGCAGATGTCGGAAGAAGGCGTCGTGCAGGTGTTCCGTCCCCGCGACGGTGCGCCGGCTCTGGTCGGCGTGGTCGGACCGCTGCAGCTCGACGTGCTGAAGGCGCGGCTCGATGCGGAATATCAGTTGCCCGTGAGTTTCGAGATTTCGGAATTCTCGCTGGCGCGCTGGATCTCGTCCGACGATGCCAAGAAGCTCGACACCTTCATGAACGCCAACAATTCCGGCGTTGCCGACGACGTCGACAACGATCCGGTATTCCTCGCCAAGAACGACTTCTATCTGAACTACACCAAGGAACGCGCCGAAGGCATCGTGTTCTCGAGCGTGAAGGATGTGAAGAAGAAGGGGTGACAAGAACAGAGAGTAGGGAGCAATAGCGAAGCGTATTGCGCCGCGGTGCCGATCGGCACCCTCGGCTAATCCATCGATCTCCGAGCCGGCCTATGACCCCCTCGGAGCCGGTGCGCTGATCCTGGCTTCGGTCGATCGTTTCGAATTTGACGCATTTCTGATCAAATTTGATAGCGTTTTCTGGCTACGAGGCACGAGGCAGTCGCGCCACGGCGGCTTGGCCTGTTGGAAAGTTTGAGTGAGATGGATGGGGTCGTCGTCAAGACTACGCTCCAACTGATAGCGCCCGGCATACTCGTCGTCTTCGGGGTTGCGTTCGTCTGCGCGTGGCTCATCGAGAGGAAGCGTCACTACCTGTTCTTGCTGGCCGGCGCGTGCGTCCTGTTTGCCCTGGGCTCGATGTCGCAGATTTTGAGTTGGCCGCCCGGCGCGGGGCCCAATGCCATCGTGTCGGGCGCGCTTTACACGGCGGCGGTGATCGTCGCCGTGGAGGGCATCCTGCTGCGTTCGGGCAAGCCGCTGGGTCCAGTCATTGATATGGCGATCCTTGCCGTCTTCGTGCTTCTGCTCGCCTATTTCTTTTATATCGACCGTAACGTCGTCGCCCGGGTCTATATCCAGAATTTCGGCTACGGCCTCCTGATGGTGATCGCAGCGTGGCGGCTCACCGCCTTGGCGCGGGGGCGATATGTCGACCGGGCCCTGTTCTGGGTGCTGGTGCTGTTCGGCTTGCATTTCTTTCCGCGCACGCTGCTCACGGTCGGATTTTCCATGCCGGTCGACAGAACCGCTTTCGCCAATTCGATGTTCTGGCAAGCGCTCCAACTGTCGCTCGCCGTGCTTGGCGCCGGCCTCGCGCTGGCCATCCTCGCCGCGGCGGTGTCCGACATGATCGATGATCTCCGTCGCGAACGCGATCTCGATCTGTTGACCGGCATTCTGAATCGGCGCGGCTTTCAGGAACGGGTATCCGTCCATTTGAACAAATACGGACCAGGTCACGCCGCGCTCGCTCTGTGCGACATCGACAACTTCAAGAGCATCAATGATACCCTCGGCCATGACGTTGGCGACGATGTTCTCGGAGAGGTGGGACGCATGCTGCGCAGTTCGTCGCGCAAGCGCGATATTGTCGGGCGGCTCGGTGGTGAAGAATTTGCGGTGTTTCTTCCGGACACCAATGAACAAGATGCGGTTGATTACGCCGAACGGCTGCGGGTCGCGATCGCGCAGAACAGATTTGTCATACCGGGCGGCGTCAGACAGGTCACCGTGAGTTTCGGCGTGGGCACGCTGCAGCCGGAAGATAGCTGGCTCAGCCTGTACAAGCGGGTCGACGGGAGACTTTACGAAGCGAAGCGAACCGGCCGCAATCGCACGATTTCCGATGCGTCATCGAGCATCTCCGCTGATGCAACTGCCGGCGGGGCCGAATACAGGCTCCCGCGGCTGGAGAGCCTGGACGGTGCCATGAACGAGCGACCATTACCGATCTGAACAGACGGATGGCCCGTGGTGGCGTAAGTTTCGTGCGGGCAATAGCCTCTCCCCCACGTCGTTACCGGGCTTGAACCGGCAATCCATCTTTCCATGTGATCCAAACCGAGGTTCGCATGAGCTGCTGGGTATACATCCTCGTCAGTGCTCCCCAAGCGAGCTTCGCTAGATGAACCGCGTATCCATCTTCGACTCAGACGATGCTGTCGAACTTAGGTACCCAATGACACGACACTGCACACTGCGTTACCAGTTTTACTTCTACAGCCCCTCCACATTCCTCTTGATATTCCCCAGCCCCAGCATCGCTTCCTCATCCATGCGCTGAATCATCTCCGCCGTTGGCGCTTTCGGCCGCGCGGGGTTGCGCATGGTGCGGATGAATTTTGTCCCGCCATCGGTCGGCTCGCAGATATACTGCACCACGATCGGCCCCATGAACGGCGTGTGCGTCAGGCCGATCCACAGCCGCGGGCGTTCGCAGGCGATCACCAGCCAGTCGAGCGAGACCGGGCCGGAGCGGGTCGACCAGTGTTCGTGAAACGTGTCGCCAAAGCCCATCGGGCGGTCGTCGCAATCGATCTCGTGAGATGACGGCAGCCATTCCGGCCATGATTTCGGATTGGTGACATAGTCGAACACGGCCTCGGGTGTCGCCGCGATCACGATGGAATGGCTGCGCTCGAACGGATGCGTGGTGCCGGTCGGCTTGAGATCCATGGTGGTCATGTCGGCGTTTCCTGTTGGGGCGCTGTCGTGGCCGGGGCTTCCCGGCCATCCACGCCTTTGTCGTTGTCCAGAGAGTGCAAGACGCGGAGGCTCGGGACAAGACCAGGCGTGATGAAGTGATATTGCGGGTGACGGAGAATTGACGACGCGGCGGCGACGATGAAGCCCGCGTCTGCGTTTATTATGGATGATGCGTTGCTTTCTGCTCAGCCTTTTGATCGCTGCTACGGCTTCGACTGCCCATGCCGAGACGCGGCGGCTGCGCGCCGGGGATGCGGTGCCGTTCTCGCATGCGCCCTGCAGTGTGCTCGATGGCCCGCCTTGCGCGCCCTATACTTGCAGCCTGCTGGATCACAACGGGCCGTGCATTCCCGAAATCGATTATCCCATCGGACAGAACCTGCAGATCACCGTGATGTCGAAGCCGCCGGACGACAGACCGGACTGGTATCGCAAGCCCGATCACGATCTCGACACGCTCGGCGATCTCTTCGCGGCGCTGCGCTCCTGCTGGACGCCGCCGGCGCGCGACGTCGCCCGCGCGGGGATGCAGATCTCGGTGATGTTTTCGTTCAATCGCGGCGGCAGGCCGATCGCGCCGCCGCGCATGACCTTCGCTTCTCCCGATGCGTCGAAGGAGACGCGCGACACCTATCTCAAGGCGATCGACGACTCGCTGAATGGCTGCCTGCCGCTGAAGCTGACCAATGCGCTGGGCGGCGCCATTGCCGGACGGCCGATCATGATCCGCTATGTCGACAATCGCGAACCCGGCGAGGGAGCAGGGGCGGTGCGCTGAATGGCGCGGCGGCATCTTTGAACCCGCCCGGCGCCTTCGGCGACGAACCGGGACCACAGGGGCATCCGCTGCGGAATGCCATCCCTCATGCAAGCTGATTGGAGTGTTGGATGTTGAAATGGTTGGGCTGCACCGCCGTCGCCGCATTGTTCGCGATTGTTCAGGTCGCGCCGGGCCTTGCCCAGAGCGCGCCTGCGGCAGAGAAGGCAGAGCCGGCTGCTGCGGCTGCCGATAAGGCTGCGGACAAACCCGCGGTGGACAAGGCGGCCGAAAAGCCGGCAGAGAAGCCCGTTGCTGACAAGCCGGCTGCTTCGACCCCGGCAACTGAGCGCTCAACCACCGACAAGGCCGCGACGGACAAACCCGCGCAGGATCGCGCGGCGTCCGACAAGGCTGCAGAGAAGCCCGCCGACAAGGAAGCCGTGCGCTCGCCGACCAAGCCGGTGGCCGAGAAGCCGGCAGCCGACAAGGCTGCCGCGACCGATGACGAGAAGCCAAAGAAGAAAAAGAAGATGACCCGCCAGCAGGAGCTGGATCACTCCATCGACACCGGCACGGTGCCCGCGCGCTATCGCAACTCGGTGCCGAAGGAATATCACCAGTTCATCCCGTTCGCGAAGCAGTGAGGCGGGGCAACAGTTAAAAGATGGATACCCGGGTCAAGCCCGGGTATGACATGGGAGTATTGGGTCGGCGGAAGTACTTCGTCCTCTCCCCACGTCATGGCCGGGCTTGACCCGGCCACCCATCTTCCTTGTGAACCTCGAGGTTCGCATGAGCTACTGGGTGTACATCCTCGCCAGTGCTCCGCGTGGCACGCTCTATGTTGGCGTGACCAACGATCTCATTCGTCGTGTCTATGAGCACCGCGAAGGTTTTGTTGCCGGCTTCACGAAGAAGTACGGGGTCAAGATGCTGGTCTATTTCGAAGCGCATGACAGCATCATCGCTGCGATCCAGCGCGAGAAGAACATCAAGCACTGGTCGCGTGATTGGAAGGTCCAGCTCATCCTGCGCGACAATCCGCAATGGCGAGATTTGTGGGACGAGATCTGTCAGTAGGTGAGGGCGAGCCTCTGTCCTATCTCCACGTCATCACCGGGCTTGACCCGGTGATCCATCTTGAGCGGCAGAGTGCGGGGCCGAAGATGGGTCCCCGGGTCAAGCCGGGGATGACAGTGGAGCTTATTCGATCCTAATCTTCGCAGCCTTGATCACATCGGCCCACAGTGCCTTCTCGTCATTCATTCGCTTGCGCAGTTCGTCCGGCGTGGTCGGTGAGGGGGTGATGAGCTGCGCCTTCAGCTTCTCGATCACCGCTGGCTCGGTCAGCGTCTTGCGCACCTCCGCATTGATCGCGGCGACCACATCCTTCTGCAATCCGCCGGGGCCGACCAGCGCATTCCATGCATCCGACTGAACGTCCACGCCGCTTTCCTTAAGCGTCGGCACGTCCGGCAGGAACGGCGAGCGCTGCGCCGTCGTCACCGCCAGGATCTTCACCGCGCCGGTGGCGAGCTGCGGCGTCACGCCGATGGCCGGCAAGCATGCCACTTGCACATCGCCGCGGATCAGCGCGGTGGTGGCGGCAGGCGAGGATGGATAGGGGATGTGCACCATGTTCACCCCGGCCTTCTGCGCGATCGCTTCCATGCAGATCTGCGACAGCGTGCCGACGCCGATGGAGCCGTAGGCAAGGCCCTTGCTGTCCGCCTTCGCTTTGGCCAGCAGCTCCGCCACTGAATTCACACCGAGGCTGGTCGGCACCGCGAGCGCGCTCGGCAGTTGCGTGAGCAGCGAGATCGGCGCGATGTCGGTGTCCGGGTTGTAGGGCAGTTTTGCAAACAGCAGCGTGTTGATGGCGAGCGGGCCGCCGAGCGAGATGCCGATGGTTGAGCCATCCGGCGTGGATTTGGCGATGGCGTCGGTGCCGATATTGCCGGACGCGCCGGGCTTATTCTCCACCACGAAATTGGTGCCGGGATGCCGTGCCTGCAGGCTGTCGGCGAGCACACGGCCGACGATGTCCGGACTGGCGCCGGCGCCGAACGGAACGATGATGCGCACGGTTTTCGGCGGCCATACCGCCTGCGCCGTGGCTGCATGGGGCAGCGCGAGCAGCAGCAGGGCGGCCATCGCCATGCGCTGCATCGCGGGCGAGCGGGTGGGCCGAATGACATGACGCAGCATTGCGCGTTTCCCCCAAAAAATGATACCGGACGTCGTCCTGCCGACGATCCAAACGGCGGGACCATAGTTGGAATTTCGGGGCGAGCAACCCATCCGGCACGCAACCGCCCTGCGAGAGGAAACAGGCCATGGGCCTCGTCACGATGATCCTCGGCCTCGTGCTGTTTCTTGGCGTCCACGTCTTCATCACCCGCCGCGATGCACGCGCCGATCTGATCGCGCGGATCGGCGAGGGCGGCTACAAGATCGCCTTCTCCGTGATCTCGCTGGTTGGCCTTGCACTGATCGTCTGGGGCTTCGCGACCTACCGCGCCACCGGCTGGATCGATGTCTGGTATCCGCCGATCTGGATGAAGCATCTCACCATCGCGCTGATGCTGCCGGCGGTGATCATGGTGGCAGCGTCCTATGTCCGCGGCCGCATCTACACCACGCTGAAGCACCCGATGCTCGCCGGCGTGAAACTGTGGGCGGTGTCGCATCTGCTCGCCAATGGCGATCTCGGCTCGATCATCCTGTTCGGCTCGTTTCTCGCCTGGGCGGTGTTCGATCGCATCTCGCTGAAGCGCCGCGCCGACAGCGGCGCGCCGCCGATCCCGGTGGGCGGGCTCAGTAATGATGCGATTGCCGTCGGCGTCGGTGTCGTCGCCTATCTTGCCTTGGGTTTCGCCTTCCACCCGGTGGTGATCGGCGTGCCCGTGTTTGGAGCCTGAGCCATGTCGATTCAATCAGCCGTCAAGCGCAAGACCGCGCCCGATATCCTCGCGCGCAAGAATGGCGAGCCCATCGTGATGCTGACGTCGTATCACGCGCACACGGCCTCGCTGGTGGATCGCTATTGCGATGTGATCCTCGTCGGGGACTCGCTCGGCAATGTGATGCACGGGTTCGAGACCACGGTGCCGGTGACGCTGGAGATGATGATCCTGCAGGGCCACGCCGTGATGCGCGGCTCCAAGCAGTCGCTCGTCGTCGTCGATATGCCGTTCGGCTCCTATGAAGCGTCGAAGGAGCAGGCGTTTCATTCCGCCGCGCGCATCATGAAGGAAACTCATTGCGGCGCCGTCAAACTCGAAGGCGGCGCGCGCATGGCGGAGACCATCGCGTTCCTCACCGAGCGCGGCATTCCCGTGATGGCGCATATCGGCCTCACGCCGCAGTCGATCAATGCGCTCGGCTCGTTCCGCTCGCAGGGCAAGGAAGAAGCCGAAGCGCTGGCGCGCGGCGAGAATGTGAGCGGCCCGATCCAGAACGATGCGATTGCCGTCGCGCAGGCCGGCGCATTCTCCGTGGTGATCGAAGCAGTCGCCGAACCGGTCGCGCGAAAGATCACGCAGACGATTGCAATCCCCACCATCGGCATCGGCGCGAGCTCCGCCTGCGACGGTCAGGTGCTGGTGCTGGAAGACATGCTCGGCCTCAATGCGCGGGTGCCGAAGTTCGTCAAGAAGTACGGCAATCTCGGTTCGATGATCGAGGCGGCCATCGAGGGCTACGCGACGGAAGTGCGCTCCCGTGCATTTCCGGGACCGGAACACGTCTATGGGGGCAAGCCCAAGAGCTGACGCAACTTCGCCGCAAGACAGCCGCATGATTCATGCGCGGATCGGGGAATTTCGCGTGAAATTCGGTGTTGTCAGCGTGAGTGCGAGAGTGAAGGACGGTCGACCATGAAGACCTTGAAATATCTCGGCTTTGCAGCGGCGTTGGTATTCGTGCCGCAAGTTTGCCACAGCGAGCCGGTGACCAAGCATCGCAAGCCGCATGTGCAATCCACCGATCAGCGTCCGGTGGTTCGCTCCCCGGAAGACATCTATCGCGGCAATGCGGCACTTGGCGGCAACAATGCCAATTCGGCCTATGGCTCTAACAGTGCTGACGAAAATGCCAATGGCCGCACCGGCGGGGGCTTCGGCGGCAGCTGAGCGGTTCGGCCGTTTGAGTGTGTTATGCTTTGCGGGATAACGCATTGATCGCGTTGGCTTTGCCTTGCCAACGCCATAACGCTAGGGTATCGCCGCCGCAACGCGCGGGCCGGTGCGCCCTGCGCCGCTCGGGGTGAGCGCGGCCGGTCCGTCACAGGAAATCTCTAAGTGTCTGAATTATTTAATGAAGTCGATGAGGATCTGCGCCGCGAGCAGCTCAAGAAGATCTGGGAGAAATACTCTCTCCTGATCATTCTGGTCGCTGTCCTGATTATCGGCGGCGTCGGCGGCTGGCGCGCTTACACCTATTTCGAAGCCAAAAAGGCCGCCGAAGCGGGCGCGGCCTTTGATCGCGCTTCGGAATTGTCTGAGCAGAACAAGCCGGCCGAGGCCGAAGCCGCTTTCACCAAGCTCGCCGCCGAAGCCCCCGCGGGCTATCGCACCCTGGCGCGCCTCCGCGCTGCCGGTGAGGCCGCTAAGCGCGATGCGGCTGCGGCCGTGAAGCTTTACGACGAGGTCGTCGCTGACAACACCGTCGGTGCGCCAGAGAAGGATCTCGCCCGCGTCCGCGCCGGCGCTTTGCTCGTCGATACAATGGCTTACGACGCGCTGCTGCCGAAGCTCGAGCCGGCGACCTCGGCTACCGGCACCTATCGCCATTCGGCCCGCGAACTGCTCGCCCTGGCCGCCTGGAAGGCGGGTAACGCCGCTGAAACCCGCAAATGGGTCGAGGCGATCTCCAACGACAACGATACGCCGTCCAGCATCCGCACCCGCGCCGAAGCGCTGCAGGCGCTGCTTCCTCCGGCGGCCAAGAGCTGATTCCGGCGCCTAGCCGAATTTGAATGAGATGCCCATGCGACCGATGCAACGCCTTGTTTCCGCTGCGGTTCTGATCGTGCTCGCGAGTGCCCTGACGGGCTGCGGCGGCGCGTCGAGCTGGGATCCGTCGGATCTGCTCGACTTCATGGACACCAAGAAGAAGCTCCCCGGCGACCGCAAGCCGGTGTTTCCTGAGGGCGTCCCCGGCTTGGAACAGGGCGTGCCGCGCGATCTCTACAAGGAAAGCGTCGAGCGCCAGCAGGCCGAACAGGCTGCCGCCGCCGCAGCCGCTCCGCCGCAACAGGCCGCGCCACCGTCGCAGCCGCGCAAGTCCAAGTCGCGCAGCCGCGGCGATGTCGAGGTTGGCAATGTCCGTCAGGATGGCGCAGCGTCCACCGACGAGGGCGGCGCTGCCGCAGTTGAGGCGCCGCCGGCTGGCCGCAAGATCACCCGTCGCCGCACCACCGCGCCGCCGCCCGAGGAGCCCGCTGCCGCCGCACCGGCCGCGCCCGCGCAGCAGCAGCCGTCTTCGGCATTCCCGGCCCCGATGCCTTCGGGAAGCTTTTCGCGTTAAGCTCATCTGAGCGCAGCATTGACAGGTCGTCCGTAACGGGCGAACGGATCGCCCATGTTTTCTTACACGATCGCCATCATCGGCCGGCCCAATGTCGGCAAGTCCACGCTGTTCAACCGCCTGGTTGGGCAGAAACTGGCGCTTGTCGACGACACGCCGGGCGTAACGCGCGACCGCCGCGAGGGCGAGGCGAGACTCGGCGACCTCGAATTCACCATCATCGACACCGCCGGCCTCGATGAGGGCGCCAAGGGCTCGCTGACCGCGCGCATGCAGGAGCAGACCGAGACCGCGATCGAACTCGCCGACGCGCTGTTCTTCGTTATCGACGCACGCATGGGCCTGACGCCGAACGACCGCGCCTTCGCCGACTTCGCGCGCCGCGCCAACAAGCCGGTGCTGCTGCTCGCCAACAAGAGCGAGGGCAAGCATGGCGAGATCGGCGCGATGGAGAGCTACGCGCTCGGTCTCGGCGATCCCATCCAGATCTCCGCTGAACATGGCGAGGGCATGGGCGAGCTCTATGACGAACTCGCAAAACTGCTGCCGGAGCCGGTGGAGGAAGAGGAAGAAGAGACCATCGCCGAGGAGTGGAGCGACGAGGAGATTGCGTCGCGTCCGATCCGCGTTGCCATCGTCGGTCGTCCGAACGCCGGCAAGTCCACCACGATCAATCATCTGCTCGGCGAGGAGCGCCTGCTGACCTCGCCGGAAGCCGGCACCACGCGTGACTCGATCTCCGTCGAGGTCGACTACAAGGGCCGCAATTTCCGCATCTTCGATACGGCAGGTTTGCGCCGCCGTTCGCGCATCGAGGAGAAGCTGGAAAAGCTCTCGGTCGCCGATGCGCTGCGCGCCGTGCGTTTTGCCGAAGTCGTCGTGATGATGATGGACTCGCAGAACAAGTTCGAGGAACAGGATCTGCGCATCACGGATCTCGTCGAACGCGAGGGCCGCGCACTGGTGCTCGCCGTCAACAAATGGGACCTCGTCGAAAAGCGCGGCGGCATGATCGGGCAGTTGCGCACCGAGGCCGATCATTGGTTGCCGCAGATCAAGGGCGTGCCGATCGTCGCCATCTCCGGCCTGATGGGCGAGGGAATCGACCGCCTGATGGCTGCGATCCAGGACGCCTACAAGATCTGGAATCGCCGGATTGCCACGGCGGCGCTGAACCGCTGGTTCGAGGATGCGATCTCAAGCAACCCGCCGCCGGCGGTGTCGGGGCGACGCTTGAAGCTGAACTACATCACGCAGACCAAGGCGCGCCCGCCGAGCTTCGTGGTGTTCTGCTCGCGCGCCGACGCGGTGCCCGAGAGCTATCTGCGCTATCTCACCAACAGCATGCGGCAGGCCTTCGATCTGCCGGGCACCCCGATCCGCATCACGCTGCGCGAGAAGGCCAATCCGTTCGCACATAAGCGGAAGCGGCCTAACTAGCTCGGATTGCAGGATGGGTTGAGCGTAGCGATAACCCATCGGCGAAGCGTGCCGCAATCAACTGGCAGCATGGGTTTTCGGTGCGCTCAACCCATCCAATGGACAACGGCGCGCAGCGCAATCCGTAAAATCTTAACTGAAATCATCGACTGTCATTTCGGGTTATTGGCATTGCCAGAACAAGGAATTTCATATGATCGGTCGCGATAGGTTTTCTACAACACGACGTCTTTTGACTGGCGCGGTCGCCTTGATGGGCGTCACGCTGACCGGCGCACAGGCCGCGCCGCTGGCGCCGGGCAAAGGCCACGTCGCCCAAACGCATGTTCTGCAGGTACGCGACGGTTGTGGCCCGGGGATGCGCTACAGCGAGCGCCGCGATGCCTGCGTCGAGGATTTCGATCGCGGCCCGCGCGGTTATGACGATCGGGGGCCGCCGCCGGTATATGACCGCCGCCCGCCACCGCCGCCTGAATATTATCGCGGCGATGCGCGTCCGATGCCCGATTGCGGCCGCGGCATGCGCTTCAGCAACAGCCGGCAGGCCTGCGTGCCTATCGAGGGACGGGTGGACAATCGCGGCGACGCCGACGTCGCGGCCGGTGCACTGGTCGGCGGCGCTGTCGGCGCCATCATCGGTTCGGCGATCCGCAATGACTCCGGACCGCAGCAAAAGGTGGTTCGGCCCGTAAGGTAATCGGCGAACATTCTTCGGAGACCAGCTGCAGGGGCGGATCAACAGTCGTGACCCGCCCCTGACAGTGCGCAGTTCTGCGGCGGACGAAGTGTCGTCAGCCCACCGGTTATGGTCATGTCGCACGGATCGCCCGGGCCGCGGCGACCATGTTCACCAGAGCTGGCCTCACTTCGTCCCATTTCCTGGTCTTTAAGCCGCAATCCGGATTGATCCAGAGCTGTGTATCCGCGAGACGCTGCCTTGCGAACGTCAGCAGCTCGGTCATCTCGCCGATCTCCGGCACACGCGGCGAGTGGATGTCGTAGACGCCGGGTCCGATCTCGTTCGGATATTTGTAGCTCCGGAACGCATCCAGTAACTCCATCTTGGAGCGCGACGTCTCGATGGAGATGACGTCCGCATCCATCGCTCCGATGGCATCGATAATGTCGTTGAACTCCGAATAGCACATATGGGTGTGGATCTGAGTGGCGTCCTCGACGCCCGACGACGAGATGCGGAAGGCATCGACGGCCCAATCGAGATAGATCTTCCATTGCGACTTGCGTAGCGGGAGGCCTTCGCGCAGCGCGGCTTCGTCGATCTGGATCATCCTGGCTCCGGCCTCTTCGAGGTCGATGACCTCGTCGCGGATGGCAAGGGCAATCTGCCGGCAGACAATGCTGCGCGGCAGGTCGTCGCGCACGAAGGACCAGTTGAGGATCGTCACCGGTCCGGTGAGCATCGCCTTCATCGGCCTCTTGGTCAGCGATTGCGAATAGCGCCACCAGCCGACGGTCATTTCCTTCGGTCGGGCGACGTCGCCGAACAGGATCGGTGGACGCACGTAGCGCGAGCCGTAGGACTGCACCCAACCATGTTTAGTGAAGGCGAAGCCCGAAAGCTGCTCGCCGAAATACTGCACCATATCATTGCGCTCGAACTCCCCATGCACCAGCACGTCGAGGCCAATCTCCTCCTGCCAGCGTATCGCTTCGGCGGTTTCCGCGCGCAGGAAGTCCTCATACTTGTCCTGCGAGATGTCGCCGCAGGCAAACGCCGCGCGGGCGTTGCGCACATGGGCGGTCTGCGGGAACGAACCGATGGTGGTGGTTGGGAAGCGCGGCAGGTCGAATGCCTTGCGCTGGATCTCAGCGCGTTCCGCAAAAGCCGACTTGCGGCTGTGGCGAGCGCCGGCGAGGCCGGCCATCCGCTTTGCCACGATCGCGCTGTGGATTTTCGGCGAGGTGTCGCGGGCGATGACGGCGCTGTCCGATGCGGAGAGGGCCTGAGCGACGCTGGCGCGGCCCTGTGTCAGCGCCTTGCCGAAGGTTGCGAGCTCGCTCATCTTCTGCACGGCGAAAGCCAGCCAGTCCTTCACGTCGGGATCGAGATCGGTCTCGAGCCCGAGATCAATCGGCACATGCAGCAGCGAGCAGGATGGCGCTATCTGCACGCGGTTCAGGCCGAGCTGTTTGACCACCGGCGTAATCCGGTCGAGTGTGCCCGACAGATCGGTGCGCCAGATATTGCGCCCGTCGACCACGCCGAGCGAGAGCACCTGATCCGGGCGGATACGCACGGCGACCTGCGACAGCTGATCGGGCGCGCGCTTGAGATCGATGTGGAGGCCGGCAACAGGCAAAGCGAGTGCGGTGTCGAGATTGTCGCCGATCTCGCCGAAATATGTGGCGAGCATGATCTTGAGCGCGGGTACCTCGGCGCTGAAACGCGCATAGGCGTGCGTCAGCGCGTCACGGGTGACCGAGTCGAGGTCGAGCACGAGACAGGGCTCGTCGATCTGGACCCAGTCGGCTCCGTGCTGCGCCAGCGCCTGCAGCACCTCGACATAGACCGGCAGTAGCCTGTCGAGCAGCGTCAGCGGATCGAATTTGACATCATGGCTCTTGCCGAGCTTGAGGAAGGTGACGGGACCGACCAGTACCGGGCGGGTGTGAAAGCCGAGCGACTTCGCTTCCTCGAATTCCTCGATCGGTTTGCGCGACGACAGCGCAAAGGTCTGATCTCTCGCGAATTCCGGCACCATGTAGTGATAATTGGTATCGAACCATTTCGTCATTTCCTGCGCGACCATGCCGTGGCCATGATGCGGGTGGCCGCAGCCGGCGTCGGCATGATCCTGCGCGCCACGGGCCATCGCGAAATAGGTCGCAAGCGGCACGTCGCCCGAGGTCCAGCCGTAGGACGGCGGGATGGCGCCGACCATGGCGCTGGTGTCGAGCACTTGGTCATAAAGCGAGAAATCGTTGGACGGGATGATCGAAATGCCGAGCGCGTGCTGCCGCGCCCAGTTGGCCGCGCGCAAAGCCGCCGCCGTTTGGAGCAGATCGGCCTCGCTGGACTTGCCGGCCCAGAAGCTTTCGAGCGCCATTTTCAGTTCGCGCCGTGGACCGATCCGCGGCGTACCGAGCGTTGCGACTGGAAGTGAAGAGGAAGAGAGAGACATAACTTTAACCCCGTGATTGGGGGCAAAGGCATGGCGGACGCAAGCATGATCTGCCGCGGCTGCGGCAGCTGCTTGGCGACACACCGGGACACCCCGCCCGTGGACGTACATGTTGTCGGGGCAGGTCTCCTGGCTCGCGGGTCATAGCTGGCGTCCGGCCTTCCCGAAGCTTGCGCTTCAGTGACACTGATGGACGCTGGCTCACCGCTTACAGTTGCGGGGGCAGCGCCGGCATTGCAGCGAACCCAAGACGTTCGTCGCGCACCGGCTTCCCTCTTAGCTCCGGATCAATGGTGATCCGGAGACCTCGACGTTCTCAAACTAAGGAGAATGGGATTGTTTCGTCAATCCGTGGGCTGCTCTGTGGGCAGCATGATCGCTGCGCATTTGGAAGACCCCGATGGGCAGCGGCCCGTCATCGAGGGGGCCCATGCGCCGCGTTTCGTGCCGAGCTGCAAGCTAGGACAATCCATAGCGCATCGCGTCCCGTTCATCGCAGAGATGATGCGATGCACGGGAGCATAGTTGTGGGCTGGCGACGTCACACGATACGGCGAGAGCGGCACGCGCTGACCGCCGTGTGTCGTGAGCTGGGTGATGCCGGCGAGTGGTGCTGTGCTGTGTTACTTCAGCGCGTCCGACGCCAGTTTGAATTTCTGGATGCGCTTTCCAGTGTCGACTTCGGCGGTGTAGACATTCCCCTTGGCATCCACCGCCATGGCGTGGATCCAGTGGAATTGGCCGGCATTGCGCCCGCTGCGGCCGAAGCTGCCGACCACCTTGCCATCGTCGCGATTGATGACACGGATCTCGTTGTTCTCGCCGTCCGCCGTCAGCAGCCAGGTCTGTTTCGGATCTGGCCACACGGCAATGTCCCACACCGCGCCGTTGCCGAGGGTGGCCTTCTCATAAAACCACTCCTTTACGAAGGTGCCGTCCTTCTTGAACACCTGCACGCGGTTATTGATGCGATCGCAGACATAGACGAGGCCGTCGCTGGCCAGCTTCACGCAGTGAACGGGATTGGCGAATTGCTGCGACACCGGCGCATTGGGATCATAGGGCGGTTGCTTGTCGTCGTTGGGTTTGTTGCCATAGGCGCCCCAGTGCCGCTTGTAGGCGCCGGTCGTCGCATCGAACACGATGATGCGACGATTGCCGTAACCGTCCGCGACATAGATTTCGTTCGCATCCTTGTCGATGGCGGTTTCGGCGGGCTTGCCGAGCTGGGTGGTGTCGTTGCTTCCCTTGCTCGGTGCGATCTTGCCGATCTGCATCACGAATTTTCCATCGAGGGTGAATTTCAGTATCGCGTTGTCGTTCGCTTCGTTGCCGCCGATCCAGACGAAGCCGTCGTCGCTGACCTCGATGCCATGCTCGCGGCCGACCCATTCATAGCCTTCGCCGGGGCCGCCCCATGAGCGCAGCAGATTGCCCTCGGCGTCGAATTCGAGCACGGGCGGCGCGGAGATACAGCATTTCGAACGCGGCGGATTGAGCGAGGCGCCTTTCTCGTCATCGGTGAGCGACTTCGGGCGATGGATCAGCCAGACATGGCCGTTCTTGTCGGTGGTGATGCCACCGACCTGACCGAGGATCCAGTTGTTGGGGAGCGGTTTGGGCCAGGAGGCTTCGACCTCGAAGCGGGGGATGTCGGCGGCGCGGGCGGTGAAGGATGCGAGGGTGAATGTTGCAGCAAGTGCGAACGTGCGCAGGCGTGGCGCCATGACGACCTCCCTATGTGGTGCGGGTTTGTCCCGCTTGGGAGGAAGTGTAGCCGGGATGGGGCGGAGTGCAATGTGTGAGGTGTGCAGGCGGCGCAACACTCTCATCTGTCGTCACCCGGCTTGACCGGGTGACCCAGTATACGCAGCGGATTATGAGTTTACTGGATCGCCCGGTCGAGCCGCGCGATGACAGTGAGAGAACGCGCTCACGACGGCGGATGGAATCCCATCACCTTGCCGGTCTTGTAGTCCACGAACTTTCCCGTCTCCGTCCATGATGGCAGGCACAGCGGCACGATCGCCTCGGCGGCCTGCGCGGGCGTGTCGAGCGTCTCCGGATCTTCGCCGGGCATCACGATGGCACGCATATGGGTGCGGATCGGGCCGGGGTTGAACAGGTTGACACGCAGCGGGGTGGTTGCCGTCTCGTTGGCCCAAACGCGGACCAGTGCTTCCAGCGCGGCTTTCGAGGCGGCATAGGGGCCGCGATAGGCGGAGGCCTTGTTGGCCGTGCCCGACGTGACGAACACCGCGCGGCCGGCATCGGACTGCTGCAGCAACGGCTCCATGCAGCGGATCAGCTGGAAGTTGGCATTGACGTTGACGTCCATGGTCTCGTTCCACGACTTCGGCTCGACATGGCCCAGCGGTGAGGACGCGCCGGCGACGCCGGCATTGCCGACGAGAATGTCGAGCTTGCCGTGGCGCTCGTGCAGCGCGGCGCCAAGGCGTGCGACGCCATCCCAGTCGGTGACGCTGAGCGGCACCAGCGTGGCGCTGCCGCCTTCCGCTTTGATTGCATCATCGAGCTCTTCGAGGCCGCCCTGGGTGCGTGCCACCGCGATGATGTGAGCGCCAGCCTTGGCGAGCGCGATGGCCGTCGCATAGCCGATGCCGCGCGAGGCGCCGGTGACGAGAGCGATACGGGAGGCGAGGGGTTTTATCGTCATGATGCAGCTTCACTCCGTCGTGCCGGGTGGCGCGAAGCGGTGCTTCGCTAGACGCCCCAAGCATCTACGTCTTTGCCGCTGTTTTATAGACGTTAATGGCCGGGACAAGCCCGGCCATGACAGTGATTGATTGCGATCAAAGAGCCGGCGTGGCCTAGCTCGCTTCCGCCAGCAGCGACAGCTGGCGCGGGTCATCGATCTCGCTCATGTCGGTGAGCGGGGTCGGGTAGTCCCCCGTAAAGCAATGATCGGCGAATTTCGGCTGGGCCGGATTGCGGCCGGGCTCGCCCATCGCTCGGTAGATGCCGTCCACCGAGACGAAGGCCAGCGAGTCCGCGCCGATCAGGTCGCGCATCTGCTCGAGCGAATGGGTGGCGGCGAGCAGGCCGGCGCGGTCGGGGGTGTCGATGCCGTAATAATCGGGATGGGTGATCGGCGGCGAAGCAATGCGGAAGTGGACTTCGGTGGCGCCCGCATCGCGCATCATCTTCACGATCTTCTTCGAGGTCGTGCCGCGCACCAGGCTGTCGTCGATCAGGATGATGCGCTTGCCGGCGATGGCGGCGCGGTTGGCCGAATGCTTCATGCGAACGCCGAGTTCGCGCACGCTCTGGGTCGGCTGGATGAAGGTGCGGCCGACATAGTGATTGCGGATGATGCCGAGCTCGAACGGAATGCCCGACTGGCGGGAATAGCCGATCGCGGCGGGAACGCCTGAGTCCGGGACCGGGACGACCACGTCGGCTTCCACATGGGTCTCGCGGGCGAGTTCTTCGCCCATGCACTTGCGGGTGTCGTAGACCGAGCGGCCAGCGACCACCGAGTCCGGACGCGCGAAGTAGATATATTCGAAGATGCAGGGGCGCGGCGGCTGCGGCGCAAACGGCTTGTGGCTCTGAGCGCCGTTTTCGTCGAACACGACGACCTCGCCGGGCTCGATGTCGCGAATGTACTTGGCACCGATGATGTCGAGGGCGCAGGTCTCCGAGGCCAGGATGGGACAGCCGTCGAGTTCGCCGAGAACGAGGGGACGGATGCCGAGCGGGTCACGGGCGCCGACCAGTTTCTTGTTGGTCAGCGACACCAGCGCATAGGCGCCTTCGATGGCGCGCAGCGCTTCGATGTAACGGTCGAGGAAACGGTTGCGCTTGGAATGCGCGACGAGATGCAGGATCACCTCGGTGTCGGTGGTGGACTGCATCATCGCGCCGTTCTTCACGAGCTCGCGGCGCAGGGTCAGGCCGTTGGTGAGGTTGCCGTTATGGGCGACGGCGAAGCCGCCGGCATTCAATTCGGCGAAGAGCGGTTGCACATTGCGCAGGATGGTTTCGCCGGTGGTGGAATAGCGGGTGTGGCCGATGGCGGTGTTGCCGGGGAGGCGTTCGATCACCTCGCGGCGGGAGAAGGTGTCGCCGACGAGACCGAGGCGGCGTTCGGAGTGGAAACGGCGGCCGTCGAAGGCGACGATGCCGGCGGCTTCTTGGCCGCGATGCTGCAGGGCATGCAGGCCGAGAGCGGTGATGGCAGCGGCCTCGGGATGGCCATAGATGCCGAACACGCCGCATTTTTCGCGCAGCATGTCGCCGGAAAGATCGTCGTTCACGTCGTAGCTCGTATGGGCTGCGCCGTCGTCGAAAGAGTTCTGCATCGGATGCACCGCGCCTCTGTTGTCGCGAGACGTGCTTGCGGCACGGCGCCTCGCGCAGTCAGTTCAAGCTCGGGACGGATCAGCGTCCCGCTGGTTTGTCGATCAGCTTCTTCAAGCTGTCGCGTGCCGGCTTCGAATAGCCGTCGTTGCCTCCCGGAGCGTCCGGCGCCGCGTCCGTCGACTCGTCTTCAGGCTTGTTCTTCTTGAACTTCTTCAAAATGGTGTTTTCAGGGTCATCCGGCAAGAGCGCCATCAGCCAGTTTCCGGTGGATTCCAGCACCACGCGCGATTTGGCGCCGGTGATCCAGTCCGGGCGCTGCTTGTCCGGTACCAGCCAGGTGAAGAACAGGAACGCGACCACCACGATCAGCATGCCGCGGGCGAGGCCGAACAGGAAGCCGAGGGTGCGGTCGAGGGCACCGATCCGCGAATCCAGGATCATGTCCGAGATGCGCACGGTGATGATGGAAACAACGATCAGCGTCAGCACGAACAGGCCGCCGATGGTGGCGGCCGTGGCGATGGTGTCGTTGGCGATATAGGCTTTTGCGGACGGAAGTACCTTCGGAAACGCATAAAGCGTGACGAGGGCCGCGGCGCCCCAGGCGGCGATCGACAGGATTTCGCGCATGAAGCCGCGGACCATGGCGAGCAGGCCCGAGATCAGCATCACACCGAGCAGGATGAGGTCGAGGATGGTTACTGGCATCGGCTGGTCGGGTCCGCTCGTCCTCTCGAAGGTGCTCTAGCCGAATCGGTGCTTGGCCGCTGCCCTAAAAGAGGGGCAGACGGCGTTCCCGGCAAGGCCGCAACCACGCAATCCCATGCTGCTTTTATGACGGCTGTATAGCGGCGGGCGCCTCTCGCGTCACCTGCGCCTAGCCCTCTCCGCGGCGGAATCTTGCCTGTGTGGCATTTTTTTCTGCC
>JASBVG010000090.1 GCA_030147505.1 Tardiphaga sp.
CCGCCACAAAACAACAACCAGGGCCGGTGAAACATCCCCCCGCCCCCTTCGCTTTTCAGGTCTTTCGGATCAGGCGGCGCGAACACCGGCCAGGAAGGTGTTCACTTCGCCGGTGAGCTGCTCGGCCTGCTTGGAGAGGCCGGAGGCGGCGCTGAGCACCATGGTCGCGGCGTTGCCGGTTTCATGGGCGGCATTGGTGACGCCGCCGATATTGGTGGTAACATCCTGCGTAGCCTGCGCGGTTTGGGTGACGTTGCGGGCGATCTCGGCGGTGGCGGCGCCTTGCTCCTCGATAGCGGAGCCGATCGTGGTGGCGATGGCGCTGACTTCCTCGATGGTGGTGGTGATGCCCTGGATCGCATCCACGGCTTCCTTGGTCGCGGTCTGGATCTGCGCGATGCGAGTGCCGATTTCCTTGGTGGCGCTCGCGGTCTGGCCGGCAAGGCTCTTCACTTCGGTGGCGACCACCGCAAACCCCTTACCGGCATCGCCAGCGCGAGCAGCCTCAATGGTGGCGTTGAGAGCGAGTAGGTTGGTCTGGGCGGCGATGGTCGAGATCAGTTCGACCACGTCCTCGATCTGCTGGGCGCCTTCGGCGAGCGCGCGCACGATGGTGTCGGTGCGGCGGGCGCTCTCTACCGCGTGGGTGGTGATCTTGGCCGACTGTGCCATTTGCCTAGCGATTTCGGAGATTGAGGACGACAATTCCTCGGCTGCTGCTGCGACGGTCTGGACGCGGGTGCTGGCCTGATTGGCGGCGGTCGAGACTACGCCAGCCTGATCATTGGTGCGGGCGGCGGTGCCGGACATCGACTGCGCGGTGGCTTCGAGTTCGGTCGAGCCCGAGGCCATCAGGCCGACGAGCTGGCCGACCGAAGCGTCAAAGCGATCAGCGAGGGCGATTAGCGCTTCGCGCTTCTCGGCTTCGCCGCGCTTCTTGAGCTCGGCCTGTTCGGCTTCCAGCGTGCGGGCGGTGAGCGAGGTCTGGCGCAGCATTTCCAGCGTCTCGGCCATGCGGCCGATTTCGTCGCTGCGATCGGTCTCGGCCACGGCCTGATCGAGCGAGCCGGTCGCAATCTCTTGCATGCGGGCTTGCAGCCGGCGCAGCGCGCCGAGGATGTCGCTGGCGATCAGCCAAGACAGCAGCGCCATGACGCCGAGCACGATGGCGCCGAGCGAACCTAGGCGGACCAGCAAGGCATTCACGTCGGTATCGAGGTCATCGACATAGAGGCCGGCCGAGAAAGTGACGTCCCACGGCGCGTAGTGGCGAGCATAGACCATCTTGGAGGTCGGCTCGGTCTGTCCTGGGCGCGGATAGAGATAATAGGTGGCACCGCCATTGGCGGTCTGCTTGCCGGCGTCCATGATCGCCTTGGAGATCAGAACGCCATTGGAATCCTTGGCGCCCGTGTTCTTGTCCTCAAGCTTCGGATTGCCGGCATTAACCAGCAGCACGCCGTCTGACCGGTAAGCAACCAGATAGCCTTGCTTGTTACCGAACAACATCGTACGGGCGAGCGCACGATACTGCATCTGCGCGTCGGCGAGCTTGACCTTGCCGGCAGTAACCTGCTCCTGCAGGCTTTCGGCCATCCCCGTCATCAGGTCCACTGCCGTGTGGAGCTGTTCCATCCGGTCCTGCTGCATGCGCTTCTGGCTGAGGGAGGCGGCTACGGCAATCACGGCGCAGATCGATGCGGCGGAGACCAGCACCATGCCGGTGAGCTTGGTGCGGATCGTAAAACGGCTAAGCAAACTCATAGCAACCTCTGATCGGAGCAATGTTGCATCAAAATATCGAGGAGTCGCTTACCAATCGTGAATCGTGAGAAGCTCAACTTGTTCGCAGCGCGAACCAGGCAAAGTCAACTGCGCAGCGCCGGCACAACCAGAAATGGGATCATGCCGAGAACGACACTTATCAATGCGAAGGCAAGCAGGGAATTGTAGCTCTGAGTCCAGTCATGCAGCAGGCCGCCGCTCCACGAGCCGAGCGCCGCTCCCAAGCCGCTGCCGAATGTGATGGCGCCGTAGATCGTTCCGACACGTTTGCCGCGAAATATCTTCATCGCCGTCGCAGATAGCAGTGGCCCGCGCGATCCGACCATGCTGCCAAAGCAAACGACGAAGCCGGTGAGTAGCGCGTAACTGGGATACCACTGCAGCAGCCACAGCATCCCGATGCCGAGTAGCGAGCAGGAGTAGCTGAACAGGATTGATGGACGCCGGCCGATCACGCCATCGAGCCAGCTGATGCCCAGCATGCCGACCAGCAACGCAACGCCGCTGAACCCCCAGGCGGTTGCAGCCTGCAGTGGAGGAAAGCCAGCGTCGACGAGATATGCCACCACTTGCGGTGTGACGGCGTACATGCCGATGGCCGTGAAGAAGAACGTGCCGAATAGTGCCCAGAAGGCGTGATGGCGCATGGCGGATGCGAGTGTCCATCCTTCCTCGATCGGATCATCGCTGCTCCTGGACTTCGCCAGATGCGGCGAACCGGCGCTGAACTTGCGCCAGGGCAGCACGAGCAATGGAATCATGAGCGCGAGAGCGACGAAGCCGAACACCCGATAAGTGCCGCGCCATTCAAGATGATCGATTAGCAATTGAGCAAGCGGCAGCATGATGAGGACGCCAGCACCGGTGGCGGAATAAACGACGGACATTGCTGTCGGCAAGCGCTTGCCGAACCAGCGCCCCAGCAGCAATGCGTTCGGGACGTTGCCGATGCAGGCCACAGCGAAACCGAAACAGAGTCCCATTGTGAGCTGGAATTGCCAGAGTTGCTGGGAGTAGGCCGCAGCGAGCAAGGCGCATCCGAGCACGGCGAGGCCGATGAGGAAGACCGTGCGAGGACCGGACCGGTCGAACAGCCTCCCGACCAGAGGAGAGGAAAGCCCCACGCACAGCGCGGTAAGCGAATAGATCGAAACGACTTCGCCGCGATCCCAGCCGAAGGATTGCGATACCGGTAGCAGAAAGACCGTAAAGCTCTCCTGCAGTCCGCGGCCGAACAGTGAGAGTGTAAAGCAGAGGCCGAGGACGGAGAGCCCGATCCGTTGGGATGTCTTCAGATCCATCGAGCGCTCTTCTTCCACGACGATTGCGAGAGCGTCACGGGACGCGCTTCGCTCGCCGTGGACAAGTGCGCTGGATGAATGCGGTTATGCAGGCTTGAGCAGGATATGCCGCTTCTTGCCGAGCGAGAGCTTGATGACGCCTTCGGGTGTTAGTTGATCCGGCGTCAGCAGCATCTTCTCGTCATTCACGGCAATATCGTTGACGCGCAGCCCGCCGCCCTTGATCTGGCGCCGCGCTTCGCCGTTTGAGGCGACGAAGCCGGCATTGACGAAGGCTGCGAGGACGCCGATTCCCGCATCCAGTTCGGCGCGCGGAATATTGATGGTCGGAAGGCTCTCGGCCAGCGCGCCTTCCTCGAACGTCTTTCTCGCAGTTTCAGCGGAAGCCTCTGCTGCATCGCGGCCGTGGACAACGGCTGTGGCCTCGGTGGCGAGGATCTTCTTCGCCTCGTTGACTTCCGAACCGCCGAGCGCAGCAAGCTTTGCGATCTCGTCGAGCGGCAGGCGTGTGAACACCTTCAGGAAGCGGCCGACATCGGCATCCTCAGTGTTGCGGAAGTATTGCCAGAAATCATACGGGCTGAAGAGGTCGCCATTGAGCCAGACGGCTCCGGAGGCCGACTTGCCCATCTTCTCGCCGGACGACTTCGTCAGCAGCGGCGTGGTCAGCGCATAGAGCTGCGGCCCGCCCATGCGGTGGCTTAGGTCGACGCCGTTGATGATGTTGCCCCACTGGTCGGAGCCGCCCATCTGCAGCAGCGTGCCATAGCGGCGGTTGAGCTCGACGAAGTCGTAGCCCTGCATGATCATGTAGTTGAATTCGAGGAATGACAGCGACTGGTCACGGTCGAGGCGCAGCTTCACGCTGTCGAAGGACAGCATGCGGTTGACCGAGAAATGCCGGCCGACATCGCGCAGGAATTCCACGTAGTTCAGCTTCAGCAGCCAGTCGGCATTGTTGACCATCAGCGCATCGGTCGGGCCGTCGCCATAGGTCAGCATCTTGCCAAAAATCTTCTTGATGCCTTCGATGTTCGCCGCGATCTTTTCGACCGTCAGCAACTGGCGCTGGTCATCGCGGAACGAGGGGTCGCCGACCATCGAGGTGCCGCCACCCATCAGCGTGATCGGGCGATGGCCGGTTTGCTGAAACCAGTACAGCATGGTCACCGAGATCAGATTGCCGATATGCAGGCTGGTCGCCGTGGCGTCATAGCCGACATAGGCCGTGACCGGTCCCTTGCAGCAGGCGGCGTCCAGCGCGGCGGCGTCGGACACCTGATGGATCAGGCCGCGATCGTGCAGCACGTTGAGGAAATCGGATTTGTAGGTAACCATCGGTTCGGGACTCGGGTCTGTAGGTTTTACGCCGCTTCAACGGATTGGCGGCATGCTGGCAATGGTCGGACCGCGCCAGAGTGCCGTTTGGTATAAGATTGGGCGGTTCGGCACAAGTTTTGACCGGAATTCAGGGGATTTCGCGTGACCAAGGTGCTGCGGGCCATCGGGTTGATGAGCGGAACCTCGCTGGACGGGGTGGACGTTGCCATGATCGAGACCGATGGCGAGCGTGTCTCGGCCTTTGGTCCGTCCTTTTATCGGCCATATGACGAAGCCGAGCGGGCCTTGCTGCGGCAGGCGCTGAGCGATGCTGTCGGTCTAACTGATCGCGATGCCCGGCCGGGCGTTCTCGTGGAGGCCGAACGGGTTGTCACGACGGCCCATGCTGAAGCTGTCGAAGCCTTCTTGTCCACCCACGGGATAGCACGCGAAGTTATCGATCTCGTCGGCTTTCACGGTCAGACCGTTTTGCACAGGCCTGCGGACCGCCTGACAGTGCAGATCGGTGACGGTGAGGAGTTGTCCGCACTCCTCGGTCTTCCCGTCATCTACGACATGCGCGCAGCCGACGTCGCGGCGGGTGGGCAGGGTGCGCCGCTCGTCCCGGTCTATCACCGCGCACTGGCACAAGCGCTCGATCGCAGCGGCCCGCTGATCATTGTGAATATCGGCGGTGTATCCAATGTCACCTATATCGATGGCGACGTGCTCATCGCCTGTGACACCGGCCCCGGCAATGCACTGCTTGACGATTTCGTGGCCAAGAACACCGGGCGGCCTTTCGATGCTGATGGTGTGCTGGCTGCGCAGGGGCAGGTGGACAGAGTCTGGGTCGCGCATGCGCTGCAGAATTCCTTCTTCAGTGCACCACCGCCGAAGTCGCTGGATCGTAATCACTTCGCTGCACTGACCGTGGAAGGTAAATCGCTGGCCGATGGCGCCGCGACGCTCGCCGCCTTCACCGCTGCGAGTATCGCAGCGATTGTCCCGCTGCTGCCGAAGCCTCCGCGTATCTTCATCGTGGCCGGCGGCGGCGCGCAAAACCCGACATTGCTGTCGATGCTTCGTGATGTCGTTACGCCTGCGTCGGTCGAAAACGCCGATGCACTCGGCTGGTCGGCCGATGCGATGGAGGCGCAGGCCTTCGCGTTTCTTGCGGTGCGAAGTGCAAGACGATTGCCGCTGACATTTCCCGGCACGACCGGCGTCACTGCTGCGCTGACAGGCGGCGTCCGTACAGGATCGGTGAGCTAGCCCCCGATTCGTTAAGTCTAGGCTGTATACGTCTTCAGCATGCGAGTGCTCTCTTCAGCGAACACTGGCGCGTGATCGCTTCATGAGTTCTCGTGATTGGGCTGGTATCGCGTTGCCGCATGCGCACGCTGTTTGTTGCCCAAAACACACAGGTTGCAAATGATGCTGCGTCAATCGACCGCGGCCATTGTGTCGCACGGTTGTCGCCAACAGATTGACGCCGAGCGGCCGTGACAGCGGCCTGAAAAAGACGCGATGCCGGATCGCAGAACATCTCTGCGTTCGCTCGCGGTTTTGCGCGGGGGAGCATTATGACGACCATCAGGCAGGCAATTCTCGGCTCGGCGGCAGCGCTAGGGGCGATTGGTAGCGCGGCGGCGGCCGATCTTCCGGTCAAGGCTAAAGCGGTCGAATATGTGAAGGTCTGCTCGCTCTATGGCGCCGGCTTCTATTACATTCCCGGCACAGACACCTGCATCAAGATCGGCGGTGCAATCCGTATTGATACGACCATCAATGGCGGCCCCTATGATGCGCCGTTCTGGCAGGGTGGTGCCGGTGGCAACAATCTCTGGACCAAGGACTATTACCTCACCCGCGATCGTATCAATCTGACCACGGATACGCGGACATCGACCGAATACGGCATGTTGCGTACTTATGCGAATTTCCAGCTCGACTTCACCCAGGGCCGCGACAGCATTGCCGGTGGCTTCACCGAAGTCGATCTTGCATTCATCCAGTTCGGTGGTTTCACTTTTGGCAAGGCCGTCTCGCAATTCGATCCGCAATGGGCGCTGACCAAGCCTTATATTTCCTCGGGCTTCCTGGCAGGGTCGAATAACAGCACCGGCTTGCCGCAGATTGCCTATACAGCCGAATTCGGTAATGGCGTCTCCGCGTCGATCTCGTTGGAGAACGCATCGCCCTATCGCAATGCCGGTCTTTACAACACAGCGAATTTCATTGTCGCGCCGGGGTCGAGCAGCTTCCTGAACCAGCAATATGGCGTGGCGTCCTATACGTTTCTTGGCAACTCCTATGGCGGCAACCACATTCCCGACATTGTCGGCAATGTCCGGCTCGACCAGAAATGGGGTTCGCTGCATTTCGGCGCAGCGATGCACACCATCACACCGGGTTTCTACGGCACAAACGAAGCAACCGGTCATGCTGACGACTCTTACGGCTTTGCCGTGACCGGCGCGGTCGAGTTCAAACAGCTGCCGACGGGCGCAAGCGACAGCCTGAAAATCGAAACGTCTTACGGCAAGGGCGCCACCAAATATGTATTCGGCGGTGGCACGCTTGATACCCAGGGCGGCGGCCGCTTCGCCAAGTTCGACGGCAGCACGGTCGGCTTCGGTTATCTGCTGGATGGCGTGTTCGGCACCAATGGCCAGATCCAGCAGGCGGAGACTTGGCAGGTCAGCGCCTTCTATGAGCATTACTGGAACACGGCATGGCGGACGTCGCTGTTCGGCAACTACAGCCACATCTCTTACGGCGATGGCGGCAACGCATTGCTCGCGGCGGCATTCAGTCCGGCCGGCGGGCGACTCGGCGCAGGCAGTGCGGCTGCGCCGAACGGCGCGACCGCGGGAAGCATCTCGGGCACGACCAACAATTTCGACTTCGCCATCGCGCAGATCGGGACGCGGACCGCTTGGACACCAGTGAAGAATCTGACGCTCTCGGCCGAATTCACCTATACGCGCCTCGATCAGAATCTCGGCGGCACCTATACCGGTAACGTGACCGGCAAGCCTGCAGCGCAGACCTACGATATCCGCGATCAGAATTTGTATAATGGTTCGGTGCAGATACTGCGGTCGTTCTGATAGCAGCTATGGCGCAACGAAAAAGCCCTCGGCCGGACGGTCGAGGGCTTTTTGTTTGATGCCAGTTGCGGCGCTTAGCGCACGTTGGCGAGGCGCATATCCAGATAGCTGGTCACCGACTCCATCAGCGGCTCGAGCTTGTTGTCGAAGAAGTGGTTGGCGCCGGGGATGACCTGCTGGTCAATCACGATGCCCTTCTGCGTCTTCAGCTTCTCGACCAGCGTGTTGACGTCCTTGGCCGGCACCACGGCGTCCTTGTCGCCATGCACGATCAGTCCGGAGGATGGGCAGGGCGCGAGGAATGAGAAGTCGTAGAGATTGGCTGGCGGGGCGATCGAGATAAAACCCTCGACTTCCGGGCGACGCATCAGGAGCTGCATGCCGATCCAGGCGCCGAAGGAGAAGCCGGCGACCCAACAGGCGCGTGCCTCGGGATTGATCGACTGTGCCCAGTCGAGCGCTGCCGCGGCATCCGAGAGCTCTCCGGTACCGTGGTCGAACGAGCCCTGGCTGCGGCCGACGCCGCGGAAATTAAAGCGCAGCACCGAGAAGCCGCGATGCACAAAGGCATAATAGCACTGATAGACGATCTGGTGGTTCATCGTGCCGGCGAATTGCGGGTGCGGATGCAGCACCATCGCAATCGGCGCATTCTTCTGCTTGGCAGGGTGATAGCGGCCTTCGATACGGCCGGCGGGGCCTGCAAAAATAACTTCGGGCATCGTGATCCTTGATCCCGGTCTCGGCGCGATCGGCCTGCCTTGCGTCGGCCCGGCGGCGTCATTCGCGCCCTGTGAGGCGGGCGAGCGGCGCCGCAAGATACAGCGCCGGGTGGAGTGGAGGCCGCGTTCTACCATAAGCGCAGGGGCGAAAAGCAAGCATATTGAACACTCAAGCCGGTTGCCGGACGCGCATTCGCCGCCAACTTGGTCTAAGAGACGCGATTGGGATTGAAGGAGATCAGGATTGGCACGGCCGCGTGTTTATCTCGACTGGAACGCGACCACCCCGCTGCGCGAGGAGGCGCGGGCGGCAATGCTGGCTGCCATGGATGCGGTCGGGAACCCGTCCTCCGTCCATGCCGAAGGCCGCCAGGCGAGGCGCTTGGTCGAAGATGCCCGCGCTGCCGTCGCTAATGCGGTCGGCGCCGAGGCACGACAGGTGGTGTTCACGTCGGGGGGGACCGAGGCCAATGTACTGGCGCTGGTGCCGGGGATGGCCCGCAAGGGGGGGGTGCCGATCAATCGGCTGATTGTATCGGCCGTGGAGCATCCGTCCGTAATGGCCGCCGGCCGGTTCTCGCCGGAGGCAATGACAGTGCTGGAAGTCGATCGAAACGGGGTGGTTGATTCCGCTCGTTTGCGGGTGTTGCTGGCGGGCGAACCGCCGGCGCTGGTGTCGGTGATGGCGGCCAATAATGAGACGGGAGCGCTGCAACCGATTGCTGAGATTGCTCACATCGTGCGCGAAGCCGGCGGTTTTCTGCATGTGGACGCAGTGCAGGCGCTGGGAAAGGTTTCAATAAATATCAATGAATTACAGGCTGATCTTCTATCGATTTCTGCACACAAGATCGGCGGGCCCAAGGGTGTTGGCGCGCTGGTGATCGGGGATGGCCTGACCGGCCCCGAACCGTTGCTGCGCGGCGGCGGACAGGAGCTGTCGCGTCGGGCCGGGACCGAAAATGTCATTGGAATCAGTGGCTTCGGGGCAGCCGCAAAGGTGGCGACCGCGGCGCTGCCGGAGATGGCAAAAATCGCGGAATTGCGCCGAATTCTTGAGGCGGGCTTGCGGCAGCACAACGACGTCATTGTGTTCTCGTCGGATGCTCCGCGCCTGCCGAACACCATCCTGTTCGGTGCGCCGGGGCTGCGCGCGGAGACCGCTGTGATTGGATTTGATCTCGAAGGTATCTCGGTATCGTCGGGTTCCGCCTGTTCCTCTGGTAAGGTCCAGCCATCCCATGTGATCGAGGCGATGGGTTTCGGGCCGGAACTGACCCGCAGCGCGATTCGTCTCAGCCTCGGCTGGTCGACCACGGAAGCGGATATCGATCGGTGCCTTCAGGCTTGGAAAAAGCTCGCTGGCGCATTACTTAAGCAGAGCGACGAAACAGAGGTTGAACGGTTCTAAGGCTGGTGATTTTCCGGCCGGAACGTCGTAAAGACCCCCGCAAGTTCTGAATTTGGTTTGGGTATGTCCACCGCGGTCCTTGAAACCGCGAGCGGAGGATTGAATGGCTGCCGTACAAGAGACGATCGATCAGGTCCGCCTCATCGATGTCGATCAA
>JASBVG010000100.1 GCA_030147505.1 Tardiphaga sp.
ATGGGCATCGCGCGCGACGACAAGGAGATGCGGCAGGACTGGGTGCTGCGCGGCTTCCGCCAGTTCGACGCGCCAGTCTGCGTGATCATCACCTATGACCGCGTGCTCGACGGCAGCGACGATACGCCGTTCGATTGCGGCGCTGTCGCCACCGCCCTCGTCAATGCCGCCTGGTCGCGCGGGCTGGGTGCGGTGATCAACAGCCAGGGCATCATGCAGTCGCCGGTGGTGCGCGAGCATGCGGGGATCGCCGATGACCAGATCATCATGAAGAGCATCGCGCTCGGCTGGCCGGATGACAGCTTTCCCGCCAATGCGGTGGTGTCGGAACGGAAGACGGTGGCAGAAGCCGCGCGGTTCGTCGGCTTCGGAGAGTAGCCTGTGAAACTCAGCGATCCCAAGGACGGCGTCTGGACCGGGCAGCAGGACGAGGAGCTGAAGACACAGCTCGCCAACGGCCGCAGCATCAACGAGATCGCGCTTCGCCTGAAGCGCTCGCCGCTGGCGGTGCGGACGCGCATGAACAAGCTCGGTATCCGCGAGGCGAAAGACGGCTAGCCGCCGCGATTAGCCGGGCTTGAACTTGCTGTAGGCCTCGCTGGTGCAGATGATAAGGTGATCCGCGCAGCCATTGCGGCGGTGCGGATCGCAACGCGTTTCGTAATCCGCCGAGGTCATCATCTCCATGAAGGCCTTCAGCGTGGGATAATAGACCAGCGCCAGATAGTCCCAGCGGTGCGCATCGGGCACGCCGAGCGCGACGGCCTTGGCGTCGCCGGTCCACAGCAGCGTGCCGCCGCGCGCCTTGATCATCGGCACGGTGAGCGCGCTGTAGCGCAGATAGGCGTCCCAGCCGGTGCCGTCGCCATCGAGCGAACGCGGATGGAAGCGCATCAGATTGACCATCACCACCGGGCTTTCCGTATCCAGCGCGCTGAGACCTTCGATGTTCAAGAGATCGACGCCCATGAATGAAACCTCCCTGTTTTTCTCGCGAGTATAGCCTGATCGATCAGGCCCCGCGCTTCATCTTCAGGCCCGCCGCCCTGCAATGGCGACGCACGGCGGCGGCGATCTCGGTGGCGGCACGGGTGCGCGCGCGTCCCTTGCGCCAGATGATGGCCGCGGTGCGCGTCACATTGGGCTGCACGATCTCGATCTGGCGCAACCCGCTGCCCGGGTTGATGGCGCGCTCGAACAGGATCGCCGCGGTCTGCGCCTGCAGCCGGATCGTCTCCAGCATCGCGCCGATGGAGCTCATTTCCAGCCAGACATGGCCCTCGATGAGCTGGCCGAGTTCGGCATCGATCATCCGCCGCGAGACGAAACGCTCGGTCTGCACCGCCAGCCGTAGTCCGGTGAGCTGGGATGCGGTCACGGTCTTGCGCTGCGCCAGCGGATGGTCGTCGCGCACCACCAGCATCAGCCGCTCCGAGAAGAGCGGTTCAGTCTCGACATCGTCACGGCCGGGCGTTGCGAAGGACAGTCCGAGATGCAGCGCGCCACTCGCCACCATGGCCGCGATGTCGGAGGCCGGCATGTCGTCGATGGAGACGTGGATGCCGGGATGGGCCGTGGCGAATTCCGCGATCACCGCCGGCAGCAGCGTGCTGTTATAGGTATGGATGACGCCGATGCGGACACGGCCGCGCACGAGATCGCGCAGGCCTTCCAGCGCGAAGCGCCCCTCGTCCACTTCTTCCAGCGCACGCCGCGCGTAATCCGAAAAGGTGCGGCCGGCATCGGTGAGCTGCAGGCCGCGGCCGATGCGGTCGAACAGCGGCACGCCGAGCACGGCCTCGAGCTGGCCGATCTGATGCGACAGCGTGGACTGCGTCACATGCAGCGCCTCGGCGGCGCGCGTGATGTGCTCGACGCGTGCGACTTCGAGGAAATAGCGCAGGTGCCGCAGCTCCACCATCCATCGACCTTATCGATTGATCCATGCGAAACATATCATTTGACAGATGGGATGGTCCATCACCATGTATCGGCAAAACACATCATGAGGAGACGGTTTTGCGGAAGGCCCTGATTGCGATTTCCACGGTGCTCGGTCTGGGCTTCGGCCCCGCCTCTGCCGCCGATTACCCCACGCGGCCGATCCGGCTCGTCGTCCCGCTGCCGGCGGGATCCTCCACCGACGTAATCGCGCGCGTGTTCGCCGACTCCGTATCGCAGAAGCTCGGCCAGCAGATCATCATCGACAACAAGCCCGGCGCCGATGGCGCCATCGCCGCCAGCGACATCAAGCGCAGCGCCGCGGATGGCTACAACATCATGCTGGCCTCCAACAGCGCCATGTCCGGCGTCCCGGCTACGCGCAAGACGCCGCCCTACGACGTGACCACCGACTTCACGCCGATCACCGATATCGGCCGCTATAACTTCTTCTTCTACGTGAACAAGGAAATCCCGGCGAAGACGCTGGCGGAGTTTGTCGCCTATGCCAAGGCCAATCCGGGCAAGGTGGTCTATGGCGCGGGCAACATCACCGGCCGCCTGTCCTTCGCATCGGTGGTCATGAGCAACGGTCTCGACGTCACGCATGTGCCCTATCGCGGCGAACCGCCGGCGATGACCGATCTCATCACCGGCCGCATCCAGGCCATGGTGGCGACATCCGGCACCGGCATTCCGCAGGTCAAGGACGGCAAGATCACCGCGCTGGCGACGGTGCTGGAGAAGCGCAGCGCCATCGCGCCGGACGTGCCGACCATTGCCGAAGCCGGCTATCCGGATTTCAAGATCGAGCCATGGGCCGGTCTGTTCGGGCCACCGAACATGCCTGCGGAGATCGTCGCCGTTCTCAACAAGGCCTTTCGCGAGGCGATGAACGATCCCGCCGTCAAGCAGCGCATGGTGGAGCAGGATTTCGCGCTGACGCCCTCGACGCCCGAGCAGCTCGCCGCGCTGGTGAAGCAGCAACTCGACATCCACCGCAAGATCGTCGCGGCGGCCGGCATCGAGATCATTCAGTGATGCAGTGACAGGTCAGGACGGGGTGAGCGTTGCGAGCCCCATCCTTCGCTTCCGCCTGCCGACGCCGGACCATGATCTCGGGTCCGATCCATCTTCGATGAAGCAGCTCCACTTCCAGCGCCGTAGCACGTTCCTATCCCGAAACCGTTGCCCATTGTTCGGGATCATGCTCTGTGAATGCTACACCATCGCTTGGATGTTGGCCCAGGCGTGCAGCAGGTCGCTACGGAGCTGAGCCATGGTCTGCTCCGGACCGGGCGGCGCGCCGATGACGCCGTAGGAGCCGCCCGGATCGACCTTGCGGTCCGGCGAGACTTCATCGTGACCGAACACATAGTCCAGACGGAACGTATTCGGGTAACGCCGCTTCAACCAGATCAGGACCTTGATCAGGGCTTCCTGCTGCGCCCTGGTATAGGGCACGTAGACGCCCGGCCGGATATTGCCGCGCGCGCTACCGATATGGCGCAGCTCGGCGCGGCGATATATCTCCGGCCTGCTTGTCGCGATCGTCGCATGGCCATGGCCGTTCAGCACAACAATGCCATTCGCGTCACGTTTGGCGTCGAACCATGCAATAAAAATATCCGGATCGTCGGTCGGATAGATATAGCCGGGACAGTTGATCTCGAACCCGACATAGAACTGGCTGACGCTATCCCGCCCCGTGACGGGACACTTGCTCTTGCCTGCATGGGACCCCCATGAAAGCCAGTCCATGTTCGACGGGAGATAGATGCGGCCCGAGCGGGAGATCGTTGCATAGGCATAGCCCTGCGCTTCCCCCCACTCCGATGTGACCTTGGCCCCCCATTCCAGATCGTCATTCCCGTTCGTCGGCCGGCAGCGACCCGCATCATAGTGAACGATCGCCCCTTCCAGTCCCTTTGGACGCGCCCCCTGATAGCGATGCTGCACGTGGCCGAGCGTCTGGAAGTCTGGCGGTTCGCCGGCGTCCATGAATTCCAGCCGCGACGCGGTCAGCGCGGAGCGGCTGGGGCGGTCCGGCTCATCGACGACGGCGATGCCGGTCTCGGCGAGCAGACTCTCCGCTTCCGGCAGCAGCGCCATGACTTTCGCCGGATAGGCCGCATCGCCGGCATAGCCCCGACTCTTCAGAAAAGTGACGTAGCCTTGCGGGTCGGCCGCAAATGCGTCCCAGCCCGAATAGACTGATCGACCGATGAAGCGCCAATAGCCGGCAATGAATGCGTCGACGCTGGCGAACGCGCAGTAAATGTCGACGCCGTCATGCGCTCCATAAGATACGGGCGTTGCATAGCCCGTCATTTCGTCGCGCCACTTCAGCCCGGCAAAGTTGGCATGTTGCCTGGCGAGACCGGACGTTCCGCGCCCGGATTCCAGTATCCACTGTGCGAGCGTCACCGCCCGCAATCCAGGCGCCGGCACAGTCGCACTGCGCGCCGCACGAACGAGTTGAGTCCAGCCATGCATTGTGAAGCCCCCACGACAATCACGATTTTTGGGAGCTTAGCCTGCGATCCGCGCAGATTGCAATTAGATAAAAACGCTACCTTAAGGAAACAGGATGTTCGTCGTGGCCGGGCGCGCATCCATCGGGCGAGGACATGAGGAGGACGCGTCGCACCACGGCGAGATCGCGCGAACGACGCAATGGCATTATTTATTTCAACCATTGGAACGAAATCGGGCTAGCTGGATTGAGAGCGATCACGGGAGGTTCCGATGCCACGCTCAGATCCCTCGCCCGACCATTCAAGCATCTTTGCGTTTACCGCCTTCGCTGCAGCCGCTTCGATCTGGATCGGCATCATGGCTGTCCAACCGAAGATCACGAGCCTGCAGGCGTCCGCCATCGTCATTGGTCATGACGTCATCGTTTCGGCGCGGCCGCTGCCGCCATTGCTGGAATTGGCGGACCTCTCTCGCTAGGAAGGACGGCTTCCTCCGCCTATCCCGACTAGCCGCAGGTCCAGATCGCGCCAATGGGCGTGCGCGTCCAGCACGGGCCGAAACTGCCGCCGTTGTACTGGCCGCCGGAGAAGCCGGGTCGGCCGGGATAGCGCCACTCGCCGCTCCACCATTGATAATATTGCGGTGTCCGGTCGATGTACCAGTGGCGCCGGTCGCGCTTCGCCATCTTCAGATCGGCGCGCTTCTGCATGAATAGCGGCACGCTGTTGTTGAGTGGCTGGCGATAGCCTGGCAGGAAGCCGTAGCCCTGCCAGCGCTTGGCTTGCTGCTTCTTGGCAGGCGCGGCTATGGCATCGACCGAGAGCAGTGACAGGGCGGCGACGAGGGACAGGCAAATCAGGCGTGACATGTGTTCAGCATAGCCGCTGCGGGGCTTCGGCGCCACTGACACCTCGCCGCGTGCTGCTTAGCTCTCCACACGTCGTAGTTTCGCGCACAGTTCAGCCGTATGATCCATTGCAGGCACCACCGCGGGCGTCTCCGGAGTCGCGTCGCGCGGCGCGGTGCCTGTTCGTGTGAGCTCGGCCAGCGAGGCCATCACCGCAGGCGCCGCAACGCGCGCCACCTGCGCAACATTCGCGGCTACGTCGAACCGGGGATTGCTGAGCACTATCTCCACCACGAGCGCAAGACCGGCCACTCCCAAGGTGCGCTTGCGCGACCTGATCGATAGTTTGCGAAACTTCATCGCCATGACAGGCTCATGAGGGTTTGAGGACTACGCGCCGGATTTCGGCGTATCGACGCACTTCCTTCAATGTACACTCGACTGTGGCGATACGTTTCGCAGATGCGAACAACACTGCTCGCAGACAATCACGTTGCGCTGAGGTGCGCGTGAGTTTGGTCGCGCGAAAAATTCCGCGC
Organism: Tardiphaga sp.; assembly: GCA_030147505.1. GTDB lineage: Bacteria > Pseudomonadota > Alphaproteobacteria > Rhizobiales > Xanthobacteraceae > Tardiphaga. Next base: position 5,806 of record JASBVG010000100.1, read on the forward strand.
GGCGGCAGTGGCGCCCCTCCGAAAGCGGCCTTTCGTCTAGTTTCCGGCAAGACAACGTGTGTATTAGCTTGGCCGCGGGAATCCGAAGCTCCTCAGGCGCTTCGGGCGGGCCGACAACGACAAGAATGTGACACGTTACGATCTCGGGATCGGTGCTGCGGCGCTCCCCGCCATCTCGGGGATCGCAACGGACATCGAGGAAATGCAATGATACGAGGTTTCGCTCGCGCGCTCGGCGCAGTCGCCATCCTGCTCGCCGGCGCGGGCAGCGCCGAGGCGCAGAACTGGCCCAACAAGCCGATCCGCATGGTCGTCCCCTACACGCCGGGCGGCTACACCGACCTGATGGCGCGCCTGGTTTCCGAGAAGATGTCGGCATCGCTGGGCCAGACCATCGTGATCGAGAACAAGCCGGGCGCCAACGCGGTGATCGGAACCGACACCGTCGCCAAGGCTGCCCCCGACGGCTACACATTCGGCACGGTGATCGCGGCGCATTCGGTCAATCCTTCGCTCAATCCGAAGCTGCCCTATGACACGATGAAGGATTTCACCTATGTGTCGCTGACTTCGGTGGCGCCGCTGATCCTGATCGCAACGCCGGCGCTGCCGGCCAAGGACATGAAGGAGTTCATCGCGCTGGCGAAGTCGAAGCCGGGCCAGTTGAATTTCGCATCGAGCGGCATCGGCTCCGCGGCGCATCTGACGATGGAGATGCTAAAGAGCCGCGAGGGCCTCAACCTGCAACACATCCCGTACAAGGGCACGGCCGGCGCCTTGCAGGATACGGTGGGTGGCCAGATCAACGTCATGTTCGACGTGATCGGCCCGCTGATGTCGCAGGTGAAGTCGGGCAATGCCAAGGCGCTTGCGGTTGCGGCGAAGCAGCGCGTGCCGGCCGCCGGCGACGTGCCGACCATGACCGAAGCCGGCGTGCCGGATTTCGTATCGGGCACCTGGTCGGGCATCATCGCGCCCGCAGGCACCCCGAAGGAGATCGTCGATCGCGTCGCCGAGGAAGCCAAGAAGGCCCTCGCCGATCCCGAGCTGCGCAAGAAGCTCGACGACCAGGGCATCGTTCCGATGGGCACGTCGCCGGACGAGTTCAAGACCTTCGTCACCGAAGAGATCGCGCGCTGGAAGAAGGTCATCGCCGACGCCGACATCAAGATGCCGCAGTGACCACGGCACCATCGCGCGTCCATGATCGGACGCGCGATGTCTCCTGCAGAACAGCCATCCCCGATCAGGCGGCAATCACGCCGATGACACAACGAGTCCAACAACGATGACCGCAAGCGCCTCACCGTCCAGCCTGATCGACGCCCGCATCAAGGAGCTCGGCGACTGGCGCGGCACGACGCTGGCGCATGTTCGCGTATTGATCAAGGCGGCGATCCCTGACATCGTCGAGGAGTGGAAATGGCGCGGCGTGCCGGTGTGGGAACACAACGGCATCATCTGCACCGGCGAGAGCTACAGGAGCACGGTGAAGCTGACCTTCGCCAAGGGCGCCGCGCTCGATGACCCCAAGGGTTTGTTTAATGCCAGTCTGGACGGCAATGTCCGCCGCGCCATCGATCTGCATGAAGGCGATGCCATCGACGAGAAGGCGTTCAAGGCGCTGATCAAGGCCGCCGCGGCCCTGAATGCCAGCAAGCCCGCGAAGCGGAAGACCAAGACGAAGTAATCGAACGAGCGGTATTTCCGCACAGCCAGCACTTCCGCGCGCGATCCATGCGCGCCTGCTGTTAAGCCTAACTGCGGCATCCGGATGCCGCCGACCGCACCGAATCGCGACGCCAGTTGAGTCGCCTCGCAGCCGGCGCTAGCTTGGCCGCGATTTTGGACTTCGTGGGGCGTCGGCCCCGTCGTCAAACCAATCACGCCATGGCCGCATCGATTCCGCACGGAGAACCACGGCCACGTCGACGCCGGACGACGCTGTTCCTGTTCGTGGGTGTGGGTCTCCTCGTCCTCAGTGCCATCGCGGCCATCGCCTATGTCGCGACACGCCCCGTCACCTTGCGGATCGCCGTGGGGCCCGCTGACGGCAGCGACAAGAATCTGATCCAGGTCATCGCCGCACAATTCGCCAGGGATCGCAGTCCGATCCGCCTGTCGTTGCGGGTCACGCCGGGCGGCAGCGAGAGCATTGCGCTGCTTGCCGCAGGGAAAGCCGACATCGCGGTCGCTCGCGGCGACCTCGATCTGCCGCGCGACGCGCAATCGCTCGCCATCATGCGCAAGAACGTCGTGGTGATCTGGTCGCCATCCGGGCGCGGTACCTCGGGCAAGCGCAAAACTGCGCTCAAGGAGATCGGCGATCTCGCCGGTCGACGCATCGGCGTGGTCGGCCGCAGCGACGCCAATCTCAAACTCTTGAAGGTGATCCTCACGGAATCCGGCGTCGCGCCGGACAGGGTCAAGATCGTCCAGTTCGCGACCGATCAGGTCGCTCAGATGGCGCGTGACCCCGGCCTCGATGCTTTCATGACGGTCGGTCCGCTCGACAGCAAGATCACTGCGGATGCCATCGCCATCAGCACCGAACCGAAACGCGAACTCACCTTCATCCCGATCGATGTCTCCGACACGATCGCCCGCAAACGTCCCCTTTACGAGTCCGACAAGATTCCCGCGAGCAGTTTTGGCGGCAAGCCGGCGCGGCCCGACGACGAGATCGAGACCGTCAGCGTCAATCACCTGATCGTGGCCCGCAGCGATTTGCCGGACACTGCTGCGGCTGCCTTCACGCGCCAGCTTCTGACCGTGCGCCAGCGCCTGTCGCGTGACAATCCTGATGCATCGAAGATCGAGAAACCGGACACCGACAAGGACGCCGCCCTGCCCGCGCATCCCGGCGCTGCCGCCTATATCGACGGCACCGAGCGGACCTTCCTGGAGAAGTACAGCGACTATTTCTGGATCGGCATTCTGCTGCTGTCGATCCTGGGTTCGGCCGGCGCGTGGATCGGCCATTATCTCAAGCGCGACGAGAAAATCGTCAATACCGAGCATCGCGACCGACTGATGGGCACGATCGCACGCGTTCGCTCGGCAAGCTCGCTCGCCGAGCTGAAGGAGCTGCAAAGCGATGTGGACGCCCTGCTGCAGGAGACGCTCGATTGCTACGACGACGGCGCCATCGACGAGGGCAATCTGAAGGCTGTCGATCTCGTTCTGACGCAGCTGCATCGCGCCATGACCGACCGGCGGACGGAACTCAGCGCCGAGGCGCCGGAGATGCCCGAAAGCCCGATCGCGCGCGCCCGGAAAATCGATCGCCCGATCAGCCTTTAGCATTCGTTCTGCACGCGATTTGCCGCAGCCGCCGGCAATTGCACGCGCCGATCCAGGACGGATAGTTTGGCGCAACGATGGAGGCGCACCTATGGAACTCACCTGTCCCTGCGAAGCGGTTACGTTGCGGATTTCCGCCGAGCCTGTCGCTCAGTTCTGGTGCCACTGCGGCGATTGCCAGACCGTGCATGGCGCGGCCTATGTCGCGGAGTCGATCTATCCTGCCGCGAATGTCGAGATTGTCTCGGGCGAGACCACGAGCTTCGCCTTGAAGAGAACGCCACGCATCAGTTGCGCGACGTGCGGCACGCGGCTGGTCGTCGAACTCCCCGAGATCGAAATGCGCGCCATCGGCGGCTACCTGCTGAAGGACGCGTTCAAGCCGAGCCTGCATATCCATTGCAGCGAGGCTGTCGCGCCGGTTCGCGACGGCCTGCCGCATTACGCCACCATGCCCGCGGCATTCGGCGGAGACGACCGGATGATGGGCTGGTAAGCGAGAAAGCCGTCACGCCCACTTGCATGCAGTTGCATCCATCCCTAGGTGTTCCGGATACCCTTCCTTTTCCGGAGCTCTCCGATGACCGACGCCTCCTACACGCCCCCGAAAGTCTGGACCTGGAACAAGCCCAGCGGCGGGCAATTCGCCTCGGTCAACCGGCCTATTGCCGGACAGACCCATGAGAAGGAACTGCCGGTCGGCAAGCACCCGTTCCAGCTCTATTCGCTGGCGACGCCGAACGGGCAGAAGGTCACCATCATGTTCGAGGAACTGCTCGCCGCCGGTCACAAGGGTGCCGAGTATGACGCCTGGCTGATCAGGATCGATGGCAACCAGTTCGGCTCGGGCTTCGTGGATGTCAATCCGAACTCCAAGATTCCGGCCCTGATGGACCGCAGCGGCGACAAGCCGTTCCGCGTATTCGAGTCCGGCGCCATCCTGATGCATCTCGCCGAGAGATTCGGTGCCTTCCTTCCAAAGGACGGCGAGGCCCGCGCCGAGACCCTGTCCTGGCTGTTCTGGCAGATGGGCAGCGCCCCGTTCCTCGGCGGCGGCTTCGGGCACTTCTACGCCTATGCGCCCAGCAAGATCGAATATGCCATCGACCGCTACGCCATGGAGACCAAGCGCCAGCTCGACGTGCTCGATCGCCAGCTTGCGAATAACGAATTCATTGCCGGCAAGGACTACAGCATCGCCGATATGGCCATCTTCCCCTGGTATGGCGGCCTCGCGGAAAGCTCGATCTATGGCGACGCGGGCACCTTCCTCGACGTGCAGAGCTACAAGAACCTGCAGCGCTGGACCAAGGCGATCGGCGCACGCCCGGCCGTGAAGCGCGGTCGCATGGTCAATCGCACCTCGGGCGACCCCGCCCGCCAGCTTCATGAGCGCCATGACGCCAGCGATTTCGAGACCAGAACGCAGGACAAGATCGAGACCCAGGCCGGCAATACCTGAGCGCCGACCGGAAAGAAAAAGCCCCGCGCAAGCGGGGCTTTTTCCATATGGGGCGAGCGACGCGCGCTCAGCCCTTCATGCACTTGTCGATGGAGCTCTTCTTGGCGGCGCCCGAGAGCGGCTTGCCTTCGGCGCTCTTGGCGTTGTCCTCGCAGCACTTCTTCATATGGCTGGCCTTTGCGGCACCGGCGAGAGGTTTGCCATCGGCCGACATGGCCGTGCATGCCGCATTCTGGGCCATGGCAGGCGCAGCGGCAAACATGCTGAGGAGAACAAGAACAGACAGGCGTTTCATGGACCGACTCCCGGTTTGTTGGAACTACAACCTACCGCAACCGCACGACGCTGCAATGGCAACGACGCGCACCGGTTTACCGTTTTACACGCTGTGCCGCGGCCCGGTGATTTCACCGCGGGTGGTGGCGATACCCATCTCGAAACTGTCCGCGATACGCCGAGCACGCAGTATAAGGGCATCGGCAACGTCGGTATCGAAGATCTCGCGCGTCGTTGGTTCGAATAGAGCCAACCAGCGATCGAAATGCGCGCCCGTCAGGGGCAGCATCAGATGCGGACGCATAGGCCGCCCGTTATAGCGTCCGGTCTTGAGCATCATCGACGACCAGAAATCTGTGATCTGGGCGAGGTGGTGCTCCCAGTCGGCCACCGCAACGTCGAAGATTGGACCGAGCATCTCGTCTTCGCGCGCGCGGCTGTAAAACGTACGCACGAGGAGCGCGATATTCTCCTCGGTCAGGGAAGGCTGGAAGCTGGTAAAACCGGGCTGGGACATGCCGCTGATTTAGGCGACGGCGGCTGCTCCTGCAACCGCCCTCGCCCCCACATCAGCCCTGCATTTGATCCAGCGCAAACTCAGTTGCGATAGGACGGATCGACCCGGTCCAGCTTGCGCAGCAGCGCCGGCCAGGCGAGCTCGCCGCTGAGACCCGGGACATTGTCGCGGGGCTTCATGCGGTCATAGGTGTCCTGCAGCACGCTTTGCGGCGGCGTGATCAGCTTGGTGTTGCAGGACAGTGCCGCGACCTGCACCTGACAGGCCCGCTCCATCCGGAACAAGACATTGAAGGCGGCAGCGATGGTCTTGCCGACCACCAGCAGGCCGTGATTGCGCAGCACCATGGCCTCGTGGTCGCCGAGATGTGCGATCAGACGCTCACGCTCTTCGGGATTGTCTGCGATGCCTTCGAAGTCGTGATAGGCGACATGAAGGAAGCGCATGCAGGTCTGTGCCACCGGCAGCAGACCGCATTCCATCGCCGAGACGGCCATGCCGGCCACCGTATGCGTATGCGCGACGCAATCGACATCGTGCCGCGCCATATGGATGGCGCTGTGGATCACGAAGCCGGCAGCGTTCACGCTGTAATCGGAGGCGTTGAACAGGGTGTTACCGTCGAGGTCGATCTTGACGAGGCTCGATGCGTCGATCTCCTCATAGAGCATGCCATAGGGATTGATCAGGAACTGATCTTCCGTGCCCGGCACGCGGCAGGAGATGTGGTTTGCGATCATTTCCGTCATCCCGTACATCGCCGTGAGACGATAGCAGGCGGCGAGATTGACGCGAGACTGCCACTCCTCCGGACTCACCTGCTCCTGCACGGAGCGGACGACCTTCACGGCAGGAGCACTTACGGCTGCATTCATCGGTTCTCTCCCTTGATCTCGTTTTGACAATCAGTCGACCGTGATGTTTGCTTCGCGAATAAGCTTGCCCAGCCGGTCGCGCTCGCTCTTCACATGCGCATCGAGCTCCGTGGGGGGCATGGGCCAGGGCTGATTGCCGATCGGCTCCATCTTCCGGGCGAATTCCGGCATCCTGATCACCTTGTTGATGGAGGCGCTGAGCTTGTCGACCACCGGCTGCGGCGTACCGGCCGGCGCGAACACGGCGAACCAGGTGGCGCCGACGATGCTTGGAAAACCGAGCTCCCTGAATGTCGGCACTTCCGGCAATTGCGGCAGACGTTCCTCAGAAAGCACGGCCAGCGCGCGATACATGCCAGCCTTGTGATTCGGCACCGTATTCGTCAACGCTTCCACATTGCTATCGACCACGCCGGCCAGCATGTCGTTCATGGCCGGCGCAGCACCGCGATAGTGCACGTGCTGCAGCTTCACGCCAAGCCCGCGCGCCACCACCTCGCCCATCAGATGCACCGTGCTGCCCGGCCCATTGGTGGCGTTGTTGACCTTGTTGGGATTGGCCAGGGCGTATGCACGGAACGCAGCAATGTCGGCAGCCGGAAAGTCCTTCTTGACGACGAAAGCGAACGGCACCTTCACCACCATGGCGACCGGCGCAAAATCCTCGAGCTTATATTTGATCGAGGCCAGCAAATGCGGATTGGTCGTGAATGTGGTCGCGCTGGCGAAGAGCAGCGTGTAGCCGTCCTTGTCGGCGCCGGCGACATATTGTGCGCCGATCGAGGTCGAGGCTCCGCCACGATTCTCGATGATCACCTGCTTGCCGAGATCGGCGCTGAGCTGTTCGGTGAGAATGCGTGCAACGATATCGGTCGTTCCGCCCGGCGGAAATGGCACGACCATGGTGATGTTGCGATCCGGATATTGCTGCGCCTGCCCCGGCGCGACCGATATCAGCGATGCGGCAACGGCCGCGGCGATGGCGATCCATCGAGCTGTCTTGGTGCTCACGTTCTCTCCCACTGTCTGCCGATCCATCCGTCTGACGACGCCGGCCGGCATTTTTGCGAGAAGCTAGAGCAAGAGCAAAAACGATGCGAGGACTAAATCAGCCGATCAGCCATCGGAATATGCGGGCAGCAATCAGTGTGCTGTCGCCTTCGAAAACACATTGATGACGACGACGCCCGCAACAATCAAACCAAGACCGCCGAGCGCCGGGACATCGAGCTTTTGCCCTTGGAACACCCAGGCGATGGTGGTGATCAGGACGATGCCAATACCCGACCAGATCGCATAGGCGATCCCGGTCGGAATGTCGCGAAGCGCAAGCGACAGGAAGTAAAATGAGATAGCATAACCTGCGACCGTAATCGCGGACGGCACCGGTCTCGTGAATCCGTCAGACACTTTGAGAAAGCTGGTGGCGATGACCTCCGACAGGATCGCCACCGCAAGATAGAGATAGGTCATGATATCAGCCCCGCCTGGCGCTTCTTCGGTGTCGCGCGGGTCACACGCTCCAGATAATCGCGATGGATCGCCTGAACCGTAACACGGTCGTCGAACTTCACGCGCATGCTGTTCGGCGAGCCCATGCCGACGATGACGCCCTCGCGGGCGCCATAGCTGGGATGCCGCTCCAGACCGAGCGGCGACATGCGCACCCGGTCCCCATAGGTCAGACGATCGGGATCGAGCTCGCGATCGAATTCATCAATCATGGTTCGTGGCATCGCTATCGTCCGTCAGTTCGTCCGCTATGCAGCATCCTGGGATGGCGCTACGGCGGGATCGCGACGTTTGCGTTTCGCCGGCATCCGGTTGAGGACGAAAACATAGAAGACTGGCACGAACAGCACTGCGAGCACGGTGGCTGAGATCATGCCTCCGAGGACGCCGGTGCCGATGGCATTCTGGCTACCGGCGCTGGCGCCGCTCGCGATCGCCAGTGGCGTGACGCCAAGGATGAAGGCGAGCGACGTCATCAGAATCGGCCGGAAGCGGATGAATGCCGCCTCGATGGCCGCTTCTCGTAAGGACTTGCCTTCGGCATGCAGCTCTTTCGCGAACTCCACGATCAGGATCGCGTTCTTTGCGGACAGACCGATGATGGCGATCAAACCGACCTTGAAATAGATATCGTTCGGCATGTCGCGCAGCATCACAGCAAGCAACGAACCGATGATGCCGAGCGGAACCACCAGCATCACCGATAGCGGGATCGACCAGCTCTCATAGAGTGCGGCGAGCAGCAGGAACACGAACAGTACGCTGAGCCCCAGTAGAAACGGCGCCTGGTTACCAGACTCGATCTCCTGCTGCGATTGCCCCGCCCATTGATAGCCGAAGCCATCGGGCAATTGCGTGACCAGCCGCTCCATCTCCTTGATGGCGTCACCGGACGAGTAACCCGGCCCGGCATCGCCGGCGATACGGATCGACGGATAGCCGTTGAAGCCGACCACCTGCACAGGCCCCTTGGCCCATTCGGTACGGGCGAAGGCGGAGAGCGGCACCATACCGCCGCCGGCATTGCGGACATTGAGCTTCAGGAGATCATCCGCCTGCATACGGCGATTGCCCTCCGCCTGCACAGTGACGCGCTGCATACGACCGGTGTTGGGGAAGTCGTTGACATAGGCCGAGCCAAGACTCGCCGAGATCGTCGTGTTGATATCAGTGAAGGAGACGCCGAAAGTATTCGCCTTCTCGCGATCGATCACGAGATTGAGCTGCGCCGAATTCGACAGCCCCTCGACGCGCAGACCGGTGAGCACCGGACTCTTTGCGCCTTCTGCCAGCAACTGGTTGGCGGCAGCCGTGAGCGCGGCCGAGCCACGGCTGCTGCGATCCTGCAGACGGAAGCTGAAACCGGTCGAATTGCCGAGACCTTCAATCGGCGGCGGCGACAACGCGAAAGCCTGTGCATCGCCAATTTTGGCGAATTCGGCATTGGCGCGGCTGACGATCTCAGGCGCGGCATCCTGCTTGCCGCGATCACTCCAATCCCTCAACGTCGGCCATGCAATGCCCGAGCTCTGTCCATTGCCCGAGAAGCTGAAGCCAAGCACGGAGAACACGCTGGCGACGCCCTTCTCCTTGAGCAAGACGTCCTCGACCTGCTTCATCGAGTCGAGCGTCCGTGACTGACTCGCCTCGGGCGGCGCCTGCACATCGACGATCACATAGCCCTGATCTTCAGTCGGCAGGAAGCCGGTCGGCAGCCGGATATAGGCCCAGCCGAGCCCGACCAACAGCGCAAGATAGATCACCATCATCCGGCCAGCGCGGCTGGTGATCCAGCCGACCGTCTCCCTGTAACTCCCGGCAAGACGGTCGAAGCTGCGATTGAACCAGCCGAAGAAGCCGCCCTTTTCATGATGTCCATGCGGGATCGGTTTTAGAAAGGTCGCGCACAGCGCCGGCGTCAGCGTGAGAGCGAGGAAACCCGAAAACAGGATCGACACCACCATGGTGAGGCTGAACTGTCGATAGATGATGCCGACCGCCCCCGGGAAGAATGCCATCGGCACGAACACTGCCGTCAGCACGAGCGTGATGCCAACGATGGCGCCGCTAATCTGTCTCATCGCTTTCACGGTCGCTTCGCGCGGCGACAGGCCTTCCTGCGCCATCAGGCGCTCGACATTCTCGACCACCACGATGGCGTCGTCGACGAGAATGCCGATGGCTAGCACCATAGCGAACATGGTCAGCACATTGATGGAGAAGCCCGTGGCGAACATGACGGCGCAGGTGCCGAGCAAAGCAATGGGCACCACAATTGTCGGGATCAGCGTGTAACGGATGTTCTGCAGGAACAGGAACATCACGATGAAGACGAGACCGATCGCTTCCGCCAGCGTATGCAGCACCTTCTCGATCGACGCCTTGACGAACGGCGTCGTGTCATAGGGAATTTCGTAGGTCAGCCCCTTCGGGAAGAATTTTGACAACTCCTTCATCTTGGCGTTGACCGCCTCAGACGTCGCCATCGCATTTCCGGTTGCCGACATCTGCACGCCGATGGCAGCCGCCGGCTTGCCATTCAGACGGCTGGCGAAATTGTAGTCCTCGCCGCCGACCTCGACACGCGCGACGTCGCGCAACCGCACCGATGAGCCGTCGCGATTGGCGCGCAGCACGATCGCCCCGAATTCATCCGGCGTTCCAAGCTGGCCTTTTACCAAAACGGGCGCCGTGACCTCCTGCGAGACCGGGTTGGGTTGCGCACCGATGCGACCGGCCGCGACCTGCGCATTCTGCGCAGTGATTGCCGCAGTGATGTCGGCCGCGGTGAGACCAAGGCCGAGCATCTTGTCAGGATCGATCCACACACGCATCGAACGCTGGGTGCCAAACAATTGCCCCTTGCCGACGCCGGGAACTCGCCGGATTTCGCTCAGCACGTTGCGCGTGATGTAATCGCCGACTGCGATACTATCCATGCTTCCGTCGATGGATTGCATGGAGATGAAGAGCAGGAACGCGATCGAGCCTTCCTCAACGATGATGCCCTGCTGCGTCACCGCGCGCGGCAGCCGTGACTCCACGCGGCGGATGCGGTTTTGCACATCGACCGTCGCCTGCGCCACCGATGTTCCAGGCTGGAAAGTCACGTCGATCTGGATCGCGCCAGTCGCATCTGCCGTGGACTCGAAATACATCAGACCGGGAATGCCGTTGAGCTGATCCTCGATCAGCCGCGTCACGCCCTGATAGATCTCTTCCGACGACGCGCCGGGATAATTGGTGGAGATCGCGATGCGCGGCGGCGCAATGTTCGGATATTGCGCGACCGGCAGCGACGGGATCGCCAGCGCACCGGCGATCATGATGAAGATGGCGACCACCCAGGCAAAGATAGGTCGCGCGATGAAGAAATTCGACATGGATACGCGCCTTACTTGCTCGGCTGTGCGTCGGCCGTGGCATTCGCCGCCGACTGGCTTCGCCACGGCTTCGGATCGACAGTCGCCCCCGGCGCGAGCGTCTGGAAGCCCTCGACAACGACACTGTCGCCAGCGCGGAGTCCGCTCTTGATGATCCAGTGCCCATTGACGAGGCGCGACGGTGTTACGTTGCGAAGCTCGGCCTTGCGATCGGCTGTGACGACATAGAGCTGCGCCTGGCCGCCCGGATCGCGCTGCAAGGCGCGCTCCGGCACCGACAGTGCATTTTGCTGTTCGCCCTGCACGATCTGCACACGGACATACATGCCGGGCAGGAGGTCGCCCTCCGGATTGGGAAATTCGCCGCGCAGCGTGATCTGGCCGGTGGACGCATCGACTGCGGCTTCCGAGAACAGCAGACGGCCATGTTGGGCATAATCCGAGCCATCATCGAAGCGCAGGCGCACTTCGGCAGCATCGCCACCCTGCTCCTTTGCATTCGCCTGCGCAGCCCGCTTCAGCGCGAGCAGCTCGTTGGCCGACTGGGTGAAGTCGGCATAAACAGGTTCGAGCTGCTGAATCGTCGCGAGACTCTCGCTGCCGCCGACGCTGACCAGCGCGCCTTCGGTGATGAGCGCGCGGCCGATGCGTCCGGTGATCGGCGCCCGGACCTCGGTATACTGCAGATCGAGCTGCGCGGCTTCGAGCCCCGCCCGCGCCGACGCCTCGTCGGCTTCAGCCTGTGCCAGTTCGGCGACCGCACGGTCATAGAGCTGTCCCGTGGTGACGTCGCGCTCCTTCAATTGTGTCTGACGTTCGGCCTGCTGCCTGGCGAGCACACGCGTGGCTTCTGCTCGCTGCAAGGCGGCCTTGGCGCTGTTCACCCGCACGCGGAACGGCGCGGGATCGATCCGATAGAGCACATCGCCCTCGCGGACGATGGTCCCCTGCTTGAACACGCGCTCGACCACGATTCCGGCGACCCGCGGACGCACCTCGGCGATCCGCGTCGGCGCGATGCGCCCGGGGAGATCGTTGACGATCCGCAGCGTCTGCGGACTCACGGTCACTACACCGACGCTCGTTGCCGGTGCCGCCGAGCCATTCGCCGCCTGTTTGCCATCGCCACAGCCCGTTAGCAGCGCAGCCATCACCGAAAGCGCCGCGAACGGAGCAATATTCTTCGTCTTGCCAAACACTTAAGTCACCATCGATCGGGATGTCGAGGCCACAGAACGCGCTCCCTCGACCTGAAAACTCGCCGGATTCGGGCGAGGACGAGAAACATACCATCTGGTTGGTTTGAGTTTCAACCATTATGTTTGCATCGCAGCATGCAAAGCGATCCGACCGATAGCGCTTGCAACGACCATCCTTGCCCGGCCAGATGATCGAATGAACGAAGGCTACGAACGCAAAAAGCAACCCGAATTGGTCCGCCGTGCGCTGATCGACCATGCGGCGCGTCTGGCAACCGAATGCGGCCTGCAGGCAGTGACCGTGCAGGCTGTGGCGGACGCAGCCGGCGTGACGAAAGGCGGGCTGTTTCATCACTTCCCCAACAAGCAGGCGCTGATCGAAGCGGTCCTGAAGGATCAACTCGACAAGTTCGACGCAGTCATTGAATCGACACTGGCGCAGGATGGTGACGACTATGGCTGCTTCACCCGCGCTTATGTGATCGCCAATCTCTCGATGGTCGAGTATGCGCCCGCACTGGAGTCGACCTGCATTGCGCTGCTCACCGATCCCGTCGCGCGCACGCACTGGTCGGACTGGCTGCGCGCCCGGCTCAAGCGCCATGAAGCCACGGATGCCGCACCCGAACTGGAGATCGTGCGCTATGCAGCCGACGGCGTCTGGCTGGCCGATCTGCAGCAGGTGCCGGCGGATCTGCGCATCGAACGCGACGCGTTGAGGAAGCGGTTACTGACAATGGCGACCATGCGTCCCGAGTGACGCAGCACCGCCGATTTGACCGATGTCTCCGGCTGCAGCGTGGGATATCTCGACACCACCGAATGATGCGAGATGTCCGTGACCGACGTAATGCGCCTGCCCGCTGCCGCTTTTGATCGAGCGTTCTTCCAGCTCCTCACCAACAGTTACATGCGTATGGTCGGCAGGCCATTGGTCGATGGCGGACAGGATGCCGCATGGCTCTACAACGACGCGCCATTTGCCATGCTCGCTCACAGCACCGCCGCCGATCCGGTGTTCATCTACGCCAATCGCACGGCACAGCGCTGCTTCGAATATGGCTGGGACGAATTCGTCACCATTCCCTCGCGCCTGTCGGCGGAAGCTCCCAACCGCGAGGAACGGCAACGTCTGCTCGACGCTGTCGCCAGCAATGGCTTCATCGACAATTACCGCGGCATGCGGATCGCCAAATCCGGCCGCCGCTTCTGGATAGAAGGCGGCATCGTGTGGGAGTTGACCGATGAGCAAGGTCAACGCTGCGGTCAGGCTGCACTGTTCACCTCCTGGACGGAGGTATGAGAGATGTCAGCGATGGCCGCCGCCAAAGCTGTTCTTGATCTGGTGCAGCAGCGTCAGCACCCAGCATAGGGCGAACGCCCCAGCGAGGCCATAGCCGGTGCGACGATCGATCAGCGACAGGCCGGTCCAGAGATAGATCCGATACAGCCAGAGCCCGGCGAGGCCGACGCCGAGCAGACAGACCAGCAGCTTCACGAAGCGCGCATTGGCGACGCCGACCGCGGCGAACAGAATGGTCAGCGGGACCAGAAACAACTGGCAGACGGCAATCAGGCTCTCGTTCACGGGCAACTCCGGAGAATCGCGATGGCAACTCAGTCGAGGCACCCTATCCAGCCAATTTGAAATAAATGGTTGCCCGCCTCAGGCAATCTCGGGTGCCAGCAGTTCCGCCTTGCGGATCAGTTTCAGGCTTGCCTGCAGACGCAGGCTGCGCTTGCCGGCGAGCGCGGTGGCTTCAAGTCCGGCCCCTTCGGCGTCGCAGGTCCCGGAAAAGCCGATACCGATCTCATAGCCACCGAACACCGGTACTTCGCCCAGCGACGGCGTATGCTCCTGATTCAGGATTTCACCCTTCCATCGCCCGTCGGCCGACGAATAGGAGCCGAGATAGTAGAAGGACGCATCGCCACCAAGGATCCAGCCATCCTGCAGCAACATCACACCGGTGAGGCCGCCATCGATGCCATCGAGGGTACGTAGCTGGATCGAATAGAGACCATTGGCGATGCCACCCTTGCCGACCTCACCCGGCGGCGGCAATTCGCTGTCGTCGAGACTTGTCATCAGCGAACGAAAAGGAGCACCTGGCATCTGCGGCGAGCTGCCTTCGAAGCGATAACTATCACCGCAGGCGCGACCGGTCGCCTCGATAGTCGCGACGTCATGGCCGAGCAATGACTGATAGCCGGGATCGAAGCAATGACGGCGGCTCTCGATCTCCGCGAACACCTTGTCACCTTCGAAGCGATAGGTGCCGATATGGGCAAATCCGGAATTGCCACCGAGCATAGTGCCGCCGCGAACATACATGACGCTGCGCCCAAGCGCCTCGCCGACGTAATACTCGCATCTATAAAATCCGGTCCGCACCGACCATTCCCCACTGCGCCTTCGGTAATCTAGCCGAGATTGTGCAGTGAAGGAAAGCGCACCGTATCAGCTTGGAACGATTCCGGCGGCCTTGATCACAGGAAGCAGCCGCGCTTCTTCCGTGTCGCGGTATGCTGTGATCTCGGCAGTTGACGTTGGGAACGGCTGCGCGACGAGTTCGGCATATTTTGCGACCAGCACTGGATCCTTCAATGCCCGTATCGACAATTCATTGATCCGGGTGACGATATCCGGCGGCATGCCCGCGGGTCCACACACGGCCACCCACGATGTGAGCTCATAACCAGGCAGGACTTCACCAACGGCAGGAACCTCTGGCAGCGCCGGACTGCGATTGGTAGTCGTCACCGCAAGCGCGCGGACGGCACCGTCCCTGATCTGCTGCAGCGAGCCTGGGAGATTGTCGAACAACGTGTCTACGCGGCCGGCCAGCAGATCGACCATTGCGGGATTGCCGCCCTTGTAAGTGATGTGTTGCAGGTCGATACCGGCCGCACTCTTCATCATCTCGCCGGACAGATGGAGCGTGGTGCCGATGCCCGGCGACGCGTAACTGTATTTTCCGGGGTTCGCCTTGGCGAGTGCAATGAACTCTTTGAGATCCTTCACCGGCAGGTCCTTCTTGACCACCAGCACATTCGGCAGACGCCACAGGCCACTGATGAAAGTAAAGTCCTTGCCCGCGTGAAATGGCAGCTTGGCATAGGTGCCGACGGCAATCGCATTGGTCGCGATCGAGCCCATGCCGAGGCCGTAGCCATCGGGCTGCGACTTGGCGACGGCATCGGCACCGAGCACGCCGCCCGCCCCTCCGCGATTCTCCACGACGAATTGCTGGCCGGTGAGTTCGCTCATTTTCTGGCAGTAGATGCGCGACAGCGTGTCGGTGGCGCCGCCGGCTGCGAAGCCGACATAATAGCGAACGCTACGGTTTGGCCATGCACCCTGCGCCCTGGCAACGTGCGGCGCGGCCAGCGACGCGCCAAGCAAGGCAAGCGCGTGGCGACGAGACATGGAAATGCTGATCGTCATGTTTCTCTCCCGAAATCCGCGCGCCGTGATGCCGCAGAAATTGCGGCATCCGGAATTTTTGTGCGCGTGATGTTTTACGTGAGAGACAGTCTGGAGTTCATGTGTGCGTTGTCAACGTGGCGTGCGGGCGCGGCTCGCCGTCATGCTCTCCCGGCGCCAGCGGCGCATTCTGATCCACCGTGCCCTCGCCATGCTGGGTCAGCGGGCGGTTGCCTGCCATGGCGCGCAGCAGCACATAGAACATCGGCGTGAAGAAGATGCCGAAGGCGGTGACGCCGATCATGCCCGCGAATACTGCAACGCCCATCGCCTGCCGCATCTCGGAACCGGCGCCGGTGGAGGTCACGAGCGGCACTACACCCATGATGAAGGCCATCGAGGTCATCAGGATCGGGCGCAGACGCAACCGGCTCGCCTCGATCGCCGCCTCGATCGGCTTGCGCCCGGCGAATTCGAGTTCGCGCGCGAACTCCACGATCAGAATGGCGTTTTTCGCCGACAGGCCCACAAGCACGATCAAACCAATCTGGGTGAAGACGTTGTTATCCCCCTTGGTGATCCAAACGCCGAACATGGCAGCCAGCAGGCCCATGGGCACGATCATGATGATCGACAGCGGCAATGTCAGGCTTTCGTACTGCGCGGCAAGCACCAGGAACACCAGCAGGATCGCCACCGGGAACACGATCAGCGATGAATTGCCCGCGATGATCTCCTGATAGGTCAGTTCGGTCCATTCGAAGCTGATCCCCTTCGGCAGGGTTTCCTTCGCCACACGCGCGACGGCGTCCTGTGCCTGCCCCGTGGAGTAACCAGGCGCAGCGCCACCATTCACGTCAGCAGACAGGAAGCCGTTGTAACGCATGGCGCGTTCCGGCCCTGCACTTTCCTTGACGCGCAGCAGCGTCGACAGCGGGATCATCTCGTTGCTGTCCGAACGCACCTTGAGCTGGCCGATATCGTCGGCCCGGGCGCGATATTTGGCGTCCGCCTGCACGCGCACCGAATAGGTGCGACCGAACTTGTTGAAGTCGTTCACATAGAGCGAGCCGAGATAGATCTGCATGGTGTCGAAGATCGAAGTGACCGGCACATTGAGCTGTCGCGCCTTGGTGCGATCGACATCCGCATAGAGCTGCGGCACGTTGATCTGGTAGCTCGAAAACAGACCGGCCAGTTCCTTCTGCTGCATGGCCTTGCCGATGAAGGCCTTGGTGGCGTCGTTGAGCGCCTCATAGCCAAGGCCGGCGCGATCCTCAATCTGCAGC
>JASBVG010000101.1 GCA_030147505.1 Tardiphaga sp.
GGCGCAAGCGCTGGCGAAGATTTCGGCGCCGCCGAAATCCTTCATTTCGTGGTTCGGGCGCCGCGATGTGGCGATGCTGCCGGATCTCGAATATCGCACTTTTCCGACCTCAAGCCGCGCGACCGCAAAGATTGCTTTCGAGCGGATGATCGACCGGCGCGAAGCCTATATGCGTGGCGCGGCCTGATCTCGTGCGGGCTTGGCGGCCATGTAAGGTCTGGCCGCGATAGCTGCCATTCGCCGCGCGAGGGCAATCGGGCCTGTACTCCTGCATTGTTCCGCGGCTATACGTCCGCGACATTTCCTGCAGGAGAATAGCCCATGTCATCGACCGCTTCCTCGCTCGCCGCCCGCCTGAAAGACCCTTCGCTGCTGCGCGACAAGTGCTACATCGATGGCGCCTGGGTCGGCGCTGGCGAGACCGTGGTCACCAATCCGGTCAACATGGCGGAGATTGCCAAGGTGCCGAATATGGGTACCAAGGAGACGACGCAGGCCGTCGAGGCCGCCGAAAGGGCATTTCCGGCCTGGGCCAAGTTCACTGCCAAGCAGCGCTCCAACATCCTGCGCAAGTGGTTCGAACTGATCATCGCCAACCGCGAAGATCTCGCACTGATCCTCACCTCCGAGCAGGGCAAGCCGCTGGCCGAAGCGCTGGGTGAGGTCGATATCGGTGCGGCTTATATCGAATTCTTCGCCGAGGAAGCCCGCCGCGTTTACGGCGAAACCATCCCGACCCAGCGTGCCGATGCGCGCCTGCTGGCCATCAAGCAGCCGATCGGCGTTTGCGGCGCCATTACGCCGTGGAATTTCCCGAACTCGATGATCACCCGCAAGGTGTCGCCGGCGCTCGCCGCCGGCTGCACCGTGGTGCTGAAGCCCGCCAACGAGACCCCGCTGTCGGCGCTGGCGCTGGCCGAACTCGCTGAGCGTGCGGGCGTGCCGAAAGGCGTGCTCAACATCATCACCGGCCGTGCCTCGGAAATCGGTCTCGTCCTGTGCGAGCATCCGGCGGTGCGCTTCGTCGGTTTCACCGGTTCGACGGAAGTCGGCAAGATCCTCTACAAGCAGGCTTCGGTCGGTGTGAAGAAGCTCGGCCTCGAACTCGGCGGCAATGCGCCCTTCGTGGTGTTCGACGATGCTGATATCGATGCGGCCGTCGAAGGCGCCATGGTGTCGAAGTATCGCAACATGGGCCAGACCTGCGTCTGCGCCAACCGCCTCTACGCACAGGACGGCATCTACGACCAGTTCGTCGAGAAGCTGTCGAAGAAGGTCGCGGCCATGAAGATCGGCGACGGCACCGAGCAGGGCGTCACCCAGGGCCCGCTGATCAATATGGAGTCGGTGGAGAAGGTCGAGCGCCACATCGCCGATGCGGTGAAGGGCGGCGCCACGGTGGTAACCGGCGGCAAGCGCCATGCGCTGGGCGGCACCTTCTTCGAGCCCACCGTGCTCGCCAATGTGAAGCCGGATGCCATCGTCGCACAGGAAGAGACGTTTGGTCCGCTGGCGCCGGTGTTCCGCTTCAAGGACGAGGCTGACGTCATCGCCATGTGCAACGCGTCGCCTTTCGGTCTGGCGTCCTACTTCTATTCCCGCGATCTCGGTCGCGTCTGGCGCGTGGCGGAAGCGCTGGAGTCCGGCATGGTCGGCGTCAACACCGGCCTGATCACGACGGAAGTCGCGCCGTTCGGCGGCGTGAAGGAGTCAGGTCTGGGCCGCGAAGGCTCCCGTCACGGCATGGAAGAATATGTCGAGATCAAATACATCATGATGTCGGGGATCTAAGGCGCCGCGCCTTTCCCGATTTTGAATCAGTCACGCGTCATGCCCGGCCTCGTGCCGGGCATGCACGTTTCTGGCACAACCAAATCGCCTACCGGCGGGCCATCGGCGGCCCCGGCAACAGTTCGAAGCAACTGACGTCAGCTGAACTCGCCCTCGGTCATCGGCAGCGGCGGACTCGCACGCCGTTGACCCACACGGTACGGCACGCAGCTACTACGGGGCGGCGTACGACAGCGGCTCCGCGGTAGCCGGCGCAGCCGGCGCGATAGACGCCGCGGGCGCAGACGACTGCGTTGGCGTCGGTGGCTTCAATCGTCATTGTCGTGCCGAATGCAAGAACGGCTGCAACCATCATCAAGAAAGAACGCATGGTGATCTCCTGGCTTGGTTGGCAAGGGATACGTGTTAGCAAAGGACTTTGGAGAAAGGTGCGTCGGCTTCAGTCGGGTGTTCAAGCGAATTACGAAGGAGAGCTTCGGGACGTGATATCGAGTGCAAAGAGTAGTTCGCGGGAGAGCGCAAATATCTCGTGAGCGATAAGAAATCCTGCAAGAGTGTCTTGTGCCTTGAAGCGCCAGAACGTTTATTAAACCCTGCAGATACTTGCCGATTAGAAATATGTGACGGGCCTATTTCGCCCCGTGCTGCCTCAACAGGAGAAAGCATGTCGGATTTCTGGACCAGGTGGCTTGCTTTTCACGATCGCCATATCGAGCCCTTCTCAAAGGAAGTATTCAATCACCTCGGAAAGATGGTGATCGGTACTTTGATTATATCGGCCGGGGCGCATGTATCGAGCGACGAGCCATCTATCGTTCTGTTCGGATATCTGCGTCACGGTCTCGTCGGCCGCGGTGTCATGCTGTTCGGAATTTTTCTGTTGTTGCTGAATTTTATCGATGGTCTCCACAAGCTCGCAAAGCTGGAATGGCACGTAGCGCTTCAGATCGTCATGTCGCTCTGTTACGTCATTCTATCCGTCCGGCTGATACAGCTGATCCTCGCCTTTCGCGGGGAGTAACCGACGATCGGTCAATCGCTGTCGTGCCGACCACTCATCGTTGAGCGAACGGCGCCAGAACCTTGGTGCAAGCTGGCGAAAGCGATGCGCTGTTGCTGGCCAGGCATTGCGCGATGCGGCCGCCGCCCGGCGCAATGCCGCCGCAGAGCGATCGGATGTCGCCACCGCATGCTGATCTCATCACCAACAATTCTTCGCGAGGCCGCATTGGCCGCAGCGCGATGATTGCGGGGGCGGCTGCGGGAGCGGCGGTCGCGGCTGCCGCACCGGGTGCCGCCGCGGCAGACGTCTCGCCGCTGGCTGCGCTGACGGCTTTCTCGCATCCGGCTGAAAGCTTGGCCTTGTTGGTCTCGAGACATTGCAATGCTGGCGCTCCGCCGGTCGGTACGCCCTTGCAGACCTTCGGGTAGTCGCTTCTGCAGGCGCTCCGGATAGCTGCGATCTGGGCGCTGCTCGGCTGCTTCATCGCTGCTGCCTTCGGTGCGGCAGTTGTCGTTGCCGGCTTGGCAGCCGGCGGCGTCGCCTCGGTCCTGGGCGTTGCTGCGGGTGTTGGCTCGGCCGCCTTTGGTGCAGCAGCTGGCGCTTCGACGGCGCGAACCGCGCCCGCACATGCTGACGACAGGCTCGACATGTTTTTCTGCAGGCACTGCAACGAGGCTTCGCCGCCGGGAGGAACGCTCGAGCAATGCGCGATGTAATCCGAGCGGCACTGCGTCTTGATCGCGTCACGCTGCGCCTGGCTCGGCGCTTGCGCAAAGGCGGGGCTCGTAATTGCGAGTAGAATAGTAGTTGCCATCGACATGCGACGTCGCGCGGCTGAGCCGTACATGACATTCATCGATGAAATCCTTGTTGCTACCGCCCGATCAGTCCGGGCAACTGCGCAAAATCTTCAAGAAGTATGAGTTCTGAAAGGCATTCGCAAAACAACTTCGGCCCGTCATAATTTTACGGTTTCGATTTCACTACAAGTGCATTTTTGCTATTGATGCGCACGGTATCGTGTTTTTGATCGAGGGTTTTCGCAAAGAGTCATTTGATTGAGGCAGGACAATGCAATTTGTGCGCGCCTGTTCATCTCGACGGAAAGCTCATATTGAGCAGCTGCAACATGTTGGGACCTTGCGTGCTACCAGCCTTGTGCTGGCAAGCCTCTTTTTAAGTGCCTGCGAGCAAAACACTTTCGTGGCGCCGCCGCCGCCGAAAGTTGAGGTGGCGATCCCTGTGCAGCGCGGAATCACGCGCTTTCTTGAGGCAACCGGCAATACGGCACCGATCAAGAACGTCGATCTCGTGGCGCGGGTTCAGGGCGTTCTGCAGTCGATCAATTATCAGGATGGTTCTTTCGTCAAGCAAGGTACGACGCTGTTCACGATTGAACCTGAGACATATCAGTTAAAGCTGGAGCAGGCGCAGGCTGCGGAAGCAGGTGCTCAGGCCTCGGCAAAGCAGGCTGAGGCCGACTTCAAGCGTCAGTCAGATCTTGTCGCTCGGCAAGCGGTTTCCCAGGCAACGCTGGATCAGTCGACATCGGCGCGCGAAAACTCGCAAGCCAACCTGCAGCAGGCGCAGGTCAATACCAAGATCGCTGCGGTCAATTTCGGCTACACAAATGTCGTCGCACCGTTCGACGGGATCGTCAGCGCACATCTGGTGTCGGTCGGCGAACTGGTCGGTGTCGCTTCGCCGACCCAGCTTGCGACGATCGTGCAACTCGATCCCATTTATGTAAACTTCAACGTCAATGAGCAGGACGTGTTGCGGATCCGGGATGAAGCACGGCGACGCGGACTGACGGTGAGCGATCTCAGGCAGTTGCCGATCGAGATCGGATTGCAGACCGAGACCGGCTTTCCGCACAAGGGCAAGATCGACTACATCTCGCCGACCATCAACCAGTCGACGGGTACGCTTCCGGTCCGTGGCGTGCTGCCAAATCCGGATCGCATCCTGCTACCCGGCTTTTATGTGCGCGTGCGCGTGCCCTATGAGGAGCAACAGAACGCGTTGCTTGTCCCTGACGTCTCGCTCGGCAGCGATCAGTCCGGACGCTATGTCCTGGTCGTCAACAGCGACAATGTCATTGAGCAGCGCAAGGTCGTGACCGGTCCGCTGGATGCGGATCTGCGCGTGATCGAAAGCGGCCTGAAGCCGGACGATCGCGTCGTGATTTCCGGCCTGCTGCGTGCCATTCCGGGGCAGAAGATCGACCCGCAACTGAGAAAGATCGAAGCGACGGCACCGACCAAATAGGGTGGGCCATGATTTCGAAGTTTTTTATCGAGCGGCCAGTCCTGTCCAATGTCATCGCGCTGCTGATGATCCTGATCGGCGGCGTCGCCCTCTATGGCCTCGCTGTCGCACAGTATCCCGACGTGGTGCCACCGACTGTCCAGGTCACGACCCGCTATCCCGGCGCCAGCGCGAAGACCATCATCGACACGGTTGCATTGCCGATCGAGCAGCAAGTCAATGGCGTCGAGGACATGCTCTATATGCAGTCCTATAGCGCTGCCGATGGCACCTATTCACTCACGGTCACGTTCAAGATCGGCACCGATCTGAATTTTGCGCAGGTACTCGTGCAGAACCGCGTATCGAGCGCGCTGTCGTCGCTGCCGACCGCCGTGCAAAATCAGGGCGTGACCGTTCAGAAGAAATCGACGGCGATCCTGCTGTTCGTAACACTGACGTCGCCCAAGGCGACCTATGACAGTCTGTTCCTGAGCAATTACGCCACGATCAATATCCGGGACGAGCTATCGCGCCTGTCCGGTGTGGGGAATGTGACGGTGTTCGGCGCTGGCCAGTATTCCATGCGAGTATGGCTCGATCCGAACCAGTTGCAAGCGCGCGGGCTGATGCCGCAGGATGTCATCCAGTCCATCCAGCAGCAAAGCCAGCAAGTCGCGGCAGGCCAGATCGGCATGCCGCCGACGCCGCCGGGGCAGGCGTTCCAGTATACGCTGAACATCAACGGGCGGCTGGACGATCCCGCCGAGTTCGAGGACATCATCGTCAAGACCGGCAACAACGGCGATGTCACGCGCGTCCGTGACGTCGGCCGCGTCGAACTGGGTGCGCAAACCTATAGTCAGATCTTCTCGCTCAATCAGAGGCCGGCTGTCGGCATCGGTGTGTTCCAGTCGCCGGGTGCCAATGCGCTTGAGGTTGAAAAGGCCGTCGAGAAGAAGATGTCGGAGCTGGCCAGGCAATTTCCCGATGACATCAAATACGACACGCCGTTCGACACCACGAAATTCGTCTCGGCATCGATCAACGAGGTCTACAAGACCCTGATCGAGGCTGGTCTGCTTGTGCTGGTGGTCATCCTGGTCTTCCTGCAGGACTGGCGTGCGATGCTGGTGCCGGCGACCACCGTGCCGGTGACGATCATCGGCGCGTTCGCGGCGATGGCGGCGCTCGGCTTCACCATCAATCTGTCGACCCTGTTCGCCATCGTGCTGGCGATCGGCATTGTCGTGGATGACGCCATCGTGGTCGTCGAAGGTGCCGCCTACAATATCGAGCAGGGCATGTCCGGCCACGACGCTGCGATCAGCGCGATGGACAAGTTGTTTGCTCCAATCATTGGCATCACGCTGGTGCTGATCTCGGTGTTCCTGCCGGCGGCATTCCTGCCAGGATTGACCGGGCGCATGTATGCGCAATTTGCACTCGTGATCGCCGCCACGGCGCTGCTGAGCGCCGTTAACGCCGCTACATTGAAGCCGACGCAATGCGCATTGTGGCTGCGCCGCCCGGTGCCTCCCGAGAAACGTAATTTTTTCTATCGCGGGTTCAACAGGGTCTATGACCGGCTTGAGCGGGGCTATGCCGCCCTGATCGAGCGCATGGTCGGGCGCAGCAATCTCTCGGTTATCGTGGCACTGATCCTGATCGGCATTGGCGGTTACGGACTGTCCCGGATTCCCACGGGCTTCATCCCGATCGAGGATCAGGGCTATCTGCTGGTCGCCGTCCAGTTGCCCGATGGCGCCGCACTGGACCGGACGCAGCGGGTGCTCGATCGGGTCAGCGAATTGGCTGCGAAGACGCCGGCGGTGGAACAGGTGGTTACCATTGCCGGGATCTCCGCGCTCGATAGCAGCTCCAGCCTCGCCAATGCCGGTGTCGCCTATCTGATCCTCAAGGAATGGAGCGAACGCGGACCGGGGCAGGATCTACGCTCGTTGTTTGTCGGATTGAACGAGAGCCTGTCGGTGATCGAGGAAGCCCGCATTCTGGTGGTCCCGCCGCCGCCGATTCAGGGCATCGGCAATGCGGCCGGCTTCGCCATGCAGGTTGAATTGCGCGACGGCAACGCCGACTACGGCAAGCTGCAGGCGATCACGGGCGCGATCGTGGCCAATGCAGAGACGCAGAGCGCTTTGCAGCGCGTCAGTTCGCCGTTCCGCTCGATGGTGCCGCAATTCGATATCGAGATCGATCGTATCAAGACCCAGACCCTGCATGTCACGACGGATCAGGTGTTCTCGACGCTGTCGTCCTATCTCGGCTCGTCCTTCGTCAACCAGTTCAACAAGTTCGGCCGCACCTTTCAGGTCTATACACAGGCAGATGCCAAATTCCGGCTGACCACCCGGGACATCGAAAACCTGATGGTCCGCAACCAGCAAGGCGACATGATCCCGCTGGGCACCGTGGCGAAGATTACACCCACCGTGGGGCCGTCGCTGATCAGTCTCTACAATCTCTATCCGACGGCGACGGTGATAGGCCTGCCGGCACAGGGCTACAGCTCCGGGCAGTCGATGACGCTGATGGAACAGATCGCGGCCAAGACTTTGCCTCCGGGAACGGGCTTCGAGTGGACGGCGATGTCGTATCAGGAAAAGATCGTCGGCAATCAGCTCTACTATGTGTTCGGTCTCGCGCTGCTGCTCGTCTATCTGGTTCTCGCGGGGCAGTATGAAAGCTGGTACGCGCCGATTTCCGTGATCCTGGCCGTGCCGCTGTCACTGCTCGGTCCGATGGCGGTGCTCACAGCGCTAAGGATCGAGAATAACCTCTATACGCAAATCGGCATTATCCTTTTGATCGCATTGTCAGCGAAGAATGCGATCCTGATCGTCGAGGTGGCGATCGAGCTGCATGTGCACGATCGCAAGCCGCTGCTGGAGTCTGCAGTCGCAGCTGCGCGTGCACGCTTTCGGCCGATCCTGATGACATCCTTCGCCTTCATTCTCGGCGTGCTGCCGCTGGTGCTCGCGACCGGTGCCGGCGCCAATGCCCGCAAGTCGATCGGCATCACCGTGTTCTCGGGCATGCTCGCCTCGACCTGCCTTGCAGTTTTGTTTGTCCCGACGTTCTTTGTCGTCATCCAAAGGTGGGAGAACTGGCGCGCCAGCCGCAAAGCAGTGACACCTGCCAGTTCAACTGCCGGTGCCGAAGGCCCCAATTCATAGGCGTCCGGTTCAGACGAGCCCTGCAGAAAACCTACCTTCGCAACACCGCGATCATCCTGCTTGCAAAGGCCAACCGCTCCGCCATCACGGAGACGAAATAGGTCAGCAGCTTCTGGCTGAGCGCGGGGTGGTTCTCCTTGATGTCTTCGAAGGCATCCACGCGCAGCACGTAGAGAATGCTCGCCACTTCCGCCTGGATCGTCGCGCTACGCGGTGCATAGGCGACGAGACCCATCTCGCCGACAGTGGTATAGCGGCCGAGGCTGCGAACACGGGTCAGGCGACCGTCGCCGCCGGCCACCATGATGCCGAGGCGGCCGTCGAGAATGAAATGCATGCATTCGGCGGCGTCGCCGGCATTGACGACGATCTCGCCGGCCCCGACTTCCATGCGCTGGCAGCGGCGCATCAGCTCTTCCGCATCTTCCGGCGTGCGCAGGATGCGCGTGAACCAGTCGCGCAGATTGGCCTCTTCCTCGGCCAGCCCGCGATGTCGTCCGATCACCTCATTCTCGCACCATTCCAGCGCCCGATCGAGATCGGCCGCAATCCGCACCTCGTCGTCGATGAACAGGCCGGCGCGTAAATTGCGATTGGCGGCTGGATGCAGGTTGGCCAGCACCAGCCGGGTACCGTGTTCCCGGGCGATGCGCTTGATCTGAGCGAAGGAATGCGCTGCTGATGAATCGATGCCCGTGACGAGCTTGAAGTCGAACACCAGATAGCGGCATTCCGGATGCCGGCGTAGCAGCGCCTTGACATGCAGATAGAGCCGGTTGGCCGAGCCGAAGAACAGATAGCTCTGCAGATTGAGGCCTTGGATCTCCTTGCCATGGGCGATCAGCGTGCGCTGATCTTCCAGCGAGCGATCGAGCGAGGAACGATATTCCGAACCGTCGAAGCCATATTTGATCGAGGAGACGCGGGAGACGCTGAGCGCGAAGGTGGCGCAGCCGATCACGATGCCGATCAGGACGCCGGCGACGAAGCCCCATTTGATGATGATGAGGATGATCGCGACCAGCGAGAGGTAATCGAGCATCGACAGCCGCTTGCGGGATTCGATGATCCAGCGATGCAGTTGCTCCATGCCGAGATATAGCAGAAGGCCGCCGAGCACGAAGCGCGGCATGTAAGCGAGCAGCGTCGGATCGACGACCAGCATGGAAGCGGCGATCACGGCGACGGTCATGCCGGACAGGCGGCTGGTCGCGCCGCTGTTGAGATTGAGCACCGAGCGGCTGATGGAGATGCAACTGGCATAACCGCCAAGCAGGCCGGTGAGGATGTTGGCGGCGCCGGTAACATTGAGTTCGCGCTCGATGTCAGCCTCGCGATGGGCGGCGACCTCGATCCCGGTGGTGTTGAACAGGGTGCTTACCGCGGTAACGAAAATCACGGCGATGAAATTGCCGATCAAGCCGGGTAGCGCGTCCCAGGGATAGGGCTCGGCGAGAAAGGCCCAGGGCAGGGTCAGGTTGGCCTTGGGCGGCGACGCAAAGGTCCAGCCCATGGCCTGCGCTTCCAAGATCGATGTGCCGGACAGCCAGAAGACGAGATGGGCGATGGCGATGCTGGCGAGCAGGATTGACGGCAGCGCCATCGGCTTCCGCGACTTGTGCCAGATGGCGTAGATCGCCAGCGCGACTGCGCCGGCCGCGCAAAGCTCATAGAGTGCTACCGGCGCGACGATCTTGCCGAGATTGGCGATCTGCAATTTGAATCCGGTCGAGACCTGCACACCGCCTGCCACGATCAGGCAGGCAGTGGCGCCGAGAAATCCGCCGATGACCGGATAGGGCACGTAACGGATAGCGCGGCCCATATGGGTGATGCCGAGGCCGCACAGCACCAGCCCGGTCATGATCGTCGCGGCGGACAGCGTGATCAGCACCGGTCCGAGCAGCGCGGTCGGCTCGGATTGCGCGACGATATGCTCGACGAGGGTTGCCGACAGGATCGCCGTCACGGCGGCCGTGGAGCTTTCGGGGCCGCCGATGGCGAAGGAGAACGAACTGCCGAGAGCGATAACGGCAGCCGCGACGCTGGCCGCGATGAAAGTCGCGGCGATGCCATAGGGCAGGAACGAGGCGAGCGGCCCCGTAAAGATCAGCACCGAATAGGACAGGCCGAAGCTGATGGTGAGGACGCTGGCGATGACACCGCCGAACAGGTCGTTGCGCCAGCCTCGGACATTGGCGGGGGTGAGTGCGATGCTGCTCACGCGCAGTCACGTCCGCAAAGGAGAAGGTGCGTCTCGATTTGTCGATTGCCCACGTGCGGACCTTGCCAGGACGCACGCAACCGCGCATGCGTTGCCATCTCTGGTAGACGAGCGCACGATCTTCCGACAATGAAATTTTTCTGAGAAGTCGCTGAAAACGGCCTATTCGACAGTGAGTTCGGCGCCGGTGAGGCGGCGATAGGCGTCCAGATAGCGCCGGCTGGTGGCGTCGATCACCTCCTGCGGCAGCGTCGGCGGCGGGGCCTCGCCGT
This sequence comes from Tardiphaga sp., assembly GCA_030147505.1. Lineage (GTDB taxonomy): Bacteria > Pseudomonadota > Alphaproteobacteria > Rhizobiales > Xanthobacteraceae > Tardiphaga. The sequence continues at coordinate 10,738 of JASBVG010000101.1, forward strand.
TCCAGCGTCCGGCCTTGCGCTCTACATCGAGCCAGTCGCGCAGCGGCTGCTTGTCGAAGCTCGGCTGCGGCTGGCCCGGCTTGTAGACGTCGGCCGCCCAGAAGCGTGAGCTGTCGGGGGTCATCACCTCGTCGATCAGGATGATGCGACCGGACTTGTCACGACCGAATTCGAACTTGGTGTCGCAGATGATGATACCTGCCTCGCGGGCGATTTCCTCGCCCTGCGTATAGACGGCGCGGGTCATGCTCTCGAGCGTGAAGGCATCGTCCTCGCCGATGATCTCGCGCATGCGGGCGATGGTGATGTTCTCGTCATGGCCGGTTTCGGCCTTGGTGGCTGGGCTGAACACGGGTTCGGCGAACTTCTGGCTTTCGACCAGCCCGCTTTCGAGCGTCTCCCCCGCCAGCGTGCCGCTCGCCGCATATTCCTTCCAGGCCGAGCCCGAAATATAGCCGCGGATCACACATTCGATCGGGAAGACGGTGGTCCGCTTGCACAGCATGGCGCGGCCGGCGATGGCGTCGCGATGGCCCTTGAGAGCGGTGACCTCGCTGATGATCTCGTCGGCATCGACGGAGAGCATGTGATGGGGCACCACGCCGTTGAGCTGGTTGAACCACCAGGCGCTGATCTGTGTCAGCACCGCACCCTTCATCGGGATGGTCTCGTTCATGACGACGTCGAAGGCGCTGATGCGGTCGGTGGTGAGCAGCAGCACGCGGTCCTCGCCTACGGAATAGATATCTCGGACCTTGCCACGTCCGATCTTCGGAAGGGGCAGGTCGCTCGAGGCCATCGTGGTCATATCAGTCACTTTCGAAATCAGGTTCTCCGGCAGTTTGCCGGGGCATCGTGACCGACGTTACCCTATTCCGGCAGCGGGATAAATTCGTGTTCGTCCGGCACATGGGCGAAGCGGCCGGTCTTCCAGTCCTCTTTCGCCTGCTCGATGCGCTCCTTGCTGGAGGACACGAAATTCCACCACAGGTGCCGTGGCCCTTCCAGCGCATCGCCCCCGAGGAACATCATGCGGGTGTCACGCTGCGCCTTGATGGTGATTTCGTCGCCGGGGCGGAAGATCAGCAGCTTGGGTCCCTCATGGCGGTCGCCGGCGATCTCGATCTCGCCGTCCACCACATAGATCGCGCGTTCCTCGTGATCGGGATCGAGCGGCAGCGTGGTGCCGGCGGTGGCCGTGACCTCGACATAGAACCAGGGCGACACCATCGACACCGGCGAGGCCTTTCCGAATGCCTTGCCGGCGATCACGCGGGCCGAAAATCCCTTGTCCTGCACAGTCGGCAGGTTGTCCGCGCCATAATGCTGGAACGACGGATCGATCTCTTCGGAGCCGACCGGCAGGGCGATCCAGCTCTGCAGGCCCAGCATTTTCTGGCCGTTGGCGCGCTGGACGTCCGGGGTGCGTTCGGAATGGGCGATGCCGCGGCCGGCGGTCATCAGGTTCATGGCGCCGGGCTGGATCTCGCGCACATTGCCTTCGCTGTCGCGATGCATGATGGCGCCGTCGAACAGATAGGTGACGGTGGACAGACCGATATGCGGATGCGGGCGGACATCCATGCCCTTGCCGGCGATGAACTGCATCGGCCCGAAATGATCGAAGAAGATGAACGGTCCCACCATCTGCCGCTTGCCATGGGGCAGCGCGCGGCGAACAGCGAAGCCGTCGCCAAGATCGCGGGTGCGCGGCACGATGACGAGCTCCAGCGCGTCACAGGTGAGGGGATCGCCGAGGATGGGGTCGTTGGAAGGGTGCCAGCTCATGGCTGGCACCATAGCAGGAAAAGGTCGGGTAGGAGTAGTCGCGGATTTCGCGACGCTCTGTCCGCCCCGGCGGATCACAGCTCCTTGATCTGCACCTTGCGGAATTTCACCACGCCGGAGCCGTATTGCAGGGCGATCGGGCCGCTGGCCAGCTTGCCGTCCTCGACATCCGCGGTTTTCTCGCCATTGAGGATCACCGTGAGCTTTGGTCCCTTGGCGGTGATCTCATAGGTGTTCCACTTGCCTGCTGCCTTCGGCATCGGATTGACCTTGGCCACATCGACGATGGCGCCCGTGCCATAGGTTGGGTCGGGGCGCTTGTCGAAGATGTTGACCTCGTAGCACTCCTTGGAATCGATCACCTTGGCCGTCTTGCACCGGATGAAGATGCCGCTATTGGCGTCTTCATCGGTCCAGAACTCGGCCTTGATCTGGAAATCCTTGTAGGACTTCTTGCTGACGAGATAAGCGGGGTCTTTGCCGGCGGTCAGCTTGTCGGCGACCAGAGCGCCGTCCTTCATGGTCCAGTTGGCGTCGGCGACCTTGTCCCAGTCGCCCATCTTGGTGCCATCGACCAGCGTCACCCAACCGTCCTGGCTCGTTGCCGGCTGACTGATGGCAATGGCACTTACGCCGATCGCAGCGACAGCCGCGATCGCAAACATATGCTTCATGATGGTGTCCTCCCGTTGCTTCTTATTGTCGCAACGATAGCAACGGGAGTGAGAAGGTGTAAACGGGCGGACCGCGTTATTCGTAGTTGCAGTGCGGCGGTGACCGCTGCGCTCGTCAGCGTCCGAGCGCCGTCGCGGTTACCACGTGGTCGAAGCGCTCCAGCGTCAGGATCGCATCCGCAAATCTGTCGGCGCGTGTGTCGAGTACGGGACGCGCGAGTTGCAAAAATTTCTGCTGCATGGCCTCGGCGTCCGGGAAGGAATCCGGCTCGCCCGATGGATCCGGCGCGATCCGCTCATGCACGCCGTCTTCCGTATGGATGCTCACGCGTGCGCCGAAGGGGTGACGCTTGCCCTCGAGGCGTTCGTCCTGGACCACGTCGAAACGGTCGGCCAGCGTATCGATGGCCTTGTCGCCAAGGCGCTTGTAGTCGTCCCAGCCGAACGAACCTTGATCCAGCGCCAGTGCCCCGGTGAAGAACATCGAGAACTGGCCGCCGACAATGGAGGTCGGATGGCGCTTGGTGGCGGCGTCGCCGGTCAGCGTGATGCCATTGCGATGCAGGCCGATCTCGACCCGCTTGACCTGCTCGGGCGTGAGGTTGTGCTCGCGACGCATGGCGATCAGCGTGTCGATGGCGGCGTGGGTGTAGCGGCAGCTCGGATAGGGTTTCACGCCGATCTTCATTGTCTCGTAGACCGAGCCGAGGCCGGCAACGGCCTTCTCAGGATGCGCGTCATCGCTATAGCCGACCAGCAGGCCGTGCTTGCCTTCCACCGATTCCGTCGCGCCGATGAACGCGTTGCGCGCCAGCGTGGCAGCGATCACGCCGTTCATGGCGGCGGCGCCGACCTGATAGCGCTTGTTCCAGGCGCCGTTGACCAGGAATTGCAGCGAACCCGCGGCCTGGCTGCCGGAAACGCCAAAGGCCGAGATCAGCTGTTCCTGGGACAGGCCGAACAGCTTGCCGGCGGCTGCGGCGGCACCATAAGTGCCGGCAGTGGCGGTCGGGTGAAAGCCTTTGGCGTAATGCGAGGTCGGGTCGAGCGCATTGCCGAGCCGGCAGCACACCTCATAGCCGGCCACGATGGCCGTCAGCACGTCCTTGCCGGAGGCGCCGACCATCTCGCCGACGGCAAACGCGGCGGGGACAACGGGGGCGCTCGGATGCAGCGAGGAGTCGGCATGAGTGTCGTCGAAATCGAGCGAGTGGCCGAGCGCGCCATTGAGCAGGGCGGCCACGGCCGGCGTCCAGGTCTTGCTGTCGCCGAACACGGTGCTATCGCCCTTGCCGTCCAGCGACAGGGTCTCCAGCATCTTCAGGAGCGAGGGGGTGGATTCGGCTTCGCTGCGGGCGCGAATGGCGCTGCCGAGATAATCGAGGGTGAGGCACTTGGCACGTTCCAGGACCTCCTGCGGAATGTCGTCGAATTTCAGATTGGCGACATAGGCGGCAAGCGTTGCGGTCTCATTGGCCATTGTGTTTCCTCACTCTTATCGAATTAGCTCTATGCAAGCTCAATCGGTGTTTCAAGCCGGCCTGGCGGCGCGTGGACCTGCCATGCGAGCCGGGGGCCATAGCCATTTCAGGGATCGATCGTCACATGTCCGTATTCCGGGAAATGTTCGGGGCGCTGAAACGCGTGGTTGCCTATTTCCGCGCCCATACGATCGAGCTCGGGCTCGGCATCCGGGTGACGGCGGCGGCGCTGGCATCGCTCATCGTGGCGCTGACCGTGGGGCTCAAGCTGCCGCTCTGGGCGGTGCTGACCGCGATCATCGTCACGCAGATGAGCGTGGGGCGCTCGCTGAAGGCGACGCGTGACTACCTCATCGGCACCATCGGTGGCGCGGTCTATGGCGGCGCGGTCGCAATCCTGATTCCGCATTCCAATGAGGGCATGCTGCTGCTCGTCCTGGTGCTGGCGGTAGCGCCCCTGGCCTTCATAGCGGCCATTAATCCCAGCCTCAATGTCGCACCGGTGACGGCGATCATCGTGCTGTTGCTGCCGCTGATGAACCACAACACGCCGCTGGAATCCGCCATCGATCGCGTGCTCGAAGTCACTGTCGGTGCGATCACCGGCTTACTGGTGTCCTTCATCGTGCTGCCGTCACGCGCGCACAGCCAGGTCCGGGTCAATGCGGCGCAGGCGCTCGATCTCATTGCGACGGCGCTCACCGAGCTTCTGGCCGCGCTGACGCGCGGCCGCGACAACGAAGCGTTGCATCGGTTGCAGGACGGCATCGGCCATGCGATCACCAGCCTGCAGGCGATCGGCGCCGAAGCCGAGCGCGAACGTGCGGCGCACCTTTCCAAGGGCCCCGATACCGGCCCGCTGCTGCGCACGACCCTGCGTTTGCGCCATGATCTGGTGATGATCGGCCGCTCGACGGTGGTGCCGCTGCCTTCGCCACTACAGATCAGATTGGTCGGTCCATTGGCTCGGGTGAGTGAGGCAATGGCGACCTTTTTGCATTCGACCGCGGTGGCGTTGCGCAGCGGTACCGGCGCGCCCGCGATCTATCCGGTGCAAACGGCCTTGAAACTCTACGGCGAGGAAGTCGCAAAACTCCGTCAGGAAGGGCTGACGCGCGGCCTGCCCGGCGATATGGCCGAGCGCTTCTTTGCCATTGGATTTTCACTGGAGCAGATGCGGCAGAACCTGAAGGATCTCGAACGCTGCGTGTCCGAATGGGCCGAGGTCGACCCGCCGATGGCAGGCAAGAGAGTCATTGACGCGACATGAGCGTCGCCATGGCGTGGGAATGCAGTCGCTCGGGATCCCGTTCGCCGCGGGCGGCTTCATCAACGATGCTGCTGGAGAGGACCTGAACGGCATCGGCGGGAATGAAGAGCGGCAATTCCTCGATGCACAGATCGAGAGCCGACGACATCGCCTCCACGGCATCGTAGCCGAACTCCCGATGATCCGCATCTTGCGGCACCAGTTCGGGTGAAGGCATCTCCCTGATGCGTTCGGAAAGGCGAGCCGCGTCGGTCAGGACGCGCATATAGATCAGGCCGGCCTCTCCTAGCTCGTTCTCATCGGTTTGCCCTGACCGTGCCAGCGCGACGATGCGTGCAGCGAGGCGGCGGCGATTGTCGTCGGTGTCGACGGTATCACCTTCACGGGCGATAAACGGCTCCCAGGCCGCATCGAAGGCGCGGGCCAAGGTGAGATGGACGCTCTCGTTACGTTGTAAGTCGAACTCTGAAAATGTCATATGCGATAACGGAACCACGGCGCGGCCGTTCCCGCGGATGCTGCGTCACATGGGCTCGTTCATGACCTTTGGTGGACCTGGTTCAGCATGGAACGCACCACCATTCGGTGGAACGGTTTGATGAGTGTGATGTAAGTCCGGCCTATCCAGTTATGCATCAGTACGATGGTAGTTGCGGTCACACGCTGGCCGTTGCCGGCAGGCGCGACATCGATCACCACGCGAAAGTCGAGATGGCTGTCATTGAAGCCGGCCACCAGTCGCTGCGGCGTTTCGCTCAGCAGCGGGAAGAAGCCAACCTTCTCGACCTTGTCATGGCGCGCCGATTTCGCCGTCTTCAAACCAAGCGGCGTGACGATAGCATCACGCAATTTCATCAAGACATCGACCCACCACGGCGAGCGGCCGAGCATGCGCTCGGCAGCCTCGCGCGCCGTCAGTGTCGTTTCGGTCGTGATGCTGAACGCATCGGCGAATTGCGCGCCGGCGAGGAATGCGTCGGTGTCGATGGTGGGCTGGATTGCTGAGACCATCTCGAAACTCCGGCAATGTTGCGGGCTTGAACTTTGCGCCTGCGTTGCCGTCGTGAAGCCTAGACAAATTGTCATAGGCCATGTGCGTGCCCGGCGTTGACGGTCACGGTATGCCGGTCATGACTTCCATGCCATACAGGCGAGACAAAATCGCGCGTGGAGGAGTGCCGTGACTTATGATCGTTCGACCGTCGAAGCCGTGATCCAGCATTACTTTGACGGCCTTTATGAGGCTGATGCCGACAAGCTCGGCGCGATCTTCCATCCGAGCGCCGATCTGCGCTGGGTCGAGAATGGTGAGCTCAAGGTCCTCACCGTGCCGGATTGGATGGCGATGGTCCGCAAGCGCAGCTCCGGCAGGGCCGATGGCAAGGCGCGCGAGGATTTCATTGTCACCGTCGATCGTTCCGACGAGAAGACGGCTTTCATCAAGGTGCGGTGCCAATTGCCGCCGCGCTATTTCACGGACTATCTGGTCGCGATGAAGCTCGCCGACGGCTGGCAGATCGTGTCGAAGTCCTATCGCTACGATCTGAGAGATTGACGTTTTCATGCCCCGTGTCCCGGACGCAGCGCAGCGTTGATGACGCCGTCGCTGGTCCGGGGCATGAGGCTGACTTGATCTGGATCAATCGCTGCTGGGTGCACAGCGCCTAATCATGGGGCCGCAATCATCATGATCGGGGCCTCCCATGAGCTGTTGTGGCGCGGGTGCAGAACTGTCGTTGCTGGCGGCAACGGATCCGCGCGAGATTCTGCTCGCCAGCCGCCCGATCGCCGGCAATCTCCGGCAGACCGATCTCTCAGTGCCCGACGTCCATTGCGGCGCTTGCATCCACACCGTCGAGAAGGTGCTTGGCGCGCTGAAGGGCGTCAGTTCGGTGCGGGTGAATCTTTCCACGCGGCGCGTCACCATTAAATGGCGTGCCGATATCGAGACGCCGCCTGATTTCATTGGGACATTGCGCAGTGCCGGCTATGAGGCGCATCTGTTCGAGATGGACAACGATGCCGGCGACGCGACGCTTTCCGAACTGATCCGTGCACTTGCAGTGTCCGGCTTTGCGGCCGGCAACATCATGTTGTTTTCGGTCTCGGTCTGGTCCGGTGCCGAGCCGGCGACGCGCGATCTGTTTCACGGCCTGTCCGCGCTGATCGCGCTGCCGACGCTGCTCTATGCCGGCCGCGTGTTTTTCCGCTCGGCCTGGCAGGCGCTGCGGCATGGCCGCACCAATATGGACGTGCCGATCTCGCTCGGGGTTTCTCTCGCCTTCGGCATGAGCCTGTATGAGACCGCGATCCATGGCCCGCATGCCTATTTCGATGCCTCCGTCTCGCTGCTGTTCTTCCTGCTGATCGGCCGCACCCTCGATCACGTGATGCGGGAACGTGCCCGCGTGGCCGTGAAGAGCCTCGCGCGCCTCGCCGCCCGCGGTGCACTGGTGCAGCAGGCCGATGGTTCGCAGACTTATCTGCCAGTGGCCGAAATCAAGCCGGGTATGATCATTCTGCTCACAGCCGGCGAACGCGTGCCAGTGGACGCGGTGGTCACTCAGGGCTTGTCCGAGTTGGATGTGTCGCTGGTGACAGGCGAGAGCGTGCCGCAGCGGGCGCAGCCTGGCGCCGATTTGCGTGCCGGCACGCTCAATCTTACCGGCCCATTGACGATCACGGCGACGGCCGCTGCGCGTGACTCTTTCCTCGCGGAAATGCTGCGGATGATGGAAGCGGCCGAGCAGGGCCGCTCCAGCTATCGCCGCATTGCCGATCATGCGTCTGCGCTCTATGCGCCGGTGGTGCATCTCACTGCACTGCTCACGTTGATCGGCTGGATGTTCATTGAAGGCGACTGGCATCATGCCATCACCATCGCGGTCGCGGTGCTGATCATCACCTGCCCCTGCGCACTTGGCCTTGCGGTGCCGATGGTGCAGGTGGTCGCAGCCCGGCGATTGTTCGAAGTAGGCATCATGATCAAGGATGGCGGCGCGCTGGAGCGCATTGGCGAGGTCGATACCATCGTATTCGACAAGACAGGTACGCTGACCCGGGGCAATCCGCGTCTCGTCGATGCGAGCGAGCTCGATCTGGCGGTGCTGGCTTTGGCCGGCACCATGGCTGCCCATTCGCTGCATCCGTTCTCGCGCGCCTTGGCCTCCGTGGCGCAGCCCGTGCAGCCGCCGATCACCTTCGATGCGATTTCCGAGATTGCCGGTTGCGGCATGGAAGCGCGTATGGAGGGCAGCGTGATCAGGCTCGGGCGTCCCGAATGGTCGCTGGATTGTTTGGCAGACGCGGATATCGATGTGTCGTCGGTGGTGCTGTCGCGCGATGGCCTGCGCCTCGCCGATTTCCTTTTCGAGGACAGTCTGCGCGCCGGGGCTGCGGAGTGCGTCGCCGAGTTGAAGCGCGATGGCTTTGCGATCGAAATCGTGTCGGGTGATCGTGAAGCACCCGTGCGGAAGCTGGCTGGTGCGCTCGGTGTCTCCGCCTTTGCCGGCATGCTGCCGGGTGCCAAGGCGGAACATGTCGCCGATCTCGCCAGGGGCGGCAAGAAAGTGTTGATGGTCGGCGATGGTCTCAACGACACGCCGGCGCTGATGGCCGCGCATGCCTCGATGGCGCCGGCCTCCGCTGCCGATGTCGGACGCAATGCGGCCGATCTCGTCTTCCTGCGCGACAGTCTCTCGGCAGTGCCGCTGGCCATTGCCGTTGCCCGCGAAGCGCAAAAACTTGTCCGGCAGAATCTCGCGCTGGCTGTCGGCTACAATTTCATCGCGGTGCCGATTGCCATTCTCGGCCATGTCACGCCGCTGGTCGCGGCGATTGCAATGTCCGGCTCGTCTATTGTCGTGGTCGCCAATGCGCTCCGTCTGCGCGGGCGGCGACTCCCAGCAAAGGCTTCAGATACTGGTACGGTCTTCCCATCCCCGCATCGTGTGGTGGGCAACGGCCTCTAGTTCTTTTCGGCTCGCCCCGTCCCGCGCCATCAGCGACATGCCGCTCTGCACGGCGAGCACGAACCGCGCGAGGCCGTCGACATCGATCGAAGCGTTGAGTTCGCTCTCCGCGATCGCGCGGCGAAGTCGCTCCTTCATTCGCTCGAGCCCTGCCGCGCGCGCCGATTTGACGATTGCGCCCAGTTCGGCATGCCCCTCGCTGCCAACGGCAGACAGCGTCACCATGCAGCCAAGTGGATCATTGCGCCCGACCGAGCCGGTCAAAGCCGCAGCCGAATCCATCAGGAACGCTTCGACGGCCTCGTGACATGTCTCGGCTTTCGCAAAGTTGCTCCAGACCAGCTTTTCGTAGGTCTCGCCATAGTAGCGCAGCGCCTCACCGTACAGCGCCTCCTTCGACCCAAACGCGGCGTAGAGGCTAGGTGACCCAATCCCCATCGCCTCCGTGAGATCCGAGATCGACGTTGCCGCATAGCCTTTTTGCCAAAATAGCCGCGTCGCCTCCGCGAGAGCGGCCTCGCGATCGAAAGCGCGGGGCCGGCCGCGGCTGGGCTTGGGCGCCTCGATAGAGGCTGTCTCATCCGATTTCTGCATCGCTCACTATATAATTCCCTTGACGAGTAGCCGCAACGAGCCTAACTCATTTATGTGCCGTTCACTACAGAAAGGAAAAGGCATGTCGGAATTGTTTGGAAAGCGCGCGCTGGTGACAGGCGCTTCACGCGGCATCGGTGCCGCCATCGCAGTTGCGCTTGCTGAAAAAGGTGCTGATGTTGCAATTACTTATGAGCGTTCCGCGGACAAGGCCGCCGAGGTCGTGCGGGCCATCGAAGCCAAGGGCCGGCGCGGTTTCGCGATCCAGGCCGACAGTGCCGATGCTGCAGCTGTGAACTGCTCGGTGCAGGATGCCGCTGACAAGCTCGGTGGGCTCGATATCCTGGTCAATAACGCAGGCATCGCTCGCGGTGGCCCGGTGGCCGAGATGAGCCTCGCCGATATCGATGCGATTCTCGACGTGAACGTGCGATCGGTGGTGTTGGCATCGCAGGCGGCCATCCCACTGTTGCCGCAAGGCGGCCGCATCATTTCCATTGGTTCTTGTCTCGCAGAGCGGGTTCCGTTCGGCGGAGTGACCGTTTATTCGATGTCGAAATCGGCGCTATTGGCATTCACCCGCGGTCTTGCCCGCGAGGTCGGGCCGCGCGGGATTACTGTCAATCTCGTTCATCCCGGCCCGACCGATACCGACATGAACCCCGCGCAAGGCGAGCAGGCAGAGGGACAACGCGCGCTGACAGCTCTGGGTCACTACGGCAAGCCGGAAGACATCGCAACGGCCGTTGCCTTCCTGGCAGGCCCCGCAGCGGGGCAGATCACCGGAACGGGCATCGCTGTCGATGGCGGGATCAATGCTTGATCGAAATTCATACTGAAACGAAAACGGGCCCGGCTGTTCGCCGGGCCCGTTTCATTTTGCACTGAGTCCTGTGCTTACGGCTGAACTGCTTCGGCGTCGCGGCTGGCGAACTGGCGGTTGATCGAGATCGCCAGCAGTGTGCAGACCGCGCCCGAGAGCAGATAGACGCCCGAGGACGACAGGCCGAAATGGCTCGACAGCAGCAGTGCGGCCAGCGGCGCGAAGCCAGCGCCGAACAGCCAGGCAAGGTCCGTGGTAAGCGCAGAAGCGGTGTAGCGATAGCGCTTGCGGAAGCTCGATGCGACCGAGCCCGAGGACTGGCCGAGCGACAGGCCGAGCAGAATGAAGCCCAGGATCATGAAGGCCAGTTCGCCGACGAGGCCTCCGTCGAGCATCTGCGGAGCGAAGCCGGAGAACACCGCGATGGCGATTGCCGAGCCTGCGAGCAGGGTGCGACGGCCGACCTTGTCGGCGATATAGCCCGAGAACAGCATCGCGATGATGCCGACCACGGCGCCGATACATTCGATCACAAGGAAGCGGCCGGGCGTTTCACGCGTGAACAGGAACACCCAGGACAGCGGAAACACCGTGACCATGTGGAAGAGGGCGAACGAAGCGAGCGGTGCGAACGCGCCGACCACGATGGTGCGGCCCTGCTGTGCGAGGGTTTCCGGCACGGAGGACGGTTCGAGTTCGCGCGTTTCGAACAGTTCGGTGTAGCCCGGCGTCACCACCATGCGCAGGCGCGCGAACAGCGCGACCACGTTGATAGCAAAAGCGACGAAGAACGGATAGCGCCAGCCCCAGTCGAGGAAGTCTTCCGCCGACAGCGTATCGACGAAGAAGGCGAACAGCGCCGAGGCGACGATCAGGCCGATCGGCGCGCCAAGCTGCGGGATCATGGCGTACCAGCCCTTGCGACCTTCCGGAGCGTTCAGCGCCAGCAGCGAAGCAAGGCCGTCCCATGTGCCGCCCCAGGACAGACCTTGGCCGATGCGCGCAGCAGCAAGCAACCATGCCGAGGCCACACCAACAGTCTCATAACCGGGTAGGAAGGCGATAGCCACCGTGGACACGCCGAGCAGGAACAGTGCCACGGTCATCTTCGCGCCCTTGCCCTGGCGGCGATCGATCTCGGTGAAGATGATGGTGCCAATTGGACGCGCGATGAAAGCGAGTGCGAAAATCGCGAAAGAATAAAGCGTGCCGGTCAGCGGATCGAGATGCGGAAACACCAGCTTCGGAAACACGAGCACCGAAGCAATTGCATAGACGAAGAAGTCAAAGAACTCCGAGGTGCGCCCGATGATGACGCCGATAGCGATCTCACCGGGATTGACCTGACCATGGCTATCCGCGTGCAGGCGACGCGCATCCTGTTCCATCGTCGATGTCACTTGCGCCATATCTTCAATCCATTTGTATCGTAGGTTGCATATACTGAATTCGGCGCAAGAATGCATGCCGGCCAGTTGACGATTTGTCGTGAAGCGCAGTTTCGAACCATTGGACAAATTGTCCAATGTTGCCGTGCAGC
>JASBVG010000103.1 GCA_030147505.1 Tardiphaga sp.
CACCTACGCCTCGCCCTACAACATTACGACCTATGACTTCATCCCCCAGATGCCGGGGTTCTCGGGCTTTGGCGCGCTGGGTGGCGGCAATGTGGCTGTGCGCGTCGGCGGCGATGCCGGCGTCCAGTCGAGCCGCGGGGAGGCCACGTTCCAAAGCAGCCAGGGATTGACGATCGCCGTCGGCTCGACCGGTCGCGTGCTGGCCGATGGCAGCATTGTGCGGACCGGTGGCGGCGACATCTCCGTCGATGTCGGCGGCGCGATCAACCCTCTGCATCCAAGGGAGAATGCGAGCGGCAGCAGCGGCCTTCAGAACGATCTCAACGGTGCTCTGATCAACCTGCGTGGCGCGGTGGATATCCGCGCGGGGTCGATGGGACGTATCGACCTCACTTATGGCGCGGCCAATGCCTCGGACCCGCGTGCGCCGGATGCCTTCGCCGCCAACAAGGGCGTGGCGAACGGCGGCATGGTGCTGATACTCGGCGATGCCGCCACCCGCTTTGCGACGCGCGGCGACCTTGTGCTTGGCGGCGTGATCGATGCCGGGCTCGGCTCACAGGTCATGACCACGCCGTACACGAAGGACGGCGTGGACTATGCGGGCGGCGGCTACAGCGCCTTCTCGCTCTGGACCTCCGCAACCGCGCTCGATCTGTTCTCTGCAGGTGGCAATCTGACTCCCCTTGCGCGCAGAACGGCGACAGGAGTTACCTTCTCGAACGATCAGGGTGTCGATGCGATGCTTCCGGCGCGGATGCGCGTCGTGGCGGCGTCGGGAAGCATCTATCTTGATGGCGGCGGCTATCTGACTCCTGCCAAAACGGTACAAGTCGATTTCCTGGCCGGGCAATCGATCTACGGCGGCGGCGCCGGCATTCATCCAAGCGTGTCTAACCCGGATGAGATGACCAGTCCGCAAAGGCCCTATTTCTATGCGGGCTGGCAGAATGAAGGTGAAAACCTTTTTTACAGATGGTCAGATGAGGGTACAAATTTCCGCCAGCACGGAAATGACCACGATCCTCTACGTTTTTATGCGGTCAACGGTGATATCATCGGCCTGACGACTGGGCAGCTCAATCCCGCAACGCCGACTTCTCCGACCCGGTACTACGCCGCCAAGCCGGTGTGGATGCAGGCAGGTCGCGATATCATCAATGCGGGCGGCTTCTTCCTGCACAACAACGTGGACGACGCGTCGCTCGTCTCGGCCGGGCACGACATCATCTATCTCAATGTCCAGATCGCCGGCCCAGGCGTGTTGGATGTGTTGGCGGGCCGCAACATCTATCAGGCCGACAAAGGTTCGATTACGTCGATCGGCGCGGTCGCCATCAGCGACAATCGTCCTGGCGCGAGCATCTTGATGCAGGCCGGCGTCGGCGCGAACGGACCGGACTATGCGAAGCTGGCCGTGCTCTATCTCGATCCGGCGAACCTCGCCGTGACGGGCACGCGCCTTGCCGACCAGCCGGGCAAAGTAGCGAAAACCTACGAGAAGGAGCTGGCTGCGTGGCTGAAGGCGCATGACGGTTTTCAAGGTACTGTCGAAGAAACACGGGCTCATTTCGCGACGCTTGCGCCCGCGCAGCAGCGCGTATTCCTGCGACAGGTATACTTCGCCGAATTGCGAGAGGGAGGGCGTGAATACAACAACGATGACAGCCCTCGTCACGGCTCCTACCTCCGCGGCCGCCAGATGATCGCTACGTTGTTCCCGGAAACCGACTCGAACGGCAAGCCGATCCCGCGGAGCGGCGATATCACCCTGTTCGGCGGCTCCGGCGTGCGCACCAGTTTCGGCGGAGACATCCAGATGTTCGCCCCCGGCGGGCGTATCGTCATAGGTGTCGAGGGCTTGGTGCCTCCCTCATCGGCTGGCATTGTCACGCAGGGGAGGGGCGACATCCAGCTATACTCCAAAGGTTCGATCCTGCTCGGCCTCTCGCGAGTGATGACCACCTTTGGCGGTTCGATCCTCGGTTGGTCGGCGGAGGGCGATATCAACGCAGGACGTGGTGCCAAGACGACGGTGCTCTATACGCCTCCGAAACGCACCTATGATCTGTTCGGCAATGTCACGCTGGCGCCGCAGGTGCCGTCGTCCGGCGCGGGCATCGCCACCCTCAATCCGATCCCGGAAGTGCTGCCCGGCGACATCGACCTGATCGCGCCGCTCGGCACCATCGACGCGGGCGAGGCGGGCATTCGAGTCTCTGGTAACGTCAACCTAGCAGCGCTGCAGGTGTTGAATGCGGCGAATATCCAGGTGCAGGGGACCGCGTCCGGTATGCCCACCGTACAGGCTCCGAGCATTACAGCGGCGCTGTCGAGTTCGAATGCGACGGCCGCTTCGCAGCAAAATACGGTGCCGACGCAAACCGCCAATGCGCAGCCATCGGTGATCATTGTCGAAGTGCTGGGTTATGGTGGTGGCAGCGGAGACGAGCCAGGGGAAGAACAGAAGAGTCGCAATCGCCAGAGCAGCCTGAACTATGATTCAAACGGAATGTTCCGAGTGCTAGGTCACGGCCGGGTGAGTACCGAACAAACGAAGGAATTGACAGAGGATGAACGTCAGTCATTGGAGGTGGCGTTGCCTTCCAGCGCTCGCTGATATCATGACACTTCGAAGCAGGTCCGATTTGCTTCGAATTGCAATGAATTGCTTCGCCCTATCTCAGGTTTTGGTCTGTATCTCGGCTGAATGGACAAGGCTGAGATCGACGTGTGGGCGAGGAGCTTCGTTGCCGACCTGAAGGTTGGAGATGAGACGGTACCGCTCGACCGCGTGCTGGCCCGCCATCTCGATTCGCTCGGAGAACTGCGCGCTCAAGGCCTGACCTGGAGTGCGATCGGCTCCATCATCGCGCGCGCAGGAGCGCGCAGAGCAAATGGTCGCCCGATTTCCCCGGATCAATTGCGAGCCAATGTGGCGCGGCTTCTGAAGCGCCGCACGGTCGGCGCTACGGGCGTCTCGCGCACCCCGAGCCGGGCGAGCACGCAAGCCGCGATGAAGCCCTCAAACGCAATGGCGCCTCCAGCCTACCGCCCCCCGGCTGTGAGGCAAGCGAACGCCCCAAGCCCGGCCGGTCCGGTTTCCAAGCCGACCAATCTCAATCCGAAAGAAATCTCCAAGGACGAGATCGCGGCTGCGTTGTCGCGGATCAAAAGCAGGTAGCAGGACACAACATGCCTTTCGACGAAGAGCAGACGATCGAAGACGCTTTTGAGTATTCGCCGGCCGCGTTGCGCAGTTGGGAGATCGAAAGTCTTCAGCCGGAAATTACTCCGCTCAGTCCCGAGTGGGGCGCGACGATCTATTTTGACCCGGAGATATTCCCGAACCCTGTATCGTTCGAGAGGGTCGAGCGCCATTACGCGAACGCGTATCCGGGCCGTCATTTTTCTCGGTGCGGTCTCAGTAAGGATGGCCTGCAGAGCTTTGCGATCGCAAAGTATCCGCTCGTGGACGAGTTGTTCCGGCGCCGCGGCTTTGTGTCCGATATCGAGGTGACGTCTTTTGGCAGGGGACAACACCACTCAGAAATCACCCATCTCGCCGTCAACAAGGCCGCGGCTTGCTTCCAGTTTGCGCTGGTCGCCTACCTCATGAGCGATCCAGCTCAGCCAATTAAGGACGCCGTCAAAGAATCGGTTGATCTCGCGCGTCTGATCGATGGTCATGTCGTTCGACGCGATCGTTCCTGGCGCCCAGCGCCATTGGTTGAGCGCGATGGCGTGTTTTATGTTGATGAGAGGCTCCAGGAGAGGGAGTGCGTGCATTTCGCGCTTCGATGGCCGCCGCTGCTCGCTTTGGAAAATGGACAGCGTGATCCGTTTTCCCTCTGTCATGCGATGCCGGAAGATATCGCAGCGCAAGCCAGGTTCGAATTTGCGAACAGTGCTGCGATATTCGCGGGAGCATCAGCAGATGCGCTGCTTCTGTGGCAGCAACAGGTGCTCGCCATCTTGCGTAAAGTCGTCTGGGGCATCGAGCTAGCGACGAGCGCTTCTTTCGAAAGGCTGGGAATCGCGGAAGTCAAGGCGCGCGGGAAGGCGTTGAGACGGCTTCTTGCGGATCGCAGAGCGGTTACTGCGGGACCGGTGGACAGCGCGTTGAACGCGGTCGTCAACGATCGCAAGGCCGCTTATCGGGATTCGATGATCGACGAGAACGAACGGTCTATGATCTATGGTCAGGCCCTCGGTTCTGAAGAATATCACCACGGTATCACGACCGAGCAGAACGTGATTGCGACGCTTCATGGCTCGACTTACGAACCGGACTTCGATTGGGACGATAGTGGGGACCGGAGCGATCCATTGCACTGGCTGGCGCCGTTGGCGCAGTGGATTGGGCAACTGAAACGTCGCCGACATGCTGTCCTGAACGAACAGATCGGGGCATGCATCATGGCCATCTTCGGTGACTACGATTTCGATGCCGGGTACGATGAACGTCTCCAGAACTTCGCGTCGGTGATCGAGGACAGGCTTGGCGATATCGCCTGGACTGCGATCGCTGACGCCGTCCCGGCAGTTCTCGACGGTTCCGCGGCTCCGGTGAGTGTCGTGTACGACTGGATGCAGGATGCGGATCAGCCTTGGGCGGCGGAACGACGTGAGGATGGCACGATCGTCATTCGTGGTCCTTTGCTCGACTTCCCGGTCAGCCGCGTTGAATTCTGGAATGAGAAAGCCGCTGTCGTACCGGGATAAGCCGACGTCGCGGCGGACCGGAGCTACCGGAAATGGGGTGAACCTGCGGCCTGGAGGCCGCAGGTTTTGCTGTCTCACGATGCTGAGGTTTTGATCGGGAGCTTCTTCAACCAGTTGGCGGCGGTAAAACCTGAGCGCTTCTTCAGCCAGGTCGTAAACGGCCAATCGAGAACGTAACACTGGCCGTAACAGTGAATGACGGCGCGGACATCTCCGGTTTCGCCGATATTGCGGAAGACGCCGAGTTGCGATGCGAGCTGCGTCGCGCTGAAGACCGGGATCGTCTTCCGCTCCTCGACATAGCGGCGCTTGTCGTCTTTGCCGGGTGTGCGATTTTGCACCAAGGCTGAGACATCCCGCTGTCCCAGACTCGTAGCGACGGCGTCTGCCGCGGCTCCGCCTGGAAGGCGGCCGAAGATCTTGATGCGGAACAAATCGAGCAGGGTGTTTGCGGCGACCTCACCATAGGTTTCGATCAGCTGGCTGTAGGTCTGCAGACCCAGAATGACGACGAGCCCCTTTTCGCGTCCCACGGCGAGTGCCGCCTGCAATCCGTCGATTTTCCCCAGAAGGTGGAATTCGTCGAGAACCAGAACGACACGGCGGTTCGGATTGACGGGCAGGCGCGGGTCGGCCAACCGCTTGGCGATACGACGGATGAGCGTGCCCGTGACCAGGGTCGAGAGTTCGTCATAGTCGGACGAATATTGCACGATGATCGTGCGCGGCCCTTCATAACGCTCCGACATCCAGCGCCGGATGGAGAACCGCCGTTCCGGGGGCAGGGTATCCCATGCCCATGCCAGATGACGCAGATTGGTATAGACCGCGGCGCGCAAGGTCAGCAGGATGCCAATGACCGTCTTGTCCTCTGCATCCGGATCTGTGCTTTGCAGAAGCGGTCCTGCATTTGCTTCGATCTTGTCGATCGAGCTTCGGATGGTTTCGGAATCCTCCAGCGCAGCGTTCAGCAACATCCCGGCATTCCAGGTCTTCGGGTAGGTGTCCTGGAGCGTCAGGATGATGTCGGTCAGAACAGTGCGAGCAGCGTTGGACCAGAACGGCGGGGTCGATTCCGGCACAATATCGGCCGCGAACTGAGCGGCGGCGGCGGCTCCCACAATATCCGCGGCGAGATCGATGGCGTGGGACTCGGCATGATGCGCGGCGATCAGGATGGAGTCCTGACGCGTGAAGGCTTGCGTGACATCACCCTTGTTGCAGAAGAGAAGAACCCGGTCGCCGCGATCGATCGCCTGATCGGCAAGGGCGCGAATGATGTTCGATTTGCCGCTATTGGGTTCGCCGACAACCAGGACGTTCTTGGTTTCGGTCGAACGGGGCATGGCGAGATGAGGCGCGAGATAGAGACCGCGCGGCTCCTTCAAACCTGCTTCCGCAAACAGGCGCCGCCGCAGATCGTCTCGCGCGTACTCACCATAATAGACCCGCGGATGCTGCTCGGTGACATTCCGGAACGGTTCGGTCAAGGGCATGGTCCGGGACGCCTGGTCCACTGCGACCAGTGCTCCGATGACACCGGTGAGAACACCGAGCAAAAGCCGGAGACCAGCCTGTTCATTGGCGGCGCGGCTCCCGAGCGCGTGCCAGGTGGCGAGTGGATCGAGGGACTGTCCGTGCGGGTGGAGCGGCGTGAGGATGAACAGACCTGCGGTCACGATGACCGTGCAGATCAGGAAAGTGACCGCACCGATCCAGACTGCCGTGCCTGTGTTGCGGGTGGGCTCGTAGCCGATATGGGGCTTGTTGGACATGTGAATTGCCTCTTCGATGTCAGATGTTCAGCAGGAGGAGAAGGCCCATCGAGATCATCCCGATGGTCATGGCGATGGCGAACCCGAACCGGTAAGCTTCCGACTTGAAGCTGCGGGCGTCGCAGCAGCGGTTACGCCACTCTTTCGTGGCGCGGCGTGCGCTGGGGGACGCCATTGGCTTCGGCGATACGGTCTTCTTTTTCTTCTTGACCGGCGGAGCGGCGGGCTTCCGCGGATTGACCGGTCGTGATTTCGTAGGCGCCGTCGCAGGGGCCGCTTGAACGGATGCCGCCGTCTCGGCGAGCAACCTGAGAACTTCCGTGCGGACAGTGGGGCCGACGCGATCCAGGCGGGCGAGATCGACCTTTCCGTTGTTGTTGACGACCTCGCGCACGATGACGTGCGCGAGGTCTTTGGTTGCAGCGGCCCCGTCGGCCTCGATCGCCTGCAACGAGGCGAGGTCGATATTCGGCTGCGCGCCGGATGCCTGTTCGGCCGACATCAGTTGCCTCCCTGCGGGAGGGCGATGATCTTCGTGACCTGATCGTGCATGGAGCGCCAGAAGCGCGCGACGTTGCTCTTCATCACCTTGACCTCGCCCACGGAGCGACCGAGCAGGCGGGCGCCGTCCATGGGATCGAGGGCGAGCGCCTTGATGAAGCGCATTCCGGCGCCTTCGAACGGCGCCCAGTATTCGCGGGCGATGGCGGGCATGACGATCCGCTCGACGCCTGCGGTCTCCGCCAGCAGACCCTGGTAGTTCGCCTCCGCGATCGAGCCGGGAACGATGCGCTCGACCGAGCCACCGAAGCGATTTTCGACCAGAACGATGCGGATGTTGGGAACGGCGTCGCGCAGGCGCCGCGCGGTGAAGGTCGATTGTGCCGTCGATTCCGGGTCGAGCGGAAAGAAGGGGACGAAAGCGATCACCGGGAGTTTCCAAGCGTCGATATCCTGCGCGAACTCCACATCGCGGAGGAAGTTCGACAGGTTCTCGACCTCGTTGGCGCCGGTGTCTAGAAGCACAGACGTCTGCTTCGCGATAGCCTGGCTGCATGCATCGTAGAACGGCGCGATCGCACGCGTCGTCAGCGTCGGATCCTCGACCAGGAGATCGGGATCGGGGCGCAAATCCGTGACGGTGTCGCCGATCATGTGCGACAACCGCATCTGATCGTCGATCTGAAAGGCATGAAACGGGTGGCCGCTCAAAACGAGAGCATCCGCGAAGAAAGTCGCCAGATGAGTCTTACCGCAGCTCTTCTGTGCCGCGAAAACGGCCGCCACGGGCGGCGTGAGGACGGTGGGCTTCTTGGGCATTCTAGTCTCCTGACTGGTGTCCACCAGGATTGGCGAACGGTCGTCAGACTGCCCGAGATGCAGAGGGGGATATTTCAGGCTGAAATAAAAATGTGAGAGAGGATGGTGTTTGATTGGCTCCGATGCGGGCTGGCAGCGTCTGCTGCCGGCCCGCACCTTCCGATTACGTGCGGTTGAAGATCTTCACCTTCATCCAGTTTAGCGCAGACGGTACGACGGTGGCCGCGCAGAACGTAATGATGCCGATCGCAGAGAAGTGCGCCCGCCACTCATTCTGCATCGGCGAGATCATTGCCGGGGCGCCGTGAATGGTGAGTTCGATCACTGCGCCGAACGCAAGGATCATGGCGATGATCCCGGCGATCAGGCTCGCCTTGCGCATTGCCCGCTGCAAAGCGGGGCGTTTAGCAAGCTCGCCGATGCAATGCGTGAATGCACAAGCGCCGACGAAAAAGAACGCATGGCCGATTTTAGTGTGATCCGGCCAGTCGTTGAGGATCGCCATCGAGATCACGAACCAGACAGTCATCGTGGAAATGATGGCGACCACCAGTGCGATCAACTTCATGATGCCAGCGAGGATAGTCTTGTAGTCGTTCGCTTCGTTGGACATTTGTCCATCCTTTCAGTTTAATAACCGGACGACGGACAATTGATTGTCGTGTCACCGGTGTGGCCGTTTTGGCCGTATTCACTGAAGCATGTCCGCAAGACTGCTGATTTCAGCCTGAAATCAAGATTTCGGATATTCGCTGGACAGGTGGACGTAGCTAACGATCGCTAACTGGCGCCGCGCGAAATCGAGCAATCAGTTTCTTGGCGAGCAGTGTCGTCGCAATTTTTCATTCGCATATAGAGTGTCGTCGTTGTCGTGTGCGACGAGTCTCTCAAGAAAACTGATTTCGATATTTCAGGCTGAAATCAGCATCCCCTTTCTGCGCTTATTGAAGTGCCTCCTTTCGTGGAGGCATCAGTCGTGGTCGCAAGCGTCGCAGCAGGAACGGTAGCTCAATATTATCTGGCGCAGTCCGAATATTATCTCGGCGGGAAAGAGCCGACCGGGCGTTGGATGGCGGCAGGGCGCGGTCTTGCGGTCTCAGCCGGTGCGTCCGTCGCGCGCGGTGATTTCGAGTGCCTTCATGCAGGACTCGATACGTCCGGTCATTCGCTGATCGCCAACGACGGTGGTCGTTTGGCCCATGTCGGCGGCTACGACGTCACGTTCTCGGCGCCAAAATCCCTCTCGGTTCTCTGGGCGCTTGCAGGCGACGATCTCCGCAAACAGTTGGAGGATATTCAGGACGCTGCGGTGAAGTCCGCAACGGAGCTCCTGAACGGGGAGGCCGCATTCTGCCGCCGCGGTCACAACGGTGTCGAGATCGAGAAGGTGGCGCTGACGGCGGCTGCCTTCCAGCATGGGGAAGCCCGGCCTGCGCTTCATGATGATGGAGCGACCTTCGCAGATCCCGCACTTCATACCCACCTCGTCGTCCTGAATCTGGCGCAGCGTTCGGACGGCTCCTATGGCCGTCTCGACGGGCGGCCGATCTTCGCGTGGAAGATGGCGGCGGGAGCTGTCTATCATCAGGCGCTGGCCGCGGGATTGTTGGCGCGCGGCTTCCGCATCGACGTCACGGGCAGCAACGGGATCTTCGAGGTCGCGGGTGTCGATCCGGCGTTGTGCCGCTATTTCTCGGCGCGCCGCATCGAGATTGAGAATGAACTTGCGGCTGTGGGGCTGGAGACGAGCGATGCACCCGCGCTTGCTGCGGCCAAGGCGCGCGTGACGCGTAAATCGAAAGCGCTCGATGGCGGGACGGATCAGCATGTGATCTGGGCCGAACGCGCGGCATCGCTGGGGTATTCGCCCGAGCATATCGTCGAACAGGCGTTTTCCGCGGGAGCCGAGCCGCGTGTCGCACTTGAAGATGTCGAGCAGGGGGCGGCGATCGATGCCATTCTGCGCGATTTGACCGAGCGTAAGAGCGTTTTTGAAGAGCGGCAACTGGTGGCCGCGATTGCGACTGCCTGTGTCGGCTTGGACACGCCGCTGTCTGTCCAGCAATTGATTGATGCCCTTCGCGCCGATGGCGCCGTGGTCGAACTCGGCCGTGATCGCTGGGGTCATGCGATCTTCTCCACCCCCGACACGATCGCCCTCGAAAGCGATCTTTATCTGCGGGCGGAGCGCCTCGCTTCCATGGACGTGACGGCGCCGACGGCCACAAGCATCGCGTCGCTTCTCGGCCAGGCCAACCTGAACGAAGAACAGAACGCTGCTGCTTCGCTTGCCTGCGGTTCGCGCGGGATTGTCATCGTGGAAGGTGCGCCGGGTGTCGGCAAGACGACCCTGCTGTCGCCGGTTGCCGCGGCCTGGGCCAGCGAAGGCTGGCGGGTCATCGGCGCCTCGACGGCCTGGAAGATTGCCCATCAGCTCCAGGATGACCTCGGTATCGAGGCGCGGGCGCTCGACAGTTGGCTGGCCCGAGCGGAGCATGGCAGTCAGCCATTCCTGACCGACAAGACGCTTCTGATCATCGATGAGATCGGTCTGATCACCGCCCAGCAGATGAATCGTCTTCTTTCTGAGATGGAAGTGGCCCGGCTGTCAGGCCATCAGGTCGCCTTGCGCATGGTCGGCGATCGCAAGCAGTTGCAGCCGATCGGCGGGCCGGGGTTGCGGATCGTGGCCGCAGCCATCGGCACCCAACGCGTCGATGTCATCGTGCGTCAGCATGAGGCCTGGGCGCGGGACGTGGTCACCGCATTCGGTCAGGGCAATGCCGCGCAGGCATTGGAAGGCCTGGACCAGCATGGCTGCATTCATGTTTGCAGCGGTCCGGCTGCGACCATCAACTCCCTGGTCGATGCCTGGGATGACTGGCGCAAGGGAGCCTCGGGCAATGCGGGTCTTCTGATCGCCAAGACCAACGCGCAGGTTCTAGCGCTCAACAAGGCTGCCCGTCAGCGGCTCCGCGATGCCGGCGAGATCGCAATGAGCGATGCCGCCTCCCTGGATGCGGTGACCGCATCCGGCAACGACCACACCATCGATCTGGCGCAGGGCGATGCGGTCCGCTTCCTCTGCCGGAACGATGACCTCGGCATCATCAACGGCACCCTCGGCAAGGTGGAGCGCATTGACCTTGCTTCTGACGGGCAGGTGCGCTTGCAGGTTCGGGTCGGTGACCGGGCGATCCATCTTAGCGCAGCGGATATCGCGGACGAACGCGGCCGTGCGCGGATGGCCCATGCTTATGCAACGACGTGTTACGGATCGCAGGGCCTGACCACGACGCGTGCCTTTGTGCTCGCCGATCCCTTTATGGATCGCCACGATATCCATGTCGCTGCAAGCCGCGCCCGTGAACAAACGCACCTTTTCATCGATGGCAAGAATCTCGATGCCAGGGTGAGGAGCGCGCGGCTTCTCGGCGACCGCGATAAGCCGATCGGAATGCAGGACCGGCTGGATGCGCTGGCTACGGCGCTCGGTCGCTCCGGTATGACGCAGTCAACCCTCGACTATCGCCCGGTGCCGCTTGGTCCTCCGGCGGCGACGGTCGATCAGCGTCTGGATGGTGCCAGTTTGGCGCCAGCAGAGACGCCGTCTTCGCAGGCGGCGAAACTGCCGGAGGTTCGCCCTCCGACAGCCATCAAGCAAATCCGCCGCTCGCGGGGGCTGTCCCTTGACTGAGCGCATCAAATCCAGGCGCCGA
Source organism: Tardiphaga sp. (assembly GCA_030147505.1). Classification (GTDB taxonomy): domain Bacteria; phylum Pseudomonadota; class Alphaproteobacteria; order Rhizobiales; family Xanthobacteraceae; genus Tardiphaga. Next base: position 11,540 of record JASBVG010000103.1, read on the forward strand.
CCGGTGCATGCCGGTTCGGACACGTCTGCGGACGGGCATGGGTCGCGACCCGCCGTGAGCAAAGAGCGCCAAACTCATACATCGCTCGCGGCCCACGACAACTGGCCTGCCAATATCCCTGTGACCGCGCGCGAGATCGAGGTCATCGAGACCTATATGAGCGACGTTCTCGATGCTATTCTCGCGCAGTGCAAGGTCGGGCGATGACGGCTTTCTGTTGTTTCGCCCGTGGCATGGCAAACGATGTAGAAGCCCGAATTTGCAGTTGAGATTGGCTCGCATAGAGCCTGCAAGTAAGCGCGGATTGCTCGTTGGATTGAGTAGCGATCGAGGGCCGCGCAGGAGTGTTGGTGATGGCGAAGATGTTGCGTAACCGGGTGACTGAAGGCGAACCGTCCGGTGCCTTGCGAGCTTGCGCCTATCTGCGCGTTTCGACCGGCCGTCAGGCCGAGAGCGATTTGTCGATCCCCGATCAGCGCAAACAGGTCGCCGCGTTCTGCGCCAACAAGGGATGGTCCCTGCTGTCTGAATATGTGGAGCCCGGCGCGTCCGCCATGGACGACAACCGTGCAGAATTCCAGAGGATGGTCGAGCGCGCCACCGACGACGATCATCCGTTCGATGTCATCGTCGTGCATTCCTTCTCGCGCTTCTTCCGCGATGCCTTCGGGCTGGAAATGTACATCCGTCGCCTCGCCAAGGCCGGTGTGCGCCTCGTCTCGATCACGCAAGAACTGGGCGATGATCCTGCGCAAGTCATGATGCGGCAGGTGATCGCGCTGTTCGACGAATATCAGAGTAAAGAAAACGCGAAACACGTTTTGCGGGCAATGAACGAGAATGCGCGTCAGGGCTTTTACAATGGCTCGCCGGTCCCGCTCGGTTATCGCACCGAGGAAACCGAAAAGCGCGGCACCAAGGTCAAGAAGAAGCTCGTCGTCGATCCGGCCGAAGCCGAGACGATCCGCCTGATTTTCCGGCTGTACAGTCATGGCGATGGTCAGTCGGGAGCGCTCGGGCTCAAGCGGGTCGTCAGCTGGCTGAATGAGCGTGGATACCGCACCCGCAAGGGGGCGCGGTTTGGTGTCGCCACCGTCCACACGATCCTGACCAACAGCGTCTATATCGGGGAGTGGGTGTTCAACAAACGCGAATCCCGAACGCAGCGTGAAAAGCCGGTCGATCAGTGGATCACGGTCGAAGTCCCGCCGATCATCGACCGTGCGCAGTTCGACGCCGTCCAGGCCACCCTCAAGGCGCACAATCCGCGTGTGACGGCCCCGCGCGTCGTCACCGGCCCCGTCCTGTTGACCGGGTTGGCCACCTGCGCGTCCTGCGACGGTGCGATGACCATGCGGACCGGTACTTCAAAGTCCGGGAAGGTCCATAAATATTACGCCTGCTCGACGTGCTTCAGGAAGGGCAAGACCGCCTGCAAGGGCCGGTCTGTCCGCATGGATACGCTTGACGATCTGGTGGTTGAGCAGTTGTCGGCACGCCTTTTTACGACCGAGCGACTGACGGCTATTCTTGCGGCAGCCTTCTCCCGCCGTGCCGAGAAGGCCGTCGAAGTCGATCGCCGAGTTGTGTCGCTGCAACGGGAGGTGACGGATGCTGCCGACAAGTTGAAGCGGCTTTACCGGATGGTCGAGGACGACATCGCCGATCTGGACGACATCCTGAAGGACCGGATTGCCAGCCTCAAAGGCGACCGCGAACGGGCTCAGGCGGCACTCGATCGCATTCAGGCCCAAACCGCTCCGCCCACGGAAATCCCGCTCGCTGCGATCGAGCAGTTCGGCCGGACCATGCGCGAAAACATCAGAAACGGGGAAATTCCGTTCCGCAAATCCTACCTCCGGGCCGTCATCGACCGCATTGAGGTCGGCGACAACAGCATCCGGATCATCGGGGATAGCGCCACGCTGGAACAGGTCATTGCTGGGAAAACCGTGCCGGAGGCCGGTGTTCGCAGTTTTGAACGCAAGTGGCGCTCCCTAGGGGAATCGAACCCCTGTTTCAGCCTTGAGAGGGCCGCGTCCTAACCGCTAGACGAAGGGAGCGTAGATGCGTGCAAATAGCCGGGAATAGTCCCGGCTGCAAGTGGTCATGCTTCTGTTTGACCACATCTCTGCGCTGCGTGCCGTGTGCATGCTCGCGGCGGCGCGCGGTGATAGAGCAATGTCAACACCGATCAGGGAGGATGCGACGTGAGCCACAACCAGACCATCACTCTCGGCGGCCTCTTCGAGGAGGGACTTGCGACCGCAGCATGCTCAATCTCGCGATGCTCACTGCGCTGAACCGCGCGCCGGAAATAAAGTTGCATACACGCGGCGCCATCAACAATGGCGCGAGTGTCGAGGAGATCAAGGAAGTGCTGCTGCATGCCACGGTCTATTGCGACATTCCCGCCGGTCTCGATGCGTTCAAGGCTGCGAATGAGGTGCTTAAGGAAATGGGCAAGATCTCATAAGGCGTTTTGTCTGCGACAACGGGAGGAAATCATGGTGCTTGCGATAAGGCCGAACTGCGAATGTTGCGATTGCGATCTTCCCAATGGCGATCCGCAGGCACGCATCTGCACCTTCGAGTGTACCTTTTGCGCCGATTGCGCGGACACACGGCTCGGCGGTTGCTGCCCGAATTGTGGTGGTGATCTCGTGCTCCGGCCGACGCGCCCGGCCGGGAAGCTGGCGCGCTTCCCGATCTCGACGGAACGCGTAACCAAGCCGCACGCGGCCTGCGCGGACGCCTAGTCAAACTCCCGCAGCACGGACCTGCCTGGTGCGGCCAAGGCATGCGGCCGTGCGGAATGCGATTGCCCGTCACGCGATCAGTTGCCAAACTGCGGAGCAGGGAAACGCTCACGCAGAGTAAAACACATATGCCGTTGATTGCACCTGAGGCCGTTCGTCATATTGCCGTGGTTGGATCTGGCACCATTGGCGCCAGCTGGGCAGCGCTGTTTTTGGCCCATGGCTACGACGTCACCATCTACGATCCACAGCCATCCGCCGAGGCCTCGACCCGCGATCTGATTGCCAATGCCTGGCAAGGTCTGCTCGCGCTTGGCGTTGCCGGCGATAGGACACCGAAGCCATGGCGCTTCTCCACCGATCTGGCCGAGGCGGTGCGTGACGCGGATTTTGTGCAGGAGAGCGGGCCCGAGCGCGCTGATATCAAGCGGCAGCTATATGCCGAACTCGAAGCGAGGCTGAAACCCGGTGTTATCGTGGCGTCAAGCACGTCCGGTCTCGTGATGAGCGAATTGCAGGAAGGGCTGAAGTCGCCGGAGCGCTTCGCCGTTGGTCATCCCTTCAACCCGCCGCATCTCGTGCCGCTGGTCGAGATCGTCGGCGGCAAGACAACGTCGCCCGACGTGCTGGTCTGGCTCGACGCCTTCTATCGCCGCGCCGGTAAGGCGCCGATCCGGCTCAACAGGGAAGTGCCGGGCCATCTCGCCAATCGTCTTCAGGCCGCGCTGTGGCGCGAGGCCGTGCATGCGGTGGCGAGCGGGATAGCGAGCGTCGAGGATGTCGATACGGCGATCGCGCAAGGGCCGGGGCTGCGTTGGGCGATCATGGGGCCGCACATGATCTTCAATCTCGCCGGCGGCGAGGGCGGCATGAAACATTTTCTCGATCACATCGGCCCGGCGATGGAAGACTGGTGGCGCGATCTGGGCACGCCGCAGCTCGGGCCTGAAGTCAATGCGCAACTGATTGAAGGCGTCGCCGAGGAAGCGGCCGGCCGCTCACGCGCCGATCTCGTCAAGCAGCGCGACGCCGCGCTGATCGCGCTCATCAAGCAGAAGAACGGTTGAGGATACGCAATGCGCCGAAGCAACAAGGTCATCGTCAGTTGCGCCATCACGGGTTCGATTCACACGCCGTCCATGTCCCCGCATCTGCCGGTGACGCCGCAACAGATCGCCGATCAGGCCGTCGGTGCTGTGGAGGCGGGCGCCGCGATCGTGCATCTGCATGCGCGCGTGCCGGAGACCGGCCGTCCGACGCAGGACAAGGACATTTACGCAAAATTCCTGCCGGAGATACGCGATCGCTGCGACGGCATCATCAACATCACGACCGGTGCTGGTCTCGGCATGACCATGGATGAGCGTCTCGCCGCGGCAAACTGGGCCAAGCCCGAGATCGCCTCGATGAATATGGGCTCATTCAACTTCAACATCTCCGGCGCCGCGAGCCGCTTCAAGGAGTTCCAGCACGGCTGGGAACGCCCTTATCTCGAAGGTACGACCGATTTCATCCTGTCGAACACCTTCGCGCAGATCGAGCGCGGCATGCGGGAACTCGGGGATCACGGTACGCGGTTTGAGTTCGAATGCTACGACGTGGGCCATCTCTACAATCTCGCGCATTTCGTCGGTCGCGGATTTGTCAGGCCGCCGTTTTTCGTCCAATGCATCTTCGGCATTCTCGGCGGCATCGGACCCGATCCCGAAAATCTCATGCACATGAAAGCGACGGCCGACCGGCTGTTCGGCAACGACTATTATCTGTCGGTGCTCGGCGCAGGGCGTCATCAGTTCCCGCTGGTCACCATGTCGGCGATCCTCGGCGGCAATGTGCGCGTTGGTCTGGAAGACAACCTCTATCTCGGTCGCGGGGAACTCGCGACCTCCAATGCTGCGCAGGTCGCGAAGATCCGCGGGATTCTCGAGGCTCTCTCGCTGGAGATCGCAACGCCTGACGAAGCGCGGCAAATGCTGCAGACCAAGGGGAAGAGCGCTGTCGGATTCTGATCGATTCGACACGTTGCGACGGAGATCGCACAGCAGAAGCGCTGTTCCGCTGCGGGAACCTTGTGATGCTCCGTCAATGAGATCGAGCAACGGCGATCGATGATCACCATTTGAATTTTTGCTTTCGCAAAAGTTTGGTCGGGTCTCTTAAGGCCGCTGTTAATGGATTGCGCTAAGCGTCCGCCAACAGCGGAGATCAATCAGTGGCAAATCTTTTTGAAGTGCAGGGCTTCGGCGCATTGTCGGAGTGGAACGGACAATTCGCCAGCGCATCGGCAGCGCAGTCGTTTCAGCAGATCGCAGCGCTCGGTTCCAATTCGGTGAGCCTCACCACGCGCATCTGGACGACGAACAAGACCACCGGCGACGTATTCGCGCATCCCGGAAAGACCGAGAGCGATGCGAGTCTTCTTGCGGGTTTCGAGGCGGCGGATGCCGCGGGCCTGTCGCTCGTGTTCAAGGCCGCAATCTCGCCGCTCGATGGCGCCGGTTCCACGAACCTGTCGCCGACCGATATCGGCGCGTTCTTCGCATCCTACAAAGCCCAGATCGTCCATCTCGCCGAGCTCGCGCAACAGGGCGGCGTCGATACATTTGCGATCGGCAACGAGATGAGCAGTCTGACGGGGAGCAGCTACCGTGCTTACTGGGCCGATATCATCTCCGCGGTGCGTCAGGTCTATCACGGGGAACTGACCTATTCGGCCGCAACCGACGAGGCATTGCATGTCAGTTTCTGGGATCAGCTCGACATCATCGGCGTCAACACCTATCCGCCGCTGACATCGAGCACGACGCCGACTGTGCAGGAAATGGTCAATGCCTGGACTGAGGTTCCGTACAACCCGTATTACGCGGCGGCGTTTGACTACAAATCGCCGGTGGATTTCCTGCATTCGCTGTCGGAGGCCTATGGCAAGCAGGTGCTGATGACCGAAACCGGCTTTCGCAGCATGGATGGCACGGCAATGCGCCCCGGTTCCTGGGTCGCAAATGCGCCAGCCGATGTGGCGGAACAGGCCGATGCCTATAACGCCTTCTTCCAGGTCTGGAGCGCCCATGGCGGCAGCTGGATGAAGGGTGTTGAGCTGTGGCAGTGGGATCTGAGCGGCAAATATACCGAGACCGGCTATTCGCCCATGGGCAAGCCGGCAGAAGCGATTGTCTCGCAATATTTCCACGGCAATGGTGCGTCGCTCGATCTCACCGTTGCCGGCTCGGCCATCGACGATATGATAGATCTCGGCCGCGGTGATCACACCATCGATGGCGGGCTCGGCAATGACGTCGTCCGCGGCGGCGATGGAAACGACGTGATCATCGGGGGCCCTTCCACTCAAGCCAAGCTGGCGACCTCCACCGTCACGCTGACCGGTTATGGGAGCGCGGCAGGCGGCGTCAACCCGCAGGCGCAGATACTGGTGAACGGTCAGCCGGTCTCGGCGTTGCTCGAATTCGAGCCGGCGACCGACCCGGCTGGCTACACGACCTATACGCTGACCTTCGTCAATCCCGATCAGCTCACCAGTTTCGGCATCGAGCTGGTGAATTCCGCGCCGGGCCGCGCCTTGCATTTCAAGGACATCGTCATCAATGGCGTCCGGGTGGCGCCGAGCCAGGTCATCAATGCGAGCGCACCGGGATCGTTCGATCTCTATGTCCGCAGCATCCATGTGGACGCGGCGGCGCATCAGGACTGGTTCTTCGGTGCCAACAGCGACAATGACATCATCCATGGCGGAGCCGGCAACGACATCATCACCGGCGGTATCGGCAATGATGTGATTGATGGCGGCGACGGCATCGATACGGCGGTGTTCTCCGGCAAGGCGGCGGACTACACGATTGCCTTCGTCAATGGCCGACTCGTGGTTACTGACGGCGTCGCTGGCCGCGATGGCACCGATCGCATCACAAATGTCGAATACTTCAAATTCGCGGATGCCTCCATCAGTACGGCCGGCTTCGTAGCCGGCCAGGCTACCCTCGCAAAGGGCGCTGAATATCAGGCGCTGGTCGCCGACGGCACGGCGGTTACCAGCGAAGCCATCCGCCATACTGATGGATCGCGCGATGTCTATACGCGCGATATCGTGGGCAAGAGTTACGTGTCGGAGCACAGTGCGATCGGCGCCGGGGGTAAAACCCAGCTGGTGGAGCGGTTCTACAGCGATGGCGACCTCGCCTTCCGCCAGGTTGTGAATGGCGATGGGTCGGTCTTGAGCAGCGATTATGATGATGCCGGCCACTTGGTGAAACTACTGAACAGCTTCGCGAACGGGGCGTTTCAGCAATTCTCATTCAATGCGGATGGCTTCCAGACCAATGCCACCATCCGTAATGCGGACGGCACGCGTGACATCCGGGACTACGGCATCGTCGACCAGGATTACACGTCACGCCACATCGTGACCGATGCATCCGGAAAGAGTATGCTGGTCGAAGGCTTTCATAGCGACGGCTCGCTCGCGATGAAGCAAACCGTGGACTCGACCGGCACCCGGACATTCAATCAGTATGATGCGATGGGCCATCTTTTACAGCAGACGGTGACCAAGACCGACGGTTCCTTCGTGCAGACGGTCTACAAGATCGATGGTGGCATCTCGAGCCAGACCACCCGCAACGCGGACGGCATTCGCGACACCACGACATATGATATCGTCGGAAAGATGTATACGACCGAGCATGTGGTCCGCGATGCGGCGGGAAAAAGCGTGCTGATCGAGCAATTCCACAAGGACGGTTCGCTGGCGCTGACGCAGACGGTCGATACGGCTGGCGTCAGGACATTGGCCCAATCTGACGATGCCGGCCGTCTCAAGACCCAGACCGTGACCCAGACTGACGGTTCCTACGTGCAATCGAGCTTTGCAGCCGATGGGGCGCTGACCGGCGTCATCACGCGTGGTGTCGATGGCAGCAGGAGTGTCGATACATTTGGCATCACCAATCAGGCCTACGTTGCCAAGCATGACATGCTGGATGCATCGGGTCTGCGTCTGGCCTCGGTGTTCGACAACAAGGATGGCTCGCACACGATGATAGCCTACAAGGCCGGGGTGACACTCACCTCGACCAGTGGCAATGACATCATGAATAGCGCTGGTGGCGACACGTTCGTGTTCAGGCAGGCTGGCGGTCATGACGTGATCAACAACTTCCACGCCGGGCAAGGCGGAAATCACGACGTCATCGAAATCGCGTCATCCATCGCCAAGGACCTGTCGCAGCTCGCCGTCCATGTGGTCGGCCAGGATACGGTGATCGATTTCGGCCACGAGGCGTCGATCACGCTGAAAGGCGTGACCGGGCCTTTGACCGCGCATGACGTGCTGATCGTCTGATCAAGAATAGAGGGCCTGGCCTCAGCTCAGGCCCTTGATCTTCTTGCAGGAGGTTGTGCCCGTCGATGACAGGCTAACGATCTGCGACGTCGATTTTGCCAGCACCAGATCTTTCTTGGAGATGAAGCGAAGCGTGGCGCGGGGATTGGCGTCGCAGAAGCGCGATAGCGTTGCGGCAGTGGCGGGGATCGTATCCTGCTTCGGAATGACGCCGATGCCGCCATCCTTCAGGACGAAAGCGTCCTGAACATTGGGCATCAGTGCCGTGACTTCGCAGACCTTGAATAGCGAGTCGTAAGTCTGCGGTGTCATCTGCAAGTCGCCGGCGAGGCCGCCGAGCAGATATTCGCGGCTCTTGTTGCAACTGCTCGCCTGCGCGGCCGTCGAGGCAGCCAGCAACAACAGTGCAAGACCGGGCGTCCTCATGCCGAGAGCGCCTCTAGGCGCGAGGAGGATTGCGGGCGGGGCAGGCGATAGGTCTCGGCGGCGCAGCGCTCCCATGACAGATCGCGCGCGTGTGCCCGTGCCCCTGCGGCAAGTCGGGCACGCAGGTCGCTGTCCTCGGCGATTTGCCGGATCAGGCTTGCAATCATCTCGACGTGCGGCTGCACCAGCAGGCCGGACTCGCCAGCGAGAACAGCATCGGGTACGCCGCCGATGTCGCTGGCAATGCTCGGCAAGCCACTGGCCCCGGCTTCAAGATAGACCAGACCGAAGCCTTCGACGCGGCCGGAAGACTCCGGAAGACCGGTCAGGCAGAAGAAATCCGCAGCACCATAAAGATCCCGGATGTCCTCGTTGGACAAGGCGCCGAGCATGCGCACGTCGCATTGCGCGGCTTGGATTCCGCTCCGGACTTCATCCACATATTCAGCCTCACCCTCGGGACCGATGATCAGCCAGGTGATGCGCTCGCGCAGTCCCGCAGGAAGGCGCGCCAGTGCCTCCAATGTCAGGTGGTGACCCTTGCGGCGCGTGATCCGCGCAACCGTGACAATCACGATGCGGTCCGGTCCAATGTCGTGTTGCTCGCGCACGGCAGCCCGGTCGTTGTGGCGGCCGGACCAGAAATCCGACACGCCGAGGCGAATCGCATGAATGCGGTGCTCATCGATATCGAACTTCTCGCGGAAAAGGTCGCGGGTGAAGCGGCTATTGGCGGCGACCTCGGTGCGCGGGCCGAACACGCCGCTGGCCCGGATCGCGAGCCGCTTCAACGTCGTCTGCGTTTCATTGATTTCGGTGCCATGCACAGTCATCAGCATGCGGGCCGCCGTCCGGCCACGCGCGAGCGCGACGGGAATGAAGAAGGGCCAATCGGCCGCATGCACAACATCGAAAGACGCAGCATCGATGTGGCTGCGCGCCAGCACGATCTTGGCGGGCAGATCGCGAGCCGAATGAAGGCCGCCCTTGAAGCGATGGACGGGGAACGGCGACGCGCGATCGGCGTCGGATGTATTCTCGCCGTAGTCCGGCGCAACCATCGTCACCTTGGCGCCGAGCTGCGTCGCAGCGACGGCAATCTCACGCGCATAGGTGCCGATGCCGCCCCGCATGGGGTCGTATTCACTGGAGAGCAGCAGGATGTTCACGTCTGAAGTCCCGAACCTCAATGCACGGGCGATGGCGTCAACCCACGGGCGTCCTGGATATTCTGGTGATAGGTGTAGACGCGTGCCAGCTGGGTCGCCGGTGTGAAATCGGCGATGGCATCGGCCACGCGTGATGGATCGAGCATATCGGCATCGATGGCGTTGCGAACATCGATGAAACGATCGGCCAGTGCTTCGACCATCTCGTCGCGTGAATTGCTGCGCGGAATGAGATAACCGCTCGTTCCGTCATGAATCACGGATTCCAGTTGCGGCAGGTGAACGGCCACGGTGGGGCGTCCAACGGCGAGCGTCTCGAGCACGCAACGCGGCATGCCCTCGAATTCGGATGTCAGGATGCCAGCATGTGCGTTGGCCAGTGTCGAGGCCATGCCGAGGGCATCCTTGAAGCCGTGGCGTACGGTGATGTCCTCTATGGCGGCGAATTCCGGGAAGCGGTGCGGATCGCTCGTGCCGATATAGTGGAATTCCAGTTTTCCATTCAGCTTTTCGCGCAACCGCGCGATGGTGCGGAACATGAGCGGCGGATCCTTGAACTCGTCGAGGCGTCCGGCAAAGATCACGCGGAACGGATCGGCGCTCGTCGGGAATGGCTGCGGTTTGAAGATGTCCGTGTTCACCCAGGTCCACAGCGTGTCGATCTTGTCTTTCTGGCCGGGATAGGTGTTCTTCAGCCGTTCGGTAATGAACGGATTGACGCAGAGAAAATGCGCGCTGGTGGAGACCGCGAAGCGTTCGCCAAAATTGTGCACGAAGGAGTATCTCTTCAGCAGCGAATCCATTTGCAGTTTCGGTACGCCCTCGCCATGGAGCATTTGCACATAGGGCCGACGCAGTAGGGTCGGCAACCAGGAGAATTCAACGCGGCGCAGATCGACGGTGCAGCCACGCTGGCGGATCAGACGTGACACCGGAATGAAATAGCGCAGCAGCGCCGAGAAGAACTGACCAGTGAGCGAAGAGCGGATCGTCTTCGCCGCTTCGCGCGCCTGCTGGTCGGTGTAGCGCAGGATCGGCAGGAAATCGAAGTCGCGGCCGCGGAAAGTGAGGCGGCGGACCTCGCCGAGCTTCAGATCGCCAATGGAATCGACACCAACAAACAACAGATCCGTGTCCGCTGGATGAAATGTAATGAAGTCGCGAATATAGGTCTCGAGGCCGCCAACCTTCTGCCCGCGTGGATCGAACGGGTGAATCAGGCAGATTTGATAGCGACGCTGAGGGGCAGTAGCATTGCGGGCCCGCAGGCCGAGGGTCAGCGTGGACGTCATGCGGCTTTCCTTGTGCGGGCTGTGGCGAGGAAACGGGTGCGGGCGGTGAGTATTTGAGGCAGCGTACCAGCCAGCAGGCGCGGCACGGCAGCGGCGCAACGCGCATAGCGCGGAGCCAGCCGGCCAGGATTGTTGATCATGCGCCAGGCCCATTCGAGTCCTATCTTCTGGGCGAACATTGGTGCGCGTACTTGCGTGCCGGCGATGAAATCGAGCGAGGCGCCGAGGCACAGGATGCCGGTGCCGTTCAACTCGTCAAGGCAGCGCGAGGCGAAGACCTCCTGCCTAGGGGCGCCAAGCGCCAGGAAACAGAGTTTGGCGCCGGATGCGCGAATACGTTCGATCGCCTCATCGGCCTCAGCGGAATAAGCATTGAAATTGCGGCTAGGCGCGAAAATGCCGACAACTTCGAGTCCGGGATAGCGACGCCTCAACTCGGCTGCGGATTTTTCAAGCGTGGACGTATCGGAACCGAACAGGAAGATCGGTAAACCTTTCTGTTCTGCGGCAGCGCACAGCGGTTCCACGAGATCGGCGCCAGTGGTGCGTGAGATAGGAACTCCGAGCAGGCGGCTCAGCACGACGATCGGAAAGCCGTCGGCCGTCACGAAACGTGCGCGACGATAGGCGGCGCGAAAGTCGGGCTTCTTCTGCAATTGAACCACATGATCGAGATTCAATGTACAGACGCTGAAATTCTCACCCTGTTCGGCAGCATCGACGATCGATGTGACTGCTTCCGACAGCGATGACACATTGATGGTCACACCATCGACTGTGAGATTCTCGGTGGTTTGAGTTCTAGCAGTATCGGCCTTCAGCGAAGGCTGTGTGTCTACCATGTCGTTCCCCTGATGACGATGTGGTCGAGTTACGCCTGCACGCACACACCGCCTGCTCATCGAGGAAGCGGTGCCTGCACACAGAGTCGAAAGACACTTTCCCCGACATGGTGGACATGAAAACGAACTATTGCGACGCAACGATGGCGATGTGGTCGCGTGATACCAGAACACGCGCAACATCGTTTTGAATCGATGGAGAGTGAATATGTTTGAATGCTCAAGGAGAAAGTCGCTCGCGATTCTTGCAGGAGCGACACTCGCTATGCATCGCGATGCGGTCGCTGCTCCTCAAACGCAGGGCCAGACAAAAAATCTTGGAGCGATTGCGGCGAAAAATGGATTGTTGTTTGGTGCCGCTGCAGGACCGGTCATCGATAAGGATGTCGGCTATCGCGAACTCTACACCAGTCAGACGAGAATCATTACGACGGACGTTGCACTGAAGATGGGCACGGTTGCGCCTCAATCAGGCGCGCTGCGCTTCGAGGCAGGAGATCGATTGCTACAGTTTTGTACCGCGAACAAGATTCCCATGAGGGGCCACTGTCTGATCTGGAACGATTGGGTGCCGCAGTGGATAAAAGCCATGAGCGTCGACGAACGTAGAAAATTCTTCGACAGTTATATCGAACAGGTGGTTGGGCGTTACGCCGGCAAGCTGCACTCATGGGATATCGTCAATGAGCCGTTCTGGCCGGGCCACAAGGCGCCGGGCGGCTATCGACTAGGTCCCTGGTACGACGCGTTCGGAACCGACTATATTCGCCGTGCCTTCGAGCGCGCGGGGCAGGTCGATAAGACGACGAAATTCGTGCTCAATGAGGCGCAGACGGAGCGAGACGACGATGTCGGCCATACATCACGCGCCGGCATGCTCCGTCTCGTTGACGAGTTACAGCATGCCGGCGTCCGGTTGCATGCGATCGGCCTTCAGGGGCATTTGCAGCCGCGCTATCCGCACGATCCGCAGCGTTTCCTTGATTTCGTGCATGCGCTCGCCGAACGAAAAGTAGACATCTACATTACAGAATTCGATGTGCGCGACGACACATTCCCCGACGATGTCACCGCGCGGGACAAGGCGATCGCTGAGACCGGCGAAAAATTCCTGAATACGGTGTTGCAGGTTCCAGCTGTGAAGGCGGTCATCACCTGGCAATTGTCCGATCACTATTCGTTCTACAAGGGCATCGCGCTCCAGAAGGATCCGCTGACCCAGCGTCTGCCGCGACCGTTGCCCTATGACGAGAACATGCAGAAGAAGCCGCTATGGTTTGCCATGGCCCGCGCTTTCGAGAATTCGAAGCGTGGCTGAAGTCAAGAAAAACGGGGTTGACGCCTGACCATACGCAGCAGCGTCGGCCCGTAGAGGATCGCCAGAACAGCGACATAGAGCGTAGCGCCGGCGGCGATATGAACGGCGAGCACAGCATATGATTTCGCTTCCGGCAGGCGGGTAAGCAGCATCGCCATAGCAAGGGTTGCGATGGCGATGCGCGCAAGATGTGCAAAGGGCAGTGTGAGGCGAAAGCGCGTGAAGCCTAGCGCGAAGCTGACCGATGCGGCAGCTATCGCCGAGATCACCGTCGCGGCGGCGGCGCCGACCAGCCCCCACAGATGAATGCAGATCAGGCTGGCGACGACGGTTACCGCCGCATCGATGGCGGAGACAACGACCATCAGGCGCGTCTTGCTGTGGAGCAGGAAAACCTGATCGCCGAAATGGGCGCGGATGTTACGGATCGATCCGGCCAGCGCCGAAAGCGGAAGAACCGCCAGCGTGACGGCCTGGAACGGGGCGGCAATGAGCAGATGCACGATCTCGGCGCGCAGCAGGAAGATGCCGGCGATACTGGGAGCGAGGATGCCGAGCAGCAAGGCACCATTGTCCGAGAGCTGTCGCATCGCGGCGCGGCTGCCATTCTGTTCCATGGTTTTCACGGCGAGCGGGAAGGCGGCGGCGGTCACCAGCATGGCCGCGACGGCGGCGGCGCGCTGGCCGAGACCATAGCCGACCGCGAACAGGCCAGCGGCGGCGACGCCGAGCATGTCATTGATCACGAAGCGTGACGCATTGAGACCGACCCAGCCGAGCGCCCCGCCAAAAATCAGGGGAATTCCGTAGTTCAGGGCATGGCGAATGATCTCGCGATCGATCGGCCAGAGACGGCGACTGTAACCGATTTTGGGCAGGACGATCAGCGCGGCGAACAATTGTGCAGCCGCATAGCCAAGCAGGGGCCATTCGGGCGCCGGGCCGATCAGTTTGATCAACAACAGGCCAAGCAGAAAGCCGGCGGCCGGGCCGACGATCTGCTGGATCGAGTAGACGCCGATCTGATGGCGTACGCGCGCGCGCTCGGCGATATAGAGATTGAGCGACCGGCTGATCACATAGGCGACCGTGGCGCCGAGCAGCATCGGATTGGTGTCGGTGGCGATCACCGTGTAGAGCACGGCGATGACGGCGACGCTTTGCAACACCAATGAGAGCAGAATGACGACATTCTCGGTGCGATAAAAGCGCTCGGCCTCGTCACCTTCCTGATAGCGTCCAAAGAACCGCAGTGCATATTGTGACCACCAGGCCAGAAAGCCGATCTGCAGCAGCTCATGCGTCGCGGTGATCAGCGTGATCACACCCAGCGTATGTTCGTTGACCACATGGGTCCACACGATCATCGCGATCAGCTGGAACAGGGGGCCGACGATCTGCGCCGGAAGATAAAGAATGGTACGTTTCAACAGCATGCATTAGGCCCCAAGATAGCGCAGCAAACGTGGCGGCGCCCACTGGCGCAGCGCCAGCAGCGCGGCGCCAGTGACGATGAGGGCGATGGCATACATCAGCAATGTCGCGGCGACGCCCCCGAGCGCGCGGAACCCGCCGAGGTCGCGCAGTGCCATGATTACGAAGATGTGCCAGAGATAGATGAAATAGCTGCCCGCACCTAACGTGGCCAGCAGAGGCGCATCGATGCGCGAGGCGAGCAGGAGCGCGCTGAGCGCGGCGGCATAGCCGAAGAAGGCCGTGGAATCATAGGCGGCCGCGTCGCCGATTACGGCGATGCGCACCGCCGCATAGATCGCATAAGCGAGGAGCGTGGCGACGCCGAGTGTCGGCAGCATGTCGAGCAGGACCTCTCGGATTGACGCCCGTGCCACCAGCATGCCCAAAGCCGCGAAAACGAACCAGAACGGGACATCGCGCATGCGAAACTCTTCGATCACGCCGTCGGTGAGACCGAAGCGAGCCAGCGCGGGATCGAGATAGCTGCCGGTGACGAGACCGAAAGCAATGGTAATCAGCAGCAGGACTTGCAGTCGCTGCTCCGCCTGTTCGGGCACGCGGGCGGCGAACCACAGCACCAGCCAGAGCATCAGCGTGCAGCCAATGTAGACGAACACGTAGTAATAGACGAATACGTAAGCGAGGCTGAAACGTGCGACGGTTGTGGTGATGCGGTGGTCCATCGCCGGGTTCATCAGCGCCATATAGAGATAGGCGGCAGCGAAGGCGATCGCATAGGGGATCACGGTTGAGACGAGCCGCTTCATCACCGGTACGCGACCGGACAAGCCGGTGAGATAGCCCGATGCGAACAGGAAGATCGGCACGCAGGGCCGCAGCAAGGCGTCGAAGGCGATCTTCCATGGTGCATCCAGCGGTTGCTGCAAGGCATGGATGCCGATCACCATCAGGATGGCGACGCCGCGCATGGTGTCGATCGCACCGTTGCGGGTGACAGTCGATGCGCGGGCCAGCCTCCTCACGGTTTCCGCATCTGCTTGTGCAACGCTTGCCATCGGTCAGGTTTGCCCGGGTAGCGCTGCCGCGGCGGCGCGTGTGCGGAATTGGCGATCATAAAGGTCGTTGAGAGCGCGGCGCAGCGGTGTCTCGAAGTAGCGCAATGACAACACGCTGAGCACGGCCAGAACGGCAACCGCCACCGGCAGCAGGGAGAGCTTTCCGCCTGGCAGCACCGGCGCGAGGTAGCGCGCGGTCAGCGTCAGGACGAGGGTCGCAACCGGAATATGCAGCATATAGGACGAATAGGTGAGATCCGACCAACGCTCGAAGCCGAGCTTCGAAAACAGCGTGGTCTGGCCGGCACAGTCGTGATGGATGGCAAGCAGGGCGATCGCATAGATCAGGAGCAGTGCGACGAAGATGTTCAGATAGGCGCCGCCCGCGATGAAGAGGACGAGCGATCCGCTGAGCAGACCGGGGATCGCCGGCAGCGTGGCAATGCGATCGCGATAAAGATAGCAGGCGATGCCGAGGTTGAAGGCCGGCAGAGCGCGGAAGGCACCGCCCTTGTTGATCCAGTCCGGCCATGGCTCGGTGCCGGCCACGACGGTCACCAGCGTATTGGCAATGAAAGGCACCGCGATCAGTGCCAGGATCATCGGCTTCCGTCGGCCGAGCAGGAGCGCCATCAGCGGGAACAGCCCGTAGCAGAAGAATTCAGCCGAGAGCGACCAGCTAGGAAAGTTGAACGTCAGCCGCGCGCCGTCGATGGCGTGCAAGAGCAGAAGCTGCGCCGGGATGTCGGAGAAGGGATAACGCGCGGGATTCTCGCCGCGCGCGACGCCGTAATACAGCGCCAGTGCGATCGCTATGTAGAAGGCGAGCGTCGCGAGATGCAGCGGATAGATGCGGGCGAAACGCCGCCAGAGGAAACGGCCGACGGCACCTGGCGATCCGACCTTGGTGAGGTATTGGCTTGCAATCACATAGCCGGAAATGACAAAAAACAGGTCGACGAAGAGATTGAAATGCCAGGTGTGATCGACCAGGAAGCGACCGGCGGGCTGATCCTTCACATAGTCTGAATAGTGGAGGATCACGACAGCGCTGGCGGCGACAATCCGCAACCCGTCCAGATGCCGTGTCTCGGTCTTGATATCCTGCAAGCGTACGTCCCCGGTTCGATACAATGATTGTCGATGGCGTGGTCAGCGGGCGACCATGTTGTCTTTCGGTGCGGCGCGCCGATTGGTGGCGCCGGCGGCGAGTTCGGCAATCAGATCGATGACGGTGTCGTGGTCGCTGGCGGCAAGCGCGTTCCAGCGGGCAAGATTCTGATGGGCTGCTGCCACATATTGCGGACGCCACTTCGGCGTGGCGATGGCGGCGCCAATCTGCGCGGCGGCGTTGCCGTGATCGGATGTATCGATGAAGATGCCGGAATTACCAAGCACTTCGTGGAATACCGGGGCATTGGGCGCGACCACGGGCAGGCCGGCATACTGGGCCTCGAGCAGTGGCAGGCCGAGGCCTTCGTCATGCGACGTGCATAGAAAGATGTCGGCCCGATCGAGCAGGCGCGTGACGTCCTCCGCGGATTGATAGCCATGCAATGTCACGCCGGGCATGCGTTCGAGCGTGGTCCAGTCGTCGCCCCAGCCCTTGCGTCCGACGATATCCAGCGTCGCGCCGGGAAATCCGTGCTGGCGCAAAGCGCCGACGATGTGGCTGGCAGCAACAAAGTTCTTGCGCGGCTCGACGGTGCCGAGCGCCACCACGCGCAGCGGCGCCGCGCTGACATCGCGCGCATCGCGTCCCGTCGATTGCAGATTGAAGACGTTGCGCACCGGAGGGCGATACAGCGTGATTTCCGCATCGGCGCGCGTGTAGGCGCTGATCTTGCGGAGCGTATCTCGTGAATTGGTGAGAAAGCGTGGGTAGTTCTTGAGCGCGATCCTGAACGGGGCGGCCATATAGAGCCTGGCGCGGATGTTCAGATCGGCGCTGCGCGTGATCAGGAAGTCGTCGTGGATATAGGGCAATACGCGCTGTGCAAATGGCCGCAGCAGCGGGCTCGGTGGAAAGCCTGGGCAGAGCAGCAGTGCATTGGAAGCAGCAAGACGCGCGGGGAGGCCAAGCGTCTGTATCGTGACCATCTGACGCGTACCACTGGATGTCACGGCAGTGACATTGAGCGGCTGCAGCGCAGCTTCGGAGAAAAGCTCCTGCGTGATGCGTTCGAGACCGGTGACGTGACGGCCGAGATGGGTATGGTCGACATAGATGGTCATGCGAACTCCTGATGTCGAACCAGCGGATGCCGTGGTCTGTTCCGTGGCGACGGCTCTTTCGGCTGCGGATCACGCGGCAGCAGCAGCGCGATCAGGAGCACCAATTGCGCCAGTTGAATGTTCTTCGACGAAAAACTGACAGAGCTTGCGGCGATCATCAGAATCAGGAGGAGAACCGCCCAGGCCGCGTGGCTGGAGCGCCGCATCAGCTCGATCGTGAAACAGGTCAGCCCCAAGGTGATCAGAATCGTGTGGACGAGACCGAACTGCACGATGCACGACACCCAGAAATTCTCGATGCCGTAATTAAGGCCGAGCTGCGATTGCAGCGCGTTTACGCGCACCGGGCTCGGGCCAAGCACCAGTTCGCCCCACTGGAAATGAGACAGCATGTCGAATGTCGCGACGCGCGCCAAGGCACTGCCTTTGTCGGACGAAAAACGCAACAGCATCTTGTCGAAGATGCCGAGCGAATAGGCGGCGAACACGAGACCGACGGCGGCAAAGATGAGGCAGATGGCGCCGACCGCCACCAGCAGCGGGATTCGCTTGCCGCGAATGAGGTTGAAGGCCTCGGTCAATCCTGTCATCGCGAGTACGGCGAGCACGGTCATCAGCGCGGTGCGGCCGCCGAAGGCCATCAGCGAGCCGAGCGCAAGGACGATCAATGGAATACGGATGAGCAGCGGCGGGCAAACCGCCGGCCGCAGCACGAGCGCCATGATATAGGCGGCGACTATGCCGGAGGCGGTGAGCGGATGGCCGAGCAGCGCCGCCGAGCGCCATTCGCCCATGACGACGATGCTGCCAAGGGTCAACGGAACGATGCGATGACCGGAAGCGAACTCGTAATAACCGATCATGATGTTGAGCAGCATCGCAGCATGTAGCGCCCAGATCAGCGGGCGGCGTTGCTGCGGTGTCAGGCGCCAGATCAGCAGGCAGAGCAGAACCGGCAGCAGGAAGGTGTCGATGATCACCGTGAAAGGGCGGTCGAGCACGAACATCTGGATAAGCAGACAGAACCAGCAAAACAGATGAATCAATAGAAGCTTGGCTTCGGAGAACGCGCGGTTGATTTCGCCGATCGGATCGCCACCCCGCATCACCAGTAACAGCGTTGCCATGAAAGTCAGGTAGGTCGTCGGGTGCAGCTTCTCGAGGAAGTTTCCGCCGGCAGTGAGATAGTGAATTTTCAGATTGGTCAGCACGCTGCCGGACAGTGTGAAGATGGCAATCATCGCGATCGTAAGAAGGCCGATCACGGCGGTCGTGATGAGCTGCGAGACATCCGGAAGCGAGCGGCGCTGCGGCATGCGGACGCCGCCCGCCGCGGCGTAAGCGCCGCGGTGTTGCAGATGATGCGGCGGTGCGGTCCGGATCAGCGTCACCGGGTTGCTCCCGCGGTTGCGGGGACACCGTAGGGCTTGAGATAAGCCGAGCTGCGATAGTAATCGTAAAAACGGATCTTGGAGAGATCGACCTGGGTCAGCACCGTGCCGAGGATGCGATCGTGCACGGGCGTCAGCAATTCCATCGTATGCTGCACGACTTCGCGTGGGGTCCGATCCCAGGCAGTGGCGAGCAGGATCCGGTCGGCGAGCTCGGCCAGTGCGCGGCCATCGACCAGCGGGATAAGCGGTGGCGAGTCGATGATGATCAGCTCGTAATGCGACTTCAGGCGCTCGAGGGTCTCGGCCATCTGTTCCGAGAACATCAGCTCGGTGATGACATCGACATCCCGTACTGCAGGCGAGGGCAGGATCGAGAGGCCGCTGGAGCGATCGAACAGCAGCGCGTGTTCGAGCGGCACTTCGCCGGTGGCGACCTGGAACAGGCCCGCATCGGCATTGGGACAGAGCGCGCGGGTCATGCCGGGATTGCGCAGGTCGGCGTCGATCAGCAGGGTCTTGATGCCGAGCGTGGCGATGGAGAGTGCGAGATTGCCGGCAAAGGTCGTCTTGCCTTCGCTCTCCAGACCGGACGTCACCAGCACCACCTTGACCGGCGCGACCTTGCGCGCGCGCTGGATCGATAGACGGACGGCGCGGATCGCTTCGGCGAAGAAAGTGCCGGGCTCTTCGACGGCATAGCGCATCAGCGGGGGCTGCAACGATGGCGGCAATAGGCGCATGGTGCGCGGATCGTAATTTCCGAGCTCGGCACGGCCGCGCTTGGCGCGGGTGGCGAGTTCGCGCGCGCCAATGGCCGGCAGCGCGGCGAGGGCCGGCACGCCGGTGATCGTTTCGGCCTGTTCCAGCGTCTTGATCTTGCCGTCGAGATAATCGATCAGGAATGCCAGCACAATGCCGGCGCCGAGGCCGAGCAGGACGGCGAGGCCCAGAATGAGCTTGGATTTCGGCGCAGACGGGAACAGCGGCACACTGGCCATGGAAACAATGCGCGAATCCGGCAGCTCCAGGCTTTCCTGCGCCGTGGTCTCCTTGGAGCGCGCGAGATAGGACTCATAGAGAGTGCGATTGGCCTCGGCTTCGCGCTGCAATTCATGCAGGCGCACCAGGGCCTGGCCCGACGTGGTCGAGACACCCTGCAGCTTGTCGAAACTGTCCTGCAGCGAGGCCTCGCGCGATTGCGCGACTTCGTAGTCGTGCTTGGTGCTCTCGATGATACGCCGAAGCTCTTCATTGATGAGCTTCTGGGTATCCTTCAGCTGTGCGCGTACATTCGCCACCAATGGATGGCGTGGACCGTATTTGCTGGTGAGATCGGCGTCGTTCTTGGCGATATCGGCATATTGCGTGCGCAGCTTGCTGACCATGTCCGAGGACACCGCTGCATTGAGCCCGCCCGCATCGGCGCCGGATTTGGCGAGCTGTTGCACCTGGTCATATTTGGCACGCGCTTCGGCGGTCTGCACGCGGGCGGCGATCAGCTTGTTGTTGAGGTCGGTGATCTGTTGGTCGTTGACGGTGACGCCTTGCGCGACCGACAGATTGTTGGCGGCCCGATAGTCGGCGACGGCCTTCTCGGAAACCACGACGCGATTCTTCAGATCGTCGATCTGCCCGCCGAGCCATTTTGCGGCGATCTTGTTCGCATCGGTCTTGGCGCGCACCTGCTCGTCGAAATAGGCGGACGCAACGGCATTGGCGATGGTTGCTGCCTTGCTCGGCGACTCCGAACTTACGGCGATATCGACCAGGAATGTCGTGCCCTGGCGCGTCACCTTCATGCGCTGCTGCAGCATGTCCACGGCGTTGGCGCGCGCGATTTCCGCCGGGCTGAGACCGCCAGGGCCACCCGAGCTCTTGAACAGCTTCTTGATGGGGTCGAGCAGGCCTGGCTTTGGTATGAACTCGTCGTCTTGCGTGAGCTTCAGCCTGTCCACCACGCGCTGCACCGTGGCCACCGACTGGATCAGCAGTGCCTGGCTCTCGATCGTCGCGTCATCGGTACCGATATTGGTCGGCGTCGTCTGATTGGTTTCGATCATGGTGGCGCGGCGGGGATCGACCAGCACGGTCGAATTCGCCGTATAGAGTGTCGTCGCCGTCAGGGCATAGATAATGGCAATGGCGCCGAGCGCTGCAGCCGGCGCCAAGACCGCGCGCCAGCGGCGGCGCAGGATGCGGGCCATCTCGCGCAGATCGACGGTCGGCGCCTTCCATCCCTCGACCGATGTCGGTACGGGATCCGTCGCAGGATAGGCTTGATCAAAATTGCGCTGTAACATTGATCCCTACCTGGTGCTTGTCGTAGCTGAACAGCGGCGTGTTGCTCTGGCGCGATGTGTAGCGGTGATAGGCAGAGATCGCGCTGAACCGGTTCATCAGATACTTGACGCTAGCATTGGTCGAGGTGACGGTGTCCCTGCGGTCCTGACCGAAGAAGCGATCGGTCTCGTAGCCGGCCGAGGCGGATAGAACCACATTGCGCAACAATTCGTAGTCGGCGCCGACCTGCACCGCATTGGCCAGCACGCCGGTAGAACTGGTGTCGGAGGTTTGCGTCACCAGCTGCTCGGCCTTCACATGGATGTCGAGCATCCGCGTCGGGCTCCAGGTCAGCTTGGCGCGATAGGATGGGCCGGACACGGTGCCGATCAGCGGGTTGTCGAAGCGCTGCTCCACATAGCCGCCGCCGAATTCGCCCTTCACCAGGCGGCCGAGACCGACGGTGAAGCCGGACAGAACGCGATAGCCGGTGGAATCGATGGACGAGCCAGGTATGCCGCGCAGATCGCGCTGATTGCCCTCGGCGCCGGCGAACCAGCCGAGCGATGGCGAGAAAGCGTAGTCGATCCGGCCATGCACGGCATAGATCTGGCCGTCGCGGGCGCTCTGGTCGATGATGCTGCCGTCCTGCGCACGCGCGGTGCCGAACTCATAGGAATCGACGCGGGCGCCGACCGAGGTGGTCAGCCGCCCCCATTCCTTGCGAACCGTGAGATCGCCTGAGAACAGATTATAAGGTGTCGGCGTGATCGCATTGCTCGGCGAACTCAACGATCCGACGCCTTCGTTCAGATGTGCGATCTGGAAACTGCCGAGCACGACCATGTCATGGGCGACATCGAACCAGCCGGCGCCCTTGAGACTCGCATTGGTCTGGTCGAGACTCGAATACTGATTATAGACCGTGGTCTGCGAATTGAGTTTCAGATCGATGCCGTGACGCTCCCACAGCGTATAAGCCCGCAGGCTCGGCTCGATCGTGGCTGCAATATCTGCATTCTTCTGTGTGTTCGAGGCAAAGACATTGCTGTCATAAAGCGCGCCGGTCATCAGCGACGGATTGAACATCCATGAACCCGAACGGATGCCGACCGGCTCATAACCCGGATGCTGTCGCCCTTTCACAGGCGTGTCCTCGGGCGCCACCGGCTCCCTGTCGTTGTCGCGGGTGTCGCGATGTTCGAGTTCCGGCAAAGCGGATGGCTCGAAGATGCGCTGCGCATTCCATGGCGCGCCCAAGGGATCCATGGTGTTCTGGATCGCCTGCGCGTTGACCGCAGAGGCAAAACCGAGCACCACAGCGGCCGTGGACCATGGCGCAAAGCGCCGTGCATGACGGATAGCTGCCATCGATCGGTACGCGCTTCTGCGCGCAACGATCGCATCAGCTGTCAATGATGCCGGCGAACATTTCATCATGCATCCCTTGCGAAGGCATTTCCGTCCTTCGCGATCGAACAGTCGTTGTCGAGTCTCGATTGCCGCTTAGAAATTCACCGCGAAGCCTGCAAAACCGGCAAGTTCATGGTGAATGAAGCGCCCCCGCTAGCACACACGCTCAACTCACGTTTGATGAAACGTCCCCTCAGTCCGCGACAACGTTGTGTGCGAACTAAAGTTCGTCGCACTGCACAACATTACGCAGCGCAAAGAGACGAGACTATGGCAACGCAACACCGGAGCAGGGGATGTCACCATCGGCCGATCTGACTCATCAAAGCAGAGCGTTGAGAATGAGAAGAGATTTAGAAATATCGTTCGGGAACGCGCACATTGTCTCCGGGATAAAGGAGAACGGGCGCATCCATGGGATAAATCTCTTCTACCGTCGAGCCTGCGCGCCGTAGATACACTTTGCTCTCGTTGGCCCGATAGGTGTATCCGCCTGCCGTGGCCACAGCGTCGAGAACGGTAAGGCCGACTCGATATGGATATTCGCCGCTCTTCTTCACCTCGCCGAGGATATAGAACGGACGATACGCAACCATTTCCACATTGACGCGTGGATCTCTTACGATTCCCTTGGCGAGAGCCGATGTGATGTTGCGCTCGAGTTGTTTGGTGGTGAGACCCGCCGCCTTCACCTGGCCAGCTAGCGGTATCGAGACATTTCCGTTCGCATCGATTTCATACTCGCCGGTAATATCAGGCTCGCCATAAACCTTGAGGCGAACACGATCGGTAGGACCGAGGATATAGGCGCCCGAAGGGGAAGCGGCGGAGAGGCGTTGCTGCGCGGAACCGCTTGGCGTATCGGCGACAACTGCACCGAATGTGAGCAAGGACAGGACAAACAGACCGGCAAGCCGGCGAAGCGATGGCATGATAGACCCCCAACAAGATACCAATTCGATCATCTGCATCAATTCGATGACATTTGATCGCGAACTGTCCGGCTAAAAACGGCGAAAGAAAGTTTGACGTTCCCATAACGTCAGCAATCGCCGTGCGCGATCGCATTTCCATACTCTGCTACAGAACCATGACCTCCGTGCCTTCGATCGCGATGCAGGTGAGGATACCGCTGCGCCACGCCCCGGTGTCAATGTTGACGCGATTGTCTCGAATGTCCGCATGTGGAACCGGCGTGTGACCATGCACGACATACAGTCCATGATCGGCGGCGGAATTCAGGAACTCGTCGCGAATCCACATCAGGTCGTTCGGGTCTTGGGCATCAAGACGCACGCCCGGACGAATGCCAGCGTGAACGAACAGGAAGTCGCCACAGCGAATATTGTTCCGTAGGCAGCGCAAAAAAAGTTGGTGGGTCGTGGGAAGGGCCGCGCGGAGCGCGTGTTGCACCTCTTCTGCGGTCTCACCGCGCGTTGGTGTGATGCCATATGATGCCAGTGTGGCGAGACCGCCGAGCTGTCGCCAGCCATCGAGTGCAGAAGGATTGTCGTAAAGGAACTCCTCCATCAGAGCTTCATGGTTCCCGCGCAGGCAGATTGCATGGTTTTGCACCAGGCGCACTGCCAACAGATCGATCACACCCTTCGAATCCGCGCCGCGATCGATGTAATCTCCAACATAGACCTCGCCGGCAAAAGCGATCGGCCGGCGTTGGATGTCTTCATCGATGCGGGCGATGACGTCTTGCAGAAGGTCCGCGCGGCCATGGATGTCACCGATGGCATAGATGCGTGTCTCAGGCGGCAGCGCCGCCTTGCTCAGACGCTGATGGGAAGGGCGGCGCGGCATGATCGTCAAACTATGACGGGGAACTTGCTGCGGTCAAATTCAATCGCCCACACATCATCTAGTGGTGTGGCGACAATGTCGGCTGTGGACGCGCGGATGAAGCCGATGGCGGAACCAGCATGCGATCTAGAAGAACCTGCGATCTAAAAGAAAATGAATCGGACGGAGGTAATAATGGCGAGCCACGCAAACGCCGTCGCGAGAATGATGAGATAGCGCAGCTTTCGATTGGCGCTCTGCGTGGGTTCGGAGAGTGACTGATCCATGACAGCCTCGTCCGTTTGTGGTGCGAAGCCGCTCATCGCATCGGCACGCAGCGCATCGGCACGATCAGGCAGCACGAGAAGCCGGGCTCCCGATGTGTGGGTCTGTGTGGTCCGCCTCAACGCCATGGTCGCAACCGACGATGTCCGACTGAAAAATACTGTTGTTACGCGGCACCTAATGCCGGGCTGTTTAGCATTCGATGAAAAATCAAAGTCGAATCGCAGCCATCACGCCTTCAGCTCGAACGTGATGAAGGAAATCATGCACCGGTTCGCGCGAATGTGCGACGAGAATTTCGAACAAAACGTTCTGCCAGATTTTTGCATGGCTGCCCCGAGGCGAATGCAGCGCAAGGCAGTCATAAATTGCTAAGCGCTTTTTCTCACACAGAATTTTCCGCGCCGCACAATCTTTCGCACACGTCGTGCTGCAAACTCATGCACGTCAATACCGCTTTGCGGCCCCAATTCGCGCAAAGAGTTAAAGGAACTTCATTGGCGAAAGCTATTCGAAGTGTGGGGCAAGGTGTTTGTGAGCATTCGCATCAGCGAATGCCATGATGCTGACGAACTGGTTGTGTGTCACGTCGCCCGCGCTGAGGAGATATTACCCACCAAAGTTCCAGCAGGGAGCGTCAACCAAATGGTCTCTACTGTTTCAGTTGGTCTCGAACGAAGCAAAGTGACTCCGCTCTGGAAAGGGCAACAGCTTATCTCGATGCGTCCGGTGGAACTTGCCGGCGGTTACGGAACCTATGGCAGCAGTGCCTATCGTGGTCGTCGCAGCAAAGCGGTCGTCCGGCGCGAACCTTCGGCGTCCATCACCAAAAGGTTGTTCGACGTCGCGGCATCGGGCTCGGCGCTGCTGTTCTTTCTGCCCTTCTTCCTGGTCGTTGCCGCGATCATCAAGGCGACGTCGCCGGGGCCGGTATTCTTTACGCAGTATCGCTACGGCTACCGCAACCGCACCTTCAAGATCTACAAGTTCCGTTCGATGCGCAGCGATCTCGGAGACAAGCTTGGCGTTCAGCAGACTGTGCAGGGCGATGCGCGTGTGACGAAGATCGGCAAGATCTTGCGCAAGACGAGCTTCGACGAACTCCCCCAGCTCATCAATGTACTGAAGGGCGACATGTCGCTGGTCGGGCCGCGCCCCCATGTGCCGGGGATGCTGGCTGCCAATATGCTCTATGAAGATCTCGTTCCGTATTACTTCCAGCGCCACAGCGCGCGTCCGGGGATCACCGGTCTCGCCCAGATCAGCGGCTGCCGCGGCAGCACCGTCGATCCCAAGCTGGCGATCGCCCGCATCGATCACGATCTCGACTATATCTCGAGCTGGTCGATGGCGCGGGACATCCGCATCATCATCCAGACGGTGCGCAAGGAATTTATTTCCGGCAACGCATTCTAACCCAGGTGGCTGCCTATCCGTGAAGGATGTAGCCGGCAAGGATGTGTCCGGCTGCGCGATGAGCGCTGTCACGCATCCAGGCGTTCTTCAGATTGAAACTGCCTCGAACGAAGGGTGACAGCGATGTCCGCCACGCAACGAACCAAGCAGATCCTGAAGGATACGTTTCCCTCCATGTGGCTGCGCTGGCGCTTTATGAAGCGGCCGAAATCGGCGGAGCGCGAATTGAATTATCTCGACAAGATCGTGCCGGCCGGCGCGGTCACCGTCGATATCGGCGCCAATGTCGGGCTTTATACGCAGAAGCTCGCCAGGCTGTCGGGCAAGGTTCATGCCTTCGAGCCGTCTCGTGACATGGCGATGCTGCTGCGCCGGACCTCGGCGCCGAATGTCAGCATCCACGAGATCGCACTGTCGGATCACGAAGGCGATGCGGATCTCTACATTCCGCAGAGTGACGATGGGCTGGTCCACGGTCTCGCCTCGCTCGAACAGTCGCATGCCCCGAACACGACCAATGTCGTGGCCGCTCATGTGCCACTGGCCCGGCTCGACGGTGTCATGAAGGACGATGTCGCCTTCGTGAAGGTCGATGTGGAAGGGCACGAGCTCAGCGTGCTGAAGGGCGCGATCGGCCTGATCGATCGCTGCCAGCCGGTATTCCTCGTCGAAGCCGAGGATCGTCACCGCCCCGATGCGACGAAGTCGATCTTCGAGTTCTTCGAGATCAAGGACTATCGCGGCTATTTTCTTGCTGATGACGACATCGTCCCCGTGGATTTCTTCGATGTCGCAACGATGCAGGATCCCGACGCGTTGTTGCCCAATGGTGGCCGTAAACCCGGGCAATCCTACGTGAACAACTTCTTCTTCTTTCCGCGACATCTCGATGGCGAGCTGCTGCTCAGCAGCTGAAACGTCGCGGCATCAAGGCATGATCCCGAAAAGTGACTACCGGTTCGGATCAGATCATGCCTCTAAAACTGGGGGCGTCCGGGTTGTTCTGACCGCGGACCTATAAAAAGACAGGACATGCAATGCGAATTGCGATGATTGGCGCCGGCTATGTCGGGCTGGTGTCGGGTGCGTGCTTTTCGGACTTCGGCCATCACGTCACCTGCGTCGATACCGACCAGGGCAAGATCGATGCGCTCAATCGCGGCGAGATACCGATTCACGAGCCGGGCCTCGATGCGCTGGTCGTCAGCAATGCGAAGCAGAAGCGTCTGAATTTCGTCACCGACATCACCAAGGCAGTGGGGGACGCTGAAGTCGTGTTCATCGCCGTCGGAACGCCGTCGCGGCGCGGCGACGGCCATGCCGATCTCACCTATGTCTATGCGGCTGCCCGCGAGATCGCGAAATCCATCACCAAATTCACGGTGGTCGTGAACAAATCGACCGTGCCGGTCGGCACCGGCGACGAGGTCGAGCGCATCATCCGCGAGGAAAATCCCGGCGCCGAATTCGCAGTCGTCTCCAATCCGGAATTTCTGCGCGAAGGCGCGGCGATTCGTGACTTCAAGCATCCCGACCGTATCGTGATCGGCTCGAGCGATACGCGCGCCAAGCAGGTGATGGCCGAAGTCTATCGCCCGCTGCATCTCAATACATCGCCGATCCTCTATACTGATCGTCGCACGGCCGAGCTCACCAAATACGCTGCCAATTCCTTCCTCGCCACCAAGGTCGCCTTCATCAACGAGATCGCAGACCTGGCTGAAAAGGTCGGTGCCAATGTGCAGGAGGTCGCGCGCGGCATCGGGCTCGACAATCGCATTGGCCAGAAATTCCTCCATGCCGGTCCCGGCTATGGCGGCTCGTGCTTCCCGAAGGACACGCTGGCGTTGATCAAGACCGGTCAGGACCATGAGGCGCCGCTGCGCATCGTCGAAACCGTTGTTGCGGTCAACGACCAGCGCAAGCGCGCGATGGCCCGCAAGGTGGCGCATGCTTTCGGCGGCAATCTGCGCGGCAAGACCATCGCCATTCTCGGCGTCACCTTCAAGCCGAACACCGACGACATGCGCGATGCGCCGTCGATCCCGCTGATCACGGCATTGCAGGACATGGGTGCGGAGATTCGTATCTATGATCCCGTCGGCATGGAGCAGGCGAAGAAGGTGTTCGAGAATGTCACCTTCTGCGAGAGCGCCTATGATTGCGCGCGCGGGAGCCATGCGGTGACCATCGTCACCGAATGGGAGCAGTTCCGAGCACTGGATCTGAAGGAGATGGCGTCGATCATGGCCTGTCCGGTGATCGTCGATCTCCGCAACATCTATTCGCCGGACGAAGTGATCCGCAACGGATTCCTGTATAGCGGCGTCGGCCGCCCGCAATCCGTCGCGTATTGAGCCAGGATGAAACCGAAGCTGCGCTATTGCGTGGCTTCGGTCTTCGGCGTCATCGTGCTCTCGACCGAAGCCGCGATGTGATCGTCTGCTCCGTGGAACAGGGCTTCGACGCCTTCGCCGCCGAGATACCAGCTGCCGAAATAATAGGTCGCTCCGACAATGGCGGCGGCCATGATGAGGCCGCGGCCCACGGAAATGACGATGTCGGCCCTGGTGATCTGGTGCATCAAGCTTTCCCGTTGAGGGCCGTCATCATTCGACGCGGCAGTTGTCCCAAACGCGCCGAGGAACTCGACAACGAGCAACAGGGCGATAAAGCCTGCGGACAATAGCGAAATTGAGACGAGCTGCCTGCTGCCAAGGCCGAATTCGTCCATCGCGAGCGAGCCCATCGAATAGGCAAACAGCGCCGCGCTCCCGCCGCCGATCACGATGATCGCGATCAATTCCAGGATTCGTCCCATGCGTGACCATCTCCGCTGGGGATGGTGGATTCAACCGTCGCATTTGCGACAATTCACCCCAGTTTAAGACGCGGATCGGACACTGACGAATACAAAACGTCACAAATGCGCGGAACCAAGGTATAGTATGACAGTTGCATGCGAGTTTGGGGATCGGGACCTTGGCGCGGGGCAGCAGGATGCGGTCTAAGGGGATGGCAATCGCATTGGCGCTGGCCTTTGCATCGCCGGCATCGGCCAGTGAAATCGATCAAATGGCATCCAACCTGGAAAAGAGCTGTTCGAATCATTTCCGCAAGCGACCGAACCGCCCTTCGAACGATTCAAAGAAATTTTGCAGATGCTTTGCCGCCGAATTCACCTCGACGATTTCCCTGCGTGAGATCGACAGTGCGGGCGGATCGGTGACGCCTGAAATTCAGGAGCATTTCGAGCGCGCTGCAGAGAGTTGCGGGCGTGATGTCGCGCCGGATGTCGCACAAGCCGGCAGGGCATGGGCGACACAAGACAACTAGAGCATGATCCGAAAGTGGAGGTCGGTTTTCGGAGAAGATCATGCTCCGATAAAGAGACTTTGGCGTTTGATCGTCTCATGTCGTGAGACTGACTCACTCTCGCCTCATTTGATGCAGAGTTTGTGGCTGTTGGCGCATTGGGGACGTCTTCGCGCCGGCATCGGGGACTGTTCAATTGACGATATCTCGCTCCAAGGCGCCGCCCGCGTCGCGCACGCCCATATCCGGGCTGAAGCAGAAAGCAGGGCCTGCGGTCGAAGCCGTATCGGTCGCTTGCGCCCATTTGTTTGCGGTGGCGGCCATGGTTGTCATCGCCGGTCTGGTTATTTACGCGAGATAGGATTGATGCGTTCAGTTTCGCTGGGGCTTGTCGTTGCAGCCCTCACGCTTTCCATGGTTCGCCCGTCGACGGCGCAGAGAGTTCTGTCTTTCGAACCTCTTGCGATGGATCCGTATTCCACCGTCTATGTCGATAACGGCTCGTGCTCCGCGGGCAAGGTGCTGAAGGTGCAGGGCGCGCCTAATAATCAGCGCCGCAAGAAGAGTTGCGTGCCGCTGTCCGATTTGCGCGGACCCACCGATCCCGTCCGTACCCGGTAAGCGCTGAAGCCGAGCTTGCAGGAGGGTGCCCGTCCCGTGTTTGGGGGCCGGATACCGGGGATGTCCTGACAACTGGCATCGAGATTGCTAGAAAAGACATCGGCATTGCCAATGTCGATCAGACCGGCTTGCATGCCTGTGCCGGTTCCGAATCGAGATTGGATCAACCCAAGTGGATGCCCAAGTGAAGCACGAGACTTCCGCTCCGATTGCAATGCAGAGCGGTCTCGCGGCATCGTATATAAATATGAGCGAGGCGGAGGCCGTCGATCTGGCCCGCACCCATTTCGGCATTGAAGGCAAGCCGACCCGTTTCGCCACCGAAAAGGACGACACCTTCAGGATCGCGCCGGCCAGCGGTCAGCGTTATGTGCTCAAGGTCGCCAATCCAACGGAGGATGTGGCCGAGATCGATCTGCAAATCCGCGTGCTGGAGCATGTCGCGGCTCGCGCGCCGGAATTGCCGATTCCGCGTGTGATCCCGAACAAGGCAGCCGAGGGCCACTTTCTCTATACTGATCGCGCCGGCCAGCGACGCCAGGTGCGGATGATGTCGTTCGTCGAGGGCCAGCCGCTGAGCGAGGTGGTTATCGACGCCAAGGGCCGTGAGGAAATCGGCCGCCTGCTCGCGACACTGCGCTTCGCACTCGCGGATTTCAGCCATCCTACGGAAAATCGCGTGGTGCCGTGGGACGTCAAGAACCTGCCGACGCTCGCGCCCCTGCTGCCGGAAATCACCGACGCTGCGTGGCGCGCCAGGCTCGAGACCGTGTTGGAGCGTTTCGCCTCCACCGAACCGCGCCTGAAGCAGTGCCGCCAGCAAGTGCTGCATAACGACTTCACGCGCTCGAATATCGTCGTTGATCCCGGCCTGCCGACCTTTATCTGCGGCATCATCGATTTCGGCGACACCGTGCGAACTGCTATCGCCATCGATGTTTCAACTGCGATGCTCAACCAGTTGCCGGAGAAGATGGATGGCGAAATCTTCGCCCATGGGCGCGATCTCCTGCGCGGCTATCTCCGCATCGCCGACCTTACCGAGGAAGAGCTCGCACTGATCCCTGTGCTGATCATGTCGCGCCTGACCACGCGCATCCTGCTGTCCACCGCGATGGCGAACCGCGTGCCGTCGGTCGCGGACTATGTCCTGCGCAACAATCACATGACCTGGGGCCAGATCGACTGGTTCCTGGATCGCTCAATGGACGATCTCGCGGGCGAGCTGATCGACCTCGCACGCTGATACATGAACGCATTACAGGAGCATCCCATGTCAACGACATCAGCCCAGCGCGGCAAGATGGTCAATGGTTTCGATCCCGCCACTGCCTCCAGCCTCACGCCGGAAAGTCGCAAACTCGTCGAGCGCCGCACTGCGTTGCTCGGCCCGGCCTATCGCCTGTTCTACAAGGACCCGGTCGAAGTCGCCCGCGCCAACGGCGTGTTGCTCTATGACAGCGAAGGCCATGAGTATCTCGACGCCTATAACAATGTCGTCTCCATCGGTCACTGCCACCCGCGCGTCGTCGAAGCGATCACCAAACAGGCGCAGACCATCTGCACGCATACGCGCTACATCCAGAAGGGCATTCTCGATTACGCCGAGCAACTGCTCGCGACCTTCGACGGGCCGGCGCGACACGCGATGTTCACCTGCACCGGCTCGGAAGCCAACGATCTGGCCGTGCGTATGGCCAAGCATCACACCGGCAATCAGGGCATCATCATCACCGACGAAGCCTATCACGGCAATTCCGAGCTGACGGCCGGCTTCTCACCGTCGCTCGGCCCGTTCTCGCCGCTCGGCACTTTCGTGCGCCGCGTGCCGGCGCCGGACAGCTATCGCATCGCGCCGGAAAACATGGGCAAGTGGATGGCCGAAAAGGTGTCCGAGCAGATCGTCGATCTGCAGCGCCGGGGCGCCGGTGTCGCCTGCTTCATCGCGGACTCCATGTTCTCGTCGGACGGTATCTTCTCGCATCCGACCGATCTGCTGCAGCCGGTGGTCGATGTCGTACACAAGGCCGGCGGCATCTATATCGCCGACGAAGTGCAGTCCGGTTTCGGCCGCAGCGGCGAGAAATTGTGGGGCTATCAGCGCCATGGCATCACGCCCGACATCATCACCATGGGCAAGCCGATGGGCAATGGCTATCCCGTCGCCGCCGCGGTGATGCTGCCGGAGATCGTTGAGAAATTCGGTCGTGATAACCGCTACTTCAATACGTTCGGCGGTAATACCGTCGCCATGGCCGCCGCGCAGGCCGTGCTCAATGTCATCCAAGACGAGAAGCTGGTCGATAACTCGCTGAACGTCGGCAAGATCCTGCGCGAAGGTTTCGAGGCGCTGGCGAAGAAGTATACGGGGATCGGCGACGTCCGTGGCTCCGGCCTCTATGTTGGCGTCGAAATGGTCAAGGACCGCGCGACCAAGGAGCCTGATGCCGCCGCCGCAGCAGCCGTCGTCAACGGGCTGCGCGCACGCCGCGTTCTGATCTCCGCCACGGGTGCCGCCGCCAACACGCTGAAGATCCGCCCGCCGCTGGTCTTCACGGCGGCCCATGCCGATCGCCTTCTCACCGAGGCCGACGCCGTTTTCGCGACGCTCTGATGTCCCGCGAAGCTGCAATCGCGCGCATCGATGCGCAATTCGAGTCCGGCGAATTCCTCGCCGTGCTCGATCGCATGGTCGGCTACAAGACCGAGAGCCAGAGCGACAGGTGCGGCGGCGAACTGCACGCCTATCTCGACAAGGAACTGGTGCCGCAATTCGCGGCGCTGGGCTTCGCCACGAAAATCGTGCCGTCACCTTCGGGCCGTGGACCGAACCTGCTCGCGACCTATCACGAGAGCGACGATCTGCCGACCGTGCTGATGTATGGCCATGGCGACGTCGTGCCCGGCATGGAAGGCGAGTGGCAGAGCGGCCTCGATCCCTGGCGCTGCACGACGATAGGCGAGCGCGTTTATGGCCGTGGCACCGCCGACAACAAGGGCCAGCACGCCATCAACATCGCCGCGCTCCGTGCCGTGCATGAAACGCGCGGTGGCAGGCTCGGCTTCAATGTGAAGTTCATCGTCGAGATGGGCGAGGAGATCGGTTCGCCCGATCTGCCAAAAGTGTGCGAAAGCCTGCGCGACGAACTCAAGGCCGATCTGTTCCTCGCTTCCGACGGCCCGCGTCTCTCTGCCGAACGCCCGACCATCTTCCTTGGTTGTCGCGGCGGCCGCCGCATCCATCTCGATCTCAAACTGCGCGATGGCGCGCATCATTCCGGCAATTGGGGCGGCCTGCTCGCCAATCCCGCGACCATCCTCGCATCGGCCATCTCCACGCTGGTTGATCGCGATGGCCGCATCCTGCTTGACGCGCTGAAGCCGCCCCGCATCACCAACCAGATCCGCGCTGCGCTCGCCGATGTCGTGGTGTCGCCGACACCCGATGAGCCATCGCTGTCGGAAGGCTGGGGCGAGGAGGGGCTGTCGCCTGCCGAACGGCTCTATGCGTGGAATACACTGGAGGTGTTGGCGATCAATGCGGGCAATGTCGCAAATCCCGCGAACGCTATTCCCGGCGAAGCGCATGCCGTGCTGCAGCTCCGCTTTGTCGTCGGCACCGATATCGAGAATGTCGTGCCGGCGATCGGATCGCATCTCGCCAAGCTTGGCTATGGCGATATCGAAGTGAGCCAATCGCAATATTTCAATGCCTCGCGCACGGATATCGACAATCCCTGGGTCGGCTGGGCGGTGGAGTCGGTGCGCAGGACCACGGGCAAGCCGCCTGCGCTGCTGCCGAATTTCGGCGGCTCGCTGCCGAATGATGTGTTCACGGATATCCTTGGGCTCCCCACCGTGTGGGTGCCGCATTCCTATCCCGGCTGCTCGCAGCACGCGCCCGATGAGCACATCCTCAAGCTAGTGACGGTCGAGGCATTGCGCATCATGGCGGGGCTGTTCTGGGATCTGGGGGAGAAGAAGTAGCGGTCGCCCCAAACTGTCATTCCGGGGCGCGCCGAAGGCGCGAACCCGGAATCTCGGAGTGGCTTGGCTTCTCGGAGACTCCCATATCGAGGTTCCGGGTTCGCGCGTGCCGCGCGCCCTGGAACGACGATCGGCGCTTACCCCTTCACGAACGCCAGCAACGTCCCATTCGCATTGGCGGGCGGCACGACCACACCGACCTCGGTCTTCGCACCGGCCGCTCCCACAGCCTTCTCCGCTGCCGCGAGATCGCTCGCGATGAACACCAGCGCCACGCCGCCACGCTCCGGCGCGCCGTCGAGCGACGTGCCCGGGAAGCGCTTCGCCAGCACGTCCTTCGTCATGAACACGAAATCCGCACGATCGCCGCCCGATGGCACCGCAACTGCGCCGTCGCTCTCGTTGCGGGTTGTACCGTCGATCAGCTTGGCCATGTGCGCGGCGTCCTTCGCCGGTTCGGTGGTGACGATCAACACCTGCTTCATCCGCTTGGCAGTGTTTGCATGCACCATCAGTCCGGGAATCCACACGGTCTCGCGCGTCTTGTGCTGGCAGGCGAAAATGCGCAGCCCGCCCGGTGCTTCGACGATCGGCCAGTGAAACACGCGAAACTTCGCCGCGCTCACGGTCCCATCCGGCAGCGTCACCGGGCGTTCGAAATCGGTCGGTCCGATAGGCTCATAGCCGCGCGCGCGGATTTCCTCGGCGCCGGCGGCAGAGTCCACCGCGGTGAAGGCGATGCGCTCCACGCCTTCGCCGCGCCTGGCCAGAAAATCCCGCATTGGCGCGTTGTGTTCGGTCTCCGCGATCACGCCCAGCAGTTCGACATAGTCGGGGTCGAGCATGATCGTGTAGTTGCCCGAGCCCATCTTGGCGCTGTGGGTGCCGCGCGGCGACAGCGTGAAGCCGAGCTTCTTCCAGACGGCGGCGGCGCCATCGAGGTCTTTGACGGCGACCACGGCATGGTCGATTCCGATGATGTTCTTGAGGGTCATGCGTGCACCGCCTTGCATTGGATTGGGCGCGTAAACTATGCAGAATGCGGAACCGCCGCAAGGGAACGGATCATGTGGTCTGCTCCGCATTTCGCTAGGAATATCCCGCACGAAAGCGGGACTGGAAGGGCTGACGATGGAAACCGCAAATGCGCCCTGGCCGAATTCGCTCTGGGCCGCCGTCACGCCTGCCGGCCCCGACCTGCCCGAGCTGACGGGCAGCGCCGAAGCGGATGTGGTGGTCATCGGCGCCGGCTTCACCGGTCTCTCCACGGCGCTGCATCTGCGCGAGCAGGGGATCGATGTTGCCGTGGTCGAGGCCGTCGAGCCCGGCTGGGGCGCGTCCGGCCGCAACAACGGCCAGGTCATCCCGACGCTGTCGCGGCCCGATCCCGAGGATATCATCAAGCGCTATGGCGCGGCCGGCGAGCGCTTGGTCGGCCTGATCCGCGACAGCGCCTCGATCCTGTTCGATCTCACGCGCCGCTATCAGATCCAGGCCGAAGGCGAGCAGAACGGCTGGATCCAGCCGGTGCATTCGCCAGGCCGCATCAAGATTGCCGAACGCCGCGTGCGGCAGTGGTCGAAGCATGGCGCGCCGGTGGAGCTGCTGTCTTCGGATGAAATGAAGAAGATGCTTGGCTCCTCCGCATGGTTTGGCGGCTTCTGGAACAGGACCGGCGGCCACATCAATCCGCTGGCGCTGGCGCGCGGCCTTGCGCGCGTGGTGCTTGAGCAGGGTGGTCGCATCTATGCGCGCTCGCCGGTGGAGAGTTTTGCACGGCAGGGCGATCGCTGGATCGTCAAAACGGCGCAAGGCCAGATCAGCGCCCGCGCACTGGTGGTCGCCAGCAATGCCTATACTGGCGAATTCTCCAAGCAGCTCTCGCCGGGCATCGCGAGCGAGGTGATGCCGGTGCTGTCCTGGCAGATGGCGACGCAGCCGCTCTCGGAGCAGACGCGCCAGACCATCATCCCCGGCCGCCAGGCGGTGTCCGACACCCATGGCGAACTCTATTTCATGCGCTACGACGCGCGCCATCGCCTCGTCACCGGCGGCAATGTCATCGGTTTCGGTGACAAGACCGGTCGCCTGAAGGAGATGGTCGGCGCCCGCCTGCAGCGGTTGTGGCCGGAGATCGGCGAGGTCAAGTTCGACTATGTCTGGAACGGCTATGTCGGCATGACCACCGACTTCCTGCCCCGCATGCACAAGCTCGGCCCGAATGCCTTCGGCTGGACCGGCTGTAACGGCCGCGCGGTGGCGCTGTCGATCGCGCTTGGCAATGAGTTTTCGAAAGCGGTGCGCGGCGTGCCCGATGACGAGCTGGCGCTGCCATTCTCGGAGCCCGTGCCGATTGCAGCGCATGGATTGATGCGATTGCTCGCGCCGTTCATGCTGCTGGTTTATCGGCGGCGAGATAAGAAGGAGATGGCTTAAGCCATAATCGGCTCTTTCTTCCTTGTAAAATCCCCACCCGGGATCGAGGCGAGCAGCGCCTGCGTATACGGATGCTGCGGCTTGCCGAAGACCTCGCCGGCCAGCCCGTGTTCCACCACTTCGCCGTCCTTCATCACGGCAACGAGATCGCAGATCTGCGCGGCCACACGCAGGTCATGCGTGATGAAGACGATCGACAGGCCGAGCCGCTCGCGCAGTTCGTGCAGCATCGTCAGCACCTGTGCCTGCACGGAGACGTCCAGCGCCGACACCGCTTCATCGGCCACCAGCACATCCGGCTTCAGCGCGAGCGCGCGGGCGAGGCCGATGCGCTGGCGCTGACCGCCGGAGAATTCATGCGGCAGGCGGTCCATCGCCGAAGGATCGAGGCCGACGAGACGAAACAGCTCCTTCGCCTCGGCCCAGGCCTGCGCACGCGGCACGCCATGCACGATCGGTCCCTGCGCCACGAGATCGCCGGCCTTGTGCCGCGGATTGAGCGAGGCGAACGGATCCTGAAACACCATCTGGACGTGTTTTGTCTCGCGTCGCACTTCTTCACGCGGCATCGTCGCCCAGTCCTTGCCTTCCAACACGATCGATCCGCCATCGGGATCGATCAGCCGGACGATGCAGCGCGCCAGCGTCGATTTGCCGGAGCCGGACTCGCCGACAATGCCCAGCGTCGCGCCACGCGGCAGGTTGAGCGACACCGACTTCACCGCATGCGTCACCCGCGCGCCGCGGCCGAGAAAGCCGCCATTGCGATAAGTCTTCGAGACATTCGCCAGCGTGAGGATGTGATCGTCATTCAGCTTGCGCGGCGGTGGCGCGGTCAGCGGCGGCACGGCGGCGATCAGCTGCTGCGTATAGGGATGCTGCGGGGCGTGCAGCACGTCCTGCACGGGGCCTTGCTCCACCACCTTGCCATGCTGCATCACCACCACGCGGTCAGCGATCTCGGCGACCACGCCGAAGTCGTGGGTGATGAACAGCACCGCTGTCTTGCGGCGGCTCTGCAGCTCGCGGATGAGTTTTAATATCTGCGCCTGAGTCGTCACGTCGAGCGCCGTGGTCGGCTCGTCCGCGATCAGGAGGCGCGGATCGAGCGCGAGAGCCATGGCGATCATCGCGCGCTGGCGCTGGCCGCCGGAGAGTTCATGCGGATAGGCCCGCGCGGCCTGTGTGGGATCGGGGATGCGCACGTCCTGCAGCAAAGCCAGCACGCGCGCCTTGATGTCCTTCTTTGAGAGTTCGGTGTGGATCTCGAACATCTCGCCGATCTGGTCGCCGATGGTGCGCAGCGGATTGAGCGCGGTCATCGGCTCCTGAAAAATCATCGCGATGCCCGCGCCGCGCACCTTGCGCATCTCGGCATTGCTTGCGCTGGCGAGGTCCTTGCCCTCGAACAACACGCGACCGCCATCGATGGCGACTTCCGGTGGGAGTAGCCGCATCACGGCATTGGCCATGACGGATTTTCCGGAGCCTGACTCACCGACCACGCAGACGATTTCATCGGCGGCGATAGATAGCGATACGCCGCCGAGCGCATGGGTGCGGTCGGCGCCTTTCGGCAGTTTGACGCTCAAGTCTTCGACAGTGAGAACAGTCTCGCTCATCGGCTTTTCAGTCTCGGATTGAGCGCGTCATTGAGCCCTTGGCCGACCAGCGAGACCGCGAGCACAGTCAGCAAAATGGCGATGCCGGGGATCGCGGAGACATACCACTGCACGCGCAGCACGTCGCGGCCGAGGCCGATGAGATTGCCCCAGGACGCGACATTGGGATCGGAGAGGCGCAGGAAGGCGAGGGCGCTTTCCAGCAGGATCGACACCGCCATCACCACGCTCGCATAGACGATGACGGGCGGCAGCGCATTGGGCAGGATCTCGCCGAGAATGAGCTGAAGATCCTTCATGCCCAGCGTGCGCCCGGCCTGCACGAATTCGCGGCTGCGCAGCGACATGAATTCGGCGCGTGTGAGACGCGCGGGTGCGGGCCACGACACGATGCCGACGGCGATGGTCACGGTGGTCAGCGTTGAGCCGAACACGGCGACGAGCACCAGGAGCAGCACGAAATTCGGCAGCGTCTGGAACGCCTCGGTGATGCGCATCAGGATGGTGTCGACCTTGCCACCATAGAAGCCGGCAAAGGCGCCGATCAGCACGCCGATGATCACGGCGATCAATGTCGCGACGCCGCCGATCAGCAGCGAGATGCGCGCGCCGTAGAAGATCTGCGCGGCGATGTCGCGGCCGGAATTGTCGGTGCCGAGCGGAAAGCGCGGATTGGCGAAGGGCCAGACCAGCGGCCGGCCAGCGAGCGACAGCGGATCGTTCGGATAGAGCCAGCCCGCGGTGATCGCCATGGCGATGACGATCAACAGCAGCAGCAAGCCGACCACGGCGGCGGGGCTGCGGAAATAGCGTTTCACCGCGTCCATGCTCAGCCCTCCGCCTGGATGCGCGGATCGAGCCGCGCATAGAGGAGGTCGACCAGGAAATTGACTGATATCACCAGCAGCGCCGAGACGAACACGATGCCGAGCAGTGTGTTGAGATCGCGCTGCACGACTGATTCATAAGCGAGGCGCCCGAGGCCGGGGAGCGAGAACACGCTTTCGACGACGACGGAGCCGCCGAGCATGGTGCCGGCCTGCAGGCCGATCAGCGTCACCATCGGCAGCAGTGCATTGCGCAGCACATGCTTGGCGATGATGCGGGTCTCGTCCAGACCCTTGGCGCGCGCGGTGCGGACGTAATCGAGATTGAGCACTTCCAGCATCGAGGCGCGCATGATGCGGAGGTAAATGGCCAGGAAGATCAG
Organism: Tardiphaga sp.; assembly: GCA_030147505.1. GTDB lineage: Bacteria > Pseudomonadota > Alphaproteobacteria > Rhizobiales > Xanthobacteraceae > Tardiphaga. Next base: position 51,199 of record JASBVG010000103.1, read on the forward strand.
CGCCAGCGTCAGCGTCGGCAGCACCAGATGCGCGGCGATGTCGAGCGTGCGCTCAAAGCCGGTCTGCACCGCGCCGATGTCCTCAAAGCCGCCGGCGGGCAGCCATTGCAGATAGATCGAGAACACCACGATGGCCATCAGGCCGAACCAGAATGACGGGGTGGCATAGAAGATCAGGCCGAGGGTCGAGATCAGCGTGTCCGGCCAGCGATTGACGCCGCGCGCGGCGATGACGCCGAGCACGAGGCCGAAGAAGAAGGCGAAGGAGAGCGACGCCGTCATCAGCAACAAGGTCGCCGGCAGGCGCTCGAAGATCACGGTGGCGACGGGCTTGCCATAGATCGAGGAGAAACCGAGATCGAACTGCACGAGGCGCCAGAGATAGTTGCCGAGCTGCACCGGCGCCGAGAGATCGAGCCCGTAGAATTTGCGCAGCTCTCGCGCAGTTGCGGCATCGCCGCCACCCATCTGCGCCATCATGGCATCGACGGTGTCGCCCGGTGCCAGTTGCAGCAGCAGGAACACGCCGATCAGGATCAGAAAGAGCGTCGGGATCGAGGCGGCCAGTCGCCGCCCCGCGAGTGATAGGATGCGCATACCGCTATTCTGGCGACATTTGGCTTACGCGGAAAGCCAAAGATCGTGCCAGCTCGACGAACCCCAGCGCGGATTGTTGGAATGGTTACGTGCCTTGGCCGTAATCACCGTGACGAAGATCTGTTCGATCGGCATCCACACCGGCAATTCGGTATTGGCTTCCTTGACGAACTCCGCGTAGAGCGCCTTGCGCTTCACCGGATCGATCTCGGTGGCGGCGTCGTCGATCACCTTGTCGATCTTGTCGTTCTTCCAGTCCCACTGATTGGTCCAGGGCGCGCCGGCGGGCTGGCCCGAGCGATACCAGACAGTGGTCGAGACCGCCGGATCGTTGCGATACTGGTGCCAGCCGGTGGCGAGATCGAAGGCGTGGTCGGCATAGACGCCCTTGAGGAAGCCGCCGCCGTCATTGCGCACGATCTCGACCGGAATGCCGACTTCTTTCAGCGACTGCTGGATGAAGGTGGCCCAGAGCGAGATGTCCTCGCCCCAAGGTGCTGGCAGGAGACGCAGCGAGAAACGCGTGCCACCGGCGCCCGCCTTGAAGCCAGCCTCGTCCAGAAGCGCTGCGGCCTTCTTCTTGTCATAGGGGTATTGCGGCGTGTTCGGACCGGGATAGAAGTCGGTGGAGACCGAGGGGATCGGGCCGGTGCCTGGCTTGGCGAAGTCACCAAGGAAATTCTCGATGAAGAACGGCACATTGATCGCATGGGCGATGGCGCGGCGGACGCGGATATCCGCCAGCTCCTTGCGGCGGAAATTGAACTCGATGGTGTTGGTGCGCGCGTTGCCCTCATTGCCCTTGGTGGAGACGATGAAGCGCTTGTCCTTGCCGAGCCGCGCCATGTCGGAGATCGTGAGACCCGAGAACGGCGAATACTGGATGTCGCCGGCTTCCATCTGTGCGGCGGCCGCAGAGCGATCGGTGACCACCTTCCAGACGATGCGGTCGAGATAGGGCGCATTCGGGCGCCAGTAATTCTCGTTGCGCTCGGCGATGATGTACTGGCCGCGCTCGTATTTGTTGAACTTGAACGGGCCGGTGCCGACTGGCGCGAGATTGGCCGGGTTCTGGCGGATGTCGCTCGAGCCTTTATAGATGTGCTTGGCGGAGACATAGCCGAGATCAGGCAGCGCGCGCAGCAGCAGGCCGAGCGGCATCGGGCGCTCATATTTGAACACGGCGGTGTGTGCGTCCGGCGTTTCCACCGCGGTCAGGAAGAGCTGCAGCGTCGATCCGTAATTGAGGATCTTCTTCCACATGTTCATGGCGGTGAATTCGACGTCGGCTGAAGTGAACGGCTTGCCGTCGTGCCAGGTCACGCCCTTGCGCAGCTTGAAGGTGATGGTCTTGCCGTCCGGCGAGGACTCCCAGCTCTCGGCGAGCACGCCCACCGGCTGGCCTTTTTCGTCGAGATCGACGAGGGCTTCCTGGATCTTGCCGCCGATGATGTAGACGCCGGTGGAGGCCTGCAGGCTCGGGTTGAGCTGGCGCTGTTCTGCACCGTAATGGACATTGAACACGCCGCCCTTGCGGGGCGTTTCCTGCGCGAAGGCGCGGAAAGGATTTGCCACATTGGCTGCGATGGCGGCCGAGGTCAGCAGCGCGGCGCGGCGGGTGATTTCAAAACGGTTCATCTGTCCAATTCTCCTGCGTCTGCTGCGCATAGCGGAACGGGCCGGTTCCACGCAAGCTACGGCAGAAACTTGGACGGAGTCATGCGCAAATCGGCAGCGGAAGGACAATTCTTCCGCTATGGCTGCGTTCCCTGGCAATAATTTCTCCCCGTCGTTTTGCCGGTTAGCTTGCTCGCCAAGCTATTTTCCGCCTGACGGCCGCGACTTTGATGCGCCTTCAACTCGTTGCCCCCCATTGCTAGACATTTTCAACGTCACCATTCCGGAGTTCGCCCGCGCCATGACCGATCTCGATCCGACCCTGCCTGCCTTGCAGGACATCGCGACGCCGGCACTCGTGGTCGATGGCATGGCTCTCCGGCGTAACATCGCGGCGATGGCGGAATTCGCGAAGGCGAACAACATCGCGCTGCGCCCGCATGCCAAGACGCACAAGTCACCGCGCCTTGCGCAGTTACAGATCGAGGCCGGCGCGGTGGGCATTTCCTGTGCCACTGTCGCGGAGTTGGAAGCCTTCGCCGAGGCTGGCATTCCCGGCCTGCTGCTGACCACGCCGGTGGCCGATCGCGTCAAGCTTGCGCGCATCGCGGCCCTGGCCGACAGCACGGACATTTCGCTGGTCGTCGATCACGCCGACCAGATCCAGGTGCTGCACACGCTGCTCGATATCGGTAGTCGTCCGCTGCGGGTGCTGATTGATATCGATGTTGGCCAGCGCCGCACGGGTGTGGTCGAACCGCCGGCAACGCTGGCGCTGGCGCAGCTCATCGAAGCGACGTCCGGCATGACATTCGGTGGCATCCAGGGCTTTGCCGGCCATGTGCAGCACATGATCGATTACGAGGAGCGCAAGGCGGGAGCCGCCAAGGTGCGTGGCATTCTCGATGATCATCTGCGTTTGCTGAATGACGCAGGCATCAAGGCTCCGATCGTCACCGGCAGCGGCACCGGCGCCTGCGCCTTCGATATCGCCGGCACCTTCACGGAGCTGCAGGTCGGCTCCTATCTGTTCATGGATGCCGATTACGGCAGGCTGCAGGGCGAGGGCGGCAGCTCGCTGCCTTTCGAGCCGAGCCTGTTCGTGCTGGCCACGGTGACGTCGGTGAACCGCGCCGGCGAATTCACCGTCGATGCCGGCGTGAAGGCGATGGCATTCAACGGCCCGGTGCCGTCAGTGATGCTGGGCGTGCCGGAGAGATCGACCTATCGCTTCGGTGGTGATGAACACGGGATGATCACGCTGCCCGCAGGTGCCGAGCCGCCCAAACTCGGCAGCCGCGTGCTGCTCATCGCGACGCATTGCGATCCCACGGTGAACCTGCACGCGAGCTATCAGGTGGTGGGGCACAATGGCGATGTGGAGGCGTGGCCGGTGATGGCGAGGTACGGGGCGTAGGATGGGTAGAGCGCAGGCGCGTAGCGCCGGAGCGAAACTCATCACCACACGCACTGAGCTTGGTGTGATGGGTTTCGCTTCGCTCTACCCATCCTACGGTCTCGTTAGTGTCCCCCGCCCAAAAACGCCTCCGACAGCGTCGGATCGTTGATCAGCGCTTCTGCCGAGCCTGATGTCACCACGCGCCCGGTCTCCAGCAGATAGGCACGGTCCACGATCTTCAGCGTCTGCCGCGCCTTCTGCTCCACCAGCAGCACCGTCAGGCCTTCGTCGCGGAACTGGGCGATCATGCTGAACAGGCTCGCCGTCATCAGCGGCGCGAGGCCGAGCGAGGGCTCGTCGAGCAGGAGCAGCTTCGGCTTCGACAGCAGCGCGCGGCCGATGGCCAGCATCTGTTGCTCGCCGCCGGAGAGCAGGCTGGCCAGCCCGTCACGGCGCTTGCCGAGGATCGGGAAGCGCTCCAGCATCTTCTCGACATCGGCCATTGCCGCCGACTTGTCGCTGCGGGTGTAGATGCCCATCAGCAGATTTTCATGCACCGTCATGCGGGCGAGAATGCCGCGGCCTTCCGGCACCAGCGCGATGCCGCGGCGCAGGTTCTTCTCGGCATTGTTGGGCGCGAGCTTCTCGCCCTCGAACGCAATCTCGCCCTGGAACGGGAGCAGTCCGGCGATGGAGCGTGCGATCGTGCTCTTGCCGGCGCCATTGGCGCCGAGCAGCGCGACGATTTCGCCCTTGTTGATCTCGAGATCGACGCCGCGCACGGCGGTGATGGCGCCGTAGCGGACTTCCAGCCCTTTGATCACAAGCATCAGTTGTCCTTTCCGAGATAGGCGTCGAGGACGACCGGATTGGCGCGGACTTCCTCCGGCTTGCCTTCGGCGATCAACACGCCGAAATCGAGCACATAGAGATAGTCGCACAGCCGCATCACGAAATTCATGTCGTGTTCGATCAGGAGAATGGAGAGGCCGGTGTCGCGCAGCCGCAGCATCAGTGTGCGGATCTCCTCGGCCTCGTCATGGTTCATGCCCGCCACGGGCTCGTCGAGCAGCAGCAGTTTCGGTTTTGCGGTGACGGCGCGCGCCATCTCCACCTTGCGCTGGATGCCGTAAGGCAGCGACTTTGCCGGGCGGTCGCGATATTCGGTGAGGCCGAAGAATTCGAGCACTTCCTCCGCACGCGCGAGCGCCGCCGGATTGGCCCAGGCGATCGGCAGCAGCCGCCGCCACGAGGCTTCCCAGTGCGGCTGCGCCACGAGCAGATGTTCCCACACACTCATGCTGCCGAACAGGCGGATGTTCTGGAACGTGCGCGCGATGCCTTCGCGGACGATACGGTAGGACTGCCACTGGGTGACATCGACGCCCTTGAGTTTCACTTCACCGGCATCGGCGCGATAGGCGCCGGTGATGGTGTTGAACAGCGTCGTCTTGCCGGCACCGTTCGGGCCGATCACGCCGATGATCTTTCCTTCCGGCACCTCGCAGACCATGTTGGACAATGCGTTGATGCCGCCGAACGTCTTGGTGACGCCGGTGAGTTGAAGCAGCGCGTTGCTCATACTGCGGCCCTCCGGAAAGTCAACATTCGGATCAGCGAACGATCGAGAATGCCCTGGCGCCGCACCAGCAGCACCAGCACCAGCAGCGAGCCGAAGGCGGCGAGCCGCCAGTCGGCGATCGGCCGCAGGAATTCAGGCAGGAAGATCAGCAGCGTTGAGCCGACCAGCGAACCCGGCGCCACCGTCGAACCGCCGAGAATGACGGCGAGCACGAATTCCACCGAACGTTCGAAGCCGAAATTCGCCGGCTCGATATAGACATTGTGGTGCGCGAACAGCCCGCCCGAGATCGCAGCGACCGCGGCGCCCGCCGCGAAGGCACCGATCTTGGTGACGACGGTGTTGAGGCCGATCAGGCCGGCGGCCGTCTCGTCATCGTGCACCGCCTGCATTTCCAGCCAGACGCGCGAGCGTTCCAGCAGCATCACGGCGATCAGGACGCCGCCGGCCCACAGCCAGACGTAACCGACTGAGATATGCTCCATGCCGCGGAAACCGCCGGAACCGCCCATGGTGTCGAAGTTCAGGAAGAAGCTGCGCACCATCTCGCCGAAGCCGACAGTGGCCATGGCGAGATAGATGCCCTTCAGCCGCAGCGCCGGGAAGGCGACGATGGCGCCAATGACGCCGGCGAAGACCGCGGAGATCACCAGCGCCAGCGTCAGCGGCACATTCATCGTCACGGTGAGCCAGGACGAGAGATATGCGCCGATGCCCATGAAGGCGCCGTTGCCGAGCGAGAGTTGCCCGGTGGCCAGGATGATATAGACGCTGAGCGCGCCCAGCAGGAGGATGCCCGACTCGGCGAGCAGGCTTGCATAGTAGGTCGACATCAGACGCGCTGCCCCTGATCGGACCGCGCACCGCCGAGAAGGCCCTGCGGACGCAGCAGAAGAATAAGAATCATGAAGCCGTAGACGACGAAGTCGCGCACCTGCGAGCCGCCATAGGCGACGGTGAGGACTTCGGCGATGCCGATCAGCGGACCGGCGACGAGCGCGCCCCAGATCCGCGTGGTGCCGCCGATCACCATCACGGCGATGGCCTTGAGGCCGATCTCGACGCCCAGATAGGGCGTGATGGCGCCGTAATGCAGCGCGATCAGCACGCCGGCGACGCCGGCGAGCGCGCCCGACAGAATGAACGCCATCATCATCAGGCGGTCGGCGGAGACGCCGAGAATGCGCGCGACATCACGGTTTTCAGCCACGGCGCGGAGCGCACGGCCCATCGGTGTCTTCTGCACGATGTAAGCGGTAAGCGCGACCAGCACGACGGTGGCGCCGAGCACGAGCAGCTGCATCGAGCCGATGCTGATCGGACCGATCTGGTACTGATCGCCGAAGATCGAGAGCTGCAGCGGATCGGAGCCCCAGATATTGGTGGCGATATTCTGCAGGATGATGGAGAAACCGAGCGTGGACAGCATCGGCGTCACCAGCGGCGCATCGCGCAGCGGCTGGTAGCCGATCTTCTCGACGACGATGGCGATCAGCGCGGCGCCGGTCATGCCGCCGAGCACGGCGACGGGCAGGGGATAGCCGGCATCGATCAGCGTGAAGCCGATGAAACCGCCGATCATGAACAGTTCGGCGATCGCCAGATTGAGGATGCCGAGAATGCCCATCACGAGCGAATAGGACAGAGCCAGAAGCGTATAGACCGCTCCCAGCGTCAGTCCGTTGACGAGTTGCTGTATCAGCATGGGAATCGCAATCGTTAGGTAGAGATTTACGTCAGGTGATTGTTCTTAAGACTGCGGCCGGGAGAGTGTCCCGGCCGCAGAGACTTGGATATCGAAGCGAGTTCAGCAGGCCGGGTGGTTCGGTGCCGAGCTGCAGCCGCGGACCTTGGTGTCCCAGGCACCGTTCTGGCCCTGCAGCACATAGAACGCCTTGATGGCGTCGCCGTCGTCGTTGAAGCCGATCGGGCCGCCGAGACCCTTGAAGCCTTCGAGCTTGGCCATGTAGTCGCGGATCTTGGTGCGGTCGGCTTCGAGGTCTTCCGGCTTGCCGGTGACGCCGACGGTCTTGATCGCGTCGATATACATCGAGACGATCTCATAGATGTTGGCATCGAACATGTTGGGTTCGATATCCTTCGGCAGGCCCGATTCCTTGCGCAGCAGCGGTGTCAGCGCGGCGGTGAACTTCTCCGGCGCTTCGCCCTTCATGGTGGAATAGAAGGTCGCCGGCGCGATCACCGGAATTTCCGGGGCGGCCTTGAGGATGGCCGAGGAGATCAGCTGGCTGGCGCCGACCACGGGCTTGATCAGGCCCTGGCGCTTCATCTCGCGGAGCACGGTGATGGCCTGGCTGTAGTCGGCGCTGATCACGACACCGTCGGGATTGAGCGACTTCAGCTTGGTGACCTGGGCGGAGACGTCGAGGTCGCCGGTGTTGAACGACAGGAGGTCGTTCTCGTTGGCGATGGTGATTTCGTTGGCCTTCAGCACCGATGGCATGATGATCTTGCCCACGGTCGCGGCGGTCGCGTCCTTGGCGTCGAAGATGACAGCCACGGTCTTGATATTAAAACTCTTCTTGAAGAACGGCACCGCGGTCCTGGCGAGCACGCCTTCATCGATGGTGTTGCGGAACGCCCATGGGCGGTTCTGCTTGGCGGTGCCCGGCTTCGACGACGCCTGCGAGGTCGAGACCAGCTTCAACTCATTGGCGACAGGGAAGGTGACTTCAGCCGCGCTGGAGGTAAGAGGACCGGCAACCGCCAGCACCTTGTCGTCGCTGGCGAGCTTGCGCAGCGAGGTCGCGGCCTGCGCCGGCTTCGCGGCGTCGTCGAGGATGGTGATCTTCAGCTTGGCGCCATTGATGCCGCCGGCATCGTTGGTCTGCTTCTCCAGCATCTTCAGCGTCACGGTGTTGCTGCGGCCCCATTCGGCGAACGGGCCGGAGCTCGGCACCACGGCGCCGAGATTGATTTCGCGGGTCTGGGCATGAGCCTGGCCGGCCACCAGGACCGAAAGGGTCACCGCTGCGACTGTGCCGAGCAGGCCTGGCAAATTGGATCTAATCCGCGACATCGAAATGGTCCTTTATTGCTGTGATGCTGTACCGCTGACGTTTTGCGGCCGTTTCCTGATGGTTAGTCCATCTACCCCATGAATGTGCATTCCGTATGCCATCGCCGGATGTGTCGGCGGTGTGACATCGGCAGGTCCGATGGTCCGATAATTTTGCGGCTTTGACAATCCGCAACGTGAGTATCTTTATAAAATAGTTCTCTTCAGAAGCTAATTTATGCGGCATATCGGGCCCAAGAATACGGCAGGTGCCGGCATGGGGGATGCCCGGCTGCCTGTTGCGCGGCTGCGGAAACAATGACGTGCGACATGTCGTTGTCGTCGGTCCGTCGGTGATGCGGAACAGGTTGAGCAAAATGTCGCAGCCGCGCCGGTGTGCAGTGCGGTAGTCATGCAAGGGGCGGTGCGAGCTCTTGCTGGCGCCGTGCTAGCTCTTGCGCGATTTCGCCGGCTTGGCTGCGAACATTTGCCGTGCCTCGGGCGACAGTCCTTTGACCTTGGCTTCGGCCAGGTAGCGCTGCAAAGCGATGGCGCGGTCGCTGGATTCCACCAGGCGTTGAACCATGTCCAGCAACTGGTGGAATTCCTTGGCGTTGAGCACGCCGAATTGCACGTCGTTGATCTGCAGCTGGGTCGGCGCCAGCCGTTCCAGCAATTCCGCGCCATGCGGCGTCACCACCAGGCTGATGCGGCGGCGGTCTTCCGGGTGCGACGTCTTGGTGATCAGTCCCTTTATTTCCAGCTTGTTGGTCACCGTGGTGACGAAGGCGCCGCTGAGATGAAGATGATCGGCCACGGCGCGCACATGCACGTCGCCCTGCGCCGACAGATGCCGGATCGAGATCAGTGTCGTGTATTCGATTCCGGCAAGGCCGATCACGGCTGCATGGCCTTCGCGCAACGTCTGATGACGCACCAGAAAGCCGAACAGGCTGTGGACGAGCCGGCGGAACTGCGCATCGGAGCCGTCCACCAGCAATTCGGGACGCGAGGTCGTTAGCGCCACGCGCTGCGCTGGCTTGGAAAGCGGCTTCCTGCCCGTTTCGGTCTTGGGAGGAGATGTCTTGGTCGTGGACGAGATGCGTCGGCCAGCGGACTTTGCCACGTGTCGATTCCATGCCTGAATGATTGCCGAGCTTGGCGTCTTCGGAGTGTAATTGCAATTGCGACGAATGGGGCAGAACTTCCGCACCGGTCACTGGAGCAGCGCGACGAAATCTTCCGGAAGAGATAGCAGTGCGATGTCGGCCGCTATGCGTCTGCCGCGAATGTACCTTGCGGAATAGCTTGGTGAAAAAGATACATACTTGACGTCGCGTCGGAGGCGGCGCACATCTTGATCGTCAAGCTCATCGGAAAGCGGTATGCCACGTTCCAGAGCGGTGCCGCCGGCCTCCGCAGCTCCGCGTCGATCGAAGTCGAAACTCCCCGCGCCACCGTTGACGACATCGCGCAGTGCGTTGCTGGTTGACGGATCCGATCACGCGTTCCGTCAGTTGGTGCATACGCTGCTCGCTTTCGTTGCCCGGCACGACACCGTGCTTGAGGGGCATGCCGCGGCCGTGGGACTGTCCGCAGTGGAATACACGGTGCTCACCTCGCTGAAGCTGCTCGGTGCCGAGGGACAGGTGAGCGTGCGTGAATTGGCCGCGCATCTCCATCTCAGCGGCGCCTTCGTCACCACGGTTTCCAACAAGCTGCAGGAGATGGGCCTGCTCGACAAGCTCACCGATCCGGAAGACCGCCGGAGGCTGCGTCTTGTCGTGACGGAGCAGGGCGAGGCGTTGCTCGCGCGTCTCGCGCTGATCCAGCGCCAGGTCAACGACGTGCAGTTCGATTGTCTGGATTCCGACGACTTCGTGCGCCTGCTCGCCAGCGTGGAAAAGCTGGTGGAGTCCAGCGACAAGGCGATCGCGCTCCAGAAGTATCTGCAGCCGCGATAGCTGAAGTTTGGCGTGGGATGGGTTGAGCGCAGCGAAACCCATCGACGGAGCCAGCCGCAACCGATGGACGCCATGGATTTCACTCCGGCGCTACCGGGCCTCCGCTCTACCTGCCTAGCGCTGTGCATTTTGTTCCTATTTCGTTCTTGACTAAATCCCGCAAAGGATTATTATCCATCCCGTCCCGCCTCACTGAGAGGGGTGGTTCGCGATCGTCACGATCCGCGGGGTGGGATGCGGTGACGCTCAACGGCGTCAGGCGCGGCGGGGGGTGACAGGGCGGTTGCCAAAAGCGCCGTGAGTCATCTTTCCAAGGCGCTGGCGACGATGTCCGCGGGCGCCGGCCGAGTCGTGTGGTTCTTCGATGCCAAACGGGGCATCGGATACTGGAGGGTTCACGGGCCGACC
>JASBVG010000108.1 GCA_030147505.1 Tardiphaga sp.
ACCAGCTTCTCGACGATCGGACGCAGGTCCTTCGCCTTGTGCAGCGTGGTCGTGATCTGCTCGTGCTTGATGAGAGCACCCGCGAGATTCATGAACATCGCCTTGCGATGCTCAGCCGTGCGGTGGAACTTCCGGCCGCGATTATTGTGACGCATGACTTCTTTCCTTCTGCCGGCCTAGTACGGCTCTTCCAGCCGCTTGGCCATTTCCTCAATGTTGTCCGGCGGCCAACCGGGAATTTCCATTCCCAGGTGGAGGCCCATGCCGGCCAGCACTTCCTTGATCTCGTTCAGCGACTTGCGGCCGAAGTTCGGCGTGCGCAGCATCTCCGCCTCGGTCTTCTGAACCAGATCGCCGATGTAGATGATGTTGTCGTTCTTCAGGCAGTTCGCCGAACGGACCGACAATTCGAGCTCGTCGACCTTGCGCAGCAGGTTGCGGTTGAACGGGAAGTCGTCCTGCTGCTCTTCCCTGCGGACCTCGCGCGGCTCCTCGAAATTGATGAAGAGCTGCAACTGGTCCTGCAGGATGCGCGCGGCGAGCGCCACAGCGTCCGCCGGCATGGTCGTGCCGTTGGTCTCGACCGTCATCGAGAGACGATCGTAGTCGGTCACCTGACCGACGCGGCTGTTCTCGATCTTGTAGGAAACGCGCTTGACCGGGCTGAACACCGAATCGATCGGGATCAGGCCGATCGGAGCGTCTTCCGGACGGTTCGCCGACGCCGGGACATAGCCCTTACCCGTGGCGACCATCAGTTCCATCGAGATCGAGGCCCCGTCGTCGAGCGTGCAGATCAGATGCTTGGCGTCCATGATCTGAACGTCGCCCGGCAGCTCGATCATGCCGGCGGTAACCTCGCCGGGACCGACGGCGCGCAGATAGAGACGCTGCGGGCGATCACCCTGCATCTTCACCGCCATCGCCTTGATGTTCAGCACGATATCCACCACATCCTCGCGGACGCCGGGAATCGACGAGAATTCATGCAGCACGTTGTCGATCTTGATCGACGTGACGGCCGCACCCTGGAGAGACGACAACAGGACGCGCCGCAGCGCATTGCCGAGCGTGAGACCGAAGCCGCGCTCGAGCGGCTCGGCGACGATGGTCGCGGTGCGACCCGGATCGACGCCGGCTTCGGTGACAAGCTTCTCCGGCTTGATCAGGTCCTGCCAGTTCTTCTGAAGCACGTGGGCTACCCCTCTAGACCGGTTCGAGCGAGCCCCTTGGGACTCGCCATACATTCCCCTTGAGCGGGCGGCGCCATCGGCGCCGCCTCCACTCCAAATCAGACGCGGCGACGCTTCGGCGGCCGGCAGCCATTGTGCGGGATCGGCGTCACGTCGCGGATCGACGTCACGGCCAGGCCCACCGCCTGCAGCGCGCGCAGCGCCGACTCACGCCCCGAGCCGGGACCGCGCACCAGGATCTCGATCGTGCGCATGCCATGCTCCATCGCCTTGCGACCGGCACCCTCGGCGGCCATCTGCGCGGCGAACGGGGTCGACTTGCGCGATCCCTTGAAGCCCTGCTGGCCCGACGACGACCAGGCAATGGCGTTGCCCTGGGCGTCGGTGATGGTGACGATCGTATTGTTGAACGAGGCGTTCACGTGGGCGACGCCGGCGATGATGTTCTTGCGTTCCTTGCGACGGGGACGCGCGGCGCCGGTGGCGGCTGCAGCTTTGGCCATGACCGAGATCCCTTCTTACTTCGTCACTTTTTTCTTGCCGGCGATCGGCTTCGCCGGGCCCTTGCGGGTCCGCGCATTGGTATGCGTGCGCTGGCCATGGACCGGCAGGCCGCGCCGATGACGCAGACCGCGATAGCAGGCGAGGTCCATCAGACGCTTGATGTTCATCGCCACTTCGCGCCGCAGGTCGCCCTCGACCGTGTAGTCCCGGTCGATGGCCTCGCGAATGCGAATGACCTCGTCGTCGCTCAGCGTATTCACGCGGCGCGACTCGTCGATCCCAACTTTTCCACAGATCTCCTTGGCTTTCGCCGCACCGATCCCATGGATGTACTGAAGCCCGATCACGACACGCTTGGCGGTCGGAATGTTCACACCGGCTATACGAGCCAAAGTCCCAACTCCTTCAAAGACTTATGGCGCGCTCGCGCGCGCCCGTCACATGTTCCGCTGGCCCCGGAAAAGCGCGCGATTATATGTATCCGCACCCCCGAGTCAATGGAACTCACCCTTGTCAAGTCCCCGCCAGAACTCCCGTGATCTGGCGGTAAAC
>JASBVG010000109.1 GCA_030147505.1 Tardiphaga sp.
ACCGAATTCCGGAATCGACTTGGTTGCGGAAAGGCGGTCGAACTGCTCTTTTTCGAGCGTCTGAATGAGGTTCATCGAAATCTCCATCGGCGGCGCGCCCAGACGTCGGCGCGGGCTGCGCGCGAAACTCTTACCCTGCCAGTGCACGGATGTGGCGCTGCTCTACAGCAAAGCGAAGCCGTTGTCACCCGTCCGTCGTGAATTTTGGCGATTTTCGCTTCCTCCCTGATTCTGGGGCCTTTGGACGCGCTGCCCACAGGTCGGGCCGGCGTTTTTCGGTCAAAGCCTCGGCTTCGGCCAGCCGCCAGGCGGCGACCTTGGCGTGATCGCCAGACAAAAGAATGTCCGGGATCGGACGGCCCTCGAATACCTGCGGGCGCGTGTATTGCGGGTATTCCAGTAATCCGTGTGAGAAACTCTCGTCAGAACCAGACTCGAGCTTGCCCATCACGCCCGGGAGCAGCCGCACGCAGGCATCGATCAGGGTCATGGCGGCGATTTCGCCGCCGGACAGGACATAATCGCCGATCGAGACCTCTTCGAGTTCGCGGGCGTCGATGACGCGCTGGTCGATACCTTCGAAGCGGCCGCAGACGATCAGCGGACCCGGCCCCGCGGCAAGTTCCGCGACCCGCGCTTGGGTCAGAGGCCGACCGCGCGGGCTCATCATCAGTTTCGGGCGCTCGTTGGCGGCATCGATGGCGTCAATCGCAGCGGCCAGCACGTCGGCGCGCAGTACCATGCCCGGCCCGCCACCGGCCGGCGTGTCATCGACGCTGCGATGCTTGTCGGTTGCCGAAGCGCGGATGTCGCGCGCCTCCAGCGACCACAGGCCGGAGGCCAGCGCACGGCCGGCAAGGCTGATACCCAGCGGCCCCGGAAACATCTCGGGAAACAGCGTCAGCACGGTCGCGCGCCAGGGTGTCGGTGAAGCAGTCATGGCTCTCCATCGCGCGTTGCGCGCGGGGCGTCAAACCCGGCGATAGCTGACTTACGCCGCGGAGATGTATTCGCTGGTGTCCGCGGCATCGAAGGCGGCGCGTGAGGCCTTGATCTCGGCAAAGCTGCGCTCGGCCCAGTCGATCAGGCTCGCCAGCGGCGCCATGGCGGACTGGCCGAGCGGCGACAGGCGGTATTCCACCGAAGGGGGCTTGGTCGGGAAGACGTGGCGGGTGATCAGCCCGTCGCGCTGCAGATCGCGAAGGGACTGGGTCAGCATCCGCTTGGAAATATCCGGCACGGCGCGGTGCAGTTCGCTGAAGCGGCGCGGCTTGGCGGCCAGAGCTACCAGGAGCAGCGAGGTCCATTTATCGCCGATACGGTCCAGCACATTGCGGACCGGGCAGGCCTCGGCATCAAAACCCTGCGCCTGCCATTCATCGAAACGGGCCGCCAGGGACGCATCATTCGGCATCGGGAGCTCCTTCGGTCCGGAGGAGGTCACTTCAAGGTAACCTGGCGAGAAAAACCTGCCTCCTTACGGAAACGATATGCGGTCTCTATTCAAGACTTACTGTCCATTAGAGACCATATAGGGATCCCGCATGTCGAACCACCGTATTCTCGTCACCGCCGCCAATGGCCAGCTCGGCCGCCGCACCATCGATGCGTTGCTGAAGCGCGTTCCCGCCGGCCAGATCACCGCCGGCATGCGGGACCCCGCTAGGGGCGCCGATCTCGCCGCCCGGGGGATCACCGTCGTCGCGGCGGATTACAGCAAGCCGGAGACGCTGGACGCCGCGCTCAAGGGCATCGACCGCGTGCTGCTGATCTCCTCGAACGAACTCGGCCAGCGCGTGGCGCAGCACCGCAATGTGATCGATGCCGCCAGGCGCGCTGGCGTGAAGCTGATCGCCTATACCAGCGTGCTGCGCGCGGACACCTCGAAGCTCAGCGTCGCGCTGGAGCATCTTCCCACGGAAGAGCTGATCCGCGCCTCGGGCGTGCCGTTCGTGATACTGCGCAATGGCTGGTATACGGAAAACTACACGGCTTCGATCCCGGCTGCATTGGCGCATGATGCACTGGTGAGCAGCGCCAGGGATGGCCGCATTTCATCGGCCTCGCGTGAGGATTATGCGACGGCGGCAGCGGCCGTGCTGGCGGAAGAAGGCCACGCCGGCAAAGTCTATGAACTGGCTGGCGACGACGCCTTCACGCTGGATGACTTTGCAGCGGAGATCAGCAAGCAATCCGGCAAGACGATCCCTTACGTCCGCCTGCCGGAAGCGGAGTTCAAGGCGATCATGCTGGGCGCGGGATTGCCGGACGAACTCGCGGAGCTGATCGCCACATCCAACACGGCGGCAGCGGATGGCGCGCTGTTCGATGACGGCCGCGTGCTCAGCAAGCTGATCGGACGTCCGACGACGCCGTTCGCGACAACCGTTGCGGAAGCGCTGAAGGCCTAGCCGTCAGCCGCGGCGGGATCGTCACCGACGATCTCGCCGGGCATTTCAATCACGACCTTGCCGGCGGCGATATCCACGGTCGGTACCACGGCATCCGTGAACGGCAGCAACAGAGTCGGCCCCGAGGGCGGCGCGATCTCGATGATGTCGCCGGCGCCGAAGTCATGCATCGCGACGACACGACCAATCGCCTCGCCAGCAGCGTTTACTGCGGCGAGTCCGATCAGGTCGGCATGGTAATATTCACCGTCCTCGGTGTCGGGCAGCGCATCGCGCGCCACATAGAGCTCGACGCCATTGAGGCGGGCGGCTTCATCGCGATCGGTGACGCCTTTCAGCGTCGCCACCAGATGGCCCTTGGCCTCACGCACATTGTCGACCTCGATGATCCGCTTGCCGTCCTTGGTGGCAAGCGGGCCGTAGTCGAGCACGGCATATGGATCTTCCGTAAAAGTCCATAGCCGGACCTGGCCGCGCACCCCATGCGGCGCGCCGATGCGCGCGACGCAGATTTGCGCTGACGCCACGTCTTACTTGCCGGCTTCGGCGGCCTTGCGCTCCTTGCGCGGCACGGCCTTCTCGGGATTGTTGCGCGGCTCGCGCTTCTTGACGCCGGCGGCATCGAGGAAGCGGGACACGCGGTCCGAGGGCTGCGCGCCCTTGGCGAGCC
Organism: Tardiphaga sp.; assembly: GCA_030147505.1. GTDB lineage: Bacteria > Pseudomonadota > Alphaproteobacteria > Rhizobiales > Xanthobacteraceae > Tardiphaga. Next base: position 3,082 of record JASBVG010000109.1, read on the forward strand.
AGGACTTCACCTTCTCCATGTCGAGCTTCAGGCGCAGCTCGTTGTCCTTGGCGAGCAGCGGGTTGAAGTAGCCGAGACGCTCGATGAAGCGACCATCGCGCGGAAAGCGCGAGTCGGCGACGACGACGTGATAGACGGGACGCTTCTTGGTGCCTGCGCGGGCGAGGCGGATGACGACGGACATGGGTAGCTCCTAGATATTCGTTCGAATGTGACTTGAGGGTTCGTTATTTCTTTTTCCCGAAACCGGGAAAGCCGCCGAGACCCGGCAGCGTTGGTTTGCCCAGACCTGGCAGGCCCGGGAAATTCTTCGGCAGTTCAGGCAGCGCGCCCGGCCCCTGCGGCAGCTTCTCGGCCATCGCCTTGACCTGCTCGGGCGAAGGCATTGCGCCGCCGCCAAAACCCATCGCCTGGGCGAGGCCGGCCATCGGGCCGCGCTTGCCGGAGCCCATGGCCTTCATCATGTCGGCCATGTTCCGGTGCATCTTCAGCACCTTGTTGACTTCCTCGACCTTGAGGCCGGCGCCGGCAGCGATGCGCTTCTTGCGGCTGGCCTTGAGGATGTCGGGCGACTTGCGCTCCTGACGCGTCATCGAATCGATGACGGCGATCTGACGCTTCACCACGCGATCGTCGAGACCGGCCGCGGCGATCTGGTTCTTCATCTTGGCGATGCCGGGCATCATGCCCATCAGGCCGGACAGACCGCCCATATTGGTCATCTGGATGAGCTGCTCGCGCATGTCGTTCAGGTCGAACTGACCTTTTCGCATGCGCTCGGCAGTGCGCGCGGCCTTTTCGGCGTCGATGCTGGCGGCAGCCTTCTCGACCAGCGAGACGACGTCGCCCATGCCGAGAATGCGGCCGGCGATGCGGCTCGGATGGAAATCTTCCAGCGCATCGGTCTTTTCGCCGGTGCCGATCAGCTTGATCGGCTTGCCGGTGACAGCGCGCATCGACAGCGCGGCGCCGCCGCGGCCATCGCCGTCCACGCGGGTCAGCACGATGCCGGTGAGGCCAACGCGTTCATTGAATGAGCGCGCGAGATTGACGGCGTCCTGGCCGGTCAGCGAGTCCGCGACCAGCAGCACTTCATGCGGATTGGCGGTCGACTTGATGGTCGCCGCTTCCTGCATCATGTCTTCGTCGAGCGTGGTGCGGCCGGCGGTGTCGAGCAGCACGACGTCATAGCCGCCCAGCTTTGCGGCCTCGATGGCGCGCTTGGCGATCTGCGCCGGCTGCTGGCCAGCCACGATCGGCAGGGTCGGCACATCGAGATCGCGGCCAAGCACCGCGAGCTGCTCCATGGCGGCCGGGCGATAGACGTCGAGCGAGGCCATCAGCACCTTGCGCTTGTCGCGCTGGGTGAGGCGGCGGGCGAGTTTTGCGGTGGTGGTAGTCTTACCGGAGCCCTGCAGACCGACCATCATGATGGCGACGGGCGGAACGGCGTTGAAATCGAGACCGCCTTCGTCATCAGAACCGAGCGTCTTGACCAGCTCGTCATGGACGATCTTGACGACCATCTGGCCGGGCTTGACCGACTTGACGATGGTGGCGCCGACGGCCTGTTCGCGGACGCGATCGGTGAAGGAACGGACTACTTCGAGCGCGACGTCGGCTTCGAGCAGCGCCCGGCGCACTTCGCGCATCGCGGAATCGACATCGGCCTCCGACAGCGCACCGCGCCCGGTGAGCTTATCGAGAATTCCGCCAAGCCGTTCCGACAGATTGTCGAACATCGCGTACCGCTTCCGAACGCCACCGCGAGGTGGCAATGAACAAAACACTTTCGCGCCCGAGGGCGCATCGCGCTGTCGGGCGTTGACCTCCGGACTCTCGGTCCGGTCGGCGGGTCGAAAAGAAGACTTTCCGAGAATTTGGGAGGGACTTACGGCCGGAGGGCGGCGGAGTCAAGGAATTTTGGCCCTACGGGTCCCACGAAGACGGACAAGCTATTGTTCAAACAAGGCTTTCTCGGGATTTCCTCGATCTCGCTTTTGACATTTGGCAAATAACCGCTCCGGAACTACATGTGAGCAACCACTCACCTCACTGTCTCACCACATGATCTCCCGCCGCAAGCTTCTCGCCTCGATCGGCGCCGTCACCGCCACCGCCGGTGTTTCGGCTTTCTGGATTTCCCGCATGCCCAATTACACCGGCCCTGTCTCCGATCATTTCGACGGCAAGGTCTTTTTCGATCCCGACGGCGTGCCGCCAAAATCGCTCGGCGAGGTGCTGCGCTGGCAGTTCGGCGGCGGGCGCAAGCGGGAGGTGTGGCCGGACTGGGTGGAGAACGAATTCGCGGATGCACCGCCGGCCAGGGTCGAGAATGGCGTGCGGCTGTCCTATGTCGGCCATGCCTCCTGGCTGATCCAGACGGCGGGGATGAACATCCTGTTCGATCCGGTATGGTCGGATCGCGTCTCGCCCTTCTCCTTCGCCGGGCCGCAGCGCCACAATGCGCCGGGCATCGCTTTCGAGAAACTACCGAAGATCGATGTCGTGCTGGTCTCGCACGGGCATTACGACCATCTCGACATTCCAACGCTATCGAAGCTCGCCGCCGCCCATGCGCCGCGCGTGATCACACCGCTGGGCAATGACGTCACGATGAAGAGTGGCGACAGTGCCATCAAAGCGGAGGCCTATGACTGGAAGGATCGCGTCGAGCTCGGAGGCGGACTTGCCGTGACGCTGGTGCCGACGCGGCACTGGACGGCGCGCGGACTGTTCGATCGCAACCGCTGTCTGTGGGCGAGCTTCGTGCTGGAGACGCCGGCAGGCAAGCTCTACATCGTCGGCGACAGCGGCTACGGCGACGGCGGGCATTTCCGCCGCGTGCGCGAGGCACATGGCGATATCAGGCTCGCGATCCTGCCGATCGGCGCCTATGAGCCGCGCTGGTTCATGAGGGACCAGCACATGAACCCGGAAGATGCGGTGAAGGCACTGAAGGATTGCGGCGCGCAGCAGGCCATAGCAAGCCATCACTCGACGTTCCAGCTCACGGACGAGGCGATCGACGGGCCAGCGAAGGGGCTGGCAGCGGCCTGTGCTGCAGCGGAAATGCCGAAAGGGAAGTTCGTGGCGTTGAAGCCCGGGCAGGTGTTCGAGATCTAGCTCGACACTCTCCACGTCATGGCCGGGCCTGACCCGCCTGCGCGGCCAAAGCCGCTTCGGCGCGGCGGAGGCCCGGCCATCCATCTTTACTTCCGAGTTTTGAAGATGGATCCCCGGATCAAGCCCGGGGATGACAGTCACAAGCGAAGCTGCCCTTTACGGCCTCACTGCTTCGCCTTGATCTCCCAGCTCACGCTGACATTGACGCGCAGCACTTCCTCGCCCTGCGCCACCGGCGCGGAGGCGAAATCGGCGGCAGCCTTGCGCAGCATCATTGGCGCCGGCGGCGGATTGGCGCCATCCTCTGAAATGCTGATCGGCGCGCCCAGCGTGACACCCGCGGCTTTCGCGTAGAGCTCGGCCTTGCGGCGTGCGTCGGCAACAGCCTGATTCCGGGCATCGTCGAGCAGCTCGGATGCCTTGGTCACGATGAAATTGATGCCGCCAACTTCATTGGCGCCTGCCGTCACCAGCGTATCGATGGTGCCTGCAACCTTAGTCACGTCACGGACGCGGATCGTCACGCGATTGCTGGCGCGATAGCCGGTAACGACGTTCGGGCCGCCATTCGGGCGCTGCTGCTGCGCGTATTGCGGAAACAGCGACAGCCGCGACGTCTGCATATCCTTCTCGGCGATGCCGGCACCCTTCAGCGCGGCCAGTACTTTCGCCATGGCAGCGTTGTTCGCGTCGGATGCCTCGCGCGCCGTCTTGGCATCGCTGGTCACCCCGCCATCGACAAGGGCGAGATCCGGCGGCACCGAGACGGTGCCTTCGCCGGACACGGTGATCATGGGCGGGGTCGGCGCCTGCGCGAAGGCGGGCGTGGCGATGAGCGCAATGCCGAGAGCGGCAAGAGTCAGATGATTTTTCATGCTGAATGTGTCGGAACTGTCCAAGGCTTCTTTATGGCCGGATTATTTCAGCGGGACGAACACGTTGATGACCAGCTTGTCTTCCGCGGTCTTCAGCGGATCGGTCATGTATTCCTCGATGAACGTGTCCTTCGCTTCCAGCTTCTTGTCGTCAAGGTGATTGGTGATCGCCTCATAGGTGTTGTCCATATTGTCGTAGGAGCCACGATGGACGAATTTCAGTGCCTTGCCTTCCGGCGACTTGCCCATGCTCATGTTCTTCGGGAGATTCTTCAGCTCCTGATCGACGGGCATCTCGGCGAAAAAGGTGAAACCGGTGTCGTCCGTCGAGGTGTAGACGATCAGCGGATTGCCGGATGACTTGACCTTCTGCTTGTCCAGGAAAGTCGAGAGCTGCTTGAACGCATCCATCAGCGTGTCGAAAGCGGAGTCCCAGTTCGCCTTGCCGGTGAACATCAGCACCTGCTTCGGCGTCAGCGTATTCTCCTCGCCAAATGGATCGGCCGTCTGCACGGGGGCCGGTGTGGCTGCCGTCGCCGGGGGAGCCGGAGTCGCGGGTGTAGCCGGTGCGGCGGGCGTCGCCGGTGCTTCTGCGGCGGCAGGCGGATTGGCCGGGGCGGCCGGCGTCGCAGGAGGCGTGGCGGGGGCGGCCGGGGTTGGTGCCGGAGCGGATGGCGTAGGCGTGGTTTCAGCGGGCTTCGTCTCGGCCGGCGGCGTGGCAGGTGGCGACTGCGCCCAGCTTGCAACGTTCAGCGACAGCGCGGCAGCCGAAGTCAGCGCGGCGGCGGTAGCGAAGCGGGACAGGGAGCGGAACATGCAGGAAGTCTCCAATGGCAGCCGGCGCGGCAAACAGAACCCGATGGTATCATGCGTCGCCAATGGCCGCACTGGCCATTGACGCCCGTCTCGCCATATAAAGCGGGCAACATCAGGACAAGACATGAGCGCGCTGGCCAACCACTCCTTCGCCAAGATGAACGGCATCGGCAACGAGATCGTCGTGATCGACATGCGGGACAGCCCCGCGCCGATTACCCCGGCCGATGCGCGCGCCGTGGCGGGCCCCGCGGGCATCGCCTATGACCAGCTGATGGTGCTGCAGAAGCCGCGCCTGCCCGGCACCGAGGCTTTCGTCTCCATCTACAACAATGACGGGTCCGAGGCCGGTGCCTGCGGCAATGGCATGCGCTGCGTGGCGCGGCAGAGCTTTGCGGGCAACGACAAGACGGGGCTGACCTTCGAGACCCGGGCGGGCCTGATCAATTGCTGGCGCGGGACGGACGGTGAGACCTTCACCGTGGACATGGGCATCCCGAAGTTCGGCTGGCAGGACATCCCGCTCGCCGAGGAATTTCGCGACACCCGCGGCATCGAGCTGCAGATCGGCCCGATCGACGCACCGATCCTGCATACGCCCTCGGTAGCGAGCATGGGCAATCCGCATGCGATCTTCTGGGTCGACGACATCCATGCCTACGACCTCGAACGTTTCGGGCCGCTGCTGGAAAATCACCCGATCTTCCCGGAACGCGCCAACATCACCCTCGCCCATATCGTGGACCGCGAGCATATCGTGATGAGGACCTGGGAACGCGGCGCCGGCCTTACCAAGGCCTGCGGCACTGCCGCCTGCGCCACTGCCGTCTCGGCGGCGCGCCTGCGCCGCACCGAGCGCAGGGTGCATATGACGCTGCCCGGCGGAGAGCTCGTGATCGACTGGCGGGAGAGCGACGACCACGTGCTCATGACCGGCGGCGCGACCTTCGAATATGAAGGCACGTTTGATCCGGCGCTGTTCGCCTCGGTGGCGTAACAGCGCCGACGATCAATCCAGCTTCTCGCCCGATGCGTATTCCTCGGCACGCTTGAAAGCCGGGCGTGCGGAGCAGCGATCCAGATAGCGGTCAAAGGCCGGGCGCGGCTGCACCATCTTGAATTGGCGGATCGCGAAATTCAGGCCGGAGCCGATGGCGATATCAGCCGCCGAGAACTGCTCGCCGAGAATCCACGGGCCTTCTTCCAGTGCCGCTTCGAGTACATCGAACACGCGCTGCGAATCGCCCCAGCCCGCCGCGACCGAGCTCATCTCGATCTTGGTAGCGATCTGCACGATGGCCGGCTCGATGCAGCTCGGCGCGAAGAACAGCCAGTAGAGATACTTGGCGCGATGGGAGTCGCCCAGCGGCGGCGCCAGCTTCGCATCGGGATAGCGCTCGGCGACGTAAGTGCAGATCGCAGCCGCTTCAGCCATGGTGGCCTCGCCGTCCTGCAGCGCCGGCACCTTGCCCATCGGATTGACTTCAAGGAATTCCAGCGTGCGCTGCGAACCCTTCTGGATGTCGATCAGCACGCGTTCATAGGGAACACCGGTCTCTTCCATCAGCCAAAGAGCAGTGAACGATCGCGAACGCGGCGACCAGTAGAGCTTCATCATCGAGGCCTCCCGTTTTGTAGCAGATAGTTCTGCGAGGATTCGATGACGGGTGCAAGACGTTGTCGTCACCCGGCTCGACCGGGTGACCCAGTAAAATCCGACATTTGCGATTGATCCTGAAAGCTTGTGTTTACTGGATCGCCCGGTCGAGCCGGGCGATGACAAGGGTGTCTGTGGCTCAAAAAGAAAAGCCCCCGCGACATGATCGCGAGGGCTTCGTCGTCAGTTGGGCAACAACCGCTTACTCGGCGGCCTGCAACGTCTTCGGCTTGTCGGCGAGATCGAAGCGATCCGCGTTCATCACCTTGGTCCATGCCTTGACGAAGTCCTTCACGAACTTCTCCTTGGCATCGCCCGAGCCATAGACTTCGGCGATGGCACGCAGCTGCGCATGCGAGCCGAAGATCAGATCGACGCGGGTGGCGGTCCACTTCACCGCATTGGTGTTGCGGTCGCGGCCTTCATAGGTGCTCTCGCCGTTCGGCGCCCAAACCGTGCCCATGTCGAGCAGATTGACGAAGAAGTCGTTGGTCAGCGTGCCCGGCTTCTCGGTGAAGACGCCATGCTTGCTGTCGCCGGCATTGGCGCCGAGAACGCGGAGACCACCGACCAGCACCGTCATTTCCGGCGCGGTGAGCGTGAGCAGCTGCGCACGATCGACCAGCGCTTCCTCCAGCTTCATGAACTGCGTCTTCTTGCCGTTGACGTAGTTGCGGAAGCCGTCGGCGCGCGGCTCGAGCGGAGCGAAGGAGTGGATGTCGGTCTGCGCTTCGGTCGCGTCGCCGCGGCCGCCAGCGAACGGCACGGTGACCGAGACGCCGGCGTCCTTCGCAGCCTTCTCAACGGCGGCGTTACCCGCGAGCACGATCAGATCGGCCAGCGAGATCTTGCCGTGCTCCTTCTGGATCGCTTCGAGCTTGGCGAGAACCTTGCCGAGCTGCTGCGGCTGGTTCACTTCCCAGTCCTTCTGCGGAGCAAGACGGATACGCGCGCCATTGGCGCCGCCGCGCTTGTCCGAACCGCGGAACGACGAGGCCGAGGCCCAGGCCGCCGACACCAGCTCCGACACCGACAGGCCGGAAGCAAGGATCTTCGCCTTGAGATCGGCAATGTCCTTGTCGCCGAGATCCGGATTGTCATTGGCCGGAACGCGGTCCTGCCAGATCAGCTCTTCCTTCGGCACCAGCTTGCCGCGATAGCGCACGAACGGACCCATGTCGCGATGGGTCAGCTTGAACCAAGCGCGGGCGAAGGCATCGGCGAATTCGTCCGGGTTTTCGTAGAAGCGGCGCGAGATCTTTTCGTATTCGGGATCGAAGCGCAGGGCGAGATCCGAGGTCAGCATGGTCGGCTGATGACGCTTCGACTTGTCGAAGGCGTCCGGCACGCTGTTGGCGCCGGCACCGTGCTTCGGCCGCCACTGATGCGCGCCGCCCGGGCTCTTCATCAGCTCCCAGTCGTAGCCGAACAGATTCCAGAAGAAGTTGTTGCTCCACTTGGTGGGCGTGGAGGTCCAGGTCACTTCCAGACCGCTGCCGATCGCATCCGTACCGATGCCGGTGCCGTGCTTGCTCACCCAGCCGAGGCCCTGGTTTTCGAGCGCAGCGGCTTCCGGCTCCACGCCGACCAGCGACGGATCGCCAGCGCCATGGGTCTTGCCGAAGGTGTGACCGCCGGCAATTAGCGCCACTGTCTCTTCGTCATTCATCGCCATGCGGAAGAAGGTCTCGCGGATGTCGCGGGCCGAGGCGAGCGGGTCGGGGTTGCCGTTCGGGCCTTCCGGATTGACGTAAATGAGGCCCATCTGCACGGCGCCGAGCGGCTCCGAGAGCTGACGCTCGCCGCTGTAGCGCTCGTCGCCGAGCCAGGTGCCTTCCGGACCCCAATAGAGTTCTTCCGGCTCCCACACATCGGCACGGCCGCCGGCGAAGCCGAAGGTCTTGAAGCCCATGGATTCCAGCGCGACGTTGCCGGTCAGGATCATCAGGTCGGCCCAGGAGAGCTTGCGGCCGTATTTCTGCTTGATCGGCCACAGCAGGCGGCGGGCCTTGTCGAGATTGACGTTATCGGGCCACGAATTCAGCGGCGCGAAGCGCTGCTGGCCCTGGCCTGCGCCACCGCGACCGTCGGTGATGCGATAGGTGCCGGCCGAGTGCCAGGCCATGCGGATGAACAGGCCGCCGTAATGGCCGAAGTCTGCCGGCCACCAGGACTGCGAATCGGTCATCAGCGCCGTGAGATCCTTGATGACGGCATCGAGATCGAGGCTCTCGAATTCCTTTGCATAGTCGAAGGCTTCGCCCATCGGATCGGCGGAGGGATGGTTGGTGTGAAGCATGCCGATATCGAGATGATCCGGCCACCAGCCCGCATTTTTCGGACCCTTGGCACCCTTGGCTCCATGCACCACCGGGCACTTGCCGGCGCTGTCAGTCTTGTCGGTCATCTCGTCATTCTCCTTCGGCCGTTGGCGGGAAGCGGCTGGCAGCGACCCGATCGCCACGTCAAAACCGCTCAATTTTCCAAAAGCTTTATCTTTTCAATTGCCTGACGAATTCCGCGGCAGGCGAGCGCCTACCATGGCGGATTTTCGTGACGACAGATTGGAAGACTTCTTAGATCAGGTCCAGTCGAATTGTCTTAGGTCTCCGATCAGTTTATCTGATTGAGAATGATCACCCTGCGCCAGCTCCGCTATCTCTCCGCCCTCGCCAAACACGGCCATTTCGGCCGCGCCGCCGAGGCCTGCGCTGTGACCCAGCCGGCGCTGTCGATGCAGATCCGCGACCTCGAACGAACGCTGGGCGTACAGGTGGTCGAACGGCGGCCGGGCGAAGTGATCCTCACCGATGTCGGGCGCGAGGTGGCGCGGCGCGGCGAGGATGTGCTGGCCGCCTCGCGCGATCTCGTCGATTTTGCGCGGCATCGCGGCGGCGTGCTGACGGGGCGGCTGACGCTCGGCGTCATCCCCTCGCTGGCGCCGTATCTGCTGCCGCGGATTCTGCCGGCATTGCAGAAACAGTTTCCTGAATTACGCCTGGAACTACGCGAGACGCAGACACGGCAGCTGATCGACGACGTGAAGAGCGGCACGCTGGATGCCGCGATGCTCGCGCTGCCGCTCGCCGAGACCGAGATCGAAACGCTCAAACTGTTCGACGACACGTTCCTGCTCGCCGTGCCGGCCAACGATTCGCGGCCCGTCGAGCAGCGTATCAAGGCATCGGAGATCGATCAGAACCGGCTCATCCTGCTGGAAGACGGCCACTGCCTGCGCGACCAGGCGCTTGCCTTCTGCGCCACTGCGCGCGGCGGCATCACCGCAGCCGGCACGGCCTTCGCGGCCTCGAGTCTCTCCACCGTGATCCAGATGGTGGCGAGCGGCTATGGCGTGACGCTGATCCCGCAGATCGCCGCCGACGTCGAACAGCGCGACACCCGCGTCAAATTCCTGAGGCTCGAAAATCCGCAGCCCGGTCGCACCATCGGCCTCGCGTTTCGCAGGACCTCGCCGCGCAAGGCGGATTTTGCTGCGCTCGGCGATGCGGTAAAGGACTGCGTGCTCGACGGTTAGCCGAATGAGAAAACGCACTGGTGGGGAAGCACCAGTGCGTTTCCGTTGACGTGACGCGCCTAGCTCTTCTGCTTCGCGATCACCTTGTCCTTGATGCCGTCATAGGTCTTTTCCGGCACGATCTTCTTCTGCACGAGATCGTCCTTGCCCTTGTACGGCCGGCCTTTGACGATGGCGGTCGCATAGGCCTTGCCGATGCCTGGGAGCGCTTCCAGCGCTTCGGGCGTTGCCGAATTGATATCGACGAGATCGGTCTTCGCCGATGCTGCGCCGGTCGTTGCAGCGGGCGCTGCGGCCTTTGGCGCGGCGACGGGCGCCATCTTGCTGGCAGGCGTGGCCGGCTGCACCGTCTGCGCCATCGATGGCGCAGTGGCGGCCAGTCCGAGCGAGAGAGCAACGGCAGTCAGAGTAGCAAGCTTGAAGTAGCGCATCGGTTTGTCCCTCCAGGACAGTTAAGTAACAAACCGATTGAGATGTTCATTCATGGCGGAGCCGTGGCGCCAAAATGAACCGCAGATAAAAGCTGAAATTTATTTTTGATAGTTGAGCTGCGACTTTCGGCTAGCTGCCAGCCTTCAGCGCCTTCTCGATCTCGGGCATCAGCACTCTGCCGAGATTATCCTGGTTGATGCCACCTACTAACTTGTAGGCGATCTTGCCGTCGCGGCCGACGATGAAGGTTTCCGGCACGCCGTAGACGCCCCACTCGATCGACGCGCGGCCATTGCCATCGACGCCGACAACGCCGAACGGATTGCCGTAACGACCGAGGAAGCGCCGGGCATTGTCGGCGGCATCCTTGTAGTTGATGCCAACCATCTGCAGCCGCCGGTCCTTGCCGAGCTCTGTGAGGATCGGCGCCTCTTCGTGACACGGCACGCACCATGACGCCCAGACATTCACGATACTGACCTTGCCGAGAAACACAGCGGGATCGAGGCCGGGAATCGGCGCGCCATTGTCGTTCAACTCGGGCAGGGCAGGCAGCGCCGTTTGCGGGACTGGCTTGCCTATCAGGGCAGACGGCAACTTCGAAGGATCGGCGCCAAGGCGAAACCAGAACAAGGCCGCAAGCGCCGCGAAGATCACCAGCGGCAATGCCAGCACCCATCGACGTTTCGGAGCTGCAGGCGCGATCTCGCTCATTTCAGCTCCTTCACTCCACGGCCGGAGCGACGTGCAATCCCTGCTTCTTCCAGCGCATGCAACTTCACACGCAGGCGGCGATGATCAACAGCGATCCAGACGATGAGGATCAACACCACGGCTGCAACCAGCACATAGGATGTGACGATGAAGGATACGTAGGGGCCGAGCGACATCATGGCAGCGCCACCGGCTTGGAAGCCTGCAGCATCTGCAGCGACCGCAGGCGGCGGCGCATAATCTCGTTGCGCATGGCGGCGAGATGCAGCGTGACGAACAGCAGCGAGAATGCCACCGCCATGACGAGCAACGGATAGAGATAGGATTTGTCGAGGGTCGAGCCGCCCATGCGGATCACCGAGGCCGGTTGATGCAGCGTATTCCACCAGTCGACGGAGAACTTGATGATCGGAATGTTGATGGCGCCGACCAGCGTCAGCACGGCGGCGGCGCGGGCGGCGCGCGTTGGATCCTCCACGGCGCGCCATAGCGCGATCAGGCCGAGATACATCAGAAACAGGATCAGCACCGAGGTGAGGCGGGCATCCCATTCCCAGTAGGTGCCCCACATCGGGCGTCCCCAGAGCGAGCCGGTCACAAGCGCGAGAAACGTGAAGGCCGCCCCGATTGGCGCCGCCGCCTTGGCCGCGACGTCGGCAAGCGGATGGCGCCAGACCAACGTGCCCAGCGAGGCCACGCTCATGACGCCCCACACGAACATCGCCAGCCAGGCATTCGGCACATGGATGAACATGATCTTGACCGTCGCGCCCTGCTGATAGTCATCCGGCGCCAATGCAGCCTGATACAGGCCGAAAACGAGCAGCACGCCAGTGAGCATCGCGAGCCACGGCAGGATGCGTGTGGCGAGGGACAGGAACCGGGTCGGATTGGCAAGTTCGGTCAGCGTCATGACATTTCCACTAGTCGCGGCCGCGCCCGCGATCAATGCAACTTATTCTCATTCATTTTGGGTTGCCATGGATTGACCTCGGTCAATCCATGCCATGACGCAAGCTCGCTGCCGCGGCGAATGGTCCGATCACCAAGCTCGCCAGCGAAATCGCGCAGAGGATCGAGAACGGCGTGCCGAACGCCATCGTCCCCTGCTCGGCAATCGCGGCATTCGAGGCTGCAACGCCAAAAATCAGCACCGGGATCGACAGCGGCAGCACCAGCACGGCCAGCAGCAGCCCGCCCCGCTGCAGCGTCACCGCCAGCGCGGCGCCGATCATGCCGGTGAAGGTCAGCGCGGGCGTTCCGACCAACAGCGTCAGCGCCACGGCGGCGGTCGCGAAAGCATCGAGATTGAGCAGCAGACCGAGCACCGGCGTGGCCAGCACCAGCGGGACACCCGCAGCCAGCCAATGCGCGAGGGCCTTGGCCGCACAGGCGAATTCCAGTGGGGTTCGGCTCATCAGGATGAGATCGAGCGAACCGTCATCGTGATCGGCCATGAACAGACGATCGAGCGTGAGGAGGCTCGCAAGGAGGGCGCCGAGCCAGAGGATCGCGGGGCCGAGACGGGCGAGCAGATTGAGGTCGGGTCCGATGGCAAAGGGCATCAGGACCACGACGGTGAGGAAGAACAGCACCCCGATCAGCGCTCCACCGCCGACGCGGAGCGCGATGCGGATGTCACGGCAAATCAAAGAACCGAGAGCCCTCACGCCTCACCCCCGATGCGGAATTCCCGCGCCGCGATCCCGAGGGGAGTGTGAGTCGCGGCCATAATTAGACCACCACCGGCCAGATGCGCCGTCATCAACCCCGCAAACACCTTCTGGCTGCCCGCATCCAGCGCCGAAGTCGGCTCGTCCAGCAACCAGATCGGGCGCTTGATCGTCAGCAGCCGGGCGATCGACAGCCGGCGGCGCTGACCGGCGGACAGGAAGCCCGCCGGCAAATGGGCAGCATGACCGAGCCCTACTGCCTCCAGCGCAGCGGTCGGCTCCGAGACTATACCGCCCAGGAATTCTGCCCAGAAACCAAGGTTTTCCGCCACCGTCAGCGCCGGCTTCAGAGCGTCGCGATGACCGAGATAATGCGCCTGCTCGGCGACGCTCAGCTCGACGTCGCCGCCCTCCAGCGTAATCATTCCGCCAGACGGCATAAGCAGGCCCGCGATGAGCCGCAGGAGGGATGTCTTGCCGGCGCCGTTAGGTCCGACCACGGCCACCGCCTCTCCCGCTGCCGCCTCGAAATCGACACCCGCAAACACCTCACGGCCTGCGCGCACGCACCGCAATTCCTGGCCCGCCAGCCGCATCGTCGCCCTTCCATAGCCTACTGATTTGGTTCAGAAGTCCCGCGGCGTTGTTGCACCATTTCGCAGGGCTGCAAACGATTGTCGCTGTGGCGGTGCCTCTAGAAAGATTCTATAAGCCCGGCATTGATGCAGCACACAATCGGCGCCCGCAAGCGAACGGCCACGCCGCCGATGGTGTTTCGGCACCCCGCCCGGGGTGTCTGTCAACCGGATTGGGACCCCTTCACATGACCTCGCTCGACAGTTTCAAGTGCCGCAAGACCCTCAAAGTGGGCACCAAGTCCTATGTCTATTACAGCCTGCCCCAGGCCGAGAAAAACGGCCTCACCGGCATCTCGAAACTGCCCTATTCGATGAAGGTTCTCCTCGAGAACCTGCTGCGCAACGAAGACGACCGCACCGTCAAGAAGGCAGACATCCTTGCCTTCGCCAAGTGGGCCAAAAAGCGCAAGCTGGAGCATGAAATCTCGTTCCGTCCCGCCCGCGTGCTGATGCAGGATTTCACCGGCGTTCCGGCCGTGGTCGATCTCGCGGCGATGCGCAACGCGATGCAGGCGCTGAAGGGCGATCCGAAGAAGATCAACCCGCTGGTCCCGGTCGATCTGGTTATCGACCACTCGGTGATCGTCAACTTCTTCGGTGACAACAAGGCGTTCGGCAAAAATGTCGCCGAAGAGTACAAGCAGAACAAGGAACGCTACGAGTTCCTGAAGTGGGGCCAGAGCGCCTTCTCGAACTTCTCCGTCGTGCCGCCCGGCACCGGCATCTGCCACCAGGTCAACCTCGAATATCTCGCCCAGACCGTCTGGACCAAGAAGCAGAAGATGAAGGTCGGCCGCACCACCGGCACCTTCGAAGTCGCTTATCCGGACACGCTGGTCGGCACCGATTCGCACACCACCATGGTCAACGGCGTCGCCGTGCTCGGCTGGGGCGTCGGCGGCATCGAGGCGGAAGCTGCGATGCTCGGCCAGCCGCAGTCGATGCTGCTGCCTGACGTGGTCGGCTTCAAGCTCTCCGGCCAGCTCAAGGAAGGCGTCACCGCCACCGACCTCGTGCTCACCGTCACCCAGATGCTGCGGAAGCTCGGCGTGGTCGGCAAATTCGTCGAATTCTACGGCCCCGGCCTCGACTATCTGTCGGTCGCCGACAAGGCGACCATCGCCAACATGGCGCCGGAATATGGCGCGACCTGCGGCTTCTTCCCGGTCGACAGCGAAACCGTCGACTTCCTCAAGACCACCGGCCGCAAGGCTGCACGCGTTGCGCTCGTCGAAGCCTATGCCAAGGCGCAGGGCCTGTACCGCACCGCCAAGTCGCCGGATCCGGTGTTCACCGAAACGCTGAAGCTCGATCTCGGCGATGTCGTGCCGTCGATGGCCGGTCCGAAGCGTCCGGAAGGCCGCGTCGCACTGCCCGCCATTGCGGAAGGTTTCGCCACCGCGCTTGCCGGCGAATACAAGAAGAGCAACGCCGCCGAGCGTTTCAAGGTCGAAGGCAAGAACTTCGATCTGGGCCATGGCGATGTCGTCATCGCCGCCATCACCTCCTGCACCAACACCTCGAATCCGAGCGTGCTGGTAGCCGCCGGCCTGCTCGCCCGCAACGCCGTCGCCAAGGGCCTGAAGGCCAAGCCGTGGGTGAAGACCTCGCTGGCACCTGGCTCGCAGGTCGTCGCGGAATATCTCGCCAATTCGGGCCTGCAGCTCGACCTCGACAAGGTCGGCTTCAACCTGGTCGGCTTCGGCTGCACCACCTGTATCGGCAATTCCGGCCCGCTGCCGGAAGAAATCTCGAAGTCGATCAACGACAACGGCATCGTCGCCGCCGCGGTGCTCTCGGGCAACCGTAACTTCGAAGGACGCGTCTCGCCGGACGTGCAGGCGAACTATCTCGCCTCGCCGCCGCTGGTCGTCGCTCACGCTCTCGCCGGCACCGTGACCAGGAATCTCGCGGTCGAGCCGATCGGCGAAGGCAAGGATGGCAAGCCGGTCTATCTGAAAGACATCTGGCCGACCACGCAGGAAGTGAACGCCTTCATCAAGAAGTACGTCACCTCGACGATCTTCAAGAAGAAGTATGCCAACGTGTTCGACGGCGACAAGAACTGGCAGAAGATCAAGACGGTGGAGAGCGAGACCTACAAGTGGAACATGAGCTCCACTTACGTGCAGAACCCACCCTACTTCGAAGGCATGAAGAAGGAGCCGGCGCCGACCACCGACATCGTCGGTGCGCGCATTCTGGCTCTGTTCGGCGACAAGATCACCACCGACCACATCTCGCCGGCCGGTTCGATCAAGCTCACCTCGCCCGCCGGCAAGTATCTGTCGGAGCGTCAGGTGCGTCCTGCCGACTTCAATCAGTACGGCACGCGCCGCGGCAACCATGAAGTCATGATGCGCGGCACCTTCGCCAATATCCGCATCAAGAACTTCATGATGCAGGGCGCGGACGGCAACGTGCCGGAAGGCGGCATGACCAAGCACTGGCCCGACGGCGAAGCGATGTCGATCTACGATGCCGCGATGAAGTATCAGGCCGAGCAGGTTCCGCTGGTGATCTTTGGCGGCGCCGAATACGGCAACGGTTCGTCGCGCGACTGGGCCGCGAAGGGTACACGTCTGCTCGGCGTTCGCGCCGTGATCACCGAGAGCTTCGAGCGTATTCACCGCTCGAACCTCGTCGGCATGGGCGTGCTGCCGCTGACCTTCGAGAACGGTTCGTCGTGGAAGAAGCTCGGCCTCAAGGGCGACGAGAAGGTCACGATCCAGGGCCTCGTCGGCGACCTGAAGCCGCGCCAGCAGCTGATCGCCGAAATCACCTCGCCCGATGGTTCGGTGCACAAGGAGCCGCTGCTCTGCCGCATCGATACGCTGGACGAGCTGGAGTACTACCGTAACGGCGGCATCCTGCATTACGTGCTGCGCCAGCTCGCTGCGTAACCCGTAGCTGCTGTGACGTCGTGCCTCACCTCGAAGTGAGTGGCTAGTGATTGGAAGGCGGCCTATGAAAGGCCGCCTTCTGCGTTTGGGCATGATTCCGAAAACAGATTCGTTTTTTTGGGTCAGGTATGCGCCAGCAGAAACAGCAGCACGACCGTTTTGATGACCCCATCGAGCGGCACCAGTCTGGTTTGTCCGTTCTGGTTTGCCCAACTTCGAGCGCGGCACGTCTTGATGAAATCTCTCCGTGACACATCCCGATGGACTGGCGCTCTCGGCGCCTGTGTCGTCATCGCGTTCGGTCACAACGCGTTCGCGGCAAGCACACAGCCGCAGCCGCGCGCCGTCGTCGAGTTGTTCACCTCGCAAGGGTGCTCATCCTGCCCGCCGGCGGACCGGATCATTGGCGATCTCGCCAAGGATCCATCTGTGATCGCGCTCAGCATGCCCGTCGACTACTGGGACTATCTCGGCTGGAAGGACACATTGGCCGACTCGCGCTTCAGCGCACGCCAGAAGGCCTATTCGCGGATGCGCGGCGATCGCGACATCTATACGCCGCAGGCTGTCGTCAACGGTGCCACGCAGGTCATCGGCAGCGACGCGATAAAAATCAAGGATGCGATCGGCGCCACCCAGCAGAGCACCTCGGTTATGACGGTGCCGGTGTCGGTCTCCGTATCCGGCAAGCATGTGAACGTCACCGTAGCCGCCTCCACCGAGGCATCCGGCCACAATCACGGTGAAGTTTGGATTTGCTCGGTGTCGAAGTCTGTCCCCATCACGGTCGGCCGCGGCGAGAATCGGGGACGCGAGCTCACTTACTACAATGTGGTTCGCAACTGGCTGAAAGTTGGCGACTGGAATGGCAGCGCCGCTAGCTGGACCCTGCCGCTGGAGAACGTCTCGCGCGACGGCGTCGATGCGGCCGTAGTCTATGTGCAGGACGGCTCGCGCGACAGGCCCGGTCCGATGCGCGGCGCGGCGTTTACGTCTCTGCAGTAATGCTGAGCCGGTAATATCTCACACTGTCATCCGGGACGTGCGCAGTATAACTGCGTGCGAACCTCAGCCACTTTAACCTGGAGTGGTGGGGAAGCCTCGTATGTAAATCGTGAAAGCTGCCGAAGAGCACTGCACTTCGTGATTCTCGGGTCGCTCGCTGCTACGATCGCCCGGAATGACAGTGCACCCAGCAAAAAGAAAAGGACCAACTCACGTTGGCCCAGTGGGGATTTATCTACTCTGCGCAGGGTCCGATCCCGACGACCACGGGGGGCTGGGGGCTGAGGAATCCGAGACCGAAAGAACCGGACCCGACGCAGTGTCTCTTTGTAGAAACCCACAAGGGCGTCCGATGGGCCAAATTTAGGCGGCAATAAGATTGGCCTAACGTTCCCGTGACGAGAGATTTCCACCGCCGCGCTCATGGCTCCGCCCTTGCGGCGAATGGCAGATGGCGCGATCATGTAAGTCATGTGACAGGAGGCGCCGATGCACG
Source organism: Tardiphaga sp. (assembly GCA_030147505.1). Lineage (GTDB taxonomy): Bacteria > Pseudomonadota > Alphaproteobacteria > Rhizobiales > Xanthobacteraceae > Tardiphaga. Next base: position 20,952 of record JASBVG010000109.1, read on the forward strand.
TGATTTCAGGAGACAGTGACCCCAGCGCGAATCGCCTGGCGACAGGCCCGGCGCCGGCGCCTGTCGTCAGCTTCAACCGCGTCGAACTCAGCCGCATCCTGAATCTCTACGGACGCATGGTCGCCGACGGCGAATGGCGGGATTACGCCATCGATTTTATGCGCGACCGCGCCGTGTTCTCGGTATTCCGCCGCTCGTCGGAAATGCCGATCTACAGGATTGAGAAGGATCCGAAGCTGACACGCAAACAGGGCATGTACAGCGTGATCTCCGCCACCGGCATGATCCTTCGCCGCGGGCACGAGTTGGATCGGGTGCTGCTGGCGATCGATCGCAAGCTGGCGGTGGTGTGAGGCGCCGACGGGATCAGGGTAGCGTTCCGCCTCCGGTCCCCAGTGCACGTTGCATCGACACGGTGTCGAGCCAGCGGCCAAACTTGAAGCCGACATTCGGATGGATACCGATCATCTGGAAGCCGGCATTGCGATGCACGGCTACCGAACCGGTATTGTCACTGTCGCCAATCACCGCAACCATCTGCCGAAAGCCTTTCGCCTCGCAAGCCACGATCAGCGCCGCGAGCAGCTTGCTGCCGATACCGCGGCGCTGCGCCGCCGGAGTGAGATAGATCGAATCCTCGACCGTGAAGCGGTAGGCCACACGCGGCCGGTGCGGGCCAGCATAGGCATAACCGAGTACCTGATAGCCATCGACAGCGACAAAATAGGGAAAGCCCCCGCTCGCCAACGTCTCGAAGCGCCGGGTCATCTCGGCAAGATCCGGCGGGTCAATTTCGAAAGTCGCGGTGCCATGCAAGACCGCTTCTTCATAGATGGCGGTGATAGCGGGAAGGTCGGCGGCTATCGCCACGCGAATGGTGATTTCGGACATAAGGGAACCGTAGGGCTGGCCTCTGAAAAAGAAAAGCCCTGGTCTTCGTCCCCTCTCCCGCCAGCGAAGGGGACAAGAAAAAGCCCCGGCTTTCGGCCGGGGCTCGAATATTTCTGGCTGTGCGCCTGACTTACTCTTTCTGTCCGAGCAGCTGCAGCAGCAGCGTGAACAGGTTGATGAAGTTCAGGTAGAGCGACAGCGCTCCGGTGATGGCCGCACGCTCCGCGATGTCACCGCCCTGGGAGGCGTAGCCGTAGATGTAGTCGTTCTTCAGACGCTGGGTATCGTAGGCGGTGAGGCCTGCGAAGATCAGCACACCGACCACCGAGACAATGAACTGCAGCATCGACGACGCCACGAAGATGTTCACGATGCTCGCGATGATGATGCCGAACAGGCCCATCAGCAGGAACGAGCCCATGCCCGTCATGTCACGCTTGGTGGTGTAGCCGTAGAGGCTCAGCGCACCGAAC
>JASBVG010000114.1 GCA_030147505.1 Tardiphaga sp.
GAAGCTGCCGGCAAGACGAAGCGCGCCGTTGGCGATGCTCTCGACCGCCCCGATATCCGCGCCGAAGGCGATGCGCAGGAAGCCAAGGGCGATCTGCAAAAGGCCAAGGGCGAGGTAAAGGGCGCTATCAACCGCGTCTGACCTTTCTTGATCGTCGAAGAGGCGTCGGGCGCTACGCATCCGGCGCCTTTTCCTATGCAAACTATGAGAGCAGAACGGGGTGACAGCCCGCCCTGAACGCCCGCCTATAAAGCGGGTATGATCAGATAGTCGCCGTGCAACCGGTCGCTTTCTACCTTTTCAAGCGTGGTTCGCCGTATCATTCCGGCAGCAGTGGTGGTGAATCGATAAAGGCTGATTGGATAGGGGATCGCGGCTTCGACGGCATCCCGGGTGCCGAGCTTCTCCTCAGTGGCCGTCGCGCATTCGAACCATATCACCGGCCGGAACCGGTCCAGCATGCCGCGCAAGCCGCTGAGCACTTCATGTTCGAAGCCTTGGACGTCGATCTTCACCGCATCGATTCGGTCGAGACCTTGGGAGTGGGCCCAGACGTCGCCATTCTCGATGCTAAAGACGCCTATCTTCTTCAGCGGCAAGTCATATTGATTGACGGACGAGAACGTGCCCAGCCCGGCATTCTCCTTCTCGGTCACATAAAAGTCGTGCCGGCCCGCCTCCACACCAAGTCCAAACCGGCAGAGCGTGACATTATCCGCGCCGTTGATATTCATATTGCGCTGAAACTGGTCCCACAGCGCAGCGTTGGGCTCGAAGCTGAACACCCGGTCGAACACCCGAGCGAACCGGATGGCATGCGTACCTACATTCGCTCCGACGTCGAGAATTATACCGTGTCGGTCGATCGGTATTTTCGAAAGGAACAGGTCAATCATCGGCCTTTCATAATGGCCGTAGAGATACATCTGCCGATCGATGAACGAGCGAGTGTTCCCGGAGAAGAATAGGCCGCCATTATCAACAGTGAAATCGAAGGCACTGCCGTCCGCGATTCGGTCGGCGATTCTGCGCCAGCCGCGAATGCGATCGGCGCCGCGCAGCGCCCGGACGAGCGCCAGGGGGTTCATGCCGCGATCCCGGCAAAGGGTATCATCGATCGGGCAGCGACGTTGGGGATACTTGCGGAAAGCCGTCGGTGTCTACGCTGCATGGCCAACCCATAGCGCAGCGATGGGGCAAGGAAAAGACACGCGAAAAGGAGCGCCCTATCCGTCGGATCGGACGCTCCCTTCCGAGGCGAAGGGCTTCAGCGAAGCGCGCGGGTCGACCGTGCGGCGTAACGATCGAGGCGCCGGGGCTGCTGGCGTTCAACATAATAGCGGTCATAGCGCTCCAGCCGATCCTGCCGGGCTTGGAAGCGATCAATCCGCGTCATCATCGCATCAATGCGCGCATTACTGCTGATGGCTTCGCTCGGCGGGCGGTTCTGCGCCTGAGCGGACTGGGTCAGACTGCCCAGCGAAAGGGCGACGACGGTCGCCGCGACGATGGTCTTGATCTGCACGGGCTTTCTCCAAGCAACACACGCCCCGCCCGCCCCGTAATGACGTCTGTAGGAGAAATCCGTTCCATGGATCCTGTCGCCACGTGTTCTTTCCCGACCGGAAGCCGGCGCTAAGAGCCTTCCACCGGCGACCATCAGGCTCTAAGCGAAGCGATCTATGTGCGGGGTCAACGGCATATTCGCGTACCGGCCTTCCGCGCCTCTGCCCGATCCGGCGGAGGCCGCGAGGACGCGCGACCATATGGCCGCGCGCGGGCCGGACGGCCTTGGGGAATGGTCCTCGAACGACGGGCGTCTGATCCTTGGCCATCGCCGCCTGTCGATCCTCGACCTGTCGGAGCGCGCAAACCAGCCGATGGTGAGCGACGATGGGCGCTTCGTGATCAGCTATAATGGCGAAATCTACAACACGCCCGAGCTTCGCGCCCAGGTCGAGGCGCAGGGCCGGCATATCCGCACCACATCGGACACCGAAGTGCTGCTGCACCTGTTCGCGCTCCGGGGCGCCGACATGCTCGGCGCGCTGCGCGGCATGTTCGCCTTCGCGATCTGGGACGATCTGGAACGCAGGCTGTTCCTGGCGCGCGACCCCTATGGGATCAAGCCGCTCTATGTTTCGGACCGCGCCGGCACCTTCCGTTTCGCCAGCCAGGTCAAGGCGCTGCTGGCGGGCGGCGCGCTGTCGCGCGACATCGACATGGCGGGGCTGGCGGGCTTCCACATCTGGGGCAGCGTGCCCGACCCCTTCACCCTGTACCGCGATATCGCCGCCCTGCCGGCCGGCCACTTCCAATGGGTCGATGCGAACGGAACCCAGGCGCCCCGGCCCTACCGCTCGATCGCCGGAATCCTCGCCGCAGCCGCGCGGGACGGCGTGCCGGAGCAGGAACGTCCGGCCATCATCCGGCGGGCGGTGGCCGACAGCGTCGCGGCGCACCTGCTGGCTGATGTCGAGGTGGGCGTCTTCCTGTCGGCCGGCATCGACAGCGGCGCGGTACTGGGGCTGATGCGCGACGCGGGCCCCTCCCGGATACGCGCCATCACCCTCCGCTACGACGAGTTCGCCGGCACGCCCCACGACGAGGCGCCGCTCGCCGCCGAGCTCGCCCGGCATTATGGGGCGGAGCATATCGTCCGAACCGTGACCGAACGGGAGTTTCGCGACGACCTCCCCGCCTTTCTCGACGCGATGGACCAGCCGTCGATCGACGGGCTCAACACCTGGTTCGTCGCCAAGGCCGCGCGCGAAGCGGGGCTGAAGGTGGCGCTGTCCGGCTTGGGCGGGGACGAATTGCTGGCCGGCTATCCGGGCTTCCGGCAGATTCCCCGTCTGGTTTCGGCGCTGTGTCTCCCGGCCGCGATCCCGGGGGCCGGCGTGGCCACCCGCGCCGTGATGCGTGCCCTCGGCCTCGCCGGCCGTCGGCCGAAGATGCCGGGGCTGCTCGAATATGGTGGCAGCTATCCCGGCGCCTATCTGCTGCGGCGCGCGCTGCACCTGCCCGATGAACTCGGCGCGATCATGGGCAGGGAACCGGCGCGCGAGGGGCTCGACAGGCTCGCGCCGCTGCTGCGGCTGCAGGCGGACCTGATCCCCGATCCGGGCAGCGCGACGGGGCGCATCGCCTGCCTGGAAAGCAGCAATTATATGCGCTTCCAGCTGCTGCGCGATGCCGACTGGGCGGCGATGGCGCACGGCATCGAACTTCGGACCCCGCTGGTCGACTCGACTCTGCTCGCCGCCGTCGCGCCCGTCACCCCCCATCTCGGCGCCGGGACCGGCAAGGCTGCGCTGGCGGCGGCGCCCTCCACGCCGCTGCCACGGCCGATTGTCGAGAAGCGCAAGACCGGGTTCGGCATCCCCACCGGCCGCTGGCTGGCCACCGCGCAGACCGGCCCCGGCCAGCAGGATGGCCTCGCCTCCCGCCGGTGGAGCCGCCGGGTGTTGGACCATGCGCTGACATGACGGCCGCGCACGACCCGGCCGGGCGCGCCGAACCGCGCCTGCGCATCGCCCATAATGTCAGCGCCCTCGCCCAGGAGGCGTCGGGCCCGTCCTATTCGGTGGTGCGCCTGTGCGAGAGCCTGCGCGCGGCGGATCATGCGGTGACCCTGCTGACCCTCGACTGGGAACCCGGCACGGTGCTCCCCCCATTCGCACGCAGCTTCCCGCTTGCCATGGGCCCGCGCCGCCTGGGCCGTTCGCCCGAGATGCACGGCTGGCTGCGGGCCGAGGCGCGGCTCGGGAAGCTCGACCTGATCCACACCCATGGGTTGTGGATGATGACCAATGTCTATCCGGGCTGGGTGGCGCGGCGTTCGGGGGTGCCGCTGGTGATATCGCCGCGCGGAACCTTCACCGAATATGCCTTCGCCTCGGGGTCCCGGATCAAGAAGGCGTTCTGGCCGCTCGTCCAGCGGCCAGCGATCGCGGACGCCACCTGCTTCCACGCGACCAGCGAGCAGGAATATGAGGATATCCGCCGCCTGGGCTTCCGCCAGCCGGTAGCGGTGATCCCCAATGGCATCGACCTGCCCCCGCCCGGCAAGCGGAAACGCGGCACCCGGCGCGAATTGCTGTTCCTGGCGCGCATCCATCCCAACAAGGGTCTCGATATTCTGCTGCCCGCCTGGGCTTCGCTGGAAGCGCGCTTCCCCGAATGGGATTTGCGGATCGTGGGAACCGATGCGGGCTATCATGGCGTCTCGGGCTATCTCGACGAGATGCGCGAATTGGCACGGCGATTGGGTATCAGCCGGATACGGTTCGACGGCGCGCTCTATGGCGACGACAAGGTCCGCGCCTATCGCGAGGCCGATCTCTACGTGCTGCCCAGCTATTCCGAGAATTTCGGCATGACGGTTGCCGAAGCGCTTGCGCAGGAAGTACCTGCCGTCGTCACCAGGGGAGCGCCCTGGCAGGGGCTGGAACCGGCGGGCGCGGGCTGGTGGGTCGACGCCGACGAAGAGGCGCTGGCGGAAGGCCTCGAACAGGCTATGGCTTGCGATCGCGGGGTTTTGGACGAGCGGGGACGCAGGGGACGGGAATGGATGGAACGCGAGTTCGACTGGCGGCGGATCGCCACCGACATGGGGGCGACCTATCAATGGCTGCGCGATCCTGCCCTGCCGAAACCCGCCGTGGTGCGATGCGACTGAAACGGGAGACGATCGCATGAGCTGGCGCACCAACCCCCTGATGCTCGCCGCCCGCAATGTCGCGCGCGCGCTGAAGCTCACCGATCTGATCGCCGCGATCGGCGCCGGGCGCGGCTATGAGGAACGCTATGACCGGCTGTTCTCCAACGCCCTGAGGCAGGGGGACTGCGTCTGGGATATCGGCGCCAATATCGGCTATTATTCGTCGATCTTCGCCGATCGCGTCGGCAGGGACGGATCGGTCCATGCTTTCGAGCCCAGCCCGGCCAATTTCGCGCGGCTGCGCGCGGCGATTGCCGGCCGCGCCCATATCCATGCCCGGCAACTGGCGCTGGGCGACGCCCCCGCGTCGCTGCCCTTCGAACAGGGCAGCGACGATCTCGGCGCCACCAGCCGCATCGTCGCGGACGCCGGGGAGACGGCGCTGCTGGTTCCAGTCCAGCGCGGCGACACGCTCGTCGCTGAGGGCGAGCTGCCCCAGCCCAATGCGATCAAGGTCGACGTCGAGGGGTTCGAGCCCGAGGTGTTCGCCGGCCTCGGCGACATCCTCACCTCCCCCGCGCTGCGCCTCGTCGGCGTGGAGGTGCATTTCCGGCTGCTCAACGAACGCGGGCATCCCGATGGCGCAGCACAGATCGAGAAGCTCCTCACCGCCAGCGGCCTCGACGTGAGCTGGCCCGACTTCAGCCATATCGTCGCGATCCGGCGCTGACATGCCGACCGTCGTGCCCGGCACCGACATCCGTACCTCGCGGATCGGATTCGGGACGGCCTCGCTGCATCACCTGTTCAGCCGTCGGCACCGCCTCGCGCTGCTGGACGAGGCGCTGTCGGGCGGGATCACCCATTTCGACACCTCGCCCTTTTACGGCTTCGGGCTGGCCGAACAGGACCTCGGCGCCTTTCTGCAAGGCCGCAGGGACAGGGTCACCTTGGCGACCAAGATCGGGCTCTATCCGCTTGGCCCGGCGGCGGGCAGCGCCGCGGGGGTGTGGGCCAGGAAGGCGGGCGGGCGGATCGTCCCTGCGCTGTCCCACCCCGTTGGTGACTGGTCCCCGGCCCGCGCGCGTCGTTCGCTCGACCACAGCCTCAGGCGGTTGCGGACCGACCATGTCGATCTCCTGCTGGTCCACGAGCCGCCCGCCTCGCTTATCGGCGATAGCAGCCTCCACGACTGGCTGGAGGGCGAGCGGCGCGCGGGGCGGATTCGCGCCCATGGCATCGCCGGGACGGCGGACCGCTGCGCGCCCTTGGTCGCGGCGGGCGATCCGCTCGCGCGGATGGTTCAGACCGCCGACCGGCTCGACCGCCGCGATGCCGATTTTCTTACCGATGCCGGCCGCGACCTGCAGATCACCTATGGCTATCTGAAGGCGATGATCGACGGCGATGCGGAGCGGACCTTGCGCGCCGCGCTCGACCGCAACGCGCAAGGTATCGTGCTGGTCTCGACCCGCAGCCGGGAGCGCCTGCGATCGCTGGCCCGGATCGCTGCATGAGTCCCGCCGACGTCGAGGCCGACATCTGCATGATCGGTGCTGGGGCCGCTGGCTGCTTCCTAGCCCATGCGATTTCCCGGTCGGGACTCCGCACCATCATCGTCGAAGCCGGCGGCCGGACCACCGCCAGCGCCGCCGAGATCGGACTGGAGAGCGCCTTCGCCCACGCCGTCTATTCCGGCGCCACCGAGGGCCGTTTCTTCGGGCTGGGCGGCACGACCGCGCATTGGGGCGGGTTGCTCGCGCCCCATGGCGACCGCGACCTCGGAGGCGGCGACACACAGGGCGCGGCATGGCAGCACATCGTCGATACCGTCGGCGCCGAAAGCCGGCAGGTGCTCGAAACGCTCGGCTATCGCGGCGGAGATGATTTCGCCGAGCGGGCCGGGGCGATCGGCGATGATATGGTGCAGACGCTGCGCGAGGCCGGCATCGCCACTTTGGCGGCGCTGCACCTCCCCTTCCGCCGGAAGAATCTGCGCGGCCTGCTCGACACGGCGATGAAGGCGCCGACCGCCCCCCACCTCGTCACTGATGCGACCGTGATCGGATGGGAACATGTCGACGTAAAGTCCTGCACGATCAAAGGAATCCGTGTCCGCGCATCCGACGGCAGCGAAGCCGTCATCCGCGCCCGGCGCTTCGTCGTCGCCGCCGGCGCGCTCGAATCGGCGCGGCTGCTGCTCGAGCTGCGCGACGGCCAGGCCGGCGCGCTCATCCCGGCGACGGCGCTGATCGGCCAAGGCCTCTCCGATCATCTGTCGCTGCCGATCGCCGATGTCGCCGAGCGCGATCGCGCCCTCGCCGCGCGGATGTTCGGCCCGCGCTTCGATGGCGCGTGGATGCGGACCTTCCGGCTGATGGCCGGGGGCACGCCGCGCAGCTTCGCCCATTTCACCTTCGCGATGGAGGGCGCTGGCTTCCAGCTGGCAAGAAAGGCGCTGCAGGCGCTGCAGCGCCGCTCCTGGCCCGCCATCGGCACCGGCGAAGCGAGCCGCGCGGCAGCCGACCTGACCCGCATCGCCTGGGCGCGTTTCGCCCGGCAGCGCCTCCACCTCCCCCCCGGCGCGCCGGTGCATCTGCAGCTCGACATCGAGCAGGCGCCGACGGCGACAAACCAGCTCGGCTTCGGCGAGAGGCGGGACATCCTCGGCCGCCGTATCCCCATCATCGACTGGCGGATCAGCGACGATGATCTCGCACAGGCCGAACGGACGGCCGCGCGCTACCTGCAATGCTGGCAGGCAGCGGGCCCCAGTCTCCCCGTCCTCCTGCCCCGCCTCTTGTCCACCGCCACGGCCAAGCCGCACGACGCCTATCATCCGGCCGGGCTGACCCGGCTGGGCGCCGACCCCGCCGCTGTGGTCGACTTCGGACTGAAGGTCCACGGGCTCGACAATCTGTTCCTAGTGAGCACCGGCGTGCTGCCCAGCCCCGGCACCGCCAACCCCACTTTCACGATGCTGTGCCTGGCAAATCGGTTGGCACGAACGCTCGCCGATGCGAAGGATGCGCCCATGGGGGACGACGATCAGGCGGCGAAGGGGGAATCGTGACCGAGACGCGCTGGGTTCCCGGCCGCGCGCCCGTCGCGGTGGTGATGATCACGCTCAACGAAGCGCATAATCTGGAGGCCGTCGCCGAGAATCTGCGCGGCTGGGCGCAGGAGGTGTTCATCGTCGACAGCCACAGCCGGGACGCGACGGTCGACATCGCGCTGCGTCACGGCATCACTTTGATCCAGCGCCGCTTCCGCGGCTTCGGCGACCAATGGGGCTTCGCGCTCCAACGGCTGCCGGTCACCGCGCCCTATACGATGAAGCTCGATCCCGACGAGCGTCTGTCCGATGCGCTAAAGGACGCGATCGTCGCGGCGACCGCGCGGGGCGGCTGGGACGGGCTGAGCGTCCAGCGGCGCTGGTGGTTCATGAGCCGCCCGCTGCCGATCCGGGAGACCATATTGCGCGTCTGGGTCACCGGTGCGTGCCGCTTCTCCGACGTCGCGGTCAACGAGCATCCGATCGTCGAGGGCCGCATCGAGACGGTGAACGCCGATCTGGAGCATCTCGACAGCCCCGATCTCGATCACTGGTTCGAGAAGCAGAACCGCTATTCCACGGCCGAGGCGATCTCGTCCCATACCGGCGGCAGCATGGCGACGCCGCCCAAGCTGTTCGGCAACCGGCTGGAACGGCGCATGTGGCTGAAGACGCTGCTGCGCCGCCTGCCGCTGCATCACCATTTGCTGTTCCTCTACTACTGGCTATGGAAGGGAACGTGGCGCGCGGGACGGGTGGGATATATCAGCGCACGGCTGTGGTCCGACGTCTGGCGGATCCGCGCCTACAAGCGCTACGAACTCGAATTGACGGGTGTCTTGCCGCACAAGCGCGTCTATGGGCCGGGCACGCCCGATGCCCGGGTCGCACAATATGAGTAGGGACGACCCGATGGGGGCCACCGCGTACCGCGTCTGCACCAGCTGCGTGATGGATACGAGCGACAGCGCGATCCGCTTCGACGAACATGGCGTCTGCGATCATTGCCGCACCTTCCATGCCCAGATCCTGCCCAACTGGCACACCGACAAGCGCGGCGCGGCCGAGCTGGAGCGCATGGTCGCGCTGATCAGGGAAGCCGGCCGGGGCAAGCCGTTCGATTGCATCATCGGCCTGTCGGGCGGCATCGACAGCTCCTACCTCACCTATCTCGCCAAGGAGAAGCTCGGGCTCCGGCCACTGGTCTTCCATGTCGACGCGGGGTGGAATTCGAAGATCGCGGTTCACAACATCGAGAAGCTGATCGATGCGCTGGATCTCGATCTCTACACCGAGGTGATCGACTGGCCGGAGATGCGCGATCTGCAGCGCGCCTTCTTCCGAGCGGGCGTCCCGCATATCGATACGCCGCAGGACCATGCCTTCTTCGCGACGATGTACAAATTTGCCGAGGAACATGGCGTCCGCTACATCCTAACCGGCGCCAACTATTCGACCGAGTGCATCCGCAACCCCATCGAATGGATGTATTACCAGTCGGATTCGGTGCAGCTGCGCGACATCCATTCGAAGTTTGGCACCCGGCCGCTCAAGCGCTTCCCGACCACGTCGATCCTGCGCCACAAGCTCTATCTGCGCTATATCCGGAAGATCCAGGTCGTCCGCCCGCTGAACCACGCCCCCTATATCAAGGAGGACGCGATGCAGCTGCTCGCCGATCGCTTCGGGTGGCAGCCCTATCCCCAGAAGCATTTCGAATCCCGCTTCACCAAATTCTACGAGAGCTACTGGCTGCCCGAACGCTTCGGCTACGATGTCCGCAAGGTGCAATATTCCAGCCTGATCCTCACCGGGCAGATGACACGCGACGAGGCGGTGGAGCGGTTGCGGACCCCGCCCTACGATCCAGAGACGATCGACCATGATTTCGAGTTCGTCGCGCACAAGCTGGACATGAGCGTCGACGAGCTGCGCGCATGCATGGCACTGCCGAAGAAGAGCTATCGCGACTATGCCTCGCAGGACCAGATCTACACAATCGGCCGCAAGGCGATGCAGGCGCTGGGGCTAGAACTGGGCGGCAAGAGGTGATTACAGTCGTCGATTATGGCGTCGGCAACGTCCGTGCCTTCCTGAACATCTACAAGCAGCTCAACATCCCCGCCCGGCTGGGCAGCGCGCCGCGTGACATCGAGACCGCCGAGCGGCTGATCCTGCCCGGCGTCGGCGCCTTCGACTGGGCGATGGGCCAGCTCGACGCCTCGGGCCTGCGCGCGCCGCTGGATGCGGCGGTGCTGGAGCGCGGGGTGCCGGTGCTGGGCATCTGCGTGGGCATGCAGATGATGGCCGGATCGTCCGAGGAGGGCAGCAAGCCCGGGCTCGGCTGGATCGACGGACGGGTCCGCCGGCTGGCCGACGGGACGGGCACGAACCGCATGCTACTCCCGCATATGGGCTGGAACGATATAGTCCCGCAGGAGGGGCATGCGCTGTTCGTGGGGCTCGCCTCCCCGCCCCGCTTCTACTTCCTGCACAGCTACTATTTCGAGACCGGCCGCCCCGGCGACACGATCGCCCGGTGCGATTATCATGGCCGCTTCGCCTGCGCGGTGGGGCATGGCCATATCCTGGGCGTGCAGTTCCACCCCGAAAAGAGCCACGGCTTCGGTATATCGCTGCTAAAGAATTTCGCGGACATCCAGCCATGCTGAGGCCGCGCGTCATCCCCTGCCTGCTGCTGGAAGACGGCGACCTGATTAAGACCGTCAGGTTCGAGCGCGACAAATATATCGGCGACCCGATCAACGCGGTGCGCATCTACAACGAGAAGGAGGTCGACGAGCTCGTCGTCCTTGACATCAACGCGTCGCGCGACGGCCGTGAGCCCGATTTCGCGCTGATCGGGAAACTCGCCGCCGAATGCCGCATGCCGCTCTGCTATGGCGGCGGCATCTCCACCCCGGCGCAGGTCGAACGGCTCGTCAGCCTCGGCGTCGAGAAGGTCGCCACCAGTTCGGCGGCGCTGGCCGACCCCGGGCTGATCCGGCGCGCCGCGGACATGGTCGGCAGCCAGAGCGTGGTGGCGGTGCTCGACGTCGCGAAGCGCAAGCACGGCTATGAGGTCGTCACGCTGCGCGGCACCCGGCCCACCGGGCTCGATCCGGTCGAGGCCGCCCGCCGGATGCAGGGCGCGGGCGCCGGCGAGATCGTGATCAACGCGATCGACCGCGATGGCACCATGGCCGGCTATGATCTCGACCTGGCAAGGCTAGTCCATCAGGCGATCGACATCCCCATGACCTTCCTGGGAGGCGCAGGGTCGGTCGATCATATCGGCGATCTTGTCGGCACGCTCGGCGTCGTCGGCGCCGGAGCCGGCAGCCTATTCGTCTTTAAGGGTGTCTATCGCGCCGTGCTCATCAACTATCCCAGCGTAGCTGTGAAGGCGGCCATATACAACAAGATCGATAACCACTCATAAGTCAGCACCAAGGACACAGATGGATGAGTCCCGGCAAAACAAAAGAAAATCAAAATTATTTATATGTTGGTTATGAACACTGGAAGGGCTGGTCATCTTATTTCGATTTCAATGCCGAAGATAATGAGTATTTTTCAGGTGAAATGAGAAACATTCCCATTCTGGGAAAACGACTGCTTGAGATCGGCTTTGGCCGGGGAGAGTTTCTCGCTTGGGCAAAGACGCAAGGCGCCCTGGTGGCGGGTGTCGAGATCAACAACCGTTCCGTTGAAGAGGCCCACCGCGCCAATATCGAAATCCTGGATCTGGACATCGAAACGCTCGCCGCAGATCATGCCGAGCAATTTGATGTCATTGCCGCATTCGATGTTCTCGAACATCTCGAAATCGATGAGATCACTCAATATATGCGTGCCATGGAAAAAATGCTGCGGCACGGCGGCATACTCATTCTGCGCTTCCCGAACGGCCAGAGCCCCTTCGGGCTCGCCCCGCAGCATGGTGATGTCACACACAAGACAGCGCTCAGCAAAAGCCGGATCGAGCAAATCTGCCAAGGCAGTATGTTTGCGTCCGTCCGCTACGAAGGTTCGTATCGCGTTCGCGGCCCCTGGGGCCTCAAGCGACTGGCCCGCGCCGCACGTTCGCTGGCGCAGAACATGATCGGAGCCACGTTGAACCTGGTCTATGCCTGCGACATTCCATGGGATAGCGTCGTCGTCATGGTGATGAGAAAGGAGCATGCCGCTTCTGGGGGCCCCGCCGACACCATGGTACCGCGATGTTAGCGGAGCGATCGGCGGAAGCAGCACGACCCATTTTCATCGGCAATCAGCATTTGACGGCCGGCCTCGGCGGCATCGCGGCCGTATCGAGGTTGACAGCGAAGGTCGTCCACCGGATGGGATTCGCCCCACACTTGCTTTCCCTCCTCGATGAGATGGATGGTGGGATGGAGGGGGTGCCGTGGCGCACGACGCGGGGTAACCGGCTGCATTTCGCGGCCGCCGCTCACCTCGCCGCATTCACATGCGATCGCTTTCTCTACGACTCGGTCAGCACCGCGCGCGCGCATCCGCGCATCTGGCCGCTGCGTCGTCCCTATGCCTTGTGGATGCATGGCATAGAGGTCTGGCATTCACTGCACAGAGACCGCGCCCGCGCCTTGTGGGGGGCCGATCTTGCCATTGTAAACTCCCATGCCACGCTCGAGCGCTTCCGAGAATTGCACGGCGACATCGGGACCGCACAGGTCTGCTGGCTGGCGACTGACAGCGACGAGCCGCCCGCCGTGCGCCCCAGCTTCGACGGCCCTCCAACGCTTTTGGTTCTGGGTCGCGTCGATATGGCCACTCCATATAAAGGGCATGCCGAACTTGTCGCCTGCTGGCCGGATGTGGTTGCAGCGGTACCCGAAGCACGGCTCATCTTCGCAGGCGGGGGCGACGGCCTGCCGCACTTGCTGCAATGGGTCGCAGCCTCTCCGGTGGCAGCCCGCATATCGGTGGAAGGCTTCGTACCCCAGGAGCAGATCGATGCGATGTGGCAGCGGGCGACCGCCTTCGCGCTGCCGAGCCGCGGGGAAGGTTTCGGGCTGGTCTATATCGAAGCCATGCGCCACGGCCTACCTATCATCGCATCGGTGCACGATGCTGGCAAAGAAGTGAATATCGACGGCGAGACCGGGTTTAACGTCGATCTGGATCGGCCGGGCCACCTGGCCGAGCGAACAACAAGCCTGTTATCCGATCCGCACCTTGCCCGCACATTAGGTGCGCAGGGCCATGAGCGATGGGCAAAGCACTTCTGCTTCAGTGCGTTCGAACAAAGGCTGAGGAACATTCTCGGACCATTTTTTTCTTGAACGGCCCGACGTCCATTACCTCACCAGTGTCGGAAAATCCGGCGTCCGCCCCTCTCCATCTGCTGAAACGGCCTTTCGGCGGACGCCTGCGTATCGGAAAACCAGGCCATCGATCTTCCGAATGCCGGATCTCACAACGGCATCTCCGGAAGGTGCTGGCTTGCCCATCCATCTGCGAGACAGCCCTCGAAGGCGTATGCGAAGGTCGAGCAGCCGCTTGCTTTTGAGCAGAGGCTGTGGTTACCCTTTTCATCATTGTGGCGCGTTGGTCGGAGCGGCTCACTGGGATAAAAATCGGCGAAAGCTCGCTGAGCTTGGCCGTCCATGGTGGGACCGGAACGGGCGAGACCGTCATGATCAGGTTGGGGTTGGCTAGGTCTCCATAGCACGATGAAGGATCGCTTTTCACGCGCGCTCGCAGCCGGCGTTGTGACGTTGGCGATCGGAATCGGGCTGCTGGAAATCGGCACGCGCATGGGCGTCATCATCGGCGCGGCCTTTCTGGCTTCCGTCGCTGGCTGGCACGGGCTTAAGTCGTTGCACGCGGGCTCCATCAATGTTGGGGCCGTGCTATCCTCACAGACCATCCTTTGGTACGCGGCCCCTCTCAGTTACGCCGGTTTCATCGATTATGACGCCCTGATTCAGGTGCCTTTCAGGCAGAATGCGATTTCGCTGGGGCTCATCAGCGTGTCCGCGACGGCATGCTTCATCATATCGCAGATGAAGGGCATCACACTTCGGCTACCACTGATCGAGCCAAGATATATATATGCGGCGGCCGTGATTTCTTTCGTGCAGCTGTCCCTGATCGTAGGCGGCAATTGGGGCTTTGCAACGATGGCGGCGGATTCCGCCGGCCGTGGACAGAACTACCTCACGAACACCCTCAATGTCTTTGCCCCGGCGGCAGCGCCGATATGTGCCGCGCTTCTCGGTCGTCTATACGCTGGTGACATAAGACGGTCATCCGGGCTGACGTTGGCCGCGATCACCATCCTGGTCATCCAGATTGTCTGGTGGACGGCCTCGGGGCGCCGAAACATGAGCATCGTCTTCGTGATGACCATGGTGTTCGCCTTTCGCTATGCATTTCCGGAGCGAGTGACCGGCAAGACAATCGCGACATTCGCGGCCCTCGGCCTACTGGCAATTCCAGCCAACATTGTCGCGTGGGACTATTTCTGGACGACCCGCCTTTTGGCGGAAAACAATGATGGCAGCCCCAACAACCTAAGCATCCTTGAATATCAGGAAATCAAACAACGAGCTGCAGCCTATGACGGCGGAGTGGGGGGCGCGACGGATAACATGATCATCCGCCCCTTCGCGCTCATCAACACTTTCAGCGACGTGACGTCGGAAACACAGGATTTTCTTTGGGGAAGGAATATCCTTACTTACACGCTCCTTGCGATTCCACCGATATTCTTCGCCAGCAAGGCCGATACCGTTGGCGAGAGCGCAGAAGACCTGTGGCGACATGTCGCTTGGATTGAGGCGACCGATTGGTCCAATACGATATTCATGGACAGCTATATGGACTTTGGATTGGCGGGCTTTCCGATCTATATCGCAATCATATTGATGATGGCAACCGCCCTTATATATTTAGCCAATCTAATAAAATCGCCACTATGCGTGATGTTCATCTTTTTCTCGCTAGCCTTTGGTATATTTAATATCGAAATTTTAGCCAACACGCTTCTGGTTATTGGACGTGGCCTTTTCGTCTTGATTGTCGCAACGGCAGTGCTGCGATGGATCATCTCGCCCTCCGGAGCGCACATGCACGCGCGCCCATCGAATATGATGAGCAGGATACAATAGGCCTGAAACCGGTGTTTTCTCTATCAAGTCGAGGCTGGACGCCACGGCATCTCCGGCATGACAATCACAGTGGGCAAAGATAGCGGAAAATGAAGCGAGTAATGCAGACTTCCGAAATCGATCCGGCCTTGCCTCGTCCCAGACTGGCCGTCGTCGTCTCTCATCCGATTCAATATTATGCGCCCTACTATCGTGCAATCGCCGCCGAAGGCTCCGTAGAGATCAAGGCGTTCTTCTGCTCACGCTTCGGCATCGACAACATGATCGACCCTGGAATGGGCGTCGAAATCGCCTGGAAGGCCGACTTGCTCGGCGGCTACGACCATGAATTTCTGCCGGAAGCACCCGATATAAAAGGCTTTGCATTTCGGGAGATGGATAATCCAAGCATCACCGCGAGGCTCTCCGAATATAATCCAGACGTGGTTCTTATTCATGGCTACGCTCAAGGTACGCTCGCACGCACGATCCGGTGGTGCCGCAGGGAGGGCGTACCGCTACTCAATATCTCGGATAGGTCGTTCTCCGGCCTGAGCACGCCGCTTCGCCGGATCGCGCGCAGGTTGATCCTTCCGCTCATTCTCAAGCAATATGCCGCTTTCCTCGTTATCGGGGACAGCATCCATCGCTTCTATCGCAGCTTCGGCGCTAGGGAGGAGCAGGTTTTCCGAGTGCCCATCATGCTCGACGAGGGTTTTTGGGCCTTGCGCGATCGAAAGGAAGAGGCGCGGCAGCGCATAAGAGGAGAATTGGGACTAAGCGATGAATTCGTCGTCCTCTATGTCGGAAAGCTGATCCCACGAAAGCGGCCGCAGGATCTGCTGGCCGCGCTGGAATTGATAAGGGAGCCGCAGGACAGCGCCGGACACAAGGTCCGCGTGCTTCTAGCCGGCAACGGTGAAATGCTCTCATCTCTGGAGGAGAGAGCACGTGCACTCGATCTGCCCGTGACGTTCCTGGGCTTTGTCAACATCGATGAACTTCCCAAATATTATTGTGCCGCGGATGCCCTGGCCCATCCGGCGGAAAACGAAAGCTATGGCATCATAGCGCTGGAAGCGGCTGCCTTCGGGCTGCCGCTAATCTTGAGCGACAAGGTCGGAGCCGTCGGCCCGACCAGCATCGCCCGCCCTGATATCAACACCCTTGTCCATCGTGCCGGAGATTCGCGTGGCCTGGCAGATGTCATCGTGCGGCTCGCGGAGGATGAGGAGCTCCGCCGGCAGCTTGGCGAAGCCTCGACAGCTTTGGCGGCCGACCATGAGGGGCCGCTGAGTGTCAGGAATACAATCGAAGCCATCCGATATGCCCTGAAGTCACGGAAAGGCAGCCGGACGCGACATAAATCCCGCAACGGGCAGCCCGCATGATGGATTTGCCAGACACCTATCGAAGGATCGTCATTGCAGCCGAGCATTGGTTCGGAGCGACCGGCGGCGGCTTGGCGCACGGCTTTCGCGAACTCGGCTGGGATGTCGTGGAGGCTGATCCGAAGGACCATTATATCATGGGTAGGACAGCCGCACTCCGCCTTGCCGCACGCGTTTTAAGAAAGAGCAGCACAACATCCTATAACAATGCGCTTCTATGGGGCGCGAGGATGTCAAACCCCCTCGCCTTCCTAGCGGTAAAGGGGAGCTATATAAATGTCGAATCTCTTCGGAAGATCAAGAAGCAGGGCATTATTACCGCCTTATTCTATCCAGATGTTCACTTTGATCATCCCGGCATGGATCTCGCCACCTTTGATGAATACGATCTCTTCTTCACCACCAAATCCTTCCACATAGACTACCTGTCCAAGCGACTGGGCGCCGATCGTGTAAGATATCTGCCTCATGGCTATTCCTCCCTCGTTCATCGTCCACGATATGAAGAGATGGAAGAAGCGAATTACATTGCCGACGTGCTATATGTAGGCAATCACTCCGCCTATAAGGAGGCGTGGCTCAAGGAGATCGCGGGCGCCTTGCCGGACATCCAGCTCATGATCGTCGGCAATGGCTGGTCCCCGGACAGTTTTCCCGGTGCTACGGTGGTCGGCCGTCATGTGCTGGGCGACGGCTACGCCAGGCTGCTGCAGTCCGCTCGAATCAACATAGCCGTCCATTTCGGCCCCACCGGCCCCGACAATTGGGAGGATATGGTTTCAACCCGAACCTTCCAGACTCCGGCCTCAAAGGGTTTCATGCTGCATATCGACAACCCCGAAGTGCGCTCGCTGTTCGATATCGGTACGGAGATCGACGTGTTCTCCTCCCCTGGGGAGCTCAGCCGCAAGATCCGCCATTATCTGGACAACCCGGAGCAGCGCGCCCGCATGATCGAAGCTGCCTATTACCGCGCCGTCCCCGCTTATTCCTATAACGCCCGTGCCCACGACATTGCTGCTGCGATTAACGCACTGGCGGCAAGCGGAGCACCTGGCCGCACCAATGGACCGCGCGCGTGAGGGCTGAGCGTCTTCCGGCCATGTCGCGAAAGGACGTCGCTTGATGCAAACGGCGCTACGCCGCTTCGCCTGGCGCCTTGGACGCCATATCTACTGCTTCGCGCGGGGCGAACCGCGCGGCGGCGACATCCACAAAGATGGCGAAGCCACCGTCCAGAAGTGCGTCATCGACGCAATCCCGGCAACCGACACCCTCAACATCTTCGACATTGGAGCCAATGTCGGTGACTGGTCGAAGGCCCTGTTCGATCAGATCGGCGGCGAACCAGCCAGACGCGTCCATCTTCATGCCTTCGAGCCGGTCGATGGAACGCGTAGCAGGCTGAAAGCGAACCTCTCCCGATATGCCGGACGGTTCGACGTCAATCTGCACGCGCCGGCAATCTCCGACAAAACGGGCATCGCGCGGATGCACATCGTCGAGGATGGCTCCGGTCAAAACTCGATCCATGATCTGGCTCTCGGCACGGACAAGACGATCGAGATCGATACGATCACCCTCAGCGAAATCTTCGACCGCCTTGGCGTGGCGCGGTCTCAACTGGTCAAGGTCGATGCCGAAGGGCATGACGTGGCGATCATCCGTGGCGCGCGGGATCTCCTCCGATCCGGGCGGATCGATGTGCTACAGTTCGAATATAACCACGCCTGGGTCTTCTCGCGGAGCTTCCTCAAGGACGTCTTCGATCTGTGCGAAGCCCTTCCCTATCACATCGCTAGGGTCGGCAAGGCTTCTATCGAGGTCTTTGACCATTGGCACCCCGAACTCGAGCGGTTCTTCAACGCCAATTACCTGCTGATTCGGGAGCCCGCTCTCGCGTGGTTCGATCACCATCGGGGCACGTTCGACGTCAGCAACACCTATGCGTGAAGCTGTGCCCCTCGGCTGGCGCCATGTTTCTCGTCGTCCGACGACAAGACCGTGAACTCATGCTGCGGCGTCTGACCAGCAATTTCGCGGCGCAAATCGCATCGCTCGCCGCCACTTTCGCCGAGCGGATCGTACTGGTCGGCATCGTCGTGCGCGCGTGGGGCACCCCGGTCTATGCGGACTGGGTGCTGCTGCTTGCCGCGACGGGGATGCTGGCCATGGCCGAGCTTGGGCTCGGCATATATTTCGGCAACAGCTGGCAGAATGCCGATGCGACGGGGGACAAGCAGCGCTTCCACCGTCTCGTCGGTCTATCGCTCTATTGCTACGGGATCGTCGCACTGCTGATGACGGCGGGGATCGCCGGGTTCATCCTGCTGGGCCACGGGATGGAGAAGATAACCTACCATTCGCTCGCGCCGCAAACGTCGGTGGCGACCTTCGCGCTGCTGAGCGCGGCGCAGATAACCACCATCATGCGGGGAAGCATTTCCCAGATCTACCGCGGCCGCGGCCAGTTCGCCCGCGGCACGCTGTTCGCCGTGGTGGCGCAGGTTTCCTATGTCGCGGTGGCCAGTGTCCTGGTGCTGGTGGGCGCGACGGTGCCGGTCGTCGCGTCGATCTACCTGGGCAGCAGTATCGCCATCGGCATCTTGATGCTGCTCGATCTGCGCAGGCTTTATCCGGATATCGTCTTTCGCCCCATCAGGCCAACGGGCGGCGAGTTCCGCGAGATTCTGGCATTCGCCAAGTGGAACCTCATATTGATGGCGATGCCGGTTGCCATATTGAACGGCCCCGTGTTGCTGCTCGGCGCCATCGGCGTCGGCAGCGCGGGATTGGCCGGCTTCGCCCTCATGCGCACGATGTCGAACTATATGCGCACCCTGAGCAGCATGTTGTCGCTTTCCACCACGGTTGAGATCGTGCCGCTGCTCCACAGGGGGGAGAATGAGCGGGCAATCAAGCTGCTTCTGATATCGGGGCGCACGATTTCCGCCTTTTCGGGAGCGATCTGTGCCGCGCTGCTACTCCTTGGCCGCGATCTAGTCGGCCGCTGGTCGGGTCAGGCCGATCTCTTCGATACCGGCCTGATGTTCTGCCTGGCGGCCGGCGCGGTCCTTTCCGCGATCGCCGCGCCGATCTTCTCATTGTTCATGCTGAGCAACCAGCCGCGCCCGGCAGCCATATCTGGCCTATTCCAGCTGGTGGCAGTCCTGATCCTGACCGTGCTTCTTTCGCCTCTACAGGGCACGCTGGGCGCCGCAACCGGACTACTGGGCGGGGAATTGATCGCATCCTGCCTGATCCTGCCTCTGGCCGCTCGGCGCGCCTTCGGCATCAAACCCTGGCATTATCTCGGCCTATGCCTGCTGATCGCTACCGTCGCTGGGCTATGGAGTGGCATGGTCATCGTCACCCTCCGGGCGCTCCTGACCTCGGCGACCCCGTTCGCCTTTCTGGCCGAATGGACCGCCTTCGCCCTGTTCGCGCTCTTCCCAGCCCTGTGGTGGAGCGTGCCCGAAGGACAACGCCGGCATCTCTTTCGCATTTTCATCGACCGGGCGAACCTCTATCTGGGGCGCGGCGCGTCGAGATGAGCGATCATCGCCGCCGCTCGCCAGGGGAAGCCGCGCAGGCCATGGGAACGAGATGAAGCAAATCCTGCAGAACCTCAGAAACGGCGCGACCACGATCGCCGATGTTCCCGCGCCCGGGGTCACGCGGGGCCAGCTGCTCATCCACAGCACGGCCTCGCTGATCTCCGCCGGCACGGAGCGGATGCTGCTCGATTTCGGCAAGGCGAACTGGATCCAGAAGGCGCGCCAGCAGCCCGACAAGGTCCGCGAGGTCATCGCCAAGGCGCGGACCGACGGTATCGCCGCCACCTATGAGGCGGTGCGGAGCAAGCTCGATCAGCCGCTGGCGCTGGGCTATTGCAATGTCGGGCGGGTCGCCGCTATCGGCGACGGGGTTTCGGGCTTCGCGGCCGGCGATCGCATCGCCAGCAACGGCAAGCATGCCGAAGTCGTCTCGGTGCCGCAGAATCTGTGCGCCAGAATTCCCGACGGCGTCAGCGACGAGGCCGCCGCCTTTACCGTGATCGGCGCGATCGGCCTGCAGGGCATCCGTCTCGCCGATCCCAAGCTGGGCGAGTGCGTCGCGGTGATCGGTCTCGGCCTGATCGGCCTGCTGACCGTGCAGATGCTCCGGGCACAAGGCTGCCGCGTCCTCGGCATCGACGTGCAGCCGTCGCGGCTGGCGCTCGCCCGGCGGTTCGGTGCCGAGACCGTCGACCTGTCGGCGGGTGAGGATGCGCTGGCGCGGGCCCAGGCCTTCTCGCGCGGCACGGGGCTGGACGCGGTGCTGATCGCCGCATCGACTAAAAGCGACGATCCGGCATCGCTGGCCGCCGGCATGTGCCGCAAGCGCGGGCGGATCGTGATGATCGGTTCGGTGGGGCTCGGCCTCAGCCGGGCCGATTTCTACGAGAAGGAACTGACCTTCCAGGTCAGCTGCTCCTATGGCCCGGGGCGCTACGACCCCGCCTATGAGGAGGGCGGACAGGACTATCCGATCGCCTTCGTCCGCTGGACCGAACAGCGCAATTTCGAGGCGGTGCTCGACCTGCTCGACAGCGGCGCAATCGACGTCGAGCCGCTGATCTCGCATCGCTTCGACCTGGAAAAGGCCGAGGACGCCTTCGCGCTGCTGACCTCGAACGAACCTTCGCTCGGCATCGTCATCGCCTATCCGGGTGCACCCGCCGACGACCGGCTGGAACGATCGAGCGTTGCGCTGGGACGGGCCCCGCCCGCCAGCAACGCAAGCGTCACTTTCCTGGGCGCGGGAAACTACGCCGGACGCGTCCTAATCCCGGCCTTCAAGCAGGCGGGCGCCCAGCTCCGGACAATCGTCTCGGCGGGTGGCGTCAGCGCGGCCCATTTCGGCAGGAAGCACGGCTTCGCCGAAGCCAGCACCGACGGCATGGCGGCGCTGGCCGACAGTGTGGTGGACAGCGTGGTGATCGCCACGCGGCACGACGCACATGCCGGGCAGGTCCTCTCCGCCCTCGCCGCCGGCAAGCATGTCTTCTGCGAAAAGCCGCTCTGCCTGACCCTGGCCGAACTGGGCGAGATCGAGCGCGCCGCCCGCGCCCGGCCCGGTCAGCTGCTGATGGTGGGCTTCAACCGCCGTTTCGCCCCGCTTGTCGTGAAGGCGAAGGCGCTGCTCGCCGCGTCGATCGAACCCAAGGCCTTCGTCATGACCGTGAACGCGGGCCATATCCCCGCCAGCCACTGGACGCAGGACCGGGCGGTGGGCGGCGGACGGATCGTGGGCGAGGCCTGCCATTTCATCGATCTGCTGCGCCATCTCGCCGCCGCCCCGGTCGTCGGCTGGGCGGCTACCCCACTGCGCGCGGTCGGCGCCGGAACCGGCACGCCGGATAGCGCGACGATCACCCTCGCCTTCGAGGATGGATCGATCGGCACGATCCATTATCTCGCCAATGGCCATAAGGGCCTGGCGAAGGAGCGGCTGGAGATATTCTGCGGCGGCCGCGTCTTCCAGCTCGACAATTTCCGGACGTTACGCGGCTGGGGCTGGCGATCCTCGCGGCTGGGCGGCGGCCGGCAGGACAAGGGGCAAGCCGCCTGTGCGCAGGCCTTCGTCGACGCCATCCGCGAGGGGCACCCCTGCCCCATCCCGCTCGACGAGCTAATCGAGGTCAGCGCGATCTCGATCGAGGCGGCGGCGGCCATCGAAGGATGAGCATCGCGCCGGCGCCGGCCGACGGGCAATGACCATGCCGGGGGGGATCGCGGCGGTCGTGCGGCTTTGGGAAACGGTTCGCCATCTGCGCGCCGAACAGTGGATCGGCCGCGCACGGATGCGCCTTACCCGGCCAGGCATCGACCCCCGCCCCGCCCCCGCCCGGCGCCCGCTGGCCGGCCCCTGGGCCCCGCCGGCCGAGCGCGCGCCCGGCCTGGTCGCCCCCACCCGCTTCCGCTTCCTAAACGAAGAGGCCGATCTGGCCGAGGCAGGCTGGGACGATCCCGGCCGCGCCAAGCTGTGGCGCTATCACCAGCATTATTTCGACGATCTCGTCGCGGAGGGCGCGGCGGGGCGCAGCGCGTGGCACCACGCGCTGATCGCCGCCTGGCATGAGCAGGTTCCGCTGGGATGGGGCAGCGGCTGGGAGCCCTACCCCCTGTCGCTGCGCATCGTGAACTTGATCAAATGGATTTTGGCGGGCAACGAACCCGATCCGGCGACGCTGGACAGCCTCGCGGTGCAGGCGCGTTTCTTGCGCGGGCGCCTCGAATATCACCTGCTCGGCAACCATCTGTTCGCCAACGCCAAGGCGCTGTTCTTCGCCGGCCAGTTCTTTGACGGCAAAGAGGCCGATGGCTGGCTGGACGTCGCCTGCGCGATCCTGAAGCGCGAGACCGCCGAGCAGATATTGCCCGATGGCGGCCAGTTCGAGCTCAGTCCGATGTACCATGCCCTCGCTCTGGAAGACCTGCTAGACCTAATCAACGTCGCGGCCGCCTATGGCGCCGGGCGCCATCCCGATCTCGCGCCGCTCGCCGAGCTATGGCGCGATCGGGCGACGGCGATGTTCCACTGGCTGGCGGCGATGTCGCATCCCGATGGCGATCCCGCCTTCTTCAACGACACCGCGCTCGGCATGACCGCCACCGCCACCGCGCTGCGGGTCTATGCCGACCGGCTCGACCTGGCCCCAACGGTGGCCCCCGATCCGTTCACCTGGCTACGGCATAGCGGCTATGCGCGGCTGGAAGCGGGCGACGCGGTGCTGATATGCGACATGGCGCGCATCGGCCCGGATTATCTGCCGGGCCATGCCCATGCCGATACGCTGAGCTTCGAACTGTCGATCCACGGCCGGCGCCTGTTCGTCAATTCTGGCACGTCCGAATATGGCCTGGGGGCCGAGCGGCTGCGCCAGCGCGGCACCGCCGCGCACAACAGCGTCATCGTCGCCGGTCGCGATTCCTCCGATGTCTGGAGCGGGTTTCGCGTTGGGCTGCGGGCGCGGCCGATCGGTGCGACGGCCGGCCGCGCAGGCGACATGCTCCACGCCGAATGCAGCCATGACGGCTATCGGCGGCTCGCCGGACGCCCGCTCCACCATCGCCGCTGGGAACTGCGCCCAGGCGTGTTGCGGATTGCGGATCGGCTGGAAGGCGGGCAACACCCGGCAATCGCGCGCTATCACCTCCACCCCGACATCACCGCGCAGCCCGACACGGCGCGGAGCGGCCGCTTCACCCTCCCCGGCCGGCGGGTCGTCCGCTGGACCGCATCGGCGGACGCCGCCCTGGAGCCGTCGACCTGGCACCCGGGCTTCGGGATCAGCCGGGACACGCTCTGCATAGCGCTGCCGCTAGAAGCTGGCCGGGCGGCCCTCCAGCTGGAATGGAGCTAGCCTTCCGAGATGCACATCCTGTTTCTCACCGACAATTTCCCGCCCGAGGTTAACGCCCCAGCTAGCCGCACCTATGAGCATGCCCGCGAGTGGGTGAAGGCCGGCGCGCGGGTAACGGTGATCACCTGCGCGCCCAATTTCCCCGCCGGCCGCGTCTTTCCGGGGTACAGGAACAGGCCCTGGCAGACCGAGACAGTCGACGGCATCCGAGTGATCCGGGTCTGGTCCTACATCACCGCCAATGAGGGCTTCTATAAGCGCACGCTCGACTATGTCAGCTTCGCGGCATCGGCGACGATCGCGTCGCTGTTCGTGCGGAAACCCGATGTGATCGTCGGCACATCACCGCAATTCTTCACTGCGATGGCGGGCTATGCCGCGGGCCTGCTCAGGCGGCGGCCCTTCCTGTTCGAGCTACGCGACATCTGGCCCGCCTCGATCAAGGCGGTGGGAGCGCTGAAGGACGGGCGGCTGCTGCGCCTGCTCGAGGCGATCGAGATGTTCCTCTATCGCCGCGCCCGCACCATCGTCGCGGTGACCGAGGCGTTCAGGGCCGAACTGATCGAACGCGGCATCGATGCGGGCAAGATCGAAGTCGTGACCAACGGCGCCGATCTTTCCCGCTTCAAGCCGCAGCCCCGGCCTGAGGCGCTAGCCGCCCGGCTGGGGCTGACCGGCCAATTCGTCGCCGGCTATGTCGGCACCCATGGCATGGCGCATGGCCTGGACACGCTGCTGGATGCGGCGGCGCTGCTCCGGAAGCGCGGCGATGCGAATGACATCCGTATCCTGCTGCTGGGCCACGGCGCGCGAAAGGCGGCGTTGGTCGAACGGGCGCAGCAGATGGAGCTTGACAACGTCCTGTTCGTCGACAGCGTGCCGAAGGAGGAGGTCGCCGGCTATTGGGCGCTGCTTGACGTCTCGATCATCCATCTCCGCCGCGATCCGCTGTTCCTCACGGTCATTCCGTCCAAGCTGTTCGAATGCATGGCGATGGGCCTTCCCGTCCTGCACGGCGTGGAAGGGGAGTCGGCCGAGATCGTCCGGCGCGATGGCTGCGGCGAGACTTTCACGCCCGAGGATGCGATGGCTCTTGCCGATAAGCTCATCGGGCTCGCCCGGGACGGCGGGCGGGTTGAGCGCTATCGCGACCGAGCGCTGGCGGCCGCACCCCAATATGACCGGACGTTGAAAGCGACGGACATGCTTTCGATCCTGCGCCGCACCGCCGGCGGTTGAACCGATCCGGCTAGCCGTCCTGCTCGGTCGACCAGCTCTGGGCGACGCCGAGACCGAGGATCGCGGCGTAGAGCGCCGCCACGGCCGGAATTTGCAGGCTGAAGTCGACCAGGGCATGCAGCCCCACCAGCACCGAGGCCGCGACCGCGACGATCGGATAGATCACATCCCGGCGGCGACGGAAAATGCCCACCAGACAAAGCCCAACGCACCAGAGCACCGCGAAGACCAGCTGCGCCGCGGCCGGTATGCCGATTTCAGCGGCGAGTTCGAGATAGGTGTTGTGCGCTTCCAGGAACACGCTGGCCCCCGGCAGACGCATATCGCGGAACATCATGAAGGCTTGCGAAAAGCTGCCATAGCCGCTGCCGGTATAGGGGGCGCTGGCGATCTGCTCGACGACGATGTCGAACAGCGGCAGGCGGCTGATGTCGCTTGTCTCACCCATGCGCTCCAGCGTCACCTCGCCCGACACGCGGAGCAGGAAATAGCCCGCCGCCAACAGAACGGCCGCCAGCGCATAATAGCGCCGCACCATTCCCGATACGCTCATCAGCACCAGCATCGCGGTGACACCCAGCGCCGTGGCCGCCGCGCCCATGCGCGAATGGGTCTGCAGCACCGCCATCGCCATCACCAGCGCGGCAAGGAAATACGCGATCGGCCGGCCGGACAGGCATTCCAGGGTGCGCGAAAGGAGCTTCTGGCTCCGATCCGAATAGCGCCACGCCGCACGGAACGCGGCCACGCCCAGCGCCGCCGCGCAGATCAGGCCAAGGCCGCCGAAGGTGGCATAATGGTTGCGGTTGACGAAGGTGGAGGTGAGGTCGCCCTGTTCCGTCCACCGATCATACCAGAGCAGATGGCTGTTGCCGGCGAAAAGGTTGATCAGGCCGTAAAGCGCCAGCGCCAAGCCGGTCCAGCTGATCCAGCCCAGCAGCAGCTCGGCCCGCCGCCGGTCGCGCGCATATTGCAGCACCAGCCAGAAGATCGACGCATAAGAGAGCAATCGCATCAGCGCCACGAGCGAGGCGTCGACGGAAAGGACGATCCGTCCAGGCAAGGGACGCCCCAGTTGCTCGGAAGCCAGCTGCCACAGCGGATGCGGAGTTCCGAAGCCCGCTACGATCGACAGCAATATCCAGGCCAGCAGCAGGCCTCCGATAACGGCCGGCACTATGAAAGCCGGACGCCAAACCAGCGACCGCCGCCCGATGGCGATCGCAACCGCCCATCCCGCCAGCAGGATCGCGATCCACAACCCCATCAGGCTCCATGACCAAGGCCGGTTCGCACCGAGGGGGACAGGCAGCAGCGCGAGCAGGAGCAGCAAGGCCGCCCACACCGGGGTCAGCGACCGCTTTTCGCGCGATGGCGTCCGTCCGGCATCCGTCACTTGCTGGCCCTCGCGTACGCCTGCTGCTTGCGATATTCGATCAGCTGCTCGAGATAGGCCTTGTAGAGCGTATAGTCGGTGCTCAACAGGCGCTGGGTCCGCCCTTCCGGCCCGCCCCCGGCAGCGAAGGCCGCCAGCGCCATGGGCTCGGACGAAGCCGCGATCCGGACCTGCTCCTCGAAATAGGTGTCGAGCTGCCGATCGGACCTCCGCTGCATCAACGCGTATAGAATCCTGAGCCGCGGAGCGGTCAGCCCCGGGACGAAGCGTCCAAACATGAGCGAAGTCTCGAGCGACCTCCGCGCGCCGTCATAATCTTTCCGAGCTAGCTGTAACCCCGCCCGGCGCGCCCAGTTGTAGGGGGATGCCGGAGATGCCATCAGCGCCTGATCGACGAGTTCCGGCAGCGGCATCCCGTCCAGCGCAGCGCGGCGCTCGGCCTCAGTCAACCGAC
This sequence comes from Tardiphaga sp., assembly GCA_030147505.1. GTDB lineage: Bacteria > Pseudomonadota > Alphaproteobacteria > Rhizobiales > Xanthobacteraceae > Tardiphaga. Next base: position 26,722 of record JASBVG010000114.1, read on the forward strand.
CGGCGGCCAGGGCGGCATCGCTGTAATAGCGACCCGGTTCGAAAATCTGTCCGGCCCGATGGGAAGCCTGCGCGGCGAGTCCGATCTGCGCCGCCGTCGCCTCCTGCCCCGCGCGCAGACCTTCGATGGTCCCCCCAGCCGGCAGGGCGACCCACGCGGCGGCGAACGACCTGATCGAAATATAAGCGATCAACAGCGCGACGGCGGCGGCGATCGCCGCCGGGAGGAACCTAAGCCTGATTGCCATAATTATAGGAGCCGTAGCGGTGGTAGTAATAACCGTACTCTCCATAACCATAATTGGCGTAGCGCTGCATATCGACCTGGGTCAGGACGGTGCCCGCCACCGGAACGTTCAGGCGCGCCATCTGGATGATAGTGTTGCGAACGACGGGAACCGGCGTCTCGCCCCAGCGGACCACCAGCACGATCTTGTCGACCAGCTTGGCGACAATCTGCGCGTCGGCCAGCGGCGCGAACGGCGGCGTGTCGATCACGACCAAGTCGTAGAAGCCCCGAACCCGCTTGACGAACTCCGCCATCTGATTGGACCGGAGCAGGTCCATCGGGCTGGGGCTGCGGCGGCCGGCGGTCAGGATTTCGACGTTCGACCGCGGATCGCGATGGACGACATCCTCCAGCCGGGCCGAGCCGCTGATCACTTCGGCCAGACCCGCCTGGTTGTCGAGCCCAAACACCTTGTGCACGCGCGGGCGGCGGAGATCGGCGTCGATCAGTAGCACGCGCCCATAGCCGTCCAGCGCCGAGCGCGCGAAGGTGCTCGACAGGAAGGTCTTGCCTTCGCCGGGCAGCGACGAGGTGACCATAATGACGCGCGGCGGCTTGTCGACGTCGATCAGCGACAGAGCGTTGCGCAGGGTGCGTAGCCCTTCGGCGGTCTGCGACAGCGGGCTTTCGATGACGACGTCCTCAGGCGCGCCCTCACTCAGCTTCTCAGCCGGGACCAGCGACAACAGCGGCAGCCCGGTGAGATTCTCCAGCGCATCCGAGTTGCGGATCGTGTTCTCCAGCCGCTCGAGCAGGAACACCCCGCCGATTCCGACCAGGAACGAGATTAGCAAAGCCGCCATCACGGCGTTGGTCTTGTTTGGATAGGCCGCGCTCAGCGGCACGTTCGCCTGGGCGACGATCCGCGCATCCGGCGTCTGGATGCCGACCTGCTCGCGGGTTTCCTTGAAGCGGTTGAGGAAATTCTCATAGAGCGTCTTGGCAGCGTCGGCCTGCCGCTCCAACTCGCGCAGCCGCACCTCGGCGATGCCCGACGCGCCCGTCCGCCCCCGCGCGGAGGCGAGGCTTCCGGCGAGCGCCGCTTCGCGGGCTGATGCCACCGCCAGCTCGTTCGCGGTGGACTGGCCGATCTTCTTCACCTCGACCGATATCTTTTCGCGCAGGTCGCGCAGTTCGGCATTGGCGTTGATGATCTTGGGATGCTGCGCCGCATAGGTCGTCTTGAGTTCGGACAGCTTGCGAAGAACTTCGGCTTCCTGCTGCCGCAGATTCTGGATCAGCGGCGATTCCAGCGTGCCGGTGGAGGCATCCAGCCCGGCACCGCTCTCGGTGAGGCGGCGGATCTGGCCCAGCTGGGCGGCCTTTTCGGCGCGCGCGACCCGCGCCATGACGAGCGCGGTATTGATCTCGCTCATCTGCTGGCTGTCGACGCTGGCGCCCGTGGCGCCGCCGACCAGCCCGGTGGCGGCACGATAGGCCGAGGCTTCCTGATCGGCCGCAAGCGCCGCGCTCTTCAGTTCGGCGACCCGGCCTTCCAGCCAGGAGCCGGCGCGCCGCGTCGCATCGTATTTAGTCTCAATCTGGTCGGAGATGAACACCTCGGCCAGCGTGTTCGCGAGCAGCGCCGCCTTGGCGGGATCGCGCGACGTGGCGGTGATGGTCAGCACATAAGAGCGCGGCTGGATCTTGACGATGATCGTCGAGCCGACCGCCTTGATCAGCCGCGAGCGCTCCCGCGCCGCCGCCGCGGGCGGCAGCGCCCTCGGCGGCAGGGCAAGCGACATCTGATCCTTGCCCGAGGCGAACCAGGTCGACGGATCGAGCAGTTCGAAGCTGCCCTGCGAGGCTTCAAGCTGCTTGCGCGCCGCCGCCGAATATTCGGGATCGTTGTAGAGCTTGAGCTTGTCGATCAGCTTGCCGATCAGGGTCGGCGACCGCAGGATCGTGGCCTGCGTCTCCATCCCGGCAAGGTCGGGTGCGATACCGCCGACGACCTGCTCGACATTCACGATCTGGGTCTTCTGGGTGTTGATCGCAACCGAGGACGTCGCAGAAAATAGCGGCGTCATCTGGAACACGACGAGCGCCGCCAGCAGCGTAATGCTGATGACAGACGCCGCCAGAACCTTCCAGCGGCGCCGTACGACACCAATCAGACCTCTGACATCGAAGGCATTGGTCGAACCTGCCTGCGCTATATCATCGGGCGCAAGCTTACCTAAAGCGTAATCCACCTATGCCTCCGTGAAGCGGGCCTCAGAACGACAGTCTGACGAACACCGTTCCCTTGTTCCGGGTATAATCCGCGTTGGCAATGTTGGACGAGCGCTTCGCATATTCCCAATTCGCGCCGAAGGTGACCTGGCGGCTGAGAAGATAGTTGAGCCCGGCATTGGCGAAGACGAGATCGTCGTCGCGGCCTGGGGGCAGCAGCGCCGGCGCGCGGATCGCACCCAGGATATACTTGTTCTTGTCGTAGCGCAGACCGGCCTGCAGCTGGATGAAGCGGGTCAGGTCATGCTCCACGCGGACACCGAAGTTGGTCGAGATGAAGCCGCGATAGCCGACGATCGTGGTTTCCTGGATGCCGCGGTTCGAGAAGATCGAGACCGTCGTCAGGCGGGTCGGGTTCCAGCGCAGGTTCGCGCCATAGGCCAAACCGCCGTAGTTCTGGAACGCCGGCGACTTGTAGTTGCGGTGCATGTAGCCGACGAAGGTCTCGCCCGAGATGACGTTGGTCAGGTCGAACTTCACTCCGCCGGTCAGGCGATAGCCCTTGGCGTCGCGGTTGAACCCGGTATCGTCCAGTGGCAGGCGATAGGCGACGCGGTCATAGAGCCCGCGGCCATAGATACGGTAGCCCGGCGAGAATTCGTAGCTGATCTCGCCACCCAGGGCGAGATACTGGCGATCGCGATCGTCGTTGTTGATCACGACATTGTTGCCCTGGCGACCGTCGTCGAAGTTCAGCTTCTCATAGTCGACGATCGTGCGCAGCTGCAGCCGGCCGACTTCGCGGGCCAGGCCGCCGCCGGCGGTGAAGGAGGTGTAGCGGACCGGCGAGCGGGCCGTGACCGGGCTGTCGGGCGCGCCACGCTCTTCGGTCGTGCGGCGGAAGCCGGCGTTGAAGGTGACCGAGGTGTCGCGCAGCAGCTCCGCGACCACGTCGCCGTTGATGTTCCAGTTCGTGCGGCTCTCATTGTCGAGCTTCGAATATTCGTAGCGATCGGCACCGGCCGAGAAGTTCGCCTTGTAGGCGCTCGTGTCCGAGGTTAGCCGGATGCTCGGCGAGATCTTGAAGTAGGTGTCGTCGCGCTTGTTGTTTTCCGTGGCGTAGACATTGCTGTCGACGACGGCCGCCCCTTCGAGGCCCAGGAAGGCGCGGAAGGCGCCGACGCGGGCACCGACCGGCTCGAGCTTGGGCGGCTGCTCCTTCTCGGCTTCCAGCTTCGACCCGCGCTCCTGTGCGTTAGCAGTGCCAGATACGGTGAGCAGAAGCCCCGACGCAACCGCCGCGAGTGAAATTCCGGACGCGCGCGAGCGCAGTGCGTTTACCCGATACGTCATGAAAACCCCCTTGATGGAATACGCGGTTCTACGGCACAGCACCTCACCCCGATCGGGAAGCTGCGCCGGTACGCTATCAACACTGATCGTGCAGGAAACTCAGCTCGGGCTGGCGTTGGCCTGAGCCGGATTCTCAGTCACGTCATTGTTGGCCACCGTGGTGCTCTGATCGGCAGCGGCCTCCTGCGCGGCAACCTGGGCCGCCGCTTCGGGAACCGCCGCAACGATCGCAGCGGACTGCTCCGGAACCGCGGCAGCAACCGCAGCAGCCTGCGTCGGCACCGCCGTCGCGATGGCGACGGCTGCAGTCGGAACCGCAGCGGCAACTGCCGGAGCGGCAGCCGGAACGGCGACCGCGATAGCGACGGCCGAGGCAGGGACCGCGGCGGCGATCGCCGGAGCGGCGCTTGGAACGGCGACCGCGATGGCGACGGCCGCGGTCGGTACTGCGGCGGCAACCGCCGGGGCGGCGGCCGGAACCGCCGTAGCGATGGCGACCGCCTGATCGGGGAGCGCCGCCGCAATGGCGGCCGCCGCGTTCGGAACCGCCGTGGCGATCTCCACCGCAGCCGACGGCACCGCCGAGGCGATCGCGGCCGCAGAGTCGGGAACAGCCGTCGCGATGGCGGCTGCCGCCGCCGGGTTCTGCTGGGCAATGGTCACCGCGTCAGCGGGGCTCGCGACAGCTGCCGCGACTGCCTGCTCGACCGTCAGAGCGGCCTGCGCGAACACGACCGTTGACTGCGGGAGCATGACTGCCGTGGACAGCGCTGCAGCGGCAGCAATGCGAACCGCGACCGAACGCGGCGTTCCCCTCATGCGCTTAATTCCCATCACCCTGTTCCCCTGCAAACTAAACCGATACCGACTGAATCACATACCCCGCACAAGCATACGCAAAGCCTTCTCCAGGCGCAAGCTTACGCACCCGAAACTGCGATCTTCTCCCCATCCAGAGGAGTGCATTTCGCGCACCATCGCTATCTCCATGACATGGAATTGATGCGAAGAATACCGCCCCCCCCCAAACGAGCTGCGCTGAAGCTCACAGTTTCCAACATTTCTGCCAACCGTTGCGCGCAAGCATCACTTTTTCGCTGAGACCGTAAGGATTTCGCAACGCCCTGCCTCGATCAGCGCCGAACTGAGCCGTCCAGTAGCATAGGCGCCGGTGTCGACCCCGATTCGGAACGGTGTGGTCTGCGCCTCAAACGCGACGCTGTGTCCATGGACCACGCGGCAGGGTAGGCTCCTCGAATTGCTCAGGAACGGCTCGCGGATCGTCAACATGTCGTGGCGGCTCTGCCGGGACAACGCCTTACCCGGCCGCAGCCCAGCATGGACGAACAGATAGTCGCCCAGCCGGATGCTGATCTCCAGCCCCTTCAGAAAGTGGCGGTGATGTGCCGGCAGTGCCGAACGCAGCGCATCGGCGATGATGTGATCGCGCTCTGCTATATCCGACATCTGTGGCAGTGCAACCCGATAGCTGGCCAGCGTCGCCAACCCGCCCCAGCGGAGCCATTCGCGGATCAGCGGAGGCTCGTTTAGCGCTTCCAGCAGGAAATCCTCGTGATTCCCTATTAGGAACCGCGTCGGCCACCCTGCGAAATCCCCGCGCGACAGATACTCGATCACCCCCGCGGAATCGGGACCACGGTCGATATAGTCGCCAAGGAAGATAATTCCGACGTTCAGCCCGCAGTCACGCCCCGAATGCATGATGCGCTCCTCGAGACGCTTGAGGAGATCGAGACACCCATGGACGTCGCCGATTGCGTAGATGCGCGTGCCTTCCGGAAAACCATATTGCGGAGCTTCCTTCTTTGCCCAGGGAAGGAATCTGGTGATGCTGCTCACACCCCGCACGATCGTAATCCGCACATTGATCAATCTTATCCGGAACTCTAGAGTTGGGCCTTCATAGCGAGAACGAGAATGGTACGGAAAAGCTTTTTTGGTCAGTTAATCACTGCTTCTACCATCACGCTCGCCTTTCAGGGGACGGCATGGGCACAATCCGAGCCTGCGCTCACGGCATCGTCGTTGGCAGGCCCAGAAGCCTATCGCCTCGGCGCTGGCGACAAGCTGCGAATCACCGTCTATCAGGAAGAAGAGATTTCCGGAGAGTATGAGGTCGACAGCTCGGGCAATGTTTCGCTCAAGCTGATCGGCCCCGTATCGGCGATTAATCACACCCTTCCCGAGCTAGTAAAGATTATTGAGGAGAAGCTGCGCGACGGCTATCTGCTCAATCCGCGGGTTGCGATCGACGTGCTGAACTATCGCCCCTTTTATGTGCTGGGCGAGGTGAACTCGCCGGGCAGCTTTCCCTATGTCGCAGGCATGACCGTGCTAAAGGCGATTGCTCTGGCAGGTGGCTACACGTTCCGTGCACGCACGAGCAAGATCGAGCTGTTCCGAGCGAACGAGCCCGACAAAGCGATCTTAGTTGACCAGAACACCCTGCTGCTGCCGGGTGACATTATCAAGATCAAGGAACGTTTCTTTTGATCATCATCGGCGGCGCGGTGATCGCGGCAGATGCCCGCCGGCCTGTGCACTATTTTGCGCCGTGGCCCCGCGTCATGACGCGCAGTGTCTTGAGGACGATATAGACGTCCAGCCAAAACGAGAAATTTTTCACATAGTAGAAATCGAGGTGGAGCTTCCGCGTCACTTCGGGTACCTCGTAAACATGCCCTTGGTTAACCTGGGCCCAGCCCGTGATACCTGGCTTGATGATATGCCTATAATGATAGAAGGGAATCTCCTTCTCATACCATTCGGCGAGCGCCAGAGCTTCTGGTCGAGGCCCGATCAGACTCATCTGCCCCCGACAAACGTCGATTAATTGCGGCAATTCATCGAGACGATATTTGCGCAGCATGGCTCCCATCCGAGTTATGCGCGGATCGTTGTCACGAGTGATCGCGTTCAGCCGGCAGCGGGCGCTGTCGTCTTCATGCTTCATCGTTCTAAATTTGTGGACAGTGAACACCCGTTTGCGAAAGCCTACCCGCTGCTGCCGGAACAGTACTGGACCAGGAGAATCGAGCCGAATCGCGACTGCGATCAGCGTAAGCAGCGGCGCAAAGGCAACCAAGCAGATCAGCGCCGCGATTCGATCCGCAATTCCTTTAACCACCAGATAAATGTCATTTGGATTCAGCGAACCTAGCGTATTTTCAGAAAGGTGTTCGATTTCGACCTGACCAATCAGATTCTCGATTGCATCCTTGACGTGGTAGACCGGTACACCCTCCAGCGCGAATTGCGCGATGCGGTTCCGCCATTCATCCGAATGACTGGCCCTCAGGTCAACCACTACACCGTTGAGCGGAGCATTCTCAACGTCCGGCCGTACGAGCTGGGCCCATTTGATCCGTCTGATCGACGGCAATCGCTCCGTAGCCTCGCTCGGCACTACGCCCAGCACGATCCCGCGCCGATTAACGAAATACAGATGAATCGTCGTAAAGTAAAGTACCGAAATCGTATAACCGGCCAACAGTTGAATAGTGGTATATTCGAGCCGGAGAAAAAGAAATATTGCGGTGAGAACGGAAAACCAGAGCGTTAAGCTGGTTGCAATATACCCTCCCGACATGATACCCGGGAAGACATGGATTTTCTTGAAGCTCCAATATCCGATAATTATCGCAAGGGTGGTCGCGATTACTGTATTATATTGGTTGGGCGTGGTGACGTCCACCCCGTCCAGCAGGCCTCGAACCAATATCGGTATGCAGACCGCTAGCGTCACGCCGAACAATATCTGATAACGATCCTTACATATCAGGTTTGCCAGGGAAGATGTATTTCGCCCCTCTCGGGAATCGCGCACTCCTCCTGAAGGACACCGGCTGAAAAAAAGATGCGTCATCCCTGTTTATTCATCGCTCAATCCTGCGCATCCAAATTCTTAACGAACCGACGTAGCGAGCCCGAAACAAGAAAATTACGCGTAGACGCCCGATCCCTACATGGAGCAATGCGTCGACCCTATCAACCCCTAGGCGACCTAGGGCCGATCAACATTCAGCGCCACCAGATCATGGCGGCGGCTAGGTGTATGAAGCCGGCGAAATGGATGGAGCGCCGATCGTAGTGTGTCGCAAAGCGGCGAAATGCTTGAGGCGATTGAAACATCGCTCGATCCGGTTGCGCTGTTTGTAGAGTAGGGCGTCGTGAGGGATGCAGACCTTGCGATGACGCTTGAACGGGATCACGATCTGCGCCCCCATCTGCGCGATGGCCACTCGTAAGCCATTGCTGTCATCAGGTTTATCGGCGAGAATGGCCTCGGCTTGCTGACCTTCGAGCAAGGATGGAGCAGCGGTGATTTCATGGACCTGCCCAGCCGTTATGGAGAAGCGCAGCGGCCGCCCCAACGCGTCGGCGAGCATATGGATCTTGGTCGTCAGCCCTCCTCGGGAACCCCCCAGCGCCTGGTCTTGAGCCCCCCTTTTACGGTCGCTGCCTGCTGATGGGCGCGAACGATGATGCGGTCGATCATCAGATACTGATTGGCTCGATCGGCGGTGAGCACATCGAAAACCCGCTCCCATTCTCCGGCATCGCATCAGCGGCTGAAGCGCCGGTGCACGGTCTTCCAGCGGCCATAGCGCTCAGGCAGGTCGCACCAGTGCACGCCAGAGCGCAGAACCCACAAACATCCGCTCACAAACATGCCCCGGCTACAGCAATCGCGTTCGGGTTGTTGGCCTTTATTGCTCCGGGCGATCGATGGGCGCCGTGGTCGTTCCTGCTCATCGCGCTAGCGCTATTCGGAATCGTTCTGTGGCTTGACCGTTATGTTGATGGACCTATCCGTAGACGGCTGTCGGCGCGTCACGCAGCCCCCGCTCCACAAGTCGCCTGATCTCCCACCGCCTGGTTGGGCGGCCCTAATGCATCGTTGCGCGCTACCGACGCCGTCGAGTAGAGCGCGTTTTCGGAGGACACTCAGCACCTTAGGCAGCGTGGACAAATTCGGATTGGGTTTTAGTCGGTCACAACGACCGCTTCTCCAATGATGCGCCCTTCCCACAGGTAGAATTTCCCGGCCCGCTTGAATGTGGATGCCGCCTGATCGCCGGATAGGAACATCCAGCCGAAGCGGCCAGTTTCACCGGGTTGCAACTCAACCTCGCCCAAAATCGGCCAGCCATCCCAAGCGGGTTCTTCCGGTGCGATGGTCATCTTGCAGGGGCAGCCCCACCCCGAGAATACAGGCTGCGATTTGCCACCTTGATCGGTTGGATAGAGCCAAACGTCTGCGATCAGGTCTCGGCGCGCGTGGCGCATATCGGGCATGGGATTTCCTCCGATCCCATAATGCCGTGAGAAGAAGGCTTGAGCAACATTAGGGCGGAAACGCCAAGCCTCGTTGACGAAGCGCCAACAGATTGATTCAAGGCTGCCTTTTGGAGGCGGGTTTGAGCACGGGCGATCTGAGCGAAGCTGAATGGCGCATTCTGAAGGACTTGCTGCCAATCGAGCCGGAGAACCGTGGCCGAGGCAGGCCACCAGAACAGAACTGATCGATCATCAACGGCATACTCTGGCGGCTTCGCTGCGGTACCCCATGGCGCGATGTGCCGCCCAAATATGGCAGCTGGAACACCATCTATCGCCGGTTCCGCCGTTGGAGAGAGGCCGGCGTTTGGGAGGCCGTTGCCGCGACGCTCGCCGAGATCATGGCGGACAGCGGCCATTACAGCATCGACAGCACCACAGTACGCGCCCACGTATCGGCAGCGGGCGGAAAAGGGGACTCATCGACGCGCTCTTGGCCGCTCGCGGGGCGGGTTCACCAGTAAGCTTCACTGCCTGGCTGATGCCCTCGGACGACCGCTCGCCTTCCATCTGACGGTCGGCGAGGCGGCGGATTGCAAAGCCTATAACGCCCTGATCGGCCTGCCCGAACGCGCACCTGACGCTTTGCTCGCCGACAAGGGCTACGACGCTGACGCAATCCGGGCCGACCTTGCCGAAAGGGAGATCGAAGCTGTCATTCCTGGCCGGTCAAACCGCCGCGTGACGATCGAGCATGACAGGCTGCTTTACAAGCAGCGCAACCGCATCGAGCGCATGATCCGACACCTCAAGATCAACCGCGCCATCGCCACGCGATACGACCAACTAGCCAACAGCTTCCTCGGTATGGTCCATCTCGCCACCGCCAGATACTGGCTCAAATTTGTCCACGGGGCCTAGCACTACTTTGGCACTTTAGGTTCGGGTGGCGCTGTGAGCCGCCGCTCGCAATGCGGGCATCGCGTTGGTGGCGGTCGTGCGAAGAGGTTTAGGATTGCCTGTCTAACGGCCGGCATGCTGGGCTGAGGCGGCGGTCCCAAGACTCTTTTTTTTTCCGCCCCGCTGCTTGGAGGCGGCGGGACTGGAGGAAGGCATAGGCGATCATCGTCATCAAGGTATGTGGATGTAATCCGGTCCAGGATCGCCCCTCAAAGTGGTCGAGACCCAGTTCCTCTTTGAGCTGCTGATGGGCCTGCTCGCAAATCCACCGGGCCTTGACTGCGGCGGCAAGCGTTTTGAGCGAGGCATCTGCGGGCATGTTGGAGATGTAGTATTTACGTTCTCCGGTCGAGCGGCGCTCCCCGCTTATCCAGACTTCATCACCTGGCATTCTGGAAACGCCCTTGTCGAGAATGCGGTGTTTGTGCCCATCGGCGATGCGGACGCGCCGGGCGGCAAAGTGGCATGCGAGCGGCCCCTTCGTGCCGCGCCGCCAGCTTACCTTGCGCCACGTCTCGCCGGCCAACATTTCCTCGGCTGTGACCGGCGGTATATCCGGGATGTGGTACTTTCGTGGCTTACGGACTTTCTCTGTCGGAAAGATCATAGCGACATCGGCTGGATAGACCATCTGCCGCCGTGACATGCCGACCGCCCAAAGGAGACCTCGCTCGCTCAGCGCATGGCGGAATGGCGCGCTGGATCCGTAGCCCGCGTCGGCAAGCACGCAACCGAAGCGAACGCCAGACGCGATGACGCGGTCGACCTCCTCGATCGCAATCTCGGGCTTCGACAACGCGACCTGTCGTTCGGCCGGTATCCGCGCGCGCGTCATGCGATCCGGGTCGCTCGTCCAGCTTTCCGGCAAAAACAACCGGAGACCCACCATCACCGGCACTTCGCCCGATGCCAGTGTCACCGACACCAGCGACTGGCTGTTCGACGTCTTGCCGAGCGAAGACGCATATTGTGGTGCAACACCGACCGAGTGGCGCCCTTTCTTCGGGAGCGCTGTGTCGTCGATGACCAAAAATGCATCATCGCCGCCGACCAGACGGTCGGCTTCTGCCAGCAGAGTGGCCTCCAAAGGAGTGCTGTCCCAAATGCCCGCCGCGACAAAATGATGAAGTTGGTCATAGCCGACTTCGCCGGCACGGGCTGCCATCGGCTGCACGCTCTTGCGGTCTCCGGGACCGATCAGGCCCGCAATATACAGCGGACACATCCGGCGCCGCGCTGGATGCGATAGCCCGCCAAAAACGGCTCCAGCCATCGCTCCAGATCAATCCGCCAGTTCTCGTCCACCGCCATCGCACGTGATCCGTCAGCATGCACTGACACACGAGAATCAACGAGGATTCCAGTCGGTTCCGTCAATCTGCCAAAGTAGTGCTAGGCTCCGGACTCAATTGCACCAGAATGCGATGGAAGCGGCGAGGAAGACGCCAGCCATGTAGTTTCTGGCGAGCTTGTCGTATCTCGTTGCGATGCGTCGCCAATCCTTGAGGCGGCACCAGAGGCGTTCGACGAGATTGCGCGAGCGATAGACGTCACGATCATAAGGAATGGGTGCTTTGCGGGAACGGGTTGCGGGGATGACGACCTCGGCACCCTGCGCCTGAATGGCGCCGCGTATGGCGTTGCTGTCATAGCCTCTATCGGCGATCAACTTGTCGAAACGACCGCGCGCAGCCTCGATCAGCGCAGGTGCCACTGTCATGTCAGAGAGATTGCCGGGCGAAATCATCAGGATGCGCGGTCGCCCAGCGGCATCGGTCAGTCCATGCAGCTTACTGGTACGTCCGCCGCGTGAGGTACCGATCGCTTGTGCGAAGGCCCCCCCCTTTTGCGCCCGCCGCCGAACGGTGGACTTTGATACTGGTGGAGTCGATCGCGGCCGAGCCCCATAAGCCGCTATGTCCGGTCAGGGCTTCGAACACCGCGAACCACACGCCTTGCTGGCTCCAACGGTGAAAGCGGTTGTAGATCGTCGTGTAAGGCCCATACTCGGGCGGGCAATCGCGCCAGCGGGCACCAATCCTCAGCATGTGCACGATGCCAGAGATCACCCGGCGATCATCCACTCGCCTCGCACCCTTACGACCTTTCGGCAGCAGCGGCTGACAGATCCTTATAGAAGTTGGCTCAAACCGTGCCGTTCACCAAGTTAAAGTGACGTGCAACTCTACATCTCTCTGTAAGCGCTTCGGGATGCCGGGCATAGATAGTATCTAAGCCATCAATATTTGCTGGTGATAGCGTTCGCGTGCGCCAATCATAGGTACACGGTATGAAGCCTGCTGCGATTATCATATCTGCCCGATCATCCGACCCGTTTTCCATCACGACTGCCTGCAACTCAGGCGAGGTGAGTAAGCGTGATCCACCTTTAAGGACCGCCGTTTCGTGACCCTCTACGTCGATCTTTATGATGGCTGGTACTCTGGGACAGATCTTATCCAACGTGTCGACAATCACGAATGCGGTCGATCCGCCATCCCCGTTATCCACTCTATTTTGACAACCATGATCGGTAGTAAAGCGCAAGTTCCCTGGCGCATCCGAAACGCCACAGCACCTTGCCTCGATTGTCTTTTCCAGCCTATTCAAGCGGATATTGTCCTGCAAAGATCCGAAGGTTTCGGAGACCGGCTCTATTGCGAGTACATCCGCGCCTGCGGCGCCAGCTGCCATGATCGAGTAGCCCCCGATATTAGCACCAACATCAACAAAAAGGTCTCCAGGGCGTAGGGCATGCAAAACGAACGCCATTTCCTCCGGCTCAAACAGTCCACAATACCAATTACCAGTCGCCGAGGTCATTCCCCGGGCGGTCAACAGGCGGGTGCCGTCAACGAAAGGCAGCGCAATTGGATTCTGGATCAGACGGCTTGCGATCTGCCATCGAACGAAACGGGAAATGGCTCCGATGCGCGAGGAACGATTAAGCGGGTGGTTGGTGATTTCCTTGATTGTAGTAACGATGCGCATGGGCCCATCTAGCAGGAGTGCTATAGAATGTCAGCACAATCGTCGGGGCGTCAGCCGGTGGGACCGGCAATCAGCCTGGTCCAAAATGGACTGAAACCACATGGCCATTCCGCGCCTGAATGCAGGAAATGATAACGTGTCGGCCGAGCCCGACATGCTCGTGATGTTCCGCAGCTTCCCGAAGCGGACGCAGCATCCATTCATCCAGCTCGCCATTGAGGAGATGGAGCTCGATCGTGAGGCGGAGCAATCCCCGGATGCCTTTCTTGCCAGCGCCGCCCGGCAGATAGAAGATGGCGACGAGTACCTCGCAAGCGACCTCTACCTGCGGCTGTGTCGGCAAGATCAGCCCGGCGCATTTCGACCCATGGGGCGACAAGGGCATTGCCACCAAGGTCAGCGATTCCGCGTCGCTCCCAATGGGCGCAGGCGGGCATCACGACGAACAGCACCGCACCGGGCGGCCCGCCTTCCAGAAGAAATATGCCTTCGACGGGCGTGATGTGGTGACGATGTACTGGCTGGCCTGGCTCGACCATACGCCGATGGGCCGCGCCTGGGCTGCTAGGGCGACCCTGCGTTAACGCGACTACGCAACATTACCTAGGTTATTTGACGGAGGCGGTACCGCTTGAAATTGCGGGCCGCCCTTTTCGTGTTTCGACTTGCTTCCTCCTCTGAAGCGAGCAATCAGTCCCGTGCTCCCGCGACACTCGGGAGCGGGGCGTGGAAACCTCGTCAAAGATACTCGGTCATCCATGATGCTGGTGGCCGGGTGGCATGCGCGCATGTCCAGCCGGCTTGCCGGTAAAGGCGCATGCGCCTGTTCTTTGACCAGGTTTCCAACATCCGGCTTTTGGCCGTCGCCCCGAGAGGACATAGGCGCGACGAGACAAGCCGAGGCTGACGGCGTCGCCCTGGATAGGGGACGTTCATATGGCTGGACCGACGACAGCGACAGCGCCTGCCCGCCGCGTCTGCGGGTCGTTGAAGATCCTCGCGCTGACCAATCTGTTCCCAAGCGCGCCGCGCCCGCGCAACGGCATCTTCCTCAAGCATCGCCTCCAGCATCTCGCGCGCTTGCCAGGCGTCGAATGCCGCCTGCTGGTACCGGTCCCCTGGTTCCCGTCCACCGCACGGATCTTCGGCCGCTATGCCGTATTGGCCCGGGCGCCGCGCAAGGACGATGCGAGCGGCATCGGGGCCCGGTTCATCCGCTATCCCATGCTGCCCAAGATCAGCATGTGGCTAACGCCGTTCAGCATCGCGCTATCGGCTTTGAGGACCATTCGGAAGATGAAGCGCGACGGCTTCGACCCCGATGTCATCGACGCCTATTATCTCTACCCCGACGGCGTGGCGGCCTGCCTGGTGGGCCTATGCCTTAACAAACCAGTCATGCTGACCGCACTCGGCACCGACGCGACCCAGATCGCCCGGCAGGCCATCCCCGGCGCCCTGATCCGCTGGGCTTCCCGCCGCGCCATCGCGGTCACCGCCGTCTGCCATGCGCTCGTCGATCAACTCATAAGCTGCGGCGTCGCCCCTGAGAAACTCACGGTCGTGCAGCACGGCGTCGACCCTCAACTGTTCAGCCCTCCCGAGAATCGGCCGGCTCTACGCCAATCTTTCGGCTTCAAGCGCTTCACCATCCTCTCGGTCGGCCATCTGTCCGAGAACAAGGGCCAGCATCTGGCGATACGGGCGGCGGCCCAAATCCCCGATATCGACCTCCTCATCGTCGGCGAGGGCCCCGCCGGCGACCGGCTGAGAGCACTTGCCCATGATCTTCGCGTTGCCGACAGGGTGTGGCTGATCGGCGCGGTCGACCAGGCGCACCTCGCCATGCTGATGGGGGCAGCCGACCTGCTGATCAGCTGCTCGGAATATGAAGGCATTTCGAACGTCCTGCTGGAGGCAATCGCCTGCGGGACACCGGTCGCCGCAACCCCGGTCTGGGGATCACCCGAGATCATCGCCGATCCGCGCGTCGGGCTTCTCTTCAGCGAGCGAAGCAGCACCGCTATCGCCCAGGGCATCCGGTCCGCCATGGCGCAATCCTGGGATCGCGGCTTCATCCGTAGCTATTCACTCCGGTACGATTGGGCTGCCACCGCCGAACAGCATCGCCGGATCATGCTTCAGGCGCTGGGCACGGGCTGCATCCAGCATAAGCCTCCGCCGCTTTCCCCAAGCCCGGCCCTTGGACTTTCCACCAATTTGGAGCAACTTTGATGACCTTCATCCTCCTCGATGAAACGGCGGGCGGACAGGTGGTCAGCCGCCAGCCGCAAGGCACCGCCACCCAGGAGCAGCCGCTTCGCGACCTGATCTTCGATCATCCGGAGCTTCTGCCGGTCCGCGAGCTCGAACCCGAGATCGGCCGCATCGTCGCGGTCACCCGCGAGCTGAGCCTGCCGGGCGCGGGCTTTGTCGATGTCTTCCTGATCAGCGAACATGGTCGCCTCATCCTCGTCGAGTGCAAGCTCTGGCGAAACCCGCAGGCCCGGCGCGAGGTGGTGGGACAGATCCTCGACTATGCCCGCGAGCTGGCGCGCTATTCCTATGACGACCTGCAGCGCGTCGTCTCATCGCGTCTCGGCCGGCCCGGCAACGCGCTCTACGAACTCGCCCGTGAGGCCGGCTCGCCGCCCAGCGAAGCCGACTTCGTCGACCGCGTCTCGCGCGACCTCCGTCATGGCCGCTTCCTGCTCCTCATTGCCGGCGACGGCATCACCGAGGGCACCCAGCGGATCGCGGAATATCTCCAGGCCCAGGCCGGTCTCGCCTTCGACTTCGGGCTCGTCGAGATGGCCGAATATCGCTTCGCCGATCCCGCGACCGGCACCGAACGCCGGATCATGCAGCCAAGGCTCCTCGCCCGGACCGCGGTCATCGAGCGCCACGTCATCCGTCAGGAGGTACCCGGTATCGTCATCGAGCCGGTCGAGGACATCTCCCCCTCCCCGGTTGCCCAGCGCGCCTCGGCCGGGACCAGGTCGGACAGCTTCGCGGTCTGGCGCGCGTTCGTCGATCGCTTCGTAACAGAGGTGCGCTTCGATGATCCGGGCCAGCTCCCGCCGCGCTCGGGCGGCAATGGATGGATCCGGCTGCCCCTGCCCGGCAATCTCTACGTCAACCTCTACCGCAGCTCCGCCGAGCAGGGGATTGGTGCGCAGGTTCGGTTCGCAGGCAGCGAGGGTGCCGCACGCTGGTCCGAACTTATAGCTGAGCGTGAAGCGATCGACCGCGAGTTCCTCGAACGCACCGGCGAGGCGCCGGCGTGGATTGATGGCGATGTGCCGGTGCTCAGGATAACCCACCCCTCCCCGCTTCCCTGGGACGATGCCGCGACCGAACAGAGGCAACGAACATGGTTCGCCGCCATCGCCAATCAGTTCGTCAACAGCCTGAGACCCCGTCTCCTGCGCAGTGAAGCCGCGTGACGATCGGATGGTATAATGGCTGGAGCCCTGAGGAGCGCACCGCGACCAATCCGGTGCAGCAAGCGGCGATCCGGTCAGGCCGGCTGCCCCGCCCGACAAGCTGCTCGGTCTGCGGCTGCTTCGGCAACAAGGCAGACTGGCGCGCGATAGACGCGGTCTGGTTCCACAACGAGCGCTACGACCGGCCGCTGGACGTCTATCCGATATGCCGCCGCTGCCATTGGACGCTGCATAGCCGCTTTGATGATCCGCAACCCTGGCTCGACCTCGTCGCACGCTACGGCCGGGGCGGCACCTGGTTCGAGCTGTTGTCGCTCGATCCCCGATGCCGCTTCCAACCTTTTGCGCAAACCTACCCGGAAGGGCTACCCGGTGCGCACAACCTCAATAACTCGGCCGAGATCGGGACGAACGGATGATCGGATCGATTCGGCGACCGTCCCGGCCATAAACCGCTCGGACCCAGCTCGGCCGTTCGAACGCAAACTCGAGAAACTGGGTCAGAGCATCAACCTGGTCATCATGCCGCCCCTCAGGAAAAGCCGTCAGCTCATGTCGCAGGTCGGCAAGCCAGGGCGCGGATGAAGGCAAATGATATTTGCGGGTCGCCAACTGCGCCGTGCGGCCGGCGAGCCGCTCGAACTTCGATCCTATCGGGGTGGGACATAATATCTTGCCGGGCAGACGCTCCTGTTTCATCTCGGCCCAAAGCGCATGCCCGATCGACGCCCCCTCGATGATCAGAGCATCCGCTTTCCATAGACGATGCCACGCCATCACCTGCGCTTTGAGCTTGGGGAAATCCATCTTCCGGCGGATCAGGTCGAGCAAATACCAATGACCGTCCCGATATCCCCAGGTCATCCCCACCGAATAATCGGAGTTGACCCCCTCGGTAATCGCCGGATCCCAGCTTTGTACGATCTTGTGATAATAGCTTCGGTTTTTCCGTTTCTCATACTGGGGAAACCAATTCAGATCGACGAGGCAAGACTCCGAGACAGCTGGATTCTGCTGATATTGGGCAGCATAATAGCGCGGCCCATATTCCAGCAGCTTTTCCTTGAGCACCCATCCCGGCATATGCTCGGGATGGAGCAAATCTCCCTTTCTACGCGTCCACATCCGGCCTCGCCCAAGGGGGATGATTTCATCATGCTCGGCGATTGCCGGCAAATTGATGTGGTCCCATCTGACACCGAGCCCTTTGACATGGCCGACGATATCATCCTCGTGCAACCGCTGCCCGACAATGACGATGCGGGCGGAAGCCGGATCGTTGAAGCGGGACAGCAAGCTGTTCTTATAAAAGCGGATCGCCGCCTCTCTTCCCGCCAGCGTCAGCGCCTCATCCGCCTTCAGCAAATCGTCAATGATGAGGAAATGGGTGCCGAAGCCCGTCACGACGCCGCCGGTCGAAATGGCGCGGACCTCGCCCCCGACCGTCGTTTCGAAATGATGACGCTTATTCTTGCCCGATTTGATTTTCACGCCCGGGAAAATCGCCTGGTAGCGCGGATCGCGAATGATGGTCCGGACCTTGTCTAGATTGGCTGTCGAAAGTTCGAGGCCATAGCTTACCAACATGAACTTGGACGTCGGATCATGGCCGAGAGCAAACGCGACGAACGACGCCGTCAGCTCGGACTTTCCAAGCCTGGGCGGCATTGTGTTGATAAGCCGGCTCATTTCGCCGCGCAGCAAGCGCTCGAACCGGTAGCAAACCGCTTCGATATAGGGCGCCTGCTTGAGCGGAAACCCATTTAGGATCTGGAAGCCGAGAAGGTGAAAATGAAATAGCGAACGACGGCACGTCTCGTTGAGAAGTGCCGCCACGAGTGCGGGGCTGAAGCCGTTCATGATCATTCCTCCCACTCTTCGTCGTCACTGGAGTCGGCATCAGCGTCATCGAAATCCTCATCGTCGATCTCGATTTCGCGCCCCATTTCCTCGGTCGCAGCGACCGCTTCCGCCACGTCAGGCTCTACGTACTGGGGCTTGCCAACGGTCATGGGCGGGAAGCCTTGGCCATCCAGCAGGCTGGCCAGGATCTGCTGCTCGGCGGGGCTCAGTTGAGCCACCGGATCGACCGCAGCGGGCGCGATCATAGGTGCAGGCATCAAGCGCCGGCTCTCATGAAGCGTGCGATCGATCGCCTTCATGTCGCCCTTGCCGACCTTCTCGCGCAGCTTGTTCAACGCAAGCTGGACGCTATCCATCATCTTCTCGCCGCTGGCCGTTCTGATCGGCATTCTCTCGGATAAAAACTCGAGCGCCACCGTGTCATAGTTGCGCGCGCCTTTCGGACGCCCTTTGGGATTGCCCGACCGCCCCTTTGGCCACCGCGTATGCAGAGGCGGTTTGTTTTTGCCGACGGCGTACGCCCCCGCTGCGGCATTGGGCTTGGCATTCGATGGGGTTGGAGGTTCCGCATCCGGCGGATCCTGTGGAGTCGATCGCCTTCTGGGTGGCGGCGCGATGACAGGATGAGAAACGGCCTCATTTGCAGCGGATGATATGGCGGGCTGCTGTGGCTGAGTGATACGACGAAAACCCATAGGTAATTCCTTCGGAAAATGCGGGAGGCGTTTATCGAGCGGCGCGACTACGCGGCGGCGGGCAGATGATGGGCGGTGTGGACAGGACATCTGGCACGCCCGACAGGCGCTGGCGCTCGACCTCGGCAAAGCTGAAGCCGCTACTCTCGAGCACGGCCTCTCCTCCGGTCTGGGCCTGCCAGCGACGGACCGCGCAATCGACATAGCGAGGCTCAAGCTCTATGCCGTAGGCAATGCGCCGAACCCGATCAGCAGCCAGGATCGTGGTACCCGAACCCATGAACGCGTCGAGCACGATTTCGCCCGGTACGCTGACGTCACAGATGGCATCGGCGACCATCGTCACTGGTTTGACGGTCGGATGCGCGGCTAGGTCGTCCATACGTGTGGGGCCAAAGCTATTCGCACCGGCATAGTCCCACACATTTGTCCGGTGTCGTCCGTGCTTGCCAAGCTCGATGCAATTGCGATGAGGCGATTTGCCATATTTGAAAATGCCGATCAGCTCGTGCTTCGAGCGATAGAGGCTTCCCATGCCGCCATTTGATTTATTCCACACACACAGATTTTGCTGGGATAATCCTACCCGGCGGCCGGCTGAAAGCAGCTCCCATTGATGCTTCCAGTCCATGCAGATTTGAAGGATCGCGCCATCTTTTAAGTGAGCCGTTGCAACCCTGATGAATCGCTCAAGGAATTGTATGAAGCCCTCAGCGTCGAGCTCCCCGCAGGCGATAGCGAAATTCTGATGCTTCACCCTCCCCTGAACTGAAACATGACCCGGAATCGGGACATTGAAGGGCGGATCGGTAAACATCATCGCGCCGAGGGCCCCAGCCATCAGCGCCTCCCAGGTGGCAGGCTCCAGTGATGAACCACACAGCAATCGATGGTGGCCCAGCAACCAAGCATCGCCGAGCCTCGTAACCGGAGCAGCAAGCTCGGGTATCTCGTCCGCTGGATCGGGCTCATCCAAGGCCACGCCGCTTACTTCAACGCGCAAGGCGTCGACCTCTCCGACCGTGAAGCCCAGAGCCTCGACACTAAGATGAGGCTGTTCGAGGAGGATCGCGTCGATATTGGCGAATAGCTGCTCCTGATCCCAGCCCGCGCGCGCCTGGATCTTGTTGACCGCGATGCTGAAGGCTTTGCCCAGCGTGCCTGTCAAATGCGGCACGCGGAATATGGGGTATTTCTTGAACCCCAGGCGCTCGGCCACTTTTATGCGGGCGACCCCATCGAGGATACAACCATCGCGGTCGACAATCGCGGGAACCAGAAGCTCATATTGGCTCATGGCCCCTTCAAGCATCGCATCGGCCTGGGCATCCCGCTTGCGCGCGTAATTCTTCGGCACCTTAAGCTGGGCGATATCCTCCCAGTGGAGGTCGCCTAGCATCTCACGGGCCGAATTGTCGCGCAACGGTGGCAGCGCAACCGGGGCCGGCTTGCTTTTGGTCTTTGCACTCATCGCTCACAGTCCTTTGTCAGGTCCGCAAGAGAAAGAGATGCGCAGGCATGGCGAGACGCAGCCACATACCAGCATCTCCGCTCTCGCGGATGATTGTTGGTTTGTGCTGCGTCGGATGGACCTGCGTCCATCGTCGTGCTGCTTATGATAAGGCGATTACTCGCCGACGATCATTCCCCAGGGAATGCCGTGGCCAGTTTGTACCGCAGATGATCTGAGCAAACAATCGCTTTTGTTTCGGCACCGCGTTCGACGATCGAGCTGCTCTTGCAACAGGAGCGGTGCGCATTCTCATATCCGTTAGCGATGATAGCGAAAGGGCCGCTTCCCTGATCCGCCCAAATTGCTTCCCTACTCGAGCAACTAGGGAAAGATACCTGATCCTCCGATTCAAGCCGGCCTCGTCCCAAGCAGGATTCTCAGTCTGCGGCTGGTTTTGCCAAAGCCGTGAAGATATGCGTCAGCTCGACGCTGCGGGAAATGCCGACCTTGGAATGAACCGCTTTGATATGGGTGCGGGCGGTTTCGACCGAAATCGCCAGTTCGCTCGCTATTTCTGCGGGCCTGACGGATCGCCCGAGGCGCTGCGCTACCTTAGCCTCCATCGGGGTTAGATCGTAAAGCGAGCGGAGGAGTTGCAATTCCGGAAGCGGAGCCTTTCGCACCGTTGAAATTAGGACCACGGCGGCGCAGTCCGCGAAAACGTCCTTTGCGCTACCCAGCACCGGAAGAACATGCAGGACAAATACCTCGCCATTTTGGGCTAGGGGTATCGAATCGCCCAGGCCCAGCGGCGCCCCTGCAAAAGCCGTCCTTAGTCGGCGATCTGTCGCCGTGTTGAAAAGCTGTATCCGACGATCTTTGACTAGACCGATTTGCGCTAGGTCTCTTTCAAACAAATCGTTCAGCACGCGCACAGTACCAAGCTGGCCGATCATCGCGGCCGCGACGCCGATCATCTCGAGCGCTGTCACGGCGGCCTTAACCTGTTGCATGCGCAGCTGCGACGATAGCATTGCTGCGCGGGCAAAGTGCGGTCGTAGCGCATCCAGCTTGGGTAACGCGTCACGCGCCGAGCGATGATTTGGAAATCCCTCGATCGACAGCAGCAGGTGTTCGTGATGAGCGCCATGGATGAGCGTGGCAGCTCCGGCATCAACTCCGTGGGGGATCAGGAACTCAGAATAGACCGGAATTCGTCGAAGCTCATCAATAGAGGCGAAGTCAGTGTCCGTCCGAAAACCAGCGTACTTGTCATTTGTGAGCCAATTGAAACGCGTGGTGTCAGTGGCCCAGCCAGCTCGCCGGTAACCCACGACCAGTTCGTCATATCCGGATGAATGGGTGCCGAGCAATCCGTCGCGCGTGTTGGCAAGTAGCATACCGGCTACGGCGCCATTGCTCTCGGCAATTTTGCCAAGCAAGCCGCGCCACAACCCCGGCATTGCGCCTGCTTCGTAAATGTCTCCAATGAGATCCAATATATCGGTCATCTGAACGCTGCGAGCCGTACGTTTGCCCCGAACTCGGGATTCATAACCCGACCAGCGGTGCTAAGGACTTAATGTGTTAGTAAATCAGACGCTATCGCATATTTCGTCCATTTTCGATCAATCCCGAATTATGACGAAGCTCGAGTCGGTCAAATCAGGGCCATGGTCTTAAGTGCCTGGTGAACGGCACAACGGTGCTGATTGATCCGGCGGCGCGCTATCCATCCGACGATCGCATGTCGGGCTTGGGCGGGGACTTGGCCCGGGCGAGAACCGAGGATGATTATTGCGGCCTCCCGCGGAAGATATCGCCCCGCCTTCCCCGCTTCCCGCACTTGTGCGAAAATCCCCGGAGGAACATGTTTGGGCTCCACGCCAAATTGTCGCAACGCCAGCCTGATCCGAAACGCATAGAACATGTGCAGCTAATCAGCCGGCGGGGGTACACCGTCCGCATAGTGTCCGATGCCAACGTACAGCAGACAAAATAGGATGATCCCGGCGAGGATGAAGAAGACGATATCCTTTTCACGAGGTGTCATAGCAGCTCCGTTGCCAGGCTCGGCGGCCATGGTTTCCAAGCCTACCGGGCTGGAAAGGTTTTTCCTCCCCAAAATTGGGTAGCGCGCACCTTGCTCGTTTCGTTCGAATGAGCCGTTTGACTCCAAATAGCGCTGCGTGATGCGGCGGGGTAAAGCTTCATCTGTTCGATGAGCAGTCCCGACATTGTCCGGGACGATGTCGCCATGGATAACTTCTTCTCATCTCTCAACGCCGAGAGGTTCGGGAAGAAGATCGAGCGATCAAGGGCGCGGGCCAAGGCTGGCGTGTTCGACTATATCGAATGGTTCCATAAACCGACCCGGCGCCATACGCCCCTTAGCTATCTCGGCCCATAGATTCGGAACAGAAAGCCGGTCTAGCCTGATTGAGCCTATCTCGGTGTCCACCAAATCGGCAGCAGGCCAGCGATCGCAGTTAGAAAACACATTATCAGCTCGACTTCTGCTCAGACCAGAGCGTCAGTGTGGCCGTGATTCGCACACGCTAATACGGCGGCGCGAGAGCCCTGACCGAGTGATCGGCGGGGCTGTGGCCGGTGGGACCGGCAATCCGGCTTGGTCCAAAACGGACTGGAAATCGACATGAAGAATCCGCATTGCGGCGCGATAAGCCACGGCTTTTCGGCCGAGCCTGAAATGCTTGTAATGTTGCGCAGTTTTCCGAGGCGGGCGCAGCATCAGTTCATCCAGCTCGCCATTGACGAGTTGGAATTGGACGGCGAGGCCGAGCGCAAGGGCGATATCTTCCTCGCGAGCAGCGCCTGGCTCGTTGAGGATGGCGATGAACTACGCGCAGATGAGCTTTACCCGCGCGGGTGCTCGCATCGTCAGACCTGGCTGCGCCACAAGATCCGCTGCGCCGAAGCGGTGATGTATTTCGAGCGACTCGCTTTGGGGCGCACCGCCATGCGCAAGCCGCAGGGTCATGTGCCTGCCCCCTCCTCGGCAAAGTGAAGGGAAAGGAGCATCATCATGGAGACGAGCGAGAATATCGCCGATCTGGCCACTGCGCTATCGCGGGCGCAGGCTCGGATCGAGGGCGCCATCAAGGGCAGCGATAATGAAGAGCTGGGGACGAAATATGCTGATCTGTCCGCAATCTGGGCAGCGTGCCGCAAAGCGCTGACCCGGAATGGACTGTCGGTGGTCCAGTTTCCCGGCGCAGTCAGCGGCAATTTTATGATCCTGACGACAATGCTGATGCATTCGTCAGGCCAGTGGATCCGGCAGGCACTGTCGATCCCCCTAATAAGGCTCGACCCGCAGGAATATGGCGCCGCACTGACTTATGCCCGCCGCTATGCGCTGGCGGCGATCGTGGGCGTGTGCCCGCGGGACGACGATGATGACGCGGCGTTGGCAAAGCGCTCGCCCGCTCGACTCATCCCGGCTCTTGCTGGTCGGTCGATGCATGAAACTATCGATAGGGAAGAACTGTCCGTCCTTGAGGCTCTGGCTGAGGAGGTCCACGCAGAGCTGCCAGCGCTTTGCGCATATCTGGGCGTTGCTTCGCTAAGTGCGCTTCCCGCAAGCCAGTATCCGGCAGCTATCCGCGCGCTTGAGCAGAAGCGCGATTTAGCCAGGAGGGTTGCAGCATGATCGCCGCTTGCCTGCAACGTTCGGACGCTTGGTTCGCGCTACGTTGCGGCCGGGTGACCGCATCCCGCGTGGCCGACGTTCTGGCTCGCACCAAAGTCGGTTGGGCTGCGGCACGCGCCCAGTATATGGTTCAGCTCGTGGTTGAACGCCTGAGCGGGATAGCCGAGCCATCCCTCGCCTCCCCTGCGATGCGCTGGGGCACCGAGAAAGAGCCCGAAGCCCGGGCGGCGTATCGCTTCTATCATGATGCCGATGTCAGCAACGTTGACTTCGTGTTGCACCCCGAGATTTTCATGGCGGGTGCTTCGCCGGATGGGCTGGTCGGCCGCGATGGCCTGCTAGAAATCAAATGCCCCACCAGCGCTACCCATATCAATACCATCCGTTCGGGAGATATCCCCGAGAAATATCAGCTTCAGATGCTGTGGCAGATGGCCTGCACCGGGCGGAACTGGTGCGATTTCCTCTCCTATGACCCACGCATGCCCGAGCCGTTGCGGCTGTTCGTCCGGCGTTTGGATCGCGATGAGGACCGTATCACCGAGCTTGAGAAGCATGTGCGCGACTTCATTGCCGGGATCGACGATGTGATTGCCTCGCTTAGGACCGGGCCGGCCACTGCCGCTATTGATACCGGCATGTTGCGTCTGGTCGTGGGATAAGGTCGTGCCTGCTCGACTTCGCAGGGCCGATGCCTTCCGCCCCCGCCTGCAAAACAGCCACCGTTCCGACGGCTGGAAGCGCTGCCCGCCCTTCCTCAAATGGCTGCGCGGGCGAGCTTGCTTCCTCTCGCAGGCAGGCGGCTGCTGGGGCAAAATCTGTGCCGCCCATTTCGATCCTTGGGGCGACAAGGGAGTTGCAAGCAAGGTCAGCGATTGGGCATCGCTTCCCATTTGCGGCGGACACCATGAGGAGCAGCACCGCATCGGCTGGCCCGCCTTTCAGAAAAAATATGGCTTCGATGGCCGAGACATCGTCACCGCATATTGGCTAGCATGGCTCGACCACACACCTATGGGCCGGTCCTGGGCAAGCCGCGCCGCCATCTGCGTCGCCCAACACGAAACACCGACGAGGAGTATAGCCAGGTCAAATCCGCAAAGATATGCAAGGATCTCGCCAGATGAGTGAAGATTACGGACCCTATGTGATCAAGCCGTCGGAGGGACGCACTCGCCGGGAGTGTCGCCAACTATCTCGCGTGGGCAGTATGGGCAATGCTCAACGTAACGGTACGTGATCGGGTATCCGCTCCCGACATAGGTGCGCTCTTCCTACTTATGACGCTGTTCGGTGCGTTTCTCGCCGTGATGTAAGTATTCGTGGGCTATCGCGGCGCCGAGTCCGTGGCCGACGATAAAGCCTCCG
This sequence comes from Tardiphaga sp., assembly GCA_030147505.1. Taxonomy (GTDB): domain Bacteria; phylum Pseudomonadota; class Alphaproteobacteria; order Rhizobiales; family Xanthobacteraceae; genus Tardiphaga. Next base: position 52,288 of record JASBVG010000114.1, read on the forward strand.
CGTTGCCCCGTGATCCGTTATATGGTCCAGCAAAAATGCCGCAGAATCTCGGCCATGGGGGCAATCCTAGGACGGGAGGTTCGCGGATTTATGGAATGGCCCGCCCCTTTTCCCCGGCATCGGATATGATTCCGGTGCTTGAAAAGGAAAGGAGCGGACCGATGTCTATTGT
>JASBVG010000118.1 GCA_030147505.1 Tardiphaga sp.
GACCGTATTTACGCCTTACGGTCATAAAACATCAGGTGTGGTGAAAGCTGCACAGGTCCGAGCGAGCGCCAGATGAGGCCGGCCCATAGGGGGCGAGTATCACAAGCCATGGATCGGGTGGCAGGTATAAAGGGAAGCCCGCCAGCGATGGCGGGCTTTTCTTTTGGGGCAACGATGATCCCTGACGCTATTTTGCTGCAAGCATGGCCTTCTCGTCCACGAGCACCAGGCTGAGGGTCTCGTCGCGGGCCGTCCGGATGGTCTGTTCCCGGACATCGAAGCGGTTTGCATCGAAGCGGTTGAGCCAGGTCGCCGCGCTCACCTTGCGTGGCGCCGTGTCGTCGGGGCGGCCTCCGAACTGCACGCCGAATGCGGAGCTCTTTGGGTCGAGGTCGTCCCGCGGCAACCACGCCCGGTCGATGCTCCGTGCCCGCGCGAACCACTTTCGCCCGCGAGGCGTATGGCACACCACGAATCCTTGAAGATGGCCGAGTTCGACGAGTCGGATCGCGGTCGCGGTGACGCTCGTCTTGAAGGTCTCGGCCAGTTCGCCGATCGTTTTGAACGTGAACGTGCCCACCTGTCGGGCCAGCGGCTCGAAAAGGTAACGCGGCATCAGGAGGTCGGCCGCGTATCCATCCGCCACCTTCTCGGCGGATTGAGCTTCCCGCGGCCGATATTCGTCGACCCGGCAGACCAGCGTCTTGCCGCGATGGAAGCGCCAGTGACCGAGTTCGTGCGCGATCGAAAACCGCTTCCGGCGTGCCGAGCTTCCGGATTTCACGGTGATGATCGCCTTGCCGCCGCGCCCCAGAATATGCGCTTCGCAGCCGTTCAAAGGGCAATATCTGACGCGGGCGCCCACGTGATGCGCGATCGCCTCTAGATCTATCTCGGCCGGCGACGTGATGCCGAGTTCGCGCAGCAGGACTTCGGCCGGCGTCACAGACACGGCCTCACTTGATGATCCCCAGTTCGCGCATGGCCTGCAGCATGTCGAGAACGTCGGCGTCCGACAATTCGGTTTCCTTGCGGGCGGCCAGCGTGAAACTGTCGTCGTGGGCATTGGAGGCGAGGGCCTGCCGCAGCCGTTCCCGTGCCTCGGCTATGGGAATGACCGGCTGAGGCTGGGTCGTCTTGTTCGCGGACGCGCCGGCGCGGGCGGCGTGAAGCCTATCCTTGTTCGCCAGCAAAACCGTTCTTTCGACCATCGCGCGCATCCGCGCGGCGTTCGCCTCGGGCTCTCCGATGTCTTCGGCATACTGGGCGAGGATCTCGTCGTCTGAGGCCTGCATGATGTCTTCGACGAAGTGCCGTCCGATGCCTCGGAAACCGCTCTGTCTCTGCTTTCCGCGGGTCATGTCCGGTATCCCTTGGGACGGAGTTTGAGAAGTCTGCGCCGTATCAGGGTTCGCTTGGTTGCATAGGCTGTGCCGTCCAGTCCCGTAAGTTCCTTGAGCTGATCGGCATCGAACTCGGCCAGGATACCCTCGACGAGATCGCGCGCCACGGTATCGTCGTCGAAAATCGCCAAGATTTCGTTCCGCCCGTCGTCGTAGGCCTTCTGCTCTTCCGCCGACCACTCCGCTGCGGGCGAGTCGATCCCATCCTCGATCCCCGCCTGGACGGTGGGCAGATGCACAAGCTGATTGTGCGCCTTTTCCCTCTCTCCGTCCGCGATGCTGCTCATGGTGTCGATCAGGTGCTTCACGACATCGACCTCCACCGGACAATTCCGGGTGCCCCGCAACGTCCGGAAGACGGCCTCCTGCGACAGGTCGTCTGACTCCCATCCCGTCCCGAACGAGAACGACCTCGCGACGGAATCGATCCTCGCCCATTCGGCGGTGCTGAGGCCGCAGATCGCGGCCTCCACCTCCTGGCGGGATCGGACGGCCTTCTGGTCTTGGCGTTGCAAGCGTTCCCCCTCCTCTCCCATGCGGCGCGCTGCGGCGGGCTCGGACATGCTCGCTGATTATTTTTTTGGCGCATGTCCGCGGGCAGGGTTCGGCCCCGCATAGGTCAATAGGAACCGCCTTCTTGGAGCAACCCAGGGGCGAATACAACCGTCGGCTCCGGCCGAACGGTGCGATGGGCGGAATCACCGTCAGCCGTCGCCGGTCGGGAACGGACTGACGGATCATGAGGACCACGATGGCAGTCAAGACATCACATTTCAAAGTCGACAACGGAGACATGACGCTGATCGAGCTGGAGTCCGGTCGCCGGATCCTTGCGGACATCAACATCCGGTGCGCCGCCGACGACGAGGACGACGACACGCCGGACGTCGCCAAGCAGCTCCGCAAGAGATTGGACCGCGACGACAAGGATAGGCTGTTCGTGGACGCCTTCCTCAACACCCATCCCGACGCAGATCACATCCGCGGTCTGGAGAAGCATTTCCATCTCGGCGACCCGTCGACCTGGTCGAAGGCTGACGACAAGATCATCATCCGCGAGATGTGGTCGTCGCCGATCGTGTTCCGCCGTGCCAAGGCCAAGGACGAGGACCACGTGCTCTGCGCGGACGCGGAAGCCTGGCGCGACGAGGCGCGCCGGCGCGTGAAGAAGTACAGAGCGGACGGCTCGCTCGCCGACGGCAACCGCATCGTCATCCTGGGCGAGGACGTCGACGGCAAGACGGACGATCTCGGCGCGATCCTGGTGAAGGTCGACGAGGTCTTCTCGAAGATCTGCGGCCAGACCGACACGTCGTTCGAGGCCCGGCTGCTGGCGCCGATGCCCGCGGCCGACGACAAGGAGGAGGATGTCCTCACCAAGAACAATTCCAGCGTCATCATCCGCATCGACCTGAAGGTCTCGAAGGCCGTCAAGGCGCGCTACCTGCTCGGCGGGGATGCCGAGGTGGCGATCTGGGACCGCATCTGGGATCGCAATGCGAAGACGCCGGAACGTCTGGAATACGACGTGCTGATCGCGCCGCACCACTGCTCCTGGCACAGCCTGTCCTATGATAGCTGGTCGAAACTGGGCGAGAAGGCCAAGGTGTCGCAAAAGGCGCGCAACGCGCTCGGACAGGCCCTGAGCGGCGCCCTGGCGGTGTCCAGCAGCAAGACGGTCGTGGACGACGAGAGCGACCCGCCCTGCATCCGCGCCAAGCGTGAATATCTCGACATCCTCGACGACGTGAAGGGCGAATTCAAGTGCGTCGCCGACGGCCCGGGCGACGACCCGCTGGTGATCGAGGTCACTTCCGCGGGCCCGCGGCTGAAACGGGCGGTGTTCGGTGTGAGCGTCGCCGCCGGCACCGGCATCGGGAGCCAGCCGCTGGCCCATGGATGACCGCATGTCGGAGGTCGAGACCGAACGGATCCCGGTAAGCGTGCGGCGTGCGCTCCGCTTCCTGGAGGCGCACCCCTCGGTGGAGCGCGTGACGGCGCATCGTGTCGAGAGGAGCGATGTCACGGTCGCCGTCGTCGAGATCCGGACCGAGCTTGCGAACGCATGGCGGGCGGCGGGCGTCAGCCCGTCCGGCGTGCGCGCCGTCGAACCGGTGTCGTTCGTGTTCAGTGCCGCTTACCCTCTGAGCGCGCCGCGCATCCTGCTGCGGCGCGATTTCAACCGCAGCCATCCGCATATCCAGCCCGCCCATGCCGGCACTCTTCCCGAACCCTGCCTCGTCGCCGGCTCGCCGAGAGAGGTGCTCCGGGTCAGGGGAATGGCGGGCCTGTTCGAGCAGCTCGTCGATTGGCTGGACAAGGCCGCCACGGCTCAACTGATCGATCCGCAGCACGGTTGGGAGCCGGTCCGACGCGACGGGATTGACGACTTCGTGGTCGCGGATGCGGACTGGCTGACGTCGCTGCCCGGCCGCGACGGCCGGTGCGCCGTGTATCGGGCATGGTACTACGCAGCCACGGAAGGCGAGCATACGACCTACCGCATCGGTTTGCATCAGGCGGATCCGGTGCCGCTCGGTCCCAAATTCGCCGATGGCTGGGCCTATGAGCCAGCCGGTCCGAACGCACGCACGGGCACGACGCATGCGATCGTCGCGTGGTCGGGCAGGTTGCCATCCGGCAAGCCGTTCGTGGCTGGCGAATACCAGCCGGAGAACGTCACGACGATCGACGAGCTTCTGGCCCGCGCCGAGACGCTCGGCTGCCGCGAGTTTCTCGCGCCCAAGCTGGCGATGCTTCAGAGCCGGATGCCGGGGTCCGGGCTCCGCAAGAGCCAGCCGGTCGCGGTGCTTCTGCTGGCGAGGCGCCCGTGCGACGTCATCGGCACGGGCTCCCCGATCGAGATCTGCCCCTACGTGGTCGAGCTGCGGAAGGCCGAGGCCCTGACGCCGGGAAGCGACACGGCGGTTCGGACGGCGATGCACCGCGACGAGATATCGTCCCGTCTGCTCCGGCGCGCGGCGGGAGATGCCGGCGATGCCGTCCGTCCCTGGACGCTGATCGGTTGCGGCAGCGTCGGCTCCAAGGTCGCCGTGCATCTGTCGAAGTCCGGACGGGGGCCAGCCTCGGTCGTCGATAGCGCCGACATGCAGCCGCACAATTTCGCCCGGCACGGGACGCTGCCCTCCGACAGCAAGGTGGAGAGCTTCTGGTTCGTGCCGAAGGCGCACCATCTGGCGGAATCGCTGGCGCCGCTCCGTCAAATGGCGGCTCCCCATCAGACTGACGTGGTCAGCCTCGCGTTCTCGGAGCGGTCGATCGCATCGGTTGTCGCGCCGGACAGCTTCGCGGTGGTGAACACGACAGGGTCGGCCAGCGTCCGCGAAGCGCTCGTCATGGCCGACGTCGCAGCAAACCGTCCGCGCCTGATCGAGGCCTGCGTCCTCGGCATCGGCAGCGTCGCGATGGTGTCCGTCGAGGGGCCGTGTGCCAATCCCTCCTCGACCGACCTGATCTGCGAAGCCTATCGCCAGATCAACGCCGACGCCGGCCTGCGGGCCGATGTCTTCAACACGGCGGCCGAGGCCATCGCGATCGGACAGGGCTGCTCGGCCGCGACGCTGCCGCTCTCCGATGCGCGGCTTTCGGCACTGAGCGCGCCGATGGCGGAGCGGATCATGCAGCTCCAGCGGCAGGGGCTGCCGGAAGCAGGCGAGCTGTCGATCGGCAGGATCGCCGAGGACGGCCTGAGCCAGACATGGCAGCGGAGCGAGGTCGCGCCGCGGATCGTCGTCAGCAAGGAAGGGATCAGCGAGGTGCGTCTCGGCCCCGACGCCGACAGGCAGATCCGGGACGCGGTCGCTGCACGCCGAGGCACCGAGACCGGCGGCATCCTGATCGGGCGGTATTCCGACGTAAGCGACACCTTCCACGTGGTCGACGTATTGCCGGCCCCGCCCGACAGCAAATTCTCGCGCGACGAATTCGTCCTCGGTACTGAAGGTCTGCGCCCGGTGCTGCGCGACCTCATCGAGGGATCCGGCGGCGCTCTCTACGCGCTCGGCACCTGGCACAATCACCTGGTCCCGAGCGGACCATCGGCACTCGACCTGAGGACCGCCGCGCTCCTTTGCGTCAGCCAGTTCTTCCCGTTGCTGATGCTCATTCACACGCCGGCCGGCTACACGCACTTCACCGCCGAAGCGCTGTCGGAGGCCGCCGCACCGAAGGTTCTCGAAGACGGAGCAACGCGATGAAGTACCCGATCGATGCCTACACGATGCGTGCCCGACTCGTTCCTGCGGTGATAGGCGGAGCGCCCGCCTTCGCGTTCGTCGCGATCTTCATCGCATGGGGAGGCATCGCGCTGACGAACCTGATCGCGGGCACCGCGCTCATCGTCCTGTTCGGCGTATTCGCCGATGTGGCGCGCCGCCGCGGCCGGGCGATCGAGCCGGCGATCATCGAAAAGATGTGCGGTCTGCCGACGACGGTGACGTTGCGGCATCGCGACCCAACGTACGACGCGGCGACCAAGTCCGGTTTCCATGCATTCATCGCTCGGAAGCTGGGCGAAGCCGCTCCGTCCAGCGACGAGGAAACCGCCGATCCCGAAGCCGCGGACGCCTTCTATGAGCGCGGGACCGCATGGCTGCGCGAGAACACCCGGAACAGGAAGAAGTTCGACATCCTCTTCAACGAGAATGTCGATTACGGCTTCCGCCGCAACCTGCTCGGTCTGAAGCGGCCCGCGTTCCTTATCAACGCAGTGGTCATCCTCGTCTGCATCGGGATTTTCTGGTACCGGTGGCCGGTCGATCTCGCGAACAGCTTCGATGCAAGGCTGCTGGTGGTGATCCTGATCGCCCTGATCCATGCAGCCTACCTTGCTCTGTTCGTGACGGAGCAGGGAGTGTTCGAAGCTTCCCGGTCCTACGCGAGACAACTGCTGCTCTCCACGCGTTCGCCGCACTTGAACAAGGATTCGAAAAGGGGTCCTGCAGCACCGAAGACATCCAGGAAGCGCGTGTCCCGGCCAATCACCGAACAAGGAGCATGACGGCCATGACGGTCTCGGAGAGGATTCCCGCAGCAGACTCCGGCGCTATCGTGCCGGACAGGTGGGACGACGACGACACCCCGTACCGGATGCCCGCATTTTCCGGCCGCAACATCCTCGTCTTCTCTGACGGCACGGGGCAGGCCGGCGGCGTCGAGGTCGATGAATTCAGGAGCAACGTCTACAAGCTCTTCAGAGCGACGCGCTGCGGTCCGGACACGATCATCGATCCGGATCATCAACTGGCGTTCTACGACCCCGGCCTCGGCTCCAAGCTGGCCGGCGACGACATCAAGGTCCCCGTCATGCGTCGCGTCTACAACGGCCTCAGCAGCGTGACCGGCCTCGGGATCACCGGCAACCTCGTCGATTGCTACGCCGCTCTCATGCGCCTGTGGCGTCCCGGCGACCGCATCTTCCTGTTCGGCTTCAGCCGCGGCGCGTATACGGTCCGCTGCCTTGCCGGCGTGCTCGGCTTGTGCGGAATCCCGACCCGGATGCCGGACGGTTCCCCGCTCCTGCGGGACCCCGACACGCTGAAGGCGGTCGCGACCGAAGCCGTGAAGCGCGTCTACCGACATGGCAGTGGGGCGGCGGACAGGGACGAAGACAACGCGACGGATCGCACCAGGTCTCTCAAGGCGCAGCGCGCCGTGCTTGGCGATCAGTTCAGGCAACGCTATGCCTCCGAGGAAGCCGGCGTCTCCAACGCCGTGCCGCACTTCATCGGCGTGTGGGACACCGTCGCCGCGATCGGCGTCAGTTCGTCGCTCGTTCCCTGGCTATGGACGGCGGCTGCCGTCATCGTATGCGGATTGTCGGCGCTCCTTGCATGGTTTCTCACACGATACGATTTCGTCTTCTGGATGACGTGGGTCGAGACCGTTGCCGCCGTCGGCTTCGCGGGTCTCGCATCGTACTATCTGCTGCGGCTCAAGGTCTCGTTCGGCGTACCCGGTTTCAAATGGTGGCAAACGGTGCATCTGACGAACGTGCAGATGAAGTTTTTCGATCGTCACCTGAATCCGCAAGTCCGGTACGCACGCCACGCTCTTTCCCTCGACGAACGGCGAGCTGACTTCGACCGCGTGCCTTGGGCGAACGATGCGGATCCCCCCAACCGGGAGGTCGAGGAAGGCGCGTATCTGAGGCAGCTATGGTTCGCGGGCAACCATTCGGACGTCGGGGGCAGCTATCCCGAAAACGAATCCAGATTGTCGGACATCGCACTCAAGTGGATGGCGAACCAGGCGAAGAAGGCGGGCCTGCTGGTCAACGAAAACCTGTTGTCGACCTACGGCCGCCATACCGGGCAGCAGCACGACGAATGCAGGACTGGCGTGCGGCTGCTGTTCTGGCGACTGAAGTGGAAGGAAAAGGCGCGGAAGATCGTTCCCAAGGCCACTTATCATCCCTCGGTCATGCGGCGTTTCAAGGAAACCCGCGTCCTCGTCTATGACAAGGAGCAACCCTATCGACCGGATCTTCTCGCCGGCCATGTCGATTTCAAGGACGTCTACGCAGCAGAGACGAGCCCTCCTCAGACTGCGACCAGCTAGGCGCTCCGGCGGCCTTCGCCGTGACGGCAAACGGATGCGGGCCAGCAGGCTGTCGACGCGCATCCGGATTGGGACTTGGGATCCTGGCGAGACTTGTCTCCGGCGAAAATGTGGTACACAGTGGTGGCCACAAAAAATACGCCGGTCTTCCGGAAATGCCTTGTTTTAGGGGTTTTCTTGGGTGCCTGCGGCCACCGGCTGAGAATCCCACCCTTTCCGCCACTATAGATTTGTCGGGGAACCCCGGTGATTTTCCGGTGTGCAGTCGCAATGTACGGGCGATTGTACGCATGGGCAAGTATCTCACCCGCCGAGGCCAAACTTACGTTTTCCAGCTGCGTCCACCGAAATCTGTTGACCCGGACTTTCGTTTATCGCCGATCCGCGTGACTCTTGGGCGAGTAACGGCCCGAGAAGCTAGGCAATTGGCCAATATTCTGGTCGGGCAGGCCCAATTGGCCTTCGCTGCAGTCGGAAAGGGTATGGACGTGCCGGGAAAAGCGACTTCAAACCAAGAGCTTAAACGGCTAATGTTATTGGCGGGGCCGTTTTTGAAGGGGCTTGACGCCGTTGCCGATATCAAGAGCTCTACCGACGGCATGGCGAAGCTCATGGCCAAGGCCGGGCTGGATGGTCTGATCGGGATTGGCATCGATCGAGCGGCCAACGCGCATTTGGCTACGCACGAAGGCGAAGCACTGACCAATTACTTTATCCGGGTCATCAAGGACGAGGCGACTGCTAGGAGCCATCTCGACTTGGCGCCGTTGTCGCCCAAGCCGACCGAAATCGAAAACATTGCGGCGCGGCTTGATCTGATCAGTGAGCGCATTGAAGGTATCTCGGGACAATTGGAGCCCAAAAGTGGCCCTCTGTTTAGCGTTGCGGCGGATGCGTATTACGCAAAGATCAAAAAGGCGAAAGGCACAAAAGGCCACAAGAAGGACGGCTCCCCGAAGGTCAACCCGGAGCTAAGCTACATTGAGCATAGGAGGAATGTGTTCCTTCAATTGATGCCCGACCGACCGGTCAGTTCGTACACCGAGGAGGATATTCAGGATTTCGTTGATGAGCTCCAGTGGCTCGATCCTGATTACTCAACAAGTCCGGATTACCAAGTAGGTAAGATCAAAGAATTTATTCAGGAGAACAAGTCTAGAAGCGGGCCGCGCCTTGCGAGGGGAACGATCGAGAACAACTACCTGCCTCGAATTTTTTCCATTATCCGGCATGGCTGCAAAATGGACAAAATTCCGTACCCACTAGATGGTTGCCGGATCATATTCTCAGACGAAATTCCGAAGCCCAAAAATCAGATTCCGCCTGATTACACGACGCTGAACCGGATATTTCGAAAGGGCCTGGCTACTGGCGTCCTTGCCGATGCCTTGCTTCCCCCACTCGGATACGTCGTTGGGCGCCGCCTCGGTATCATCGCGTTTCTTCGCGCTGAGCATATTCGCCCATACCATGGCTGCTATATCGTAGCTCCCCACGACATAGTTCAAATACATGAGGCCAGCCAGCAACTCATTGTTCCTATCAAGACCGAAGTGTCTCTAAATTTTTACGTCCTGCACAATTTTTTCGTCGATTGCGGTTTGGTTGGCTGGATGATGAGACAGGAGGGCTTCATCTTCAAGCTTCTCCACGAAGCAGAAGACCCGGCTGATGCGGCTTCAAAGCGAATGCAACGGCTATTCGAAGGCGTTGCCGATCCTCATTTGTATCAAACGTATCACGGTCTTAGGCACGGGCGGAAAAACGAAGATATCGATAATTCGCTGAGCCCTGCCGCTAGTCGCATTCAAGCGGGACGAGCGCCGGGAAGCGATGATGACATGTACGGTCAGGGCCATTTAACCGCTGCTCAGGTCAAGATGATTGCTAACGCACCCCTATCTCCAGAGATTGACTGGAGAATGTTTGAAAGGCGCAATTGGGATGAATATGCAGCAAGGGCTCGCTGGCCGAGGCATTTCAAGACTAATTGGGACCAATCAGGCCTAGTTTCATGATCCAGCCCATGGGCTGCGATCTTGAATTACCGCAGGTAGTCAAGTGCACCCGGCTTGGATATCCGAAGCCGAGCATTTTCGCTTTGACCTACGCGAGGGCAGGCCGATCGCGCGCGGTTGAAACATAAGTCTGCTTACGCTGGCCTTGTGTCGTAAGCGTTGAAGGCACGGTACAGCAATGCACGGCTGGGTCGAAGTGTCGGTGATGGCTGCGGTGCGGGGAGGGGAAAGGGGCGACCAGCTATGTGTCGAACTGCGTAGCGTCGCTTGCGTCCCGTCTCTTGCTCGCCCAAAAAAGCCAGTAATCTTTTTCTTCCGTGAATTTAGTTTGGTTTATCTGTCCGTCCTTCAGAGGGCCGGACTCTAACTTGATCGGAGGAAATCCGCAGGAACAGTTTAGCATATGTATTGGCGAAAGATGTGGCTCGATGGGAAGCCCGCTAGATGTTCTCTCTGTCTTGAGACTGTAATATTGCGGCAGTAACGACATCTGCGATGGCTTCGTAAAATTGGGCTGTCTGTTTCCATCGATAGATTAGATTGGATGGTCGGGGCACGCTTGAACCGCCTCGGCTGTTCGTGAGCCGACCGTCAAATATGTGCAAAGATGTTCGGATATCTGGCCGAGATCCCACGAAAAAGTTCAAGCGAGGGGACGGTCGTGCATTTGCATTCTCGTTGGCCATAGCTTTCGCGCTTACGTGTGTGGAATCGGCCAGAGCGAATGAGCATCCTGATCGCCCCGATGGAAAATCGGCAAGCTTGAGCATTCCGGCACAAGCCCTTGCGGATGCGCTCTACAATTACAGCTCGGTCACGGGGATCGAAATTCTTGTGCCTGGCGACCTTGTTGCAGGTCGCAGATCGAATTCCGTCAGCGGCACATTAACGCCCACCGATGCGCTGAACGCGTTGCTGAAGGGAACGGGGCTGGTACCGCATTATACGCAATTCGGTGCATTTACGCTTACACGCGTGAAGCAAAGCAAGGCCGCATCGCAAGCCTGGACGCCTGATTATCCGGATTACTCGGCAGCGCTGCAGCAGGCGGTCACGCGGATGCTTTGCCGTCTCGATCGACCAAATGCCGATCCTCACCGGATGCTTTTGCGATTATGGGTTGCACCGTCCGGTGCGGTGGCGCGCGTGTCGGTGCTGGGCGAATCCGACGACGTGAAACGAGATGCGCGTCTGGCGGGACTGCTAGGCCAGCTAGTGATCCAACCTCCGCCGCCGGCCGGGCTCACGCAGCCATCGACCATGCTCGTACGGGCAGGCCATGAACTGGGGTGTGGCTCGGCAGGCACGGATCGGCTGCCATGAGCGATGCCGGTTGGACAGGTCTGCGCGCGCTGCTGGTCGATCGCTATGACGATTTCAAGCACCGATTGGCACGCCGGCTCGGCTCGGTGGATCTCGCGGCCGAGACGCTGCAGGAAACCTGGCTGCGGCTGGAGAGGCCGGGAGATCCGGGCATTCTCAAGAGCCCCGATGCCTATCTGTTCCGGATTGCGCTCAATGTCGCGGCCGATCGCCGCGATGCCGACCGGCGCCGCCTCACACTGTCGGAGATCGAGGCGCTGCGTCACCAGGACGACGATGAGCTCGATCCCGCGCGCATCGCGGAATCACGCGCCGAGATCGTTGCGCTGACCAAGGCGCTCGACGAGTTGCCGCCGAGATGCCGGGCGATCTTCATCGCGACGCGGCTCGATGAGACGCCACACAAGGTTCTCGCGCAGCGTTACGGTATTTCGATTCGGATGGTGGAGCGGGATTTGAAACGGGCTCTCGAACATTGTTCGGAGCGTTTGGAGCGAATTTCACCGAGGAAGTTCGGTTCGGGGTCGTCAGAACCGTCCTAGTAGTAGAAGACCTATCCACAACAGCGCTCGGTTGGGCTCTGGAGCGACCGAGATCACGGCATGATGAAACCACCGCCCAAGACGGATCACGAGGACGCGCTGCAGCGCGAGGCGCAGCAATGGTTGATCCGGCTGAATTCGGGCGAAGCCACCACAGCCGATGCCGAGGCTTTGCAACGCTGGCGATCGACGAGCCGGGATCATCGGCGCGCTTTTGCCGAAGCGAGCCTGCTCTGGACCAAGCTGGGCTCGGCCGCGACGGAGACCTCGCGCCGAACCGGAGAGCAATCAGGCGCTGCAGGACGTCATCGGTCGGCGACCGGCCGCGCCACATTGGGTCGCAGGGCGTTTCTGGGAGGTGCGATCGCGGCGACAGCCGCTGCATCGGCCTATGCCGTCGTCAACCCGCCGCTGGAATTGTGGCCGTCATTGGCGGATATGCGTGCTGACTATCGCACCGGCGTCGGCGAACAACGTGTGGTCGCCGTGCAGGACGATATTTCGGTGCGGCTCAATACCCGCAGCAGTCTGGCGATCTTGCAGCAGGCGGCCCAGGCGGATGGGATCGAGTTGCTGTCCGGCGAGGCGGCGATCGAAATTGCACCCACGAACCGTCGCGCATTTGCGCTGGTGGCCGCGGATGGCCGCACGCTGGCGCAGAATGCGCGCTTCAATATTCGTTATGACGGATCGTCGGTTCGTGTGACGTGCCTGGAGGGAGCGGTTGAGGTCGAGCATCTCGGCCGCCGCGCCAGCGTGGCGCCGCATCGACAGGTTGTGTACGCCTCGCACGGCATGAGCGATGTGACGAATGTCGATGCAGATAGTGTGACGGCATGGGAACGCGGCGTGCTGGTGTTCCGCAACGATCCGCTCGCGCATGTGGTCGAGGAAATCAACCGCTATCGGCCGGGCCGGATTATTCTGATGAATGAAGAGCTTGGGCGAAAGTCTGTGCTGGCGACATTTCGCCTGGACAGGATCGATGAAGCCGTGCCGCGCCTGCAGGCTGCATTCGGTGTGAAGACCAGACATCTGCCGGGCGGAATCGTTCTGGTCAGTTGAGCGCGAAAAATATCGGTCTCCATCGCAGAAAATCTTTCGAAGCCATGTCGGGTCGGTGAGTTGGCGTCGGTCAGCTTAGTGAGAGGATGATGGGCTGCGTCGCCGGTCATCTCTTTACAGATGCCCGAAGGAAATCTCATGCTCGTTCGTCCGCTTGTGCTGCCAACCTCCGTGTCTCACACGCAGCGTTCGCGCTTTTTGCATCGCGCGCTTCTAACGGGTGTTTGTTCGGCGGCGCTGTTGAGCGCATCGGCTGACGATGGATATGCGCGCGCCCTGAACGGCGGTGCGTCCGCCGGACAATCGGCGCCGAACATTGCTTCGGATGCAGCAGTACAGGCTGCAGCGCGCGCAGCCGCAGCGGCAAGGCAGACGCAGGATTCACTCGCCCGTGCCGCACGCGCGGTGCAGGATATGCAGGCGATCCAGGCGGCGGCACGCGCTGCTGCAGCGGCGCAGCAGACATCGGTGTCTGTGCCGAACGGCCTTGGTGCGGGCGGCTTGCTTGCGGCGCCCGGCGGCAAATGGGATGGCGCCAATGCACCGACGCAGAGCATCGATGCCAATGGCCAGACCCAGGTCGGCATCCGGCAACAGGCGCAGCAGGCCATTCTGGAATGGCAATCATTCAATGTCGGCGCGCGCACCACGCTGACCTTCGACCAGCAGGGCAATAGCAACTGGGTGGCGCTCAACCGCGTCACGGGCACGACGGCGCCGAGCCAGATCCTCGGCAATATCAAGGCCGATGGGCATGTCTATGTGATCAACCAGAACGGCATCATCTTCGGCGGCAACAGCCAGATCAATGTCGGCTCACTGATCGCCTCGACAGCGGGGATCACCAACGAACAATTCACCGCCAATGGCATCTATGGTCCGAACCTCACGCCGAGCTTCAAGGCGGCCGGCGGCAAGGTGGTGGTGGAAGCGGGCGCCTCGATCGAGACCCGCGCGCCGAGCTCGGTGACATCCGGCGGCGGCTTCGTGCTGATGATCGGATCGCAGGTCGAGAATGCCGGCACCATCGCCACGCCGCGCGGCCAGACGATGCTGGCTGCGGGAGATGATTTCGTGCTGCGCGCTGGTTTCGGCAGCGCCGAAAACCAGATCTCGACCACGCGTGGCAACGAGATCTCGCCGATCATCAAGGCAGGAAGCACCAACGGCAGCGTCACCAATACGGGCCTGATCTTCGCGCAGCAGGGCGATATTACGCTGGCCGGGCGTAGCCTCGCCCAGAATGGCGTGTTGATCGCAACGAGTTCGGTCAATACTCGCGGCACCATTCATCTGTTGAACAAGACCTCGGATACGGCGGGCAGCATCACGCTTGCCGCCGGCAGTGTCAGTGCGATCCTGCCGGAACTTGATAGCGACGAGACGGCGCTCGACAGCCAGCGCGATGCGCTGATCAAGGCTTCCGATGCGGCCAATCTTTTGCGCACTGGCAATGTGACCTTCGACAATCTGTCGCTGTTGGCCGACCGTCAGGATCAATCGCGCGTCGAGATCGTCAGCGGCGGCACCGTGACGTTTGAGGGCGGCTCGACCACAGCGGCACAAGGCGGACAGATCGCGGTCTCCGGCAAACGAATCGTTGCCGAGAATGGCGCGACGCTAGACGTGTCGGGCGTGCGCGGCGTGGCGCTCGCGATGGCGTCCAACAATGTGAAGATCAACGTCCAGGGCAACGAGCTCCGCGACTCCCCACAGAACCGCGATTCAGACGTGCTCAAGAGCAACGATGTCTGGATCGATGTGCGCAGCCTCACGCTGGTGGCGGACGGCGCCGGCGGTTACAGCGGCAATCGCTATTACACCAAAGGTGGACTGCTGGAGGTCGGTGGCTATCTGAACACCACGCCGCATACGATTGGCGAGTGGGCGGCGATCGGCGGCAGCATTACGCTGGCAGCGACGTCGGAAGTGATCACGCAGAGCGGTGCAACGTTCAATATTTCCGGCGGTTCGCTGGATTATGCCGCGGGCTGGATCCGCTCGACCAATCTGATCGGCATCGACGGGCGCCGCTACACCGTGGACAACGCACCCGCTGACATGACGTTTGTCGGCTTTGCCGGCTCTTTCTCGCGAACGCATCAAATCCAGGGCAAGCTCGATGATCGCCTCACCGAAACCTGGACCACGATCTTCGACCGCGGCCGCAATTCGCAGCGTTGGGAAGACGCCTACAGCGTCGGCCGCGACGCCGGTCGGCTGAATCTCTCGACGCCGACCTCGATCTTCGCCGCAAGCATCGTCGCCGATACGGTCACGGGACAATATCAAACAAGCAAGCGCAGCAACGCGGTAGCCGACGGCTACAAGCTGACCCAAACCACGGTGGCGCAGAACGGCACGCTCGCGCTCGGCAAATATGGAGCGACCGGGCGAACCGATCTTTATACCAGCGATGTGCGTATCGCCGATCTGGCTTCGACCGGATTGCCGGCCAACCGCGCCAACACGGTCTGGCTCGATGCAGATTATCTCAGCGCGCAAACACTCGGCGGGCTCGATCTTGGAACCCGTGGCAAGATCACGATCGATGCGCCGGTGCAACTCGCCGATGGCGGCGTCGTCAGGCTCATCGCGCCGGTCATCGACATCAAGGCCGATATCACGGCACGCTCCGGGAGCGTCAGCGCGAGCAATCTATTCACGGGCTCGGGGACCAGCGCGACACAAGAGGCACTGTCGGGGAATGGCACGCCGACGGTCACCTTGCGCGGCGGCGCGACCATCGATGTGCGCGGTCTCTGGGTCAATGCTGTCGCTGCTGACGATGAGCGTAGCGGGCAAGCTTATCGGGATGGCGGCAGCGTGTCGCTGCAGTCGTCGCGCGACGTCGCTGTGGAGAACGGCGCGACCATCGATGCGTCATCGGGCGCGATGCTCGATCTCCGTGGCAGCTTCAAAGGCGGTAAGGGTGGGAGCATCAGCCTGCTCGCCGATGCGTTCGGTGCGGGCAATGGTCGCCTGACGCTGGGCGGGACTCTACGCGGTTATGGCGCCGCTGGCGGCGGCACGCTGACCATCGACAGCGGTCCGAAGATTGTGATCGGCGGAACCGCCGATGCAACGGTCCTCAATCTCGACACCGGCATCTTCCGGACTGGCTTCGCGCAATACGCCGTTAATGGCCATAAGGGAGTTACTGTCGCTCCGGGCGTCGTGGTCGATGTCGCGATGCCGGCCTATCAGCTCGCAGCCGATGCATCCGGTATCACGACCGGAGCCGATCCGTCGTCCGCGCTCACTGTTGCGATGCTGCCGCTCTACGTGCCGAATGCGGCACAGAACCAGCTCGTGCAGCGCGGTGGCGCCAGCCTGTCGCTTCAGGCCGGCGTCGCGCAATCCACTGTTGGCGATCTCGCCGGCGTCGGGCTCGATATCGCGCAGGGCGCGGTGATCAATGTCGATCCCGGCCAGGCTATCAAACTGACCAGCGTCGGCCAGCTCAAGATCGACGGCACGCTCAATGCGTGGGGCGGTAACATCACGCTATCCGGCCTGTTCACGGGCGCGTCCGAGGCAAGCAGTGCCGTCGGCAGCAACCGATCGATCTGGCTCGGCGATCATGCGGTGCTCGATGTAGCGGCGCGCGCGGCCAGCGCACTCGATCGCAATGGCCGACGCTACGGCACCGTCGCCAATGGCGGCAGCATCGTCATCGGCGGCGCCATCGATCTCGCCGCCGGTCTCGCCACCGCCCCTGATCTGTTCGTGGTGGTAAAAAGTGGGGCGCGGCTCGATGCGTCGGGTGCGCAGGCCGTGCTGGATATCGACGGGCAGGCGACCACCGTGGCCAGCAATGGCGGCAGCATCTCGCTGGCTTCCAATAACGGCCTCTATCTCGATGGCAGCTTCAGCGCCAATGCCGGCGCCGCGAATGCTGCGGGCGGCACGCTGTCGCTCGCCATGGTGTCGTCGAACTATATCAGGGCCACGGCGGCGAACGTGTTGCTGCCGCGCCAGTTGATCATCGTGCAGGATCAACGCGCCAGCGATCTGCAGGGCGTCCTCGATCCGTCCGCGGCGGCGCTGGTCTATGGCCATGGCGGCATCGCCGTGTCGCAGATCGCAGCCGGCGGATTCGGCAATCTCAACCTGCTCGCCAGCAGTGTCGCCTTTGCCGGCAATGTCGATCTGAGCCTGCGCCAAAACCTGCAGATCGTCGGCAACCTGACGCTCGCCAACAGCGCGCCGCTGACCTCGCACGTCGCTCTCAGCGCCTCCTATCTGCGATTGATGGGCTATTTGCCGACGGGCCGCGACCAGTATGTGCAGCCGGGTGGCGCCACCAATCCATCGACGTTACCGGGCGCGGCGACATTCTCCGCCAGCGCCGATCTGATCGACGTGCGCGGTCTCGTCGGATTCGGCTCGCGTGGCGCGACCGGCGCATTGCGACCGGTGTTCGATCAGGTCACGCTCAACAGCCGCGGCGACATCCGCTTCCTGGCGGCAGGCGCACCGAACAACACCGGCGAGCCGACCACCCAACTCACATCATCGGGCGATATCACGCTGCTGGCGGCACAGCTCTATCCGACCATCGGCGCGGCCGCGGGCGTCAGCGCGGGCACCGACCGCACGCTGACCGTCGGCCGTTCCACCACCGAGACGCCAGAATTGCCTTACTCCGCATTCGGCCGGCTGCGTCTGGCAGCGGGTCATGTGTTGCAGGGCGGCATCGTGCGTGCGCCGCTCGGCAATCTCGAATTCGGCCTGACCTCGACCTCCAGCGTCGATTTCCTGCCCGGGAGCCTCACCTCGGTAAGCGGCGCCGGCCTTGTGATGCCCTATGGCGGCACCATCGACGGGCAGGTGTGGAATTATAACGGCAGTGCCGTCACCTTCACGGGCGCGGGCGGCGTCGCTGGCAATAGCCTGGTCTTTGGTGTGACGCTGAATGCCCAGGCGGTCAACGTGCAGCCGGGCGCGGTGCTGGATCTCTCCGGCGGCGGCACGCTGACCGGCGCAGGCTTCGTGTCCGGCCGTGGCGGTTCGGTGGATGTGCTGCGTTACGCGCTGGCCGATGCCAATCCCGGCTACAGCTACAGCAAGAGCGGCAATCAGGTTTATGCCATCGTGCCGGGCCGCATATCGGCCTATGCGCCGGTGACGCCGGACATTGGCGACAAATCTCCCGCGATCGGCCGCCAGATCACGCTGGATGGCAGCACCCCGGGCCTGCCGGCTGGCACCTATACACTGATGCCGGCCACCTACGCGCTGTTGCCCGGCGCGTTCCGCGTCGAACTCACGCCTATGGAGTCGCGCGGGCTCACCGCGTCTGTGGTGCTGGCGAACGGCTCCTATCTTGCCGGTGCGCGGCTCAGCATTGCCAATACCGGCATCAGCGAAAGCCTCGCACGCCGTGTCATCGTCACGCCGGGCGCCACTGTGCGCACCCATTCACTCTACGACGAAACCAGCTATGCCACTTTCGCCATTGCCGACGCCGTCCGGCGCGGCATTCCGCGGCCGATGCTGCCGGTGGACGGCAAGGGTCTCAAATACAATGTGACTGCAGGCGCCGGTGCGAATTCACTGACCTTCGACGGCACCGGCCTGTTCGGCGCTGCCAAGGGCGGATATGACGGCGCGGTCTCTATCCTCGCCAACAATGTCGAAGTAGTTGCGAGCGGACGGCAGGCGACTTCAGGCTTCACTGGCGTCACCATCGTCGCCGATGAGCTCAATGCGCTTGGCGCATCGCGTCTGACCGTCGGCGGCATCCAGTATGTCGAATACGGGCAGGGTGGCAACTATGTCCGCGCCACCGGTCAGAGCCAGTATGTCTATCTGCGCTCGGGCGCGGTGCTATCGGCGCCCGAAGTGTTCCTGATCGCGGCGGATCCGAGCAATCCGGAGCTGGGCGATGGCCTGGTCCGCATCGAGCAGGGCGCCAGCATCAATACGCTCGGGCGCGGGAAGGTCGCCTTCGACAGCAATGACGGTTTCATCTATGCGCCGCAAGGCGGGCATTTTGTTGCGGTCTCCAACGGCCTGATCAATGTCGCGCCATCGACCGGCGTCGCGCGCGGCGGCATCGATGTCGGCAATTGCGTCGCCTCGGTCTGCAGCGGCGACACCACGCTGTATTCGAACGGCACCATCGCGCTCTCCACCACCGGCAAATTCGAACTGAGCAATGCGGTGCGCTACGGCACGCGTAATCTCTCGCTGGCGGTCGGCGGCATCAATGTCGGCAGCACGCAATCGCTCGCGGACGCATCCGCGCGCGGCATCCTGCCGAGCGGCCTGATCCTGAACCAGAGCGTGCTCGACCGGCTGATCGCCGGCGACACATCCACCGGCGCACCGGCGCTGGAGACGCTGATCCTCAACGCCTCCGCCAGCATGAATTTCTTCGGCGATGTCGCGCTCGATACTTACGACAAGGTCACTGGTCAATCGACGCTGGAACGGCTGGTGCTGACCACGCCCGCGATCTATGGCTATGGCAATGCCGGCACGCTCGCCAGCATCCGCACCAAGAATCTGGTGTTCGGTGGC
The DNA here is from genome assembly GCA_030147505.1 of Tardiphaga sp. GTDB lineage: Bacteria > Pseudomonadota > Alphaproteobacteria > Rhizobiales > Xanthobacteraceae > Tardiphaga. Next base: position 19,459 of record JASBVG010000118.1, read on the forward strand.
TCGACCAATACGCCGAGCGCCGTGGTCGCCAATGGCGCCGGCACTGGCAGTGGAAAACTGGATTTCCAGGCCGAACGCATCGAGTTCGGCTTTGGCCCGTTCACGCAGCCAAGCAATATCGTATCCTATGACCGGTTCGTGCTCGGCTTCGCCAATGTTGCGCTGGCGGCCAGCGACCGCATCACCGCCAATCACAAAGGCGGGCTCAGCGTCTATCAGTCCCAGGGCACCTATACGGCAGGGACCGGCTTCGCCTATAGCGGCGGCAACCTGTCCATCGTCACGCCGCTGTTCACCGGCGAAGCCGGCTCCATCAACAGGATCGCGGCTGGGGGCACCATCTCTGTCACGTCGCCGTCCAGCGTATCCGTAGGGGCGGTCACCGTGGATGCCGATGCGCTCGGTGCGCAGATCGCGCTATCCGGCAGCTCCGTTCTGCTCGCCAGCTCCGTCGTGTTGCCGAGCGGGAAGCTGACGCTCAGTGCCACTGGTGACATCACGCTTACCGATGCAGCCCGGATCGACATGGCCGGCCGCACCATCGTGTTCAACGACATCGCCAAGAGCAGCTGGGGTGGCGACGTTATCCTCGAAAGCGCGGGTGGCAGTATTCTGCAATCAGCGGGATCGCGCATCGATCTCTCCGCCAAATTCAATACCGCCGGCACGCTGAGCGCTGTCGCATTGAATGCTGCTGCAGGCACCGTCGATCTGCAGGGTAGCATTCTCGGCAGCAGCTCCGGCACCTATGATGCGGGCGGCACCTATGTGTCCTACAAGGCCGCGAGCGTCGAAATCCGCGCGCAGCGTCTCGGCGGTGCAGGCTCGCTCAGCAATCAGTTTGCCGCGCTCAACCAGCGGCTCAATGCCGGCGGCGTCTATGGTGCCCGCAGCTTCCAGCTCAAGCAGGGCGATCTCGTCATCGGCGATGTCCTGAAAGCCGGCAGCGTCGATGTCTCGCTCGACGATGGCCAGCTCACGGTCGTTGGCACCATCGATGCGTCAGGCGCCAGCGTCGGTTCGATCACTCTCGCAGCGAAAAACGGCCTCACGATCGCTGGCAGTGCCGTGCTCGATGCCCATGGCGAAATTCTACGCGTCGATAGTTATGGCAAGATCATCGATAGCCCGAACCGTGCCATCGTCGATCTCACCGCCAGCCATGGTGTGCTGACGCTCGCCGCCGGTGCACGGATCGATCTGCGCCACGGCACCACGACTGGCCAGAACGACGGCGTCGCCCGCGGCACGCTCGAACTCAACGCGCCGCGCATCGGCAGCAGCGGAAGCATCCTGGATCCGGATGCCGCCACCTATGGCGATATCGCCATCGATGCGTCCGGCCCGGTGACTATCCAAGGCGCACGCTCCATCGCCGTCAATGCAATGCAGCGCTATATGGATGCACCTGACGGCACGGATACCGCCGCCAGCGAACGGCCTTATCAGGTCATCACCCAGGCCTGGCTGAAGACCAAGCACGACGAAGCCACCACATTTGTCAACAATGCGCTCGGCCGCGCATCTGTCATGAGCGGCAAGCTCGCCGGGCTCAACAACGCGACATATCGCAATGCCTTCCATCTGCGCCCCGGCATCGAGATCGCCAGTAAGACAGCCGATGGTGATCTGGTGGTGCAGGGCGATCTCGACCTGTCCGGCTTCCGCTATAACGGCGTCAATCCGAATTTCGTACGCACCGGTGTCACCGGCTCCGGCGAGGTCGGCACGTTACGTATTCGCGCGGGCGGCGATCTCAGCATCTATGGCAGCATCAATGACGGCTTTGCGCTGCCGGATACATTCACGACCCAGGACGACAAGGGCTGGGTGCTGTTGCCCGGCATCGATTTCACCGGCGGCAATATCATCGTCCCCGGCGTCGGCGTGACGCTGGCCGATGGCACCGCGTTCCCTAATGGCGCGACGCTGAATTACGATCTGCCGGTGAAGGGCGCCACTTTAAGCGCAGGCATGCGGCTGCCGGCATCGGCCAAGCTGAATCAGGCGCTCACCGTTCCGGCGGGCACGGTGCTGGCTGCCGCCGTGCGAGATGGCACGGGCAATCTCCTGTTCGCGGCCGGCACGCTGCTGAACCAGGCGACGACCTTGCCCGCCGGCTCCCAGCTCGATGCCGGCAGCGTGATGCCTGTCGGCTTCAGCGTTTCGGCCTTCGTCTGGCCGAAGGGTGTTACGCTGGCGCAGTTCATCAGCACCAATCCAGCGTCCAGCGTCTTCCTGCTCGATGGTCCGCTGGCCTTGAAGCCGGGCGCGCTGATCCCTTCGGGTACGGATGTGAAGCTGCCAGCCGGCGTCGATTCCGTGCAGCTGCGGCCGGAAGTGGCCGGACGTCAGGGACGCATCTGGGCCGTCGCTCCGATGCTTGCGGAAGGCTCGCAGTCGTGGTCGTTCCGCTTTGGCGCCGGTGCCGATCTCGACGCGGCCGATGGCCGGCGCGTGCAGTCACATCCGGCCCATGGCAACGTTCGACTTGCGGACAGCCATTATGGTTTGTTCGGCAAGGCGGTCTCCAGCGGTTACGTCTGGAGCGATGCCTTTCCGGAGCTGGAAGGGCAGCCAATCACTGATGCGGATGTGGTGACTTACATCGGCTATAGTTCAGTCGCTGAAATGTGCGAAAGCGAGCCTTATTTCTGCGTCGTCGGCGGTGGCGGTGCATCCTATGCGCTGGAGCCTGGCAGTATCCGCCCGAGCGTCGTGCGCACCGGCACCGGCGACCTGCAATTCTTCACCGGCGGCAATTTGCGCGTGGATTCACTCTATGGAATCTACACTGCCGGCACTTCGTCGATGACGACCTCCGCCAACGATCCCTATAATCTGCCGCGCCTTCGCCTGATGAGTGCGGGCACCGTCACCGCAGACGCCAATCAGGGCTATGAGAAACTGGTTAATGGTGGCGAGGATAGCATCTATCGCGCCTGGTATCCGACCGCGGGCGGCGATCTGACTATCAAGGTGGGCGGGGATCTCACCGGCGACGTGATCAGCAAATCTTTCACCGTGACCGGACGGCCGAATACGGCGGATGCCGGCTACGACACCGCGGATGTCGCGAACTGGCTGTGGCGGCAAGGCAGCAACACAGTGGCCACGGGCGGCGTTGCGCAGCCTACGGCCTGGTGGATCAATTTCGGCACCTATGTTGGTAGCGAAAGCGGGTTCAACAATCCGATCAAGTCTGCAGACCAGATGCTGGGTTTCACTGGTTTCGGCACGCTTGGCGGCGGCAATCTTGCCGTGGATGTTGCGGGGAATGCCGGCCGGGTCGCAACACTGGCGGCAGCGACCTTCGAGTTGGGCACGCCCAATCCGCGCAGCCAGGGTCTAGTCCTGGCGGTGGGCAGCACCGGCCGGGTGATGGCGGATGGCAGCCTGCAACTCACCGGCGGCGGCGATCTCAGTCTGCGTGTCGGCGGCGTACTGAATGCCGAGAACAGCCAGCTCGGCTCGCAGCTCAACGGCACCTTCACCAATCTGCGCGGCCATGCTGATATCAAGGCTTCCGACATCGGCACGATCGATTTGCTGTATGGCAATATGGCGCAAGACAATGTGCCGAAGGAAACCCGTGCCTTCGATCCGTTCAAGGCCACCCGCGGCGTGGCGGTTAACGGCCCGGTGCTGACGCCCGGCGATGCCACCTTCAGCATGTCTACGCTGCGCGATCAGGTGCTGCAGAGCGTGGTTGATCCTGGCCGTCTCACGCTGGTGAATCCTTCTGCGTTCACGACCACGGGTGCTGCCGGTAAGGGCTTTAGCTGGTTCACGCTATGGACCGAGCATACCGCCATCGACCTGTTCTCGGCCGGTGGCAACTTGACGCCCTATGCGCGAACGGGTGCCTCCTCGTCCGCGACAGTCCAGACCGATGATGCGGTCGTCTATCCTTCCATCCTCCGTGCGGTAGCGGCGACCGGCAGCCTGTATTATGGCAAGGCTTCCCAGATCGGCGGCGGTGATGGCGGCGCTAACGGCGCGTTGATGCTTGCGCCGTCGCGGCGCAGCGAATTGCAATTTTTGGCCGGGGATTCGATCTATGCCGGCGGCTTTGCCGTCAGCCAGTCCAGCGCTGCGGCAGATGTGATCGCGACGCCACAAAACCCGGCTTTTACCGGCTGGATCCTGAACGCCTATCCGATCGTGCCGCAGCGAACCAATGTGTCGTCTTTCGCCAATGCATCGAACGAATCGGTTTATCCGCTGTTCGTTTTCGGCTCGGGCACCGCTGCGGGATCGGCCAACGCCAATTCCGAACCGGCGCGGTTCTATGCGCTGACCGGTGATCTCGTCGGCGTGAATTCCGGCCGCATCATCAGCCACACCACCACCGCCGATGCACGCTATGGTATCGACTGGTATGAAGGCGGCGCGCCGGTGCGCATGATCGCCGGACGCGACATCGTCCGCAGCGGCGACGGCAGCTATGCCGACGATCTTCAGTCGGGTGGTTTGTTCGGATTCTCCTACACGTCGCGCGGCAATCTGTTCGTGCACAATTCGCCGGGCGATATCTCGATCGTCTCGGCCGGGCGTGACATCATCTATAGCAACTTCAAGGTCGCCGGCCCCGGCACGCTGGAAGTCTCCGCCGGCCGCAACATCCTGATGGAGGACAAGGCGAGCATCACCTCGATCGGCTCGGTCGTCTCCGGCGACGAGCGGGACGGCGCCTCCATCGCGATGATGGCGGGCGTTGGGGCGGCTGGTGCGGACTTTGCGGCACTGGCGAAGCTTTATCTCGATCCCGCCAACCAGGCGGCTGCGGGCACGCCTCTGGCCGAACAGGCCGGGAAGGTCGCCAAGACGTATGAGACTGAGTTGGTCACATGGCTGAAGGATCGCAACGGTTTTAGCGGCACAGTGGAAGAGGCGCGTACCGCCTTCGCCGCACTGCCGATGGAGCAGCAGCGCATCTTCCTGCGCGACGTCTACTTCGCCGAAATACGCGCAGGCGGCCGCGAATATAACGACGCGACGAGTTCGCGTTACGGCTCCTATCAGCGTGGCCGTCAGATGATCGCGACGCTGTTCCCCGAGCATGATGCCGCCGGCAATGCGATCGCGCGTGATGGTGCGATCACCATGTTCGGCGACTCCGGCGTGCGCAGCAAGTTCGGCGGTGACATCCAGATGCTGGCACCATCGGGCCGCATCGTTGTCGGCCTTGAAGGACAGAAAGACTCCGCGACATCAGGCATCGTCACTGAGGGCAAAGGCGACATCCAGGTCTATGCCCAGGGCAGCGTGCTGCTTGGCCTGTCGCGTATCATGACCACCTTCGGCGGCAATATTCTCGCCTGGTCGGCGACTGGCGACATCAATGCCGGCCGCGGCTCCAAGACCACGGTGCTGTTCACCCCGCCGAAGCGCACGACCGACAAATACGGCAATGTCACGCTGGCGCCCAATGTGCCGTCATCCGGCGCCGGCATCGCCACGCTCAACCCGATCCCTGAAGTGCGTGCGGGCGATATCGACCTGATCGCGCCGCTCGGCACCATCGATGCGGGCGAAGCGGGCATCCGCGTCTCGGGCAATGTCAATCTGGCAGCGCTTCAGATCGTCAATGCGGCCAATATTTCGGTGCAGGGATCATCGGCCGGGATTCCGACCGTGCAGGCGCCGAGCATCACGGCGGCCTTGGCCAGCACCAATGCCACCACGGCCACGCAGCAGAACAACACGCCGACCCAGACGGCGAGCAGCACGCCGTCGGTGATCATCGTCGAAATTCTCGGCTATGGCGGCGGCGACACCGACGACAAGCAGAAGGACAAGGACCAACGCGCCGAGCGGCGACCCTATGATCCGAATGCCGCTGTTCAGGTCGTCGGGCATGGCGAACTGAAGGATCGCGAGAAAGCGATGCTGTCCGAGGGGGAATTTCAGTGAGACGATACTTGGTACAGCGTGCCTTTGACTGCGTATTCGCTTTAATCGAAACCGATTTCGCGCAGGTCACGAACGAACGTCGTTAGTGGCTCGCGATCTGGAAGACGAGCAACACTGAAACGTGGATGCAGCGTGGTGTTGATGCCGAGCGCGCCGACAGCCTTGCGGGATCGCGCCGCCTGGCCGCATGGGCATGATAGGTCGAAGGGGCGATCGGCAGCACCTTGCAGATCGGCTCGATCCCGTGCACGCCGCGATGATCATCGATGAAGGCGATCATGGCTTGAACCGGCGGTCGAGCTCCGCCGTCGCAAAGTAGGCGCTGGCCTTGCGCAGGATCTCGTTGGCCTGACGAAGCTCCCGGTTCTTGCAGTAGCGAGGATCGATGCGAAATTAGCCAGTTTTGGTCGTGACAATCGCGCGATCCGCTTCGATGTGCACCTCTCGAACAATGTCAATACAGCGAGGACGAATGAGAAGTACTTGATGGTGCCTCAGAAGCGTGTCGTCAAATCGTAATAATGCGCCCCTAGAGATGAGCCTCTGGAGATCGTGTAGTCTTCGGAAAGAGCGTTGAGCGTCGGATACTAATGTAGGTCTCTCCGACGTAGCCCCTGCGGGGCCGAAGAGAGGGCGGCGCAGCTCGTGTTTCCGCCAGCGAATATCGAACTTGAGCAGCAGCCGCGTGCATTTTGACGAGCGATTGAAATTTCGCAAAGGCGCAGTCTCGTTTCTTGTTATCTGGGCCATGTGGAATCTGATAGCTGCCGCTCAGGCGCAAAGTCTAACGATGACTGAAGTACTCTCGTTTGATATTGCGCCGCAAAAATTGGAAACCGCGCTCGAATCTTTCGGAGAGCAGAGCCGTCTACAGGTTCTCTATGAGACCTCGCTGACAGACGGACGACGATCTGAGGGCGTCAAAGGGCATCTGACCCGCGAAGTGGCTCTGCGAGAAGTTCTGGCGAAAACAGGGCTAGACTTTAGCTACACCGTCGAAAGTGCGTTCACCATTGTTCCGATGCGTATGACCACCGTGCCGGCACCGGCGGTCGCGAACTACACTCAGTTTCTTGGCGGTGTTCAGGCGAAAGTCTTGTCCGTGCTGTGTAAAATCCGGGAAACACGGCCAGGCGCGTTTCGTCTGGCTTTCCAGTTTTCGATCGGCCATTCCGGGCAGATCGAAAATCCGCGGCTACTTGGATCGACGGGGATCGACCAGCGCGACACGGCAATCGTACAGGCCTTGCATCGCGTTGCTCTTGGGGCACTGCCTCCGTCCAATATGCCGCAGCCGATCACGATGGTACTGTGGCCTGGACCGGATGACGCTCGGGACGAATGTCCGGCTGGCCGACCATGACCTTCATGTCAGCGCTTAGATGGCTCGTGCCGGGGTGCAGCGTCGGAACCGCTTCATGAACCGCGCCAGTGACGACACCAGTTGGCAGGCGCTTCGGCAATTGTTAGTCGAACGCTATGATCACTTTCGCCGCCGTCTCGCGCGTCGCCTCGGTTCGTCTGATGCGGCACAGGAAACGCTGCACGAACTCTATCTGCGCATGGATCGCCAGGACCCTGCTGGACCCGTGCAAAATCCGAGCAGCTATATCCTCACCAGTGCGGTCAATCTCGCCCGAGACCGGTGGCGAACTGAAAGCCGGCGTGCCGATCGGCTTGAAATTGATGCTCTCTACGAACTCATTGATGAAAGTCCAGGTCCGGACCGGATCGTTGAAGCACGCTCGACATTCGACGTGCTGAAGCGAGCGTTGGCTGAACTGTCTCCCCGGCAACGTGAAATCTTGATCGCTGTTCGATTTGAGAAGCTGACCCAAGAGGAAATCGGCAAGCGGCTCAACGTCTCGCCACGCTTTGTGCGCCATGAACTCCAGATCGCGCTGAAGCACTGCGAAGCCCGTCTTGCAAAGAAAATTTGACAAAATGGTTCCGCTTTCAACCTCTGATCTCGTCTCTGTAGAAGACGTTTGTCATTATCCGGTCACCGAACTATGAGCGAGCCCGACGATCAGCAGCAGGACAGGTTAACGAGTGAGGCCTTGGACTGGCTGTCGCGTCTCAGCTTGGGGGACCTGACACAGAACGATCTCGCCGATCTGCGGAGCTGGCGGGACGCCAGTCCAGCCCACGCCGCGGCGCTGACGCGCGCGGGCGATCTTTGGCGCGTCTTGAATGATCCCGTTGCAGAACTGGCCAAGCAGCGTCTATCCCGTAAGACATCTGTCATGATTCCGAGCCGGCGCGCCGTTCTCATCGGCGGCGGCGCGATGGCGGCGGCCGCAGCCGGCGTCATGATCGTGCGTCCGCCGTTGGAGCTGTGGCCATCATTTGCGGAGTTGGCTGCAGACTACCGAACCGGAACGGGTGAGCGGCGGCAACTGGCCCTGTCGGACGCAGTGTCGGTCGAATTGAATACGCGTACCAGTATTGCTGTGCGCGATAATGGGCAGGGTCGGTCGATTGAGCTGATCTCTGGTGAGACAGCGGTCAACATTCCGCATGCGATGTCAAACGCGTTCAATGTGTTTGCCGCAGAGGGAAGCGCGCGCAGTTCTCGCGGCGCGTTCAATATTCGTCGGCGCGATATCGCTGTCGAGGTCGCCTGCATCGAAGGCGACGTCGATGTTCAATGCGATGGCCGCGACGTCACGTTGCAGGCCGGCCAGCGGGTGGCTTATGGCAACCAAGGCATCGGCGAGATCAGCGGGGCGGATGTTCCGGTTCTGACATCGTGGCGCGGTGGCATGCTGATTTTCCGGAACACACCCTTGGCCGCAGTGATCGACGAGGTCAACCGCTATCGGTCGGGCCGAATCGTTCTTGTCGATGCGGCGCTGGCGCAGCGGCTCGTGAGCGCCCGTTTCGAGATCAACCGGCTCGACATGGTCATGAGCCAGATTTCGCAGGTCTTCAAGGTACCGGTCAGGTCGTTTCCAGGTGGCATCGTCCTGGTCGGGTAGGGCGGCGATCGTCTTGGCCGTCGCGTGCGCGGGCGCCCGAGCGTCGTCAAAAAAGATTTCGTAAAAACTAGTTCCGCTTTTGACGGCGTCATCTCGTCCAAGGATTGGAGGCGATGGCACGGACGACACTGTCCGGTGCTGTGGTCCCGACGGCTTGATCCAGTTGGACACGGACTCAATGGCAATGTTGCGCGATTTCAGAGCGACGTCTTCCCGCATGTTTGGGTGCGATCCGAGGCCAGAAACGGCCAGCGCGGTTGTCCGCAGGGATGAAACACAATCCCGCTAACCGTCGCCATCATTCGCCGCCATCCAATCATTTTTGAAAGACCGGTCATGACACGTCACACGTCGCTCATTCGCGCATCCCATCGCCATTTCATCGTGTCGCAAAAGCCACGTCGCTCTCTCGAACGGACCGTCCTGCTCGCTGGCGCCAGTATGTTGGCGCTTCTCTCGGCGCTGCCTTCGGCCAATGCTCGTGCGTTGAATGGCGGCGGTGGAGGCGGTGCGCTTTCCGCGCCCAACATCGCAGCGGATGCAGCATCAGATGCCGCGCGGCGAGCTGCCACAGCGGCACAGCAAACGCAGCAGTCACTAGCCCGTGCGGCGCGTGCCGTGCAGGATATGCAAGCGGTGCAGTCTGCCGCGCGGGCGGCTGCGGCGGCGGCGCAGGTTTCAGGAACAGCACCGGTCGCTGTTCCGAATGGCCTTGGAGCCGGTGGTCTGATGCCGAACATGCCGGCTGGATGGACCGGTGCCGACACAACGCTGGCACAAAGCACCGATGCCAATGGCCAGACTCAGGTCGGTATTCGCCAGACCAAGCCGCAGGCGGTGCTGAACTGGGAGAGCTTCAATGTTGGCGCGCGCACAAAGCTGACTTTCGACCAGCAGGGCAACAGCAGTTGGGTCGCGCTCAATCGCGTTACCGGTGTCGCCGGGCAGACTGTCCTGCCGAGCCAGATCCTCGGTCAGATCAAGGCCGATGGCCATGTCTATGTGATCAATCCGAACGGCATCATTTTCGGCGGCAATGCTCAGGTGAATGTCGGCTCGTTGATCGCGGCTGCGGCGGATATCTCGCCGAACCAGTTCACCAATAGCGGCATCTTCAGCCCTTTTGATGGCGCCAGCTACACGCCTAGCTTCAAGGCGACCGGCGGCAAGGTCACCGTAGAGGCCGGGGCATTGATCGCGACACGTGCGCCGTCTTCGGTTACTGCTGGCGGCGGCTATGTGCTGATGATTGGCTCCGAAGTCAGCAATCACGGCGCCATCTCGACGCCCAAAGGGCAGACCATTCTCGCTGCCGGCAATGATTTCGTGCTGCGGCGCGGATTTTCCACGGACACCAACGCTGTTTCGACGACGCGCGGTATCGAGATCGTCACCGGCACGCAAGCAAGCGACGGCACCTGGACGCCGGGCGGCGGCACAGTCGCCAATCATGGCCTGATCCTGGCCCAGCAAGGCGACATCACGCTGGCCGGCCGAACATTGCTGCAGGAGGGCGCGCTGCTTGCCACCACCTCCGTCAATAATCGCGGTACCATCCATTTGCTCAACGCGGCATCCGATACATCCAGCAGCGTCACTCTCGGCAAGAATGCGCTGACGGCGATCCTTCCGGAAATGGACAGCACGGAAACCGCGCTCGATAGCCAGCGCGACGGTCTGATCGCGGCATCGGAGGTCGCCAATGCGGCACGCGGAGCCATCGTGCCGGGCATGTTCGACAATCTGTCGCTGCTGGCCGATCGTCAGGATCAGTCGCGCGTCGAGATCGTCTCGGGCGGCATCGTCACGTTCAAGGGTGGCTCCTATACGGCGGCGCAGGGCGGCCAGATCGCAGTCTCGGCCAAGGAGCGCATCGTTACCGAGACGGGCGCGACGCTCGATGTCTCCGGCGTGCGCAATGTGGCGTTGGCGATGAGCGCCAACAATATGCAGGTCAATATACAGGGCAACGAACTGCGCGACTCGCCGCAGAACCGGGACGGCAGCCTGCTGAAGAACGAGAATGTCTGGGTCGATATCCGCACCCTGACGCTGGTGCCCAAAGGCACCGGCGGTTACGACGCCGATCGCTATTACACCAAGGGTGGCCTGCTCGAAGTCGGCGGATATCTCGCTAACACCGCCCATGGCATCGGCGAGTGGACGGCGGTCGGCGGCACCATCACGCTTTCGGCCAATGAGGTGATCGCGCAGAAGGGCTCTAGGTTCGACCTTTCCGGCGGATCGCTCGACTTCGCGGGCGGCTATATCCGTTCCACCAATCTGATCGGCTCGGACGGGCGTCGCTACAGCATCGACGATGCACCGAGCGATATGGAATTTGCCAATTTCGCCGGCGGTTTCCGCCGCACGCATAATATCCAGGGCCAGGAGGACAAGCGCCTCACCGAGATCTGGACCACGGTGTTCGACCGCGGTCGCACCTCGCTGCGTTGGGAGGATGGCTACTCGGTCGGCCGCGATGCCGGCCGGCTCATCTTGTCGGCGCCGACCGGGATTTTCGAAGCAGACATCATTGCCGACGTGGTGCAGGGCCAGCGGCAATCGGGCAAGCGGCCGAATGGCGTCACCGACGGCTACAAGGCGACGCAGACCATCGTCGCGCAGGCGGCGACCCTCGCAACCGGAAATTATAATTACGATGGCCGCTTCGGCGTGCATGACACCGATGTCCGGATCGGCGATATCGCGGATATCACGGCCGGTCTCGATCTGTCGGGCGTCTTGCCCGGTGACCGCAGCCAGACTCTCTGGCTGAATGCGGACCGCCTGAGCGTGATGAAGCTCGGCGGCCTCGATCTGGCAACTGCCGGCAAGGTGACCATCAATGGCAAGCTAACTCTGGCCGTTGGCGGCGCGCTGGATATCATCGCGCCGGTCGTGGATCTCGCCGCCGATGTCACCGCGCATAGCGGGCGCATCTCCGTCAGCAATGTGTTCAAGTCTGCCACCAGCACCGCCGCCGCCATTGGCCTTGCGATCGATGGCAAATCGAACGTCACTCTGCACAGCGGCGTCACGCTAGATGTGACGGGTCTGTGGGTTAATGCGCAGAGCAATCCGCAGGATCCGAACAAAGCGGCCTTCATCAATGGAGGCGCGGTACGCTTGGAATCCACCGGCGATGTGGCCACGCAGAAGGGGAGCCTGATCGACGTGTCGTCGGGCGCGTTCGTCGCCACGAATGGCAAGCTCACCGGCGGTAGGGGCGGCGATGTCGCGCTGATCGCGGACCGCACGCTAACGGGCAATACGCAACTCGGCAGCCTGACGCTCGATGGCGACATCCGCGCGTATGGCATGGCCGGCGGCGGCACCTTGAGTGTCGAATCCGGACCGGGCATCAGCATCGGCGGCAAGATTTTGCGCAATAACGGCCAGCTCGCAGCCGGCGAGGAAGCACCAATTGATCTGGTCCTGATGCAAGATATCCTCGTCCGGAAGGGCGAAGCGCTGCCGGCGGACTATCATTACACACGGTCGATTGCGTTGGTCGGCGAAGAGATCGGCGGCAGGCCGACATCACCTTCGGTACCGATTGTCTTGGCCAGTGATTGGACGGTTCCGTGGCCCTTCGAGGGCGGCTACAACGTCATGGTCGATGGTGTTTCTTATGACGTGCGCGGCAATAGCACCGGAACGTCTGGAGGCGTCCGCTACTACGATCCTGATATTCGGGATTGGGTCCAGGTTTCACCGACATTCCGTGCGGGATCGGTGATCACAGTCATCCAGGACGCAGAGAATGCGTTTCCGAAGAACTATATCGTCCCAAGTGCATTCCCTGACGGCATACCGGTAGTTCCCACGCAGGTCACTCTCAGCGTGGGTGTTGCCGCTCCGATGGACGTCACGTTCTCCGCCGGGAGTACGATCCTTGCGGGAGCAACTGTTACGAACGGTGTCGCAGTTAAGCCTCTGCTAAATCTCGACACGTCGCTTTTCCGCAGCGGCTTCTCGAACTATAGCGCTTACGGCCATAACGGTATCGCCGTCGCGGCAGGCGCCAAGCTTGCCGTTGAAACGCCTGTCTATCGGATTCCTGCTAATGCCTATTCTTTGCCGACCGGTTCGACCGTAACAAAGGCGTTCGACCTGTGGACGCCGCCTGTCTACCTCGACAGCCCTTCTGCCGCAGAAATCACACAACGTGCAGGCGGCGATCTGACGCTGCGCTCCGATGGCCAGATTATCGTCGCGACCGGATCGGTGGTCGGCGTTGATCCGGAACGAACGATCACCATCCGCGGCGGTGGCAGCAAGCAGATCACCGTCGATGGTACGCTCAACGCCTGGGGCGGCACAATCTCGATCGACGCATTGATCAACGCCGACATTTTCGCTTCGCGCGCCAGCGGTAGCGCCCGCGATCAATCGATCTGGATAGGCGATCATGCCGTGCTCGACGTGGCCGGCCGTGCCGTCACCGCGCGGGATCGTCTGGGTCGCACCTATGGCTATGTTCAGGCAGGCGGCACGATTTCCATCGGCGGCGGCGGTCTCGATTGGGAACAGTCGGGCGAAGCCAAGGCACCCGATCTGTTCGTCATCATTCGCCCCGGCGCGGTGCTCGATGCATCCGGCACCAGCACCGTGCTTGATCTGCCGCTCAACACCAGCATGGAGCGGTCGTCGTCGCCATTCGCGGTCGCCAGCGATGGTGGCACGATTATCCTCAAATCCAATCACGGCCTGTATCTCGACGGTAGCCTGCGTGCAGCCGCCGGCGGTGCCGACGCGGCGGGCGGCACACTCGCGCTCGCGCTGGACACGCCACTCTATGACACGAGCGTCGCAGGCGGTATCGATAGTGAACTCCGCGTTGCGCGCGATTTTGTCATTGCGCAACAGCAGGGCAGCAGTCCGCTCGGCAGCGACGCGCGTCCCGGCCGAGGCGACCCCACACTCCGTTACGGTGCCGCGCGTCTTGGCGTCGATAAGCTTGGCGCTGGTGGGTTCGGCAATTTGTCGCTGCTATCGACAGGTCTCATCAGCTTCGACGGTGATGTTTCCGTGGCATTGGCGCAGAGCTTGCGGCTCTATGGCTACGCTTATGCGCTGACGGAGAACGTCAACGCGAATACGCATATCGCGCTGGCTGCGCCTCATGTGTTCCTTGCGGGCGCTACACGGCATCTCGATGGTGGCTTGAACACGATCCTGCCGACCGTCACCAACGCGATGGCCGGTTTCTCGACCCGCCCAACCGACGCTGTGTTCATGGTCTCCGCCGATCTCATCGACATCCGCGATCAGGTGGGCTTTGGCGCCTTCGGAATAATCAATGGTCTGCAAATCGACCGGCGCGGTTTTGTGGATGTCGATCTCGTCAGCCGCGGCGATGTGAGACTGCTGCAGAATGACGGACCGACGGCCGGTGACGCCACGTTCCCGATCGCAGCTGCGGCCTATGGCGCGGCACGGACCATGCTCAGGGGACCGGGCGATGTGACGGTGACCGCCGCGCAAGTCTATCCGGCCACGGGCGCGTTCGGGAGTATCCAGGCGGCGGAGACGTTGACGATTCGCCGCTATGTCGATGTGCCAGCATTGCCGCTGTCCGCATTCGGTCGGTTGCTGCTTGATGGCAAAGTGATTGAGCAGGGCGGTATCGTACGCGCGCCGGGCGGCATGGTGCAGATCGGCGATACGGCCGGGCAGGTTCGTCTGCTGCCGGGTAGCATTACATCGGCCTCGCTCGATGGTTTGCTAGTGCCTTATGGCGGGACGGCGGACGGGCTTGACTGGCTCTACAACGGAACGAAAACCGCATTTCTCAGCATCACGGGCCGCCGGGATCACACTCAGATCCGTCTTGACAGGACAGACGCTGGTGTCGTGCTGAGCGGTGGCCAGATCGATGTACAGGGCGGTGCGCTCGTCGATCTGCGTGGCGGCGGCGAACTGACCGGTGCAGGCTTCATCAGCGGCCGCGGCGGCTCGGTGAATGTCCTCAAATATGCGCTGGCCGATGCCAATCCGGCGCTGAGCTATAGCCGTTCTGGCAATGATGTCTATGCCATCGTGCCGAGTTTCGCCGGAGGTTACGCGCCGATCGCGCCGGAGGCAGGCGCCGGTAATCCGTCCATTGGCCGACAGATCACGATTCCGGCCGGGGTGCCGGGATTGCCGGCCGGCATCTATACGCTGCTGCCCTCGACCTATGCCCTGCTGCCCGGCGCCTTCCGCGTCGAGCTAGGCGCGACCATCTCGCCCGCATCAAACTATGTCATGCCGACGGCGAGCGGATCGTATCGCGCCAGCGGCTATCTCGGCGTCGCCAATACATCGCTCCGCGATAGCCTGCCGACGCAGATTGTGTTGTCTTCGGCCGATACGGTGCGCCAGCACGCGACCTACAACGAGACGAGCTATTCGCAATTCGCGACAACGCGAGCGAGCGAACTCGGCTGGCCGCGTCCCTTCCTGCCGGGCGACGGTAAAAATCTCGTTCTTGCCTTCACGGCAGCTGCCGCAACGGCGCCGTCCGCACTGAGTTTCAATGGCGAGGCACTGTTCGCTGGCGCCGATGGCGGATTTGCCGGCTACACGTCCTTGCTCGGAAAGGACAGCGGGGCCCGCCTCGAAATCCTCGCCGTGTCCAGCCAGAAGACGGCTGGATTCATTTCCCTCGCGGATAGCGCCCTGAGCGCCATCGGCGCGCCGCGATTGGTTGTCGGGGGGCGCCTGCTGCCAAGCTCCTTCGTCACCGAAGGATTCGCGGATTCGATCGTGACGGTGATGAGCAATGGCGGCAGCGTCGTGGTCCGCAGCGGTGCCGCGCTCAGCGCAGGCGAGGTGCTGCTCGCAACGGGGACAGGCGGATCGATCACGATCGAGCAGGGGGCCAAAGTCAGCATGCTCGGTCATGGGCCAACCTCTTTCGACTCCTCCAGTGGTTATCTGTTCCAGTCGAGCTTCAGCACTTTGGCGGTTTCCAACGGCCTGTTGGAGTTCCTGCCATCGACAGCACCGGCAGGCAGCGGCGGCGGCATCGTCATCGGCGGTTGCCTGACCGTCTGCAGCGGCGAGACCCAACTGTTCGCCGAGGGCAGCATTGCCCTGGTGTCCGGCGGCACGGTGACCATCGATCCGGCGGCGCGCTATGGCGCGAGGGTTCTGCAATTCGGCGTGTCGTCGGTGAACATCGGAACCGAGGCGGCACTTGCGAATGCTGGCGCCGCCGGCCTGCTACCGAGCGGCATGGCCTTCAATCAGCAGATCTTCGATCGCCTCATCGCGGGCAATCAGGGCGCGGGCATTCCCAAACTGGAAAGCCTTGTTTTGTCAGCGAACCAGTCGGTAAACTTTTTCGGAACCGTCGATCTCAGCACCATCGATCCGCTCACCGACCGCTCGAACATCGCACAACTGGTCCTGAACGCACCTGCGATCTACGGCTATGGCAGCGCCGCTGACGTTGCGACCTTGACAACCGCGTCCCTCGTTTGGTCGGGCATTCGTGCTAACGAGCAGGGCGTTAACATGCCGGGAACGAGCCTGCCGCCCGGCGCCATCATTCCAGGTGGAGCGGGCACCGGCAGCGGTACGCTGAATCTCGTCGCCGATCGCGTGACCTTCGGCTACGGCGAGCGCATGCGCGTCGATAACCAGGTGACGGTGGACCGATTGGCCCTCGGCTTTGGCACCGTGAATATCACCGCAGCTCAGCGTATCGAGGGCAACAACAAGGGGACGCTCTCGGTCTATCAATCGAAAAACGGCGATGTGTTCTCCGGCGGCAACCTCAATTTGACCACGCCACTGCTGAGCGGCGGCGCTGGCTCGGTTCTGTCGATCAATGCAGGCGGTGCATTCAATGTGGTCGCGCCCGCGGGCGCCGATCTCGCAGCTATTCAGTCCGACGTGCTGGGCGCGACGCTCAATCTCAAGGGCGGCATTATCCATCTGGACACCGCGATTGTGCTGCCGAGCGGACGCCTGACACTAACCGCGGATGGCGATGTTATGCTCGATAGCCGTTCGCGCATCGATATGTCCGGACGCGCAGTTCGGATGTTCGATGTCACCAAATATAGCTGGGGTGGCGATGTCGCCATCGAAAGCGCTGACGGCAATGTCCTGCAAGCTGGCGGCGCGGTGATCAATCTGTCGGCAGAGCACAACAAAGCCGGCAGTCTGTCGGTCACGGCTCTTGGCGACACCGCCGGCCGTATCGATCTCGCCGGCACTGTGCGCGGCACGGCGACGGGGTCCACTGTCGCAGGCGGCAATGTGTTGCCATGGCTGTCCGGCAACGTCGAACTGCGCGGCCAGACCATCGCGGATTTTGCCGGGCTCAATAAACGGTTGACCACGGGCGGCGTGTTCGGCGAGCGCGTGTTCCAGATCAAGCAGGGCGATCTCGTCATCGGCCACGAGCTGCGCGCCAATGTCGTCGATATCTCCGTCGATGGCGGCGGTCTGACAGTTGTCGGCACGATCGACGCCAGCGGCGAGCGGGTCGGCACCATCCGCCTCGCGGCCCGAGATGGCCTGATGCTCGGCGCAACGGCGCGGCTCGATGCGCACGGCACCGTGCTGCGCGTGGACAGCGATGGCGATCCCATCGATGCGCCGAACCGCGCCATCGTCGAACTGACAAGCAAGGCCGGCCGCGTCACCTTGCAATCGGGGGCGACGATCGATCTGCGCGCGGCAGACAGTGTTTCGCGTGGCACGCTGACGATCAATGCGCGACGGCTCAGCGAGACCAGCGGCAATATCGATATCGATGCCGGCGGCAGCTACGACATCCGCGGCGCGCGAAGCATCGCCGTGAATGGCTTCTGGACCTATTCGCCGACCGATGCGGACGGCACGATCGTGCAGAACAATAGCGGCGCTGCGCCAGTCGCTGCCGATGGCAAGCTCGGTCTCGATCAGGTGCATTTGCGCAGCGAATCTTTCATGACGGCTGCGCTCAGCAATGCAGACCTGCTGACGCGTCTCGGCGGATTGAGCCGATACTCGGATGCCTTCCATCTGCGCCCGGGCGTGGAGATCGCCAGCGCGGCGCCAGACGGGAAGCTTACGGTCAAGGGCGATCTTAACCTGTCGGGCTACCGCTATCAGAGCCTCAATCCCAACACGCAGCTTACCGGCATCTACGGCTCCGGCGAACCCGGTGCACTGGTGATCCGCGCCGGCAGCAATCTCGACATCAAGGGGAGCATCAATGACGGCTTTGCACCGCCGCCCGCAACGCCGGAGGACAATCTTGGCTGGATCATCAATGAGACGATCCTGCTGAACGGCGTGCCTGCCACTCGCGATGCGACGTTCACGCCGCCATTCGACAATGATCTCGGCGGCAGCTTTTTCACATTCCCCGGCGGGGATCTAATGACCGGTGTGCTGATGGAAATTTACGTCCAGAGCGGCAGCATCACCGACGACCTCCAGACTTATGGGCCGGGCGATGTCATTCCAGGCTACCTAATGGGGACGATCACCGTCACCGCAGGAACAGTCATTACTGCTGCCGATCCCGCCAGCGCACAAATTGTGCTTAACGGCCCCGAAGCTGGCCACAAGCTCTGGGCCGTGGCGCCGATGCTCGCCCAAGGCTCGCAATCCTGGGATATCCGCCTCGGCTCCGGTGCCGATCTGCACGCTGCCAACCAGCGCGCGCTGCAGGCCGCAAGCAAGCTGGCCGGGCAGGGCAACATGACCCTGTCCGATCGCCATGTGCTGGCCGGCACTTCCAACGAGATCTTCAGCGTTATCCGCACCGGCACCGGCGATCTCGATCTCTTCGTCGGCGGCGCCTACACGCAGAACTCGCTCTATGGCGTCTACACTGCCGGTACTCAGTCCACTCCGGTGCTGAAATCGGACGGCAGCAATTCGTACAATCTGCCGCGCGGCACGCTGTATGACGGATTCATCGTCGGCACGATCGGCGGCAACGATTACGAGCCGCTCGTCACCGGCAACAACTATCAGGCCTGGTACCCGGAACATGGCGGGAATCTGTCGATCCGGGTCAATGGCGACATGAAAGGATCCATCGTCGGATGGGGTGGCGGCGCGCCGCGCGGCACCAACTCGTCCTATGTCGGCAATTGGCTATGGTCCCAGGGCGGGGTCGGCGACACGGCCTGGTGGATCAATTTTGGTACCTATGCCCGTGATGCCGGCAATCAGCAACTGCTCGTCGCCGGTTTCAGCGGCCTCGGCACCCTCGGCGGCGGCAATGTCTCGCTGAAGATCGGCGGTGATGCCGGCGTGATCGAAACTCGCGGTTCGCAGACTGCGCCGGCATCCTCGGGCCTCGATATTGCTATCGGCAGCACGGGCCGTCTGCGCGATGATGGCGTCGTGGTAAAAACCGGCGGCGGTGATCTCTCCATCACGGTCGCCGGTGGACTCAACGCGCTGCATCCAGTTCTCAATGCGAGTTCGATCAGCCAATCGGCCGCGGGCGTCGTCCCGATGCTGAACGATCTCACTGGCGTCATCACCAACCTGCGCGGCACCGTCGATCTCGCCGCGCGCTCCATCGGGCGCATCGATCTGACCTATGGCACCGTCAGCACCACCGATCCGAGGGCGCCGGATCCGCTCGATCCGAACAAGGGCCTTTCGTCCGGGGGCTTCACCATCCTGCCCGGCGATACGACCGTCAATCTGGCGACGCGCGGTGACCTTGTCATTGGTATGACCGCCGATCCGGGGCCGCTGGATCAGCTGAATGTCAGCGCATCGGGTAACGGGCGTTTCTCGCTCTATCGCGCAGCGACGGCTCTGGATGCCATCTCTGCAGGCGGAAATCTGACACCGTTCAAGGGATCGGCCGCCACTGGATCGAATAGGAACAACTACGATCCGGTCAACGGCAGCGCACCAGCCAGCCTTGGATTGGCATCGCTTTCCGGCAGCGTCTATCTCGATGGCAGCGTGACGCTCTATCCAGCATCGCGCGGACGTCTCGATCTGCTCGCCGCGCGGTCGATCTATGGCGCCGGCGGCGGTCTTAATATGGGCGGCGGCGATGCCGAGGCCCGCTACGGCTCGATCCTGCATCCGCGCATGGCGGACGCGCCGCAGATCAATCCCGAAACAAATCTGCATGCCGGTGATCCCGATCCGATCCGCCTCTATGCGGTCGGCGGCGATCTTCTCGACGTGGCAAGTGGCTATCGTTTCATCATCGCGGATCAAAATTATTCGGAGACCATTGCAGCCAAACCAGTGTGGGCGCGCGCCGGCCGTGACCTCGTCAATGTGACCGTGGTGGCGCTTAACAACGACATCGACGATGTTTCGCTGCTGTCCGCGGGCCGCGACATTCTCTACGCCAATGCTCAGGTCGGAGGCCCCGGCCTGCTGGACATCGCCGCAAGCCGCAACATTTATCAGGCCGATCGCGGCCAGATCACGAGCATTGGCGCGTTGGTGCCGGGCGACACCCGCAGCGGTGCAAGCATCCTGATGCAGGCCGGTGTCGGCACCAGCCCGGATTACGCCGCGCTGGCGTCGCGCTATCTCGACCCTGCCAATCTGGCGGTCACGGGCACGCTGCTGGCCGATCAGCCCGGCAAGGTGGCAAAGACCTATGAGAAAGAACTGGCCTACTGGCTGAAGCAGCGCCTCGGCTTCACCGGTACCGCGGAGGAGGCGAGGGCTTATTTCGACGGACTGGACAACGATCAGCGTGGCGTCTTCCTGCGCCAAGTCTATTTCGCCGAACTGACGGCGGCCGGCCGGGAATATAACGACACCCAGAGCCCGCGTTACCGCAACTATATCCGCGGCCGCGAGGCGATCGCCGCGCTGTTTCCGGACAAGGATGCCAATGGCAATGTGATCCAGCGTAGCGGCGACATTACGATGTTCAGCACGCGCAGTGGTGATGACGTCAAGGATGGCTCGGTGCGGACACTGTTCGGCGGCGACATCCAGATGCTGGCGCCGGGCGGCCGTGTCGTCGTCGGCGTCGAGGGCGTAGTGCCGGGTGCGGAAGCCGGCGTCATCACCCAGGGCGGCGGCGATATCCAGATGTTCTCGAAGGGATCGCTGCTGCTCGGCCTGTCGCGCATCATGACCGTGTTCGGCGATGATATTATTGCGTGGTCGAATGAAGGCGACATCAATGCTGGCCGTGGTGCCAAGACAACGATTGGCTACACGCCGGCGAAGCGCGTGCAGGACAATTACGGCACCGTGACGCTGTCTCCGAGCGCCCCGACCTCCGGTGCCGGCATTTCGGCCCGCAGTTCGATCCCGGGCATCCCGAGCGGCGATGTCGATCTGATCGCTCCGATCGGCACCATCGATATCGGCGAAGCCGGCGTCAGCGGTCGCAACATCAATGTCGCCGCGCTGCAGATCATCAATGCGGCGAATATTACGGCGCAGGGCAACACGACCGGTGTGCCAACCGTGCAGGCGCCGAGCATCGCCGCGGCGCTCTCTACGTCGAATGCAACGGCGGCCACGCAGCAGACTGCAACACCTCAGACCAGCAGCAACGCGCAGCCGTCAGTGATCATTGTCGAGGTGCTGGGCTATGGCGGAGGAAACGGTGAGTCGACCGATGAGGAACTACAGACGCGACGTACTCGAACTGAGCAGCAGCCCTATAATTCGAACAGTCGGCTGCAAGTCATCGGGCTTGGCCCGCTTACGGAACAGCAAAAGGCGCAATTGGCAGATGATGAAAGAAGTGCTCTTTCGGAGTGAACCGCCGCTCAAGCTAAGATGATCGCTAACACGCCTCTCTGGCCGAGGCGTTTCGAAGAGAAATGGGACCAATCAGAGGAGATCTAGTTCGTCGCGCCTGATGCTCGTGGTGCACCCACAGGCTATGATCCCTAGTCTGTGCGGGTCCGAATCGATATAGCCTGTCGTCAAACCGTAATGTTCGCTGACTAGAGACATCAAAGTTGGCCGGATTCGTCAGGTGCGCCAGGCTTGGGTGGGCGAAGGCAGGCATGTCCGCTTTGGCCTGTGCGGAATGGCTCAATGTTTCGAGTAGCCACTGTCGATCTGAATTTGGGCGGAATGACTTTCGTTGCAGGAAGGCCGCTAAAGCGATCGTGGCTATACCGACTAAGGCCATTGTTGTGTGCGTGGACCTTGATTGCTGACGTTACCCCAATGAGCGATCCGGCACGGGCCGACGCGGCGCAAATCCTCGAATTCGACATCCCATCCCAATCGTTGGAGTCCGCCCTCGGTCGTTATGTCGCGGTAACAGGACACGACGCCGTGTATGATACGAGCCTTGCAGCCGGGCGGCATTCCGGCGCCGTTCACGGGCGCCTCCTGCCGGATGAGGCACTCAGAAATTTGTTGATCGGTACCGGTCTGACTGCCGAATTCGTCGCGACGACGACCTTTGTCATCTTGCCTCTCCCGGTCGGCGATCACGGGCGCAAGCTGCTGGTCCGCTCGCCGGAACATCGACGTTATTATGGCTTGATTCAGAGAGGGATTACGGATGCCTTGTGCCGGTCTCAGGACGTGCGTCCGGGACAATATCGCTTCACCACCGTGCTGTGGATCGGATCGGACGGCGCCGTCCGCAGGTCACATCGGGTGGGATCAACCGGGATCTCGGAGGTGGACCTGCGGATCGACGCGGCGCTGCGCAATGTTCGCATCGGCGAACCGCCACCAGCCGGTTTTCTGCAGCCGGTGCTGATTGCGATCGTGCCCAAAGGGCCTTCTGTCGTCGGCGGGTGTGACGGGTCATGACGGAACATACGCTTGCATCGCTGCGCCGGCTGTTCGTTGATCGCTATGATGTGCTCAAGGCGCGACTGACCCAGCGCCTTGGCTCGGCCGATCTCGCCGGCGATGCCATGCAGGATACATGGCTGCGGCTCGCCCGGATCGAATCCGTCGGCGTCGTTCAAAGTCCACAAAGCTACCTGTTCCGGATCGTTCTCAACGCGGCCGAGGACCGCAATCGCAGCGAGCGGCGGCAGCGTCTGTCGCCGACGGAAATCGACAGTCTGCTCCAATTGCCCGACCCGTCCCCGACGGCCGAGCAGGTTTTGATGGCGCGGGCCGACCTCGCGGCGTTCGAGGCGATCCTGCAGGAGCTTCCCGAGCGCCGCCGCGAAATTTTCTTGGCCGCGCGGCTCGGCAGCATCCCTCGCCAGGAGATCGCGGACCGGCTCGGGGTGTCCCGGCAATTGGTCGCGAAGGAGTTGCGGCTCGCCATGGAGCATTGCCTGGCCCGCTTGAAAGAAATTCGCGAATGAACGTGGCGTTTGACACGCCGGGAAACGTCTTAGAATGAGAGCTTTCGGAATTGTAGCCGAGCCATCTGGGCATCGGTAGGACGACTTAACGAGATGAGCAAGGCAGACAAGGGCCTGACAACGGTTGATCGGGAGGCGATCGACTGGATGGAACGGCTGACCTCGGGAGACATGACGGCCGACGACGCAGCCGCGCTGAAAAGCTGGCTGGCGCTGGACATTGCCCATGAAGCGGCATTCGCGCAAGCGCGCCAACTTTGGCAGACGACCGGCGATGCTGCACAGGCCGTCGTCGGGCAACAGGCTGATTATGCCAGCAGGCTAGATGATTTGCGGCGGCGGCGCCGCAAGATGGCGAGTCGCCGCGCGGTGCTGGCAGGCGGCGGCGTAGCCATCGCCGCTGCTGCCGTTTACGGCGTGGTCAGGCCGCCGCTGGGGCTGTGGCCTTCGTTCTCCGAACTCGCCGCTGATTTTCGCACCGGGACGGGAGAGCAGCGGCAGGTTACCTTCGCCGACAATGTTGCGATCAGCCTGAATACGCAAACGAGCCTTGCCATACGCCCGACAGACGGCGCCGAAGACCGCATCGAATTGGTCGCGGGCGAAGCGTCATTCGCCACTGCGACGCGCACAGCGCGGCCGCTCGTCGTGCTGGCGGGCGACGGCCGTGCCTTCACGCAACTGGGGCGCTTCGACATGCGCCTGCTTGCGGGTGGCGAGGGCGCTCCCGTGAGCGTCACATGCTTTGAGGGCGAGGTGAAGATCAATCAGGGGCGTGGCGAGACTCTTCTGCGCGCCGGTCAGCGGATGCGCTATGATCGCACCGGTCTGGGGCAGATCGCCGCAGTCGATCCGCGGGCCGCGTCGGAATGGCAGCGCGGCGTGGTCGAATTCCGGGGCACGCCTTTGAACGAAGCGGTCGATGAAATCAACCGCTATCGCCCTGGCCGCATCGTCGTGATGAATGCGGCGCTGGCTAAAAAGCAGCTCAGTGGCCGGTTTCGCATCGATCAGTTGAATGAGGCGCTGCTCGGTGTCGAGCGAGCCTTCGGGGCCAAGGTCCAGCATTTGCCGGGTGGCATCGTCCTGCTGAGCTGATCTTTGTGGGCGCGACAGAAAATTCCTAAAAAACTTTTCTGAAAACGTAGTCATCGTCGTTGCGGATTCCGTCTTAACGGCAAGACCGATTTGACCCCGAGGTGCAGCCCCATCGCTGCAGCCTTGGGCGCCCTATGGCTTGCCGATAAGGAACTGCACGATGCCCGCCAGCAACAGCCGCCGTAGCCACACGTCACAACCATCTCGCCGTGGACGGATGGTTTCTCCTGGCTCCGTTGGCAAGCCGCTGTCGCGGGGTGTGTTGCTGACGAGCGTCAGCCTGCTAAGCTTCATGTTCGGAGCGAACGAAGTTTACGGCCGTGCGCTCAATGGCGGAAGTGCGGGTGGCGTCTCTGCACCGAACATTGCGTCCGACGCGGCGGCTCAGGCTGCCCAACAGGCGGCTGCTGCAGCGGCGCAGACGCAGCGGTCCTTGGCACGCGCGGCCCGTGCCGTGCAGGATATGCAGGCGGTACAGGCCGCCGCGCGCGCGGCTGCGGCGGCAGCGCAGGCTTCGGCGACGCCGCCGGTCGTGGTGCCGAACGGTCTCGGCCGCGGTGGCCTGCAGGCAGGCGCGAACGCGCCGAACGGATGGGGGAGCAGCGCGAGCGGGCCGACGCAAAGCGTCGATGGCAATGGCGAAACGCAGGTCAATGTACGTCAGCTCACGCAGCAGGCCATTCTCGAATGGAAGTCATTCAATGTCGGCGCGCGCACAACGTTGACCTTCGACCAGCAGGGCAACAGCAACTGGGTGGCGCTCAATCGCGTGGACCGCGATGCCGGTCCGAGCCAGATCCTCGGCCAGATCAAGGCCGATGGCCATGTCTACGTGATCAACCCGAACGGCATCATCTTTGGCGGCAACAGTCAGGTCAATGCCGGCTCGCTGATCGCTTCCACCGCCGACATCTCGCCGGAGCAGTTCTCCAAGAACGGAATTTTCAGCGAGCTGAACGGCTCGACCTACACGCCGAGCTTCAAGGCGGCAGGCGGCAAGGTGGTGGTCGAATCTGGCGCGCTGATCGGCACGCGCGCACCGTCGTCGGTCACGGCCGGCGGCGGCTATGTGCTGATGATCGGCTCCGAGGTGAGCAATAGCGGTGCGATCTCCACGCCGAAGGGGCAGACGATCCTCGCCGCCGGCGACGACTTTGTGTTGCGCCGCGGATTCTCCACCGACGTCAATTCGGTCTCCACCACGCGCGGCATCGAGGTCGTCACCGGCAAGCAGGGGACCGACGGAAGCTGGACACCGGGCGGCGGCACGGTCAGCAATCGCGGCCTCATCCTTGCGCAGCAGGGCGATATCACGTTATCCGGCCGCACATTGACGCAGGACGGCGTGCTGCTTGCGACCACCACGGTCAACACTCGCGGTACGATTCATCTTCTGAACTCGGCCTCCGACAGCAATGGCAGCGTCACTCTCGGCAACGGCGCGCTCACCGCGATCCTGCCGGAACTCGACAGCACCGAGACCGCGCTCGACAGCCAGCGCGATGGCCTGATCGCCGCGTCCAACACGGCCAATGCGGCGCGCGATCTGATCGCGCCCGGCCTATTCGATAATCTGTCGCGGCTTGCCGACCGTCAGGACCAGTCGCGCGTCGAGATCGTCACCGGCGGCAGCGTCACCTTCAAGGGCGGTTCCTATACGGCGGCGCAGGGCGGCCAGATTGCGGTCTCTGCCAAGAATGGCCGCATCGTCACCGAGACGGGCGCCACGCTCGACGTCTCCGGCGTGCGCAATGTGGCGCTGGCGATGAGCGCCAACAATATGCAGGTCAATATCCAGGGCAACGAACTGCGCGACAGTCCGCAGAACCGCGACGCGGATCTGCTGAAAAACGAAAATGTCTGGGTCGATATCCGCACTCTGACATTGGTACCGAAAGGCACCGGCGGCTATGACGCAGATCGCTACTACACGAAGGGTGGCCTGCTGGAAGTTGGTGGCTATCTCGCCAACACGGCCCATGGCATTGGCGAATGGGCCGCGGTCGGCGGCACCATCACGCTGGCGGCCAAGGAAGTGATCGCGCAGAAGGGATCGGTCTTCGATCTGACCGGCGGCTCGCTGGATTTTGCGGGCGGCTATATCCGCTCCACCAATCTGATTGGCGCCGACGGTCGCCGCTACAGCATCGACGACGCGCCGGGCGATCTCGACTACGCGAATTTCGCCGGCGGTTTCCGTCGCACGCACAATATCCAGGGACAGGAAGACAAGCGCCTCGTCGAGATCTGGACCTCGGTCTTCGATCGGGGCCGCACCTCGCTGCGTTGGGAGGACGGCTATACGGTCGGCCGCGATGCCGGTCGCCTCAATCTGGCGACGCCCACCGCGATCATGGAAGCGGACATCATCGCTGATACGATCCAGGGCGCGCGGCAATCCAGCAAGCGCCCGAGCGGCATCACCGACGGCTATAAGGCGACGCAGACGATCGTGGCCAAGGGGGGCGTGCTTGCCTCGGGTGACTACAATTACTACGGCCGCGTCGGCGTGTTCGACACGGATGTGAAGATCGGCGACATCTCTGATATCACCGCGGGCGTCGATCTGACCGCCGCGCTGCCGGGCGCGCGAAGCAACACGCTGTGGCTGGATGCCGGCCGTCTGAATGCGCTGAAGCTCGGCGGCGTCGATCTGGCGACAGCGGGCAAGGTGACGGTCGATCGCAATGTGACCCTTGCCGATGGCGGATCGTTCGACGTGATCGCACCGGTCGTCGATCTGGCTGCCGGGATCACCTCTCATGGCGGGCGCATCGCGGTGACCAATGTGTTCCAGACGGCGACGCCGAACCAGTTGGCACGCGGTCTGATGATCGATGGCAAATCCAGTGTAACGCTGCGCGAAGGCGTCACACTGAATGTCGGCGGCTTTTGGTTGAATGCCCAGCAGAACCTGCAGGACAGCGACAAGGCCGCCACCATCGATGGCGGCATGGTGAGCCTGGAATCGACGGGCGATGTCACTGTGGCCAAGGGCAGCCTGATTGACGTGTCGTCGGGCGCGTTTGTTGGCGCGACGGGCAAGATCACGGGCGGCAAGGGCGGCGACGTGCGGCTGATCGCCGACGCCTTTGTCAATGGCAGCGACAGCGCGGCGGCGGCTCAGTTCGGCGAGTTGATCCTGAACGGCGACATCAGTGCTTACGGCGTGAATGGAGGCGGCACCTTGACCATCGAGTCGGGGCCAGCGGTGGTGCTGGGCGGCAACATCCTGCGTAATAACGGCAGGCTGGCGACGGGCGAGAAGGCGCCGGTCGAACTGACGGCAATCGAGGCCTTCGTGGTGCGCGCGGGCGAAACGCTGCCGGCCGATTATCGCTATTCCAAAACTATCGCGCTTCCCGGCGAGGCGGTCGGCAGCACACCGCTGTTTGCCGCAGACAATCTGATCACACTCGCCGCTGACTGGACTCTGCCGCGAACGACCGCTTCGGGCCGAACATACATCATCCAGTATTACAATCCTGATGGTATCCAGCAGAATGTGACTGCCAACTTTAACGTGGATCGCACAATCCCGGCTGGATCAAAAATAATCCGCATAGCAAGCGGCGCGCCCAATTTCCCCATCAACTACACCATTCCAGGGAATGTGTTCCCCATCGGCATTCCGATCACACCGCGAGACGCGATCATCGCTGCTGGCATGCCCGCGCCGAATGATGTCACATTCGCGGCCGGAACGATCATCACCGTCGGTGCGGTGGCGCCGCGCGACATTACGGTCAGGCCCTTGCTTAATCTCGATGCGGAGCGTTTTCACGCGGGCTTTGCGAGCTACAGCATCACTGGGCGGCAGGGACTTGTCGTCGCAGACGGAGCCAGGATCGATATCCAGACTCCGGTGCTCGTGCTCCGTGAGGGCGCCTTGTCGCTGCCGACACAGGCGGCCTCGAATGTCGCATTCGATCTCTGGACGCCGCCCATTTACCCCGAAAATCCCGGCTCGCGCACACTCATCCAGCGCGCAGGCGGCGACCTGACGCTGCGGTCGGATGCTGAAATAAATATCGGCACGGGCTCGATCGTGAGCGTCGATCCCGGCCGCAAGATCCGCATCGTCGGCAATATCCAGCAGTCTTCGACACGCAACCTGATCGAGGCGCGTCAGATCACGATCGACGGCACGCTCAATGCGTGGGGTGGCCAGATCATGATCGATGCCGCGCAGTATAATCCCGACGGCATCTCGCATAGTCGCTCGATCTGGATCGGCGACCATGCGGTGCTCGACGTGGCCGGCCGCGCAATCACGGCGCGGGATCGGCTCGGCCGGACCTATGGCTTCGTGCAGGCCGGCGGCACCATCGCCATCGGCGGCGGGCTCGACTGGGAGGTGTCCGGCGAGGCTGCGGCGCCTGATCTGTTCGTTGTCATCCGGCCCGGAGCGGTGCTCGATGCATCGGGCACGCGCGCGGTCATCGACCTACCAGAGAATGCCGCTTGGACGCGGGGAGGGGCGACATCTCTGCCGATCGCCAGCAACGGCGGTAGCATCATCCTCAAATCGAACAATGGCCTCTATCTCGACGGTGTGATGCGCGCATTCGCGGGCGGGGATGGCGCGGCGGGCGGCGCCCTCGCCGTGGCGCTCGAAACGCCCGCTTACGATCTCAGCAATGGCGGCATCGTCGATGACGGCGTGCGCATCCCGCGCGAATTGGTCATTGCGCGGCAGCATGGTGCGAGCGCGTTGCAAACGGGCGCGCAGCCCGGCGCGGCCGATCCGGCCTTGCGTTATGGCACGGCGCGACTGGGCGTCGATCAGGTTCAAGCCGGCGGCTTCGGCAATGTCTCACTGCTCTCCGCCGGCCTTCTCAGCTTCGACGGCAATGTCACGCTGCAGATGGCGCAGAGTCTGCGTCTCTATGCCTATTCCTATGCTTTGGCAGAAACCTCGGCTTTGAGCGCGCGCGTCGATCTCGGCGCGCCGTATGTTCGTCTTGCCGGCGCTACCCGTCACATCGTGACAGGCGCCGATGTCAAAGTATTGCCCACGGTCAGGAACATGCACGCCGGCCTGTCGCAGCAGGCGACGCAGGGTGGCTTCGCCGTCACGGCGGATATGATCGAGATTCGTGACCAGGTCGGCTTCGGCGCGCGAGCGACGATCACGCGTAATACCGGATCGCTGACGATCGACCGGCGCGGATTTGCAGATGTGGCCCTGACGAGCCGCGGCGATCTGCGCTTTCTGTTGAATGACGGCCCGAGTTCGGGTGACGACACCTTCCCGACGGCACAGCCGATCGATGGCGGCGTGCGGACCTTCCTCGCCGCGACGGGCGACCTGACCATCACGGCAGCGCAGGTCTATCCTGCTACTGGCGTCAGTGCGCGTATCAAGGCGGGCCGCACGCTATCGGTTCATGGTTATGGCGCGGCGCCGGATATGCCCTGGTCAGCCTTTGGGCGTCTCGTCCTTGATGCCGAAACGATCAATCAGGGCGGCGTGATCCGTGCGCCCGGCGGCTCGATCACGATCGGTATCGCAGCCAAGCAGGTCAATCTTCTGCCCGGCAGCATCACCTCGGTGTCCCTTGCCGGCTTGAACCTGCCCTATGGCGGCACGGCAGATGGCCTGACTTGGATCTATGACGGCGCGAAGGCTTCGTTCCAGAGCATCGTCGGCACTGGCACGGGCGTGGCACTCACCGGCGCCAGCATCGACGTACAGAGCGGCGCGGTGATCGATCTGCAGGGCGGCGGGGAACTCACCGGCGCCGGCTTCATCAGCGGCCGCGGCGGCTCGGTGGACGTACTGAAATATGCGCTTGCCGCGGCGAATCCGGCGCTGAATTACAGCGACCTCGGCAACAGCGTATATGCGATCGTTCCCGGCTACAGCAGCGGCTATGCGCCGATCGCGCCGGAGACCGGCTTCGGCAATCCGGCTGCCGGAAGGCAGATCACGGTGCCGGCCGGCGTGCCCGGGCTGCCGGCGGGCACCTATACGTTGCTGCCCTCGACCTATGCGCTAATGCCCGGCGCGTTCCGTGTCGAGCTTGGCACTGCCGGCGATCCGCTCGCCATCGCACCGCGCGAGACGGCGGGGGGCTCCTATCTCACCCAGGCCTATCTCGACGTTGCTGGCACAGGCATCCGCGCGTCGCTGCCGAACAGTGTCGTCGTCTCGGCGGCCAACACTGTCCGCACCCATTCGCAGTATAACGAGACGAGCTATTCCGATTTTGCGGTCACGCGTTCGGCGCAGCTCGGCTGGCCGCGACCATTGCTGCCGATGGACGGACGCAAGCTGACTTTGGCATTCACGTCAGGAGCGATGTCGGCGGTAACGCCGCTGCGTTTCAACGGAACGGCCATGTTTGCTGGCGCGCAAGGCGGTAATGCCGGCTATGCCGGCATTGGCGGCGATGGAAACTTCAACGCCGGCGGGACCAATATAGAGGTTCTGGGCGCCGGCTCAGAAAGGACCGCGAGCTTCATTTCCGTCACAGACCAGGCCTTGAATGCTATCGGCGCACCGCGTCTGCTGATCGGTGCCAATTTCGGGGCGAGCACGGCGACAGGCCAGACATCGGCAGATGGCTTCCCCGGCTATCAGCTGCTGATCGGCTCTTCTCTTGACAAGGTCGTCATCCGCAGCGGCGCCATGCTGCGTGCGGGTGAAGTGATGCTCGCCTCGAATACGAACGGCAGCATCCTTGTCGAGGCCGGTGCCACGATCACGACGCTCGGCGGCGGCCGATCGAGCTTCGACTCCGCCGATGGATATATCTTCGACCTCAATCTGACGCCCAGCGTACTGGCGATCTCCAATGGCGTGCTGCAGTTTCTGCCGTCGACCGTCAATTCGACAAGTGGCGGAGTCGATATCGGTGGCTGCCTCGGCTCGGTCTGTTCCGGCACGGTGCAGCTCTATTCGGAACAGTCGATCGCACTGGTGTCGAACCAGACCGTGAAGCTCGGCGCGAATGTGAGTTACGGCACGCGGCATCTGCAGCTCGGCGCGTCGGCGATCAATATCGGAACGGACGACAGCTTGAATGTGCTCCCCGTCGGCATTGTGCCAGCGGGCTTGACCTTCAACCAGCAGATCTTCGATCGGCTCATCGCTGGCAATCAGGGCGCCGGCATCCCCAAGCTCGAAAGCCTGACACTGACGGCGCGCAATTCGATCAACGTCTTCGGCTCGGTGGATCTGTCTACCATCGATCCGGCCACCGGCCGGTCGAGCCTCGCGCAACTCGTGCTCAACAGTCCCGCCATCTACGGCTATGGTTCGAGCAGCGACAGAGCGAGCCTGACCACCGGGAAACTGGTTTGGTCCGGGATCTGGAACGGCAACGCGACCGTTCCGTATGGGGCCGGCGCTAATCTTCCACCCGGCGCGGTCATTCCCGGCGGACCAGGCACCGGCAGTGGAGCCTTGAGCTTCATCGCTGATGAGATCGAACTCGGCTATGCCGACCGGATGCGGCCGGACAATCAGACGACACTCGAACGCCTGATGCTTGGCTTCGGCACGGTGAGCATGACCGCGTCGCAACGCATTGCCGGCAACAACAAAGGCGGGCTGGCGGTTTATCAATCAGGACCGAGTCCGGATGCGAATTACGATCCCGAGACCTATTTAGGCACTGGTGGTACCCTCAACCTGACCACGCCGTTGCTCACCGGTGCGGCCGGCTCGACCCTGTCGATCGTCGCGGGCGGTGCGCTGAATGTGCTGACGCCGGCTGGCGTCGATCTCGCGGCCAGCAAGGCCGACGCGCTTGGCGCCACGCTGAATCTTAGGGGCGATACGATCAGCATTGCTTCGGCGGTGATGCTTCCGAGCGGGCGGCTGAGCCTGAATGCCAAGAATGATATCCTGCTCGCCAATGGCGCGCGCATCGACATGTCGGGCCGGGCGGTCATGATGTTCGACGTCCCCCAATATAGCTGGGGCGGCTCCGTCGCCATCGAGAGCACCGATGGCGATGTGACGCAGTCGGCTGGCTCGATCATCGATATCTCTGCTGAAAACAACGCCGCTGGGGCGCTGTCGGTGACAGCGCTCAAGGGCGATGTCGCGCTTGCGGGCGCGATCCGCGGCACCGCGAGCGGCAGCACCAATGCCGGCGGCGGCGCCATGCTGCCCTGGTTATCGGGCGGCGTCACCATTCGCGGCCGCACCATCGCCGATTTCGGCGGGCTCAATGCGCGCCTCACCGCAGGCGGGATCTTCGGCGAGCGTTCGTTCCAGACCAAGCAGGGCGATCTCGTCATGGGCGACGAAGTCCGCGCCAATCTCATCACAATCTCGGTGGATGGCGGCAGCCTCACCGTCAATGGCCGGATCGATGCCAGCGGCGAGCGGGTCGGCACCATTCGCCTCGCGGCGCGTGATGGGCTGACGCTTGGTGCGGGTTCGGCGCTCGATGCGCATGGCACGGTGCTGCGCGTCGATAGCGACGGCGATGTCATCGACTCGCCGAACCGCGCCATTGTCGAACTCACCAGCAAGGCCGGTCGCGTGACGCTGCAGTCGGGCGCGGTCGTCGATCTACGTGCGGCCGACGCTGCACCGCGCGGCAGCTTCACCATCAATGCGCCGCGCCTGACAGAGACCGGCGGCGACATCGCGATCGATGCTGGCGGCAATTACGAAATTCGGGCCGCGCGCAGCATCGTGGTGAATGGCTTCTGGACCTATTCGCCCACGGATGCCAACGGCACCATCGCGCAGGATAATGGCGGGATCGATTCGATCGGCGCCGATGGGGCAGTGGGGCTTAAACAGGTGCACGAGCGCAGCAAGGCGTTCATGCAGGCAGCGCTGGCGAATGGCGGTCTGCTGGGACGCCTCAATGGTCTGAGCCGCTATAGCGACGCCTTCCATCTGCGTCCCGGCGTGGAGATCGCGCCCGCAACCGAAAACGGCAAACTCACCGTCAAGAACGATATCGATCTGTCGGGCTATCGCTATGACAGCGTCAATCCGCACGCGCAGAAGACCGGGATCTACGGCTCGGGTGAGCCGGGCGCGCTTGTGATCCGCGCGGGTGGCGATCTCGCCGTTCAAGGTTCGATCAATGACGGCTTCGCGCCGCCGCCCGTCACGCCTGATGACAACGGCTGGATCGTCTCGACCAATGTGCGTCCGGGCGATCCGTTGCCGTCGGCCATTCGCGGCTCTTCAGAGATTCGTACCGTCGAAATCGACTACATCGTGCCGGAGGGCGGCGCGATCGCTGATCCCGACTTCAATAATTTCTGGGATCCTGGCATGCTCGTGCCCGCTGGCACGGTCGTGGGCTTTGTCACGCTTCCCGCGGGAGCGATCAGCCCCTTTACGATATCGTCGTCCGGACCGCGACCCGAACCGGGCAAGCTCTGGGCCGTGGCGCCGATGCTCGCCGCCGGATCGCAGTCCTGGGACATCCGGCTCGGCTCGGGGGCGGATCTCACGGCCGCGAGCCAGCAAGCTCTGCGCTCTACCGCGGCGCTCAACGGCGCCGGCAATCTGGTCCTGTCGGATAGACACATTATGGTCGGAACGCAGAAAGAAGTCTTCAGCGTTATCCGTACAGGCACGGGCGATCTCGACCTGTTCGCCGGCGGCAAATTCGACCAGCAGACGCTGTATGGGATCTACACCTCAGGCACCCAGTCGGCCGCGATCCTCGATGGTAACGGCAACAATCCCTACAACTTGCCGCGCGGCCTGACGGACGGCAATGTGCTCGGCATCAACTATGCGCAATATGATGCGGCGGTCGCTGGCAGCCAGTATCAGGCCTGGTATCCCGAGCACGGCGGCAATGTCACGATCAAGGTCGGCGGCGACATGACCGGCACCATCGTCGGCTCCGGGACTACCATGCAGCGCGCCACGGGGTCGTCCTATGTCGGCAACTGGCTGTGGACCCAGGGCGGCGCCGAGCAGGGGCTCAAGACTGCGTGGTGGATCAATTTCGGGGCCTATAGCATCGACTCCTCGACCTCCACCCGGCCTCTGCTCGTGGCGGGCTTCAGCGGCATCGGCGCACTCGGCGGCGGCAATGTTGCGATCAGTGTCGGCGGCGACGCTGGTGTCATCGAGAGCCGTGGCGAGCAGAGCGCACCGCGGTCGCAAGGCCTCAACATCGCCATCGGCAGCACCGGGCGGCGGCTCGACGACGGCACGGTGGTCAAGACCGGCGGCGGCGATCTGGTACTCGACATCGCAGGCGCGATGAACCCGCTGCATCCGCGCCTGAATCAGAGCTCGATGGACGGTAACAACGCACAGAGCGTCACGTCGATGTCCAACGATCTCAACGGCGTCGTCGCCAATCTGCGAGGCCTCACCGATATCGGCGCTGGCTCCATCGGCCGCATCGATCTGGCCTATGGCAGCGTCCGCTCCGGCGATCCGCGCGCGCCTGAACTGTTCACCGCCAATCTCGGCCTGTCCTCGGGCGGCTTCACCATGCTGTCCGGCGACTCGATCGCGACCGTGGCGGCGCGCGGCGACCTCGTCATCGGACACGCGGTCGATCCGGGCGCGCTCACCAACCGCATGAACACCAGTCCCTATACCAGCGGTGGCCAGAGTTTTGATGGGGGTGGGCGCAGCATCTTCTCGCTGTATACCAACAAAACCGCCTTGTCGGCCTTCTCGGCAGGCGGCAACCTCACGCCGTTCAAGCAATCGACCACCGGCGGTCTCACGCTGAGCGGGCCTCAGAACTACGGGACTTACACCTATGCCTTCCCGAATCTCGGCTTCTCCGCGATGTCGGGC
This sequence comes from Tardiphaga sp., assembly GCA_030147505.1. Lineage (GTDB taxonomy): Bacteria > Pseudomonadota > Alphaproteobacteria > Rhizobiales > Xanthobacteraceae > Tardiphaga. Next base: position 54,444 of record JASBVG010000118.1, read on the forward strand.
AGCATCTATATCGACGGCAGCACGACGCTGTATCCGACCTTGCGCGGAGGCCTCGATCTGTTGGCAGCGCAATCGATCTACGGTGCGGGCGGCAGCATCCATATCAGCGGCGGCGATGCCGCCGGCATGGTCGGCTCCATCGCACGGCCGCGTTTCTCCACCACGACGGGCTACGCCGATGAGACCGCCTTCAAATCGGCGAGCGTCAATCTGCATGCTGGCGATCCGCTGCCGATCCGCTTCTATGCGGTGGGCGGCGATATCGTGGACTTGCGCAGTGGCGAGCAGACGGTCTTCACGCCGAGCGGCAGCGCACCGATGACCATCACCATCGCCGCCAAGCCGGTCTGGATGCGGGCCGGGCGCGATCTCGTGAAGGTCTCGGGCCTCGCCCTGAACAACGACATCGACGATATCTCGATCCTGTGGGCCGGGCGCGATGTGCTCTATCCCAACATGCAGGTGGCAGGCCCGGGCTTGCTCGATGTCGGCGCCGGCCGCAATGTGTATCTGGCCGATCAGGGCCAGATCGTCAGCCTCGGCGCCGTCGTGACGGGTGATACGCGGCCGGGCGCGTCTATCCTGATGCAGGCGGGCATGGGCGCAGTTGCGCCCGACTACACCGCGCTCGCCGTGCGCTATCTTGACCCGGCCAATCTTGCGGTCGCCGGGACGCCTTTGGCCGATCAGCCCGGCAAGGTAGCCAAAACCTATGAGAAGGAACTGGCCGACTGGCTGCAGCAGCGCTTCGGCTTCACTGGGACGACGAACCAGGCGCGCGCCTATTTCTACGCGCTCGATGCTGATCAACGTGGCATCTTCCTCCGCCAGGTCTATTTCGCCGAACTGACTGCAGGCGGGCGCGAATATAACGACGCGGCCAGCCCGCGCTATCGCAACTATCTGCGCGGGCGCGATGTGATTGCCGTCCTGTTCCCGGACAGGGATGCGAACGGCAATACGATCCAGCGCAGCGGCGACATCACGCTGTTCAGCACGGCGTCCTACAGCAACGCCAATCCGCCGGTGCGCACCACGCGCGACGGTTCGGTGCGCACGCTATTCGGCGGCGGCATCCAGATGCTCGCGCCGGGTGGCCGTGTCGTGGTCGGTGTCGAGGGCGTGGTGCCGGGCGCCAATGCCGGCGTCACCACCCAGGGCGGCGGCGACATCCAGATCTATTCGCAGGGCTCGCTGCTGCTCGGCCTGTCGCGCATCATGACGACCTTCGGCGACGACATCATCGCCTGGTCGAATGAGGGCGACATCAATGCCGGCCGCGGCGCCAAGACCACGATCGGCTACACACCGGCAAAACGCGTGATGGACAATTACGGCACCGTCACGCTGTCGCCGAATGCCCCGACCTCCGGCGCCGGCATCTCGTCGCGCAGCGCCATCCCCGGCATCCCGAGCGGCGATATTGACCTGATCGCGCCGCAGGGCACCATCGACATCGGTGAAGCAGGCGTCGCCGGCCGCAACATCAATCTCGCCGCGCTGCAGATCATCAATGCGGCGAATATCACGGCGCAGGGCAATGTCACCGGCGTGCCGACAGTGCAGGCGCCGAGTATTGCGGCAGCGCTCACGACCTCGAACGCGACGGCGGCTTCGCAGCAGGCGGCTTTGCCAGGCCAAGGCAGCGGCAATGAACGGCCATCGGTGATCATTGTCGAAGTGCTGGGCTATGGTGGAGGCGGCAACGAGAACGAACCGTCCGATGAAGACCGGCGCCGCAACCAGGGACGCCAGAGCAACAATGTGAACTATGAGCCGAACGGAATGGTTCGGGTGCTTGGCAATGGAAACTTCACGACAGATGACACTACACAACTGACGGCAAGCGAACGCAGTACATTGAGGAGTGAGGTAACCGCACCAAGTGCACCGTGAGGTAGCCTTTTCCTGAGGGGGCTGACCCTGACAAGGAAGGGTGCGCATGTGAGCGGGTATGTACATTATCTCGGTGAGGGCACGGGAATTCCCCAGATGTCCTTGCCGTCGATCGTCAAAACGCTCGTACCAAAAGAGATTTCATCGATACGTTCGCTTTGTCGCGAAAGGAAGAAATTGTGTTTCGCTGAAACCGCGATGATGTGAGCGATGTCTATTCCACGGAGTTGGCGTAAGGCTCGTTGGCGGCGAAGCGTGCGATTAGAAAATCGAGCTTTTGATCCAAGAGTTCCTGCCGTTGCGCTTGTAACTCCTGAGCGGTCGCGATGCTCGTGAGCAATGCGACGATCTGATCGATCGGGTCGTTGTTTGCCTCCGCTGGATCCGGGGTGGAGAACTGGATCAGCGGCATCAACTGTGTGAGTTGATCGGTGATCGCTTTGCCCTGCTCGAAGAGTTTGCGGCCGTGTCCCACGGTAAGAGGTGCAAGGTCCGGATTCGAAATATCTTTCTCGTGTGTCATCCTGAGACTCCATCATATGACGTACGACGGGGCGCTTGAGCCGCAGCAGACGATCGACTGCTCCGTAAACAAAACCTGAGTGCTGATCGCGAACAACCCAGACACCAGCTTTGGCACCCGGAACGATTTCAAAGCCGTTCTTGTGAATTGCTTCCTTGAATGGCCCGATCGTCATCGTCGCAGCCCAGAGCGATTGCAATTGCGCGCGTGCGGCCGGCAGATCGATGCCGCGACGCTTCGCCAGATCGCGCGATGCACTCGAAATTGCCGATCTTGGTTTTTCCGCTGTTTCACCATGCTGGCTGACCAACCAAGCCGCGACTTCAGGTCGCGATTTACGGAGGGCGCGGACGACCGGGACGTGGTGGCGCCCCAATCCGCATGGTTCAACGGACCGGTTCGGCGGCGGATCGGGGCCGTTCATATCCACGGTGCTCTGCGCGTGCAGCCAATCAAATTCGATCTCGCGCGCAACCCGTTCTGTACGGAGCTTCGTGTAGGCGTCTTTGACCGCCCGTCCCGTGGCGTCAAAATTGGAAAGAATGAGATGACCGTGAATACGGCCTTCCGCATCGCCTGCACGAGCTTTGCCATGGATGACGATGCAATAGATCCTCGATCCGTCCGGATCGAATTCCCGCCGCAACGCATGCGCAGCATCGATGATCTCGGAGTCGGTTCGATCGGTCGCCGGAGAGATAGGGAAATGGTGGAAAGCTGCTGCTCCGGGCACGGCGCCATCGCGCAGCAGCTCCATGTCGTGCAGCGCGCTGGTGAGGTCTGCGGCGACGGTATTGCCGACCTCGGCGAGCGTAACAAAGTCGTTCTCGGCCTTGTAGAGATGAACGGATAGATTCACGGTTTGCTGATGGGTCCGGCCGTGCTTGCTGCAATTGATGATCATGGGGCGGCCTCACTATCGGACGCTGTCACGATCGCTTCGCGCAGCGCTCGTAATTCGACAATAGCCTCCTGGATAATGGCCGGATCGACGTCAAATCCCGAGTTCGCGGACCGTGCGAGCTGATTGAGATTGTTGCCGACGTGATTGATCGCCGCGATGACCTTGGCGAGTTCACGCGCGGGCGGTGTTGGCTCACGACGACGGGGCGGAGGAGGCGTAGGTTTTTGGCCGACTGCGGCCACCACCACCATGCGGGCAAACGAGCATGGGCCAAGGCCGGCGGCCTCAGCAGTTGCATCGACGGCTGCACGCTCGACCGACGAAAGCCGGATGCGCAGCGCTTCGGTTCTGCGGCTGCTCCCGGCAGTTTTACTGACCGGAACGGGTTGCACAGGGGGACCCTTGCCCAGATTGGCGGTGGTCCTATGGACCACCGCCACCGCTGGCCTTTCCTCTGGCTTCATGATTCTACTCAAGCTTTCGGGCTGGAAGACTTGGGCTTCAAATCGTGGTTGGGCAGTCCGTCTCCGTCTGCGCGGCGTCCTGCCGGCGGCCTGAAACCGCCAACGGGCAGCCAACCGTCCTTCACTGCCCAACAGGAGAGAGCGATCGTTTCCCGATGCAGAGTGCCGCCGGGCGCGTCGAGTATCTCCAGAGGGCGTTTTGGCCCGTGGGCGATTGCTCGGCAGATGACCGGACGATTGTAGGAATCGATCACATGGCACTCGTGCTCGGCAACGGGGCCGTCGGTCAGAACTGGGGCGGGAATCTGTCCACCAGACAACCGCTCGATCCGTCGCGCCAATGCAGTCTCCGCCTCGGCCGAAATTTTGATCGCCGCCCCCTTCCAGATGGCTTGGATGAACGTCTGTTTGGCGGTCCGCGCTTTGGCCAACAATGCCGCCATCTGGTCTTCCTCATCCTGGCTCCCAATGAACCGCGGGACACTCGATCCAAGCGCGATCAACGCCTGCACATATTGGGCGGTCGGGTCACCGAGCTGCATCCATGCCGTCTCAAGATCGCGCTGGTCTGCCTCCTTTGGACGGCCAGAAACCTCACCTTGCGTGTCGGCCAACAAGCGCAATGCCAGCGTTGGGCTGGTTATGCGCGACAGCTTCACACGAACGGGGCGAGGGGCGCGCGCCTGCGTTTTGCGCTCGGCACGGCGATTTCGGGTCGTGGAGGGGCGTTTATCGGGAATATTGGCCGAGGGACGGACAACCGGGCGTATCCGGAAAGTCCGCAAGAACGCGGCCAACAGGCTGGTGATGAGTGCGAGCATAGCGATCGTCTCCTGTCTGAGTTGAAGGAGACGGCTGATCACCGGCGATGCTTCGCCTTGACCGTCTTGAGCCAAAATTGTACCCGCTAAGGTACGCAATCTTGGCTGCCTGCCGAAATTGGCGAGGGTTCCCGCGCTTTTTCTATATTGACGGAATGTCCCCCCCTCTCCGCCACTACGCTGTCGCTCTAAACATCCCTGCATCGTCAATGACTTAACGGACCTCGAAGTCGAGATGTCCCCCACGATGCACCCCAATGTGTCCCCCAGTCCGTCCTTGATTACGCCAGCACCTCCTCAATACGAAGGTCGGACAGTGTGATCATTTCGCGTTGCTGAATGTTTGGGTTGGTGGCGGCGATCCAATCAGGGATGCCGGGCACCGCTATCGTCGCTGGGTTGAAGTCCATCCAATAAATGTCTGCCCAGTCGCTGCGTAGAGCGCCAACAGGGGCCGAGAGCCGAGTGTCGGTGACATGCCAAGGAGCTGTCGGATCAACCAGCGACACCCGGTATAAGACGTGATGCTGGAAGCCGGCGGTGCCTTGTCGGAAGTTGCGGGCCTCCATGAGGTCGATGAAGACGAAAGCGCTATGCAGCCTTGACGGTCGATGAGGGAAGCGATGGAGACGGGCTTCTTCCAGCGCCATCTCCTTGATAGCGAGGTTGTGCGTCCACTGAGCCTGTCGGAAGACGCGGCCCCAGTTCCCAGCCTTGATGACTGATCCCGGTTCAAGTGTGACACCTGATAGGTGATAGTAGTCCACGGACATTCCCTTCCTCGAAGCAGACCCGAGTGAACGATGACCAGCCGCCCTCGCGCTAGGCTACACCTCAAGGACATCCCGGCAGCAGTCAAGAAGCTCGAACGTCGTTCACGTCGGCTCGAAGAGTTCGACCTGAGACGCGGGATGGACTGGTACGGTGAAGCGGCGAGGCTCACCGCTTCGATCAACGCAACAATTGATGAGGTGTTCGGACAGGGGACAGCCGACGCCTTCGACTTCCAGATTGTTACTCGCTGGTTCACGACCTTGCGCGATGAGGAGCACATCTGTGCGGAGAGGTTCAAGAGCGGGATTGACCGAGCGAAGAACATTGTCGCGGACGCCATCAAGAGATTGAGTGAATGGGCGGCGGATGCCGATGACGATGCGTCCTCGCGGATCATGAGGGCGTACGAGGGACTTGATCTTCACCCGGAGATCGCCCGCGCTGCTAGCGAGCTGTATGCGAACAAGCACTACGCCAATGCCATTGAAGATGCTGTGAAGGCTCTGAATGCGTTCGTTCGACTGCGGAGCGGGGTAGAAGATCGCGACGGGATCAAGCTCATGGAATACGTCTTCAGCGTTAAGAGCCCAGTCCTTGCGTTCAACGATCTGCGTGACGGTATTCATTAGCCTTCTCGCGAAGTTGGTTGATGGAGCGAAGCGCCTCCCCAAGCCATGAAGGCAATGCGCACGGTGTCGGTGTCGTGGCTATTGGCGATCTGCTGTAAAAACACTGATCTGGAGGGACAGGCCATCTTAGGCGAGCGGGCTGGATCACGCCTCCGCCCGTGCCGTGACACGCTGCACCTGCAGAGCAGTCCACTTGGTGCCGCCGCGAGCGGTGGGGATGCCGCGCTCGGTGAGTGCCCGTGCCATCGCGCTGGCTGACGTGATGCCCTCGGAGCGGAGCTGCGACAACACCGGGGCGAGATCGGTGGCCCGTTGCGCGGCTCTCCATACTGGTATCGCTTTACACTATGGAGAGGTCGGCTACGGCAACATTGGTTCGGGCCAACGGCTCGATTTCACAGTAATAGGATCTGACGTCAATTTGGTTAGTCGGATACAGACCGTATGCAGTACGAGCGGTCATCCGCTTCTGATGTCCGAGCGATTTGCAACGCTACTCGACCCCGAAACCACAATCGAAATCGGTCAACATAAACTTCGAGGGTTCATTGAACCTGCCAAACTTTATTCACTTCGCGATGGATTTGCCGGGCGCGCTTCACAAATCCTCTAGGTGATAAGTGTGGCGAACTCTTTCGAGGCCATCGTGTCCAATAGGTTGGGATCAGATGGAATCAATCGACCGATCGATAGGACAATACAGAAAAGGAAATGGCAGAGAGCTGGTCGGCCTGTCATGGCGTGCTTCCCTTCAGGGCATGGCCGCGATCCGCGCCATAGATGCCGTGCAGGAAGATACTGATCGCAGAGGTGACGGCGGCTTCTGCTTCGGCAGGCGAGGGCGGCGGCCGCAATCCCAGGATGACCTGCAGATGGAGGTTGTCGCGCAGCATGCCGACGAAGTGGTCGGCCGCTGAATGGCAGTCGTGGAGTTGGATTTCACCGCGGGCCTTCGCTTCTTCCAGCACTTCGGCGAGGCGGTCTGCGGCGCGGCCTGGTCCCTTGTCGTAGAAGGCCTTCGCAAGTTCGGGAAAGCGCAGCGCTTCCGTCATGATCGAGCGATAGATGCCGATAACGGCAGGCGACATATAAATCTCGAGCAGCCGACGCCCGAATTCGAGCAGGATCTCACTGAGGTTCCGTCCGGCAAACTGCTCGACGGAGAGCGCTACAAGGGCGGTATCCGCGCTTTCGGAAACCAGAGCGGTGAACACGCCTTCCTTACTTCCGAACTCGCTGTAGATATTTCGTTTCGAGCCTCCCACGCGCTCGATGATCGAGTCGATGCTGGTCGCCGCATAGCCTTGTTCAAAGAAGACCTGAGCGGCCGCCTCCAGAAGGGCGGTACGTCGGTATTCTCGCGACGGCCGTCTCGAGCGTGCGGGGTTGGACATAGCGAATTCCTTCAACATTTCGCTTGACTGGTACGGTACGTTACCTTACCTGTCAAGCAGTGGTACGGATCATTACCATTTTGGATGGTGAACATGGAAGTCGCGAAGCAGGCAGCATCGTCGGGCTATGGCGCAAATCCCGACCGTGAGCGGGATCCCCCAAAGCTCTCTTCGGATCACATCTCAAAAGCGCCTCGCGTGAACCAGAGTGGATCGGTGGGAGGCACGGCAACCTCGAGAGAGGAAGAGGTCCCTGTTGATCAGGCGCCGCAGAAGGGGCAACGGCGCAAGCGGCTGTTCCTCATGTTCGCAGGTGGATTGGCGCTGGCCGGAGCACTGTGGTGGGGCTGGGCGACATTTATTGCTGCCGACACCGAAGCCACTGAGAATGCCTACACGAACGTCGAAGTGTCCCAGGTGACGCCGCTCATCGGTGCACCAGTCAAGCATGTTCTGGTGGTCAACAGCCAGCATGTTCGAGCTGGCGATACTCTGGTCGAACTCGATGACACAGATTTGCGGCTTGCAGCCGCGCAGGCTGAGGCGGCTCTCGGCCAGGCACGGCGCAAAGTCCGGCAGATTATTGCGAACGACGAGAATTTCGCCGGTCAGGAAAATGCGCGCGCTGCGGACGAGGCGACGGCTCATGCGGATCACGCGCGCGCTCAGGCCGATCTTGCCAAGGCACTCACCGATCAGGGCCGGTCAAAAAAGCTCGCGGCTGGCGGATGGGCCACTGCTCAACGGCTCGACGACAACGAAACCGCGGTCCTGCAAGCGCAGGCAGCAGTGTCGCAGACAGAGGCTCGCATCAAGGCCTCGGAGGCTGCCCGGCACGCAGCGGCCGGCGCACGTCGCGCCAATCAGGTGCTGTTCGACAACACCACTGTCGAGACAAATCCTGAAGTGATAGCTGCCCGGACAAAGCTGGATCAGGCCAACGTGGATCTCGCGCGTGCTGTGATCCGTGCGCCTGTCGATGGCATTGTCGATCAGCGCCGGGTTGCTGTCGGCCAGCGTGTTCAGGCGGGCACTCCAATCATGGTCGTGGTGCCACTGCAGGACATGTACGTCGACGCCAACTTCAAGGAAGTGCAGCTCCGCCGCGTCAAGCCCGGACAGCCGGTGCTGCTGACGTCCGACCTCTATGGATCGGACGTCGTTTATCACGGTCGCGTTGCTGGTTTCGCCGGCGGCTCGGGGTCCGCATTTGCCGCGATCCCGGCACAGAACGCGACTGGCAACTGGATCAAGGTTGTTCAGCGCCTTCCCGTGCGGGTGCGGCTTGATCCGAAAGAACTAAACGAGCACCCGTTGCGGGTGGGCCTCTCGATGCACGCCACAATCGATCTGTCGGACAAGCCTTGATATGTCGGAACGGGCAGCACATCACGACGCCGGTCATCCGCCACTGAGCGGGGCGAAACTCGTGCTGGCGGCCGCCGCACTGTCGTTCGGCAACTTCATGGTGGTGCTCGACACCACGATTGCGAACGTCGCGATGCCGACGATATCTGGCGACCTCGGCGTGTCGACGACGGAGGGGACCTGGATCATCACGGCCTATGCCGTCGCCGAGGCGATTACGGTGCCGTTGACAGGATGGCTGTCGCAACGGTTCGGGCAGGTGCGCCTGTTCTCGATCTGCGTCGTTGCCTTCGTGATTACCTCGATCCTGTGCGGCCTGTCGGGAAACCTTGGTCTGCTTGTGCTGTTTCGGATTCTGCAGGGGTTCGTCGGCGGACCGCTGATTCCTCTGTCCTCGACATTGTTGATGTCGATCTTCCCGAGAGAAAAGGCGAATGTCGGTCTGGCGATATGGGGTTTGACGACCGTGGTGGCGCCCATATTCGGGCCGATCCTCGGAGGATACATCTCGGACAACTACATGTGGGGCTGGATCTTCTACATCAACGTGCCGTTCGGCGCGGCGGTCGGGAGCGTCGCATGGTGGTTGATGCGGAACCGGGAGACGCCGATCGAACACAGGCGCATCGATATCGTCGGCCTGCTTCTCCTCGTCGTCTTTGTCAGCGCTTTCCAGGTGATGATCGACAAGGGGCGTGAACTGGACTGGTTTTCGTCACCGTTCATCGTCGGATCGGCCATCGTGGCGTTCGTTGCGCTGGCCGCACTTATCATCTGGGAGTTGACGGACGAAGATCCGGTGCTGGACCTTTCAGTGTTCAGGTCGCGCAACTGGCTTGTGTCGACGGTGTCGCTGGGCCTGATGTTCGGGCTGTTCTTCGGCAACATCGTTCTGACGCCGCTGTGGCTTCAGCAGATGATGGGATACACCGCGACATGGGCAGGCTTCGCGACAGCGCCGATGGGCATTCTTGCGGTTATTACAGCTCCGATTGTCGGCCGCCTCATGGCGAAGATCGACCCGCGGCTGATTGTCAGCTATGGCATGGTCGTCCTGGCGATCTCCTTTTACATGCGGGCACATTTCAACGCGCAAGCCGACTATATGTCCGTCGCGATGGCAATGCTCGTCCTGGGGGCAGGCGTGCCGGCTTGCCTCGTGACACTGACATCGCTCGCCGTCTCTGATCTTCCACCGGAGAAGGTGGCGAACGGCTCCGGGCTGCAGAATTTCATTCGCATCATGGCAATGGCGGTCGGTGCCTCGCTCACATCGACATACTGGGAGGATGCCATAAAGGAGAACCGGGCCAATCTCGTTTCCATCATCGATCCGGCGACAACGCTAACGCCGCCATCGGGACTTTCGGCCGACTCTGGTCTCGCCCTGTTCTCGAAGATGGTCGATGCACAGGCGGTGATGCTCGCCACCAATGATTTCTACGCGATGGCGACGATCCTCATTCTGATATTCGCTGGCGTGGTTTGGCTGGCGAAGCGGCCGAAGGGCCCGCTGAAGCAGGTGAGCCACTAATGCGGTGCGAGCGGTGCATGGCCTCGCCACCGCGCGGGTGATGCAAGCCGTCAAAACGAGGGCGAGAGCTCGTCATGAGCACGCGCCCTGGCATCATCTCAACCTGACAAGGGTCAGTAATCCCAGACGGCTGGTACACACCGAAAGACGTCACCATCGACCTTCACCTGCCAGACGGACGGGAATGAGAGGTGAGTGGCCAGCAGCAGCTCGCCGCTCGCCGCGAGCTCCCGCATGAGACGGACACGGACGCGGGCGGCCTCTTCGGGGTCATGTTCAAAGCCGTTGTGCCAATCGGGATGTTCAAACCCGACGGTGAACACGGCATCGCCGGCGAAGGTCAGCCGATCGCCGCCGGACGCCAGCCGGACCACACTGTGCCCGGGCGGATGCCGCTGCCGGTAGCGAGCGGCAAATGGGACCGGAAACGGAGTATCGGACGGGGATCGAGTATCCCGCTCTTGGTCGTCTTGTCTGGAAGCTCTGGGAGTATCCTGAAGGGGTCGAAAACTTTCAGAATCACGATCTCTATGAGCACGAGCTGATTGAGAACTTCGATATTGGGCCTGATGCACAATCCCGAAGACCCGGACGAATTAACAGACTATTCGACCCAGCTCGCAGCGCACTAGATGCAGGAGCTGAGGCTGTGTTCGGGTCGCCTCAGGAACTGGCGCAACGGCAGAATGTCCTTGCGCTAGAGAAGGTCTACATTGAGGTCGCGGCTATCCAGCATGATGGCGTTGGTGACAACAATCCACCATCCGATGAACGCTTTACGAAGGATGAACTCTGCGAGCTGCGTGAATTAAAGCAGACGATCCAGACAGAGTTGCAGAAAGTGCAGCCAGACGTGCCCAAAGTCGTGGAGGCCGCTAGTAGTATGCGGCGCATTGGCCAATGGGGGATGGCGAGGGTAAGCAAGGCCATCGACACGTCCGCTGACAAAGCAGTTACTATTCGGGTCTCGGTCAATCAGACTTCGAGAACGACCCGTAAATCCTGGAGATGCGACGGAAGGCTTCCTTCGGCTCCCAAGGCGGGGTTCGCTCGGAGGCCGGATGCCCATTCGGATAAGTCTTCACGAGCGAGAAGCTCACCATGTCCAGATCGCGTGCCCCTTCCCCATGAGGGAATGTCGGGAATGAGAAGACATAGACAAATGCGCCAGTCACTTCAGCGTCAGCCAACAAGCCGAACAGTTCGGCCACGTAATCGGACTGCTCGCGCTCGCTCCGCGTCGGGACGATGTCGTCGGCATAGATACCGGTGCCATCAGGATTGACCCCTTGCAGCCGCATGAATCCGCCTGCACCCAAAAGGCCGGCCCCTTCGTAGGCACAGCAGCCGAACTCCATTACGATTAGCGGCTTGCCCATGCGATAGCCATCCAGCGTGGCCACATAGTGCCCGGCGGTTTCGTTACTTCGATAGTGATCGACACCAACGATGTCGAAGATGCTCCAGTCGACGCGTTCCCACATCCCTGCGGAGTACGTGATCGGGCCTCCGAACTGATCACGGACCACTTTCACGATACCGTGGAGGGCGTCATTGAGCATCTTGCCCTTCGCGTTGAGCCAACCGTCTGCATCTTCGGGGTGCCGTTGGGCGAGACTGACAAGGGCGGGCATCCTCTCCATGAGTGTCGCACCCTCGAGAATGCCCTCATTGAACAGCGTCATCTCGCAACCCGCAACGAAGATAATGTCTGCGCCTTCCGTGCGAAGAGCTTCAGCGGCCCGTGCCGCCTGCGCGAAGTAGTGGTTCAGGTCCGTGACCGGGACGTTCATCTTCCAAGGGTTGAAGAAGATCGTCAGCTCCGCCGCGTGGGCGATGCGCGACGCGACGACCAGCCGGTCGATATCCTCACCTTCGATCCTGATCGCGTTTGCGTGAAGTTCAGAGGCAATCACATTGATGTCGTAGTCGGCAAGGGAGGGATCGAAGGGTTCAACAGACAGGGGTTGCCCTGCCGTGAACCTCAGCCCTACATCGTAAACTATGCCGCGATACTTCATCACTTCGCCTCATCTAATGCCGATCCGGGGCGCCGACGGCTGTCGATCGACCCCTGACAACGCCTTCGACGGGACTGCTCTGCGGTTCATCGACCAAATTCAAGTCGCTTTCGAGACCGCGCGATGCTTCGTCGCATGCTAGTGGCTGGCATCAGCCGATGCGTCCAGCCGGTGGCTTGAATCTACCTCTTATCTCCTTGGTGAGAATAGCAGCAATCTGGATACGCTGTTCACTGGAGGTGTGTAGATTGCACAGACCTAAAAGTTGGTGTTGGCATCCCATTGGGTCCAAGGGCCACCCCCTTCGATCCTGGCGAGGATGTCCCGTGCGTGGAGAATGAGTTGTGCTCGCTCTTCCGGTCCTATTGAGCGAGCACTCGGCGAGTGCTTGATCGTGGTTCGCTCGGGCTGCAGCTAGTGGGCTGATGGTCTCGGGCACTGACGGGCCGCCGTCACGGTAGCGGGCTTCGTCGTCGTCCTGATACTGTTCGGCCATCTTCGCTGCGATCTTCGGGTGATCCGTCTGCATCCAATTATAGATCGTCCTGTGGCTTAAGCGGTCATTCAGGCCTCCTTGCATCTCGCGATACGACTTGATCCGCCGCTTCTTGGCGAGGTGCTGACGGGTGTTGGCGAGGTGTTCACAGATCGGGACGCGCTTCGGACCGGGCCGACGCGAACATGCCGGTGCACCCCGGCTTTAGCGGACAGATCCGATCGCGCAGCGGCAATTTGCGACCCGCGAGATCACTTGACGGCAATCTCTCTGCAATCACGCCAATCGCTCTGGCGAATTCGTGTAATCGGGCCGCTAGTCTTTTGGCGTGCAACCGATCCACGGAGATCAACAAATGCTCAGGACAAAAAGTGTCAACCGTCTGGTCAGCACGGCTCGGCGGAAGATCCTGGCGACTGCATGTGTCTACGCGATTGCTGCAACCGTTCGCTCTTCCTCCGCAGCAGAAGGGAACGCAAAGGTCTCCAAGTCCGGGGGGCCGAATGAATACACACCATCCGCGACGACCAAGGATGATGTTCAGATCTTTTATAAGGACTGGGGTCCGAAGACGGCACAGCCTATCGTCTTTCATCACGGCTGGCCATTGTGTTCCGACGATTGGGACGCACAGATGCTGTATTTCTTTCGCAAAGGCTATCGCGTCATAGCGCATGATCGCCGTGGCCACGGGCGGTCGAGCCACGTAAGCGAAGGCCACGATATGGATCATTACGCGGCCGATGTCGCCACGGTCACCGAGCATCTCGGTCTTCGCAACGCCATTCACGTCGGCCATTCCATCGGCGGAGGCGAGGCTGCGCGGTACGTCGCATGCTATGGCAAGGATCGCGTTTCCAAGCTGGTGCTTGTCGGCGCTGTGTTACCGTCTTTAATAAAGACGGCGACAAATCCCGGCGGCCTTCCCATCGAAGTATTCGATCGTCTGCGCAACGAGCTCTGCGCTAACAGAGCTCAGTTTTACTACGATTTCGCGAGTGGCCCTTTTTACGGATACAATCGCGCAGGGGTCAAACCATCGCAGGCGACGATCTGGAATTGGTGGCGCCAGGGCATGATGGGAAGCGCCAAGGCGCACTACGACAGCATCAAGGCCTTCTCGGAGACCGATTTTTCCGAAGACCTGAAAAACATCGACATTCCGACGCTCATTCTACACGGACAGGACGACCAGATCGTTCCCGTGTCTGATTCAGCGCCCCTTTCGGCGAAACTCCTGAAGAACAGTCAGCTCAAGATATTCGAGAAGCTGTCGCACGGCTTGTGCACGACACATGCCGATCTGATCAATGACGAGATTCTGTCTTTCGCGGAAGCCTAAGCATCTTTGCAATTCACGAAGAGTGACAGTGGGTAGGTGATTCCCTTAGCAGGACCGGCTTCGCCGGTGCCGGATGTGTCGATTGGCGTAATCCATGCGCGCTATCGTCTCCGCAGAAAGCGATTGGTTCCTAATCTCAATCCTCGCGATCGCCCGCGCGAGGTGATGCAAGCCCCGGTGTTCCCGTCCATGCGTTGGGCTTGCAGAGACGGCCGGCCTTTTCCCCCAAGGCCGGCCGTCACATTGTTCAGAATCGCAAGCACGCTTGAAAAAATCGCGATGCCGGCTACCGGCAGGCTAGTCTGGTAATCCTGCTTGACGCAGACCTGTCGCGAAGCTGGCGAGATGTTCAGGACGCCGGATCGGGAGCCAGTTCTGAATACGGGAGATGCAGAATGCTGGATTCAGCTTTTCGACATGCTCGGCTGCTTTCCTCGCCTGCTCGGTTCGGCCGGCAAGCGCATAACTTGCCGCGACGACAGTCATGGGAGCGAAAAAGGCCCGCGATTGCCTGAAAGATTGCCCGGCCCATGACGCGGCCATCTCGAAATCGCCGGCAAAAAGATATGACAATGCGATGCCCGTCTGCATCCGGAATAACTCAGGATCCAGCGGGCTGAATTGCATCGCGCGCTTGAAGAACGTGATCGCCGTCTCGGCATCGCCGCTGAATGTTTTAAGAAAGCCACCCAGAAACCAGGCCGCTGTCAGGTTCGGGTTGAGAACCAACGCCCTGTTGATTAGGGCGATACCGCCATCCAGGTCACCGGCGAGATGGGCAAGTGCATGCCCGCCTCTCGTCAGCGCAACTGCGTCGTCATTGCCTAGTTCGATCGCAAGCTGCGCCAGCCGAATGCCTTCAACTTCCTGCTCACGGTCAGTTATCCAGCCATTGATCTTCCGCCAGACATGACACCAGGATGCCATTGCATGGGCCGAGGCAAATTCCGGATCGAGTTGTATGGCCCTTTGGAACAGCGGCAATGCCATGTCGATCGCTTCCAGCGTTCCGTGATGCAAGTGCGGCATGGCGCGCAGATAATTATCGTAGGCACTGAGATTGCCGGTTGGCTTCCGTCTAGCGCGCTCGATCTCGGCGCGCTCGAGCTGAGACGCAATCGCACCGACAATGCTGGCCGTGACCTGGTCTTGAAGCTCGAAGATATCGTCGAGCCGTCCTTCGAATCGGCCAGCCCAGACATGGGTGCCGGTGGACGTATCGACGAGTTGTCCCGTGATACGAACCCGCCCCTCGGATTGGCGAACGCTGCCTTCGACGACATAACGCACCCCGAGCTCGCGTCCCACCTGCTTCTCGTCCACCATCCTGCCTTTGTAGGTGAAACTGGAGTTGCGAGCGATCACGAGCAGCCAGCGGATTTGCGACAATGACGTTATGATTTCCTCGACGATGCCATCGGCGAAATACTCCTGTTCGACATTGCCACCGAGATTCCGGAACGGCAGGACCGCGACCGACGGACATTCCGCCAATGTCGAAGGAGAGCTGCGCCTCGCACTCGCTGTATTAAAGTCGGCAATGAAGCCGTTCGCCGGCGATTTTTCCTCGATGATCTCGCCGACAAACCGGATGCCTTTGCGGGATATCGTCCGGATCAGGCGCTGTTCCTTGCCGGTATCGCCAACCGCCTTTCGCACTGCATTGACGTGGCTCGTCAGCGTGGATTCGGACACGGTCCGTCCTTGCCACACTGCTCCCAGGAGGTCGTCTTTCGCGACAACCTGTTCACGGTTGCGGACCAGAAAAAGCAGCAGATCGAATACTTTCGGCCCAACGGCAACGAGCGCGGAGCCGCGCTTGAGCTCACGCCGGTCAGCGTCCAGGCAGTAATCTTCAAATAGAAAAGGCACCCTCCGATCCCCTTTGGACAAGAAGTCAAGAAAGATTCAACCGCAATTCAAGCTGACTGCAAGGCATTTCTTTTCGGAGCAGGGCACCCTGCCGTCGCTACGTTCGGCGGTGTGGGGGGGGATCGAGAGAATTATGAAGATCGTCGTTGATGCGGGACCGGCCTCTCACAGAGACGCAAAACTCACTAATGCGAGCATAAATTCATGAGCAAGCCCATCTTGCCCGACTGTTCGCAGGCGTTTGAGGTCGATGAGAATGTTTCATCCGCTGCCGCGCGGCGCCCTGCGGATGCCGAGATGTCACGGGTACTCAAGACCAAGCCCGTTCGCAAGGCGTCGGACCCGTCGAACGGCATTATCACTTTCTGGAGACATGAACCACTTCACGACGTTGTCGAACCCATGCTCGATCATGTCATCATGACGTTCCCAGCAGGATCCGTCCGATTTGAGCGTCGGAGCGGCAGGACAGGGGCAAGTGGAATGACGCGTCCAGGGACCGTGACGATCATTCCGGCCGGTTCGAGTTCGCGATGGGACATTTACCAGCCCCTGAATGTTGTTCATCTCTATCTCCCGAATGCGACGCTTGAACGTGTTGCGCGCGAAGCCGATATCGCCGCTCCCATTGACCTTCTGGAACGAACCGCTCATCCCGACCTTGTGACCTCGCGATTGCTCATAAGCGCGGCGGATGCGCTCGAAGGCAACGCTGCTTTGGACGCGCTGTTCAGACACCAGTTGACAGACCTGCTCGCCACACGCCTCCTTGCGGCGCATGCCGGCTCATCCACACCTAGCCGACCGGTCATGGGCGGGCTGTCGCCCAAGGTGTTGTGTCGCGCCATCGAGCGATTGCGTGCGGATTGCGATACTGACGTTTCGTTATCCGCACTGGCCGCGGATGCGGGACTGTCGCGTTTCCATTTTTGTCGGGCCTTCAAGGAAAGTACCGGGCTTTCGCCTCATGCGTGGCTGCGTCAGTATCGGCTCGAGCAGGCCTTGAACATGCTGCAGGACACTGACGAATCGGTCATCGCCGTCGCATCCGCGCTGGGCTATTCCTCCCAGACGGCTTTCGCCGCTGCGTTCAAGAAACTTACCGGTGAAACACCAAGCGATTGGCGGAAGCGCAGGCGTTAGCAGCAATCACTCTGCAGGTGTGGCAATCGCTCTGGAGCGACAGGAAGTCCGATCAGCTAGACTTCACCACACTCAAGTTCGAAGCAGAGACAAACAGATGATCCAGATCAGATCGACAGGCTGGGATTCATATCCCGGCGCGGAGGAGTCACGATCGCGGTCGTTTAAGGACTGTCGTTCGCCATTGGTCGGGCAAGCGATGGCTCGAAATCGCCGATGCAAGCCGGCCTCCGTCGATCTGCATTGACATTTTTCCTTTCACGAATTCGCGCCGCAGAGGTCGCCGCCCACGTCTGCAACGGCGGTCGTGCGCGGATCTTTTGAAGTTCAAACAAGGAGCAAACACATGCGATTGGTTATTGTTGGTGCAGGTTTCGCCGCCATGTACGCCGCCCTCTCCGCCGCTCGATTGCGGGAGGTAAAAGGCGTCTCGCCAGAGGAACTCGAGATCACGCTGGTTGCACCGCAGCCAACGCTCGTCATTCGTCCACGACTTTACGAGCCGAAACCCGAAACCTTGACGGCGTCGCTGAAGGACGTGCTCAAGGCCGTCGACGTCGTTTACTTGCAAGGGAGCGCCGAAGCGATCGACACCAAGGCCCGTCTGCTGCAAATTGCAACGGACGACGGTTCGCGAAGCACGCTATCTTACGATCGCCTGGTCGTGAGCACAGGCAGCCGGCTGTTCCGTCCGAACATTCCCGGTCTCGCCAAACACGGCTTCAGCGTTGATCAACTCGATGACGCGATCGCTCTCGACAAGCATCTGCACGGGCTGACAAAGCGGCCAGCGACGAACGGCCGGAACACGGTGGTTGTTGTCGGGGGTGGATTCACCGGCATCGAGGCTGCGACCGAAATGCCCGCACGGTTGCGCAAGATCTTTGGCGATGATGCCAAGACACGTGTCATCATCGTCGAACGCAATCCCGAGATCGCACCCGACATGGGAGAAGGTCCTCGCCCTGTCATCGACGAAGCACTCCACAAGGTCGGCGTCGAGACACGGATTGGCGCTGGCGTCGAATCAATCGACGAATCGAACGTTACACTGTCAAGCGGCGAGCGCATTGAAACCGAGACGGTTGTCTGGGCGGCGGGCATTCGCGCTGCGCCGTTTACCACGAAGATTCCGGCCGAGCGCGACAGTTTCGGACGGCTGCTGGTTGATCGCGATCTACGTGTGCCGAAAGTCACCGGCGTATTCGCAGCCGGCGATGCCGCGCGAGCCGCCTGCGATGATGACGGCAATTACGCGCTCATGTCGTGCCAGCACGCTACGCGAATGGGCGCCTTCGCGGGTAACAATGCTGCCGCCGAGCTGCTGGGCATGTCAACCAAACCCTATCACCAGAAGGGTTATGTCACCTGCCTCGATCTTGGCGAAGCCGGAGCGCTGTTCACGGTCGGCTGGGAACGCAAGGTGGCGATGGTCGGCGATGTCGCCAAAAAGACCAAGCAGGAGATCAACACCGTCTGGATCTATCCGCCGCAAGCAGAGCGTGCCGCCGCGCTGGCGTCTGCTGATCCGGAACGTGTGACTGATGTGTCCGGTTTTCTCTAAGCACATCCGAAGTGTGGCTGCGCTCGGTAAAAAGCGCGGCCCACTTGCTCACCTCAGTTCAATCCGGAGTTCGACGACTATGAAACATGAGTTCGTACGCACGAACGCGTTCGCCATGCCGCTGACGAATCCTGCCTTTCCATCCGGGCCGTACCGGTTCGTCAATCGCGAGTACTTTATCATCCAGTACCGGACCGATCCCGAGGCGCTGCGCCGCATCGTGCCTGAGCCGCTTGAGCTCACCCAGCCCGTGGTGAATTACGAATTCATCCGCATGCCCGACTCAACCGGTTTTGGCGATTACACCGAAAGCGGCCAGGTTATCCCTGTGAGCTATCAAGGAGAGGCCGGCAGTTTTGTCCACCAGATGTATCTCAATGATCATCCGCCGATCGCTGGTGGGCGTGAATTGTGGGGCTTTCCGAAAAAGCTCGCGCAGCCGAAACTGGCAGTCGAGATCGACACGCTGGTCGGCACCCTGAACTACGGGTCGGTCCGCATCGCAACAGGCACTATGGGCTACAAGCATCGCGCCCTCGACGTGGCCGTCGAAACAAGAAAGCTCGCCGCGCCGAACTTTCTGCTCAAAATCATCCCGCATGTCGACGGAACGGCGCGTATCTGTGAGCTGGTGCGCTTCCATCTTGAAGATATCACCGTGAAGGGCGCATGGACCGGGCCGGCCGCACTCGACCTCTACTCGCATGCGCTTGCTCCCGTCGCCGAGCTTCCGGTGTTGCAGGTGCTGTCGGCCAAACATGTCATTGCTGATCTGACACTCGGACTCGGCAGCGTCGTCCATGATTATCTGCACTCGCCGGCAATCGCACGATGGCGCGGGGCCGACGCTGGAGACCTCGTCGAAGCCAGCGCCGGCTGATTGAACCATTCGTGATGCAGGAGTTCCTACAATGCTGAACGTAATGCGCGACCAGAGCAATTCGGTACAAACCAAGTCCTTGCCATACGATGTCGTCGCCCTGGTGCTCCAGGGTGGCGGTGCGCTCGGCGCCTATCAGGCCGGAGTCTACGAAGGCCTCCACGAAGCGGGCATTCGGCCGAACTGGCTTGCCGGCATTTCGATCGGCGCCCTCAACGCCGCGATCATCGCCGGTTCGCCCGAAAACGAACGGGTGGAGCGGCTACGCGAGTTCTGGGAGACGATCTGTGCATACTCGATCGAATGGACCGCTGGCGAACGGCTCGCCAATGAGTTGCCCTTTGCCTTCGATATCAAATCAATCCGCAACATGCTGGCCGCGACGCGGGCGCTGGTCCATGGCCAGCCCGGCTTCTTCAAGCCACGCTTTCCGCCGCCAGTCTGGTCGCCGTTCTCCGGCGATGCCGCGACAAGTTTCTACGACACCGCACCTTTGCATCAGACGCTGGAGCGGCTCGTCGATTTCGACCGGCTTAACTCGGGCGAGATCCGCGTCAGCGTCGGCGCAGTCAATGTCCGCACCGGCAACCTGACTTATTTCGACACCGCTGAATGCAGGATGGGACCGAAGCATTTCATGGCGTCAGGGGCGCTCCCGCCAGGGTTCCCTGCCGTTGAGATCGAGGGCGAGCACTATTGGGATGGCGGCGTAGTCTCTAACACGCCTCTGTCGCGCGTGCTCTCCGGAACACCAAGCGACACGCTGACATTCCAGGTTGATCTTTGGTCGGCAAAAGGCCGCGTTCCCTACGACATGATGGAAGTGTCGAGCCGGCAGAAGGACATTCAGTACTCAAGCCGCACGCGCACCGTGACCGATCAGGTGCTGCAGATGCAGAAGATGCGTCAGGCTCTGCAACGGGCGCTCGACAAGCTGCCGGAAAGCGCAAGGCAGGATCCGGAAATCCAGGCCATCGCCGAGATGGCCCAACATCGCTCTCACAACATCGTCCACTTGATTTATCAGACAAAGCCCCATGAGGGGCATTCGAGAGATTACGAATTCGGATTGAGCGCGATGCGTGCGCATTGGCAGAGCGGTTTGGACGACATCCGCCGCACATTGGCCGACCGCCGGACTCTCGACCCACCGCCGCCCGGGCTCGGCATCGTTACCCATGACATTCATCGCCGCGGTTGAGACCCGGCAAGTTCACTTCTCAAGAAAGGATCACCCATGTTGAACGACAAGGTGGCGATCGTCACGGGATCGACCAGCGGCATCGGACTGGGAATTGCCAAGGAGCTTGCCAGGCTCGGCGCCGACATCATGCTGAACGGTTTCGGCGATGCTGGCGAGATCGAAACGATCCGCAAGGACATGGAGCGGGAATACAGCGTGCGTGTCGGCTATGACGGCGCCGATATGTCGAAGGGAGATGCCGTGCGCGGGTTGATCGAAACAACCATCGAAAAGTTCGGGCGCCTCGACATCCTCGTCAACAACGCCGGCATCCAGTTCACGGCGCCTATCGAAGAATTTCCCCCCGCCAAGTGGCATGCGATCCTTGACATCAATTTGTCGGCGGCGTTCCACGGCATTGCTGCGGCCTTGCCGCAGATGAAAGAGCAACGCTGGGGGCGCATTGTCAACATCGCTTCCGCGCACGGCCTCGTCGCCTCGACGCACAAGGCCGCCTATGTCGCGGCCAAGCACGGTCTTGTCGGCCTGACCAAGGTAGTTGGCCTCGAGACAGCGGGCAGCGGCGTGACCTGCAACGCGGTCTGCCCCGGCTGGGTGCGGACTCCGCTCGTGGAAAAGCAGATCAGTGATATCGCCGCGCAACGCGGTATCAGCCAGCAGCAAGCGACCGCAGAGCTTCTTGCCGAGAAGCAGCCGTCTCTCAATTTCGCTTCTCCAGCGCAGCTTGGCGGGACCGTCGCCTTCCTGTGCTCCGCTGCAGCAGATCAGATCACAGGAACCGCAATTTCCGTCGATGGCGGCTGGACCGCGCAGTAATCGCGAACGAATGGGCACGGATAATTTCATTTGCGCCGTCGAACACCCGCAAGACCGGAAGGGAACGATATGGATGCCATAACCCCGACCTCCGAAACTGCTGCGATCGAGCGCTCCGAAGCTGCCGCCCGCGCTGCTGCTGCTCCGGCCGTCGCGCACCGCCCCACCGATCCAGCGCCACCGCAAGCAAAAGCTGACCCTGGTGGGCCAAGCAAGCCAAGTCCAGCCGCGCCTCCACCGCAAAGCCCGCGGCGTCTGATCATCTCATTGGTCGCCGTTGGCGCGGCGGTTGTGCTGGTCCTGGTAACGTCATCCCGCTGGAATGCTTGGGTGGGATCGGCAGCAATCCAGACGACCGACAATGCGACTGTGCATGCAGAGATGACGCGGTTGAGCGCCCGCGTGAGCGGCAATATCAGGCGGGTTGCCGTGCATGATTTCCAACACGTCAAAGCCGGCGAGCTGCTGATGGAGATCGAACCGGCTGATTATGATGCGGTTGTGGCTCAGGCTGAGGCAAATGTCGCTGCAGCTCGATCCAACCTCGATAATCAGGAAAACAAGAAAGCCAATCAGCGTGCCGTTATCGCTCAGGCGGAGGCGCAACGCCGATCCGCCGTCGCGCGCCAGCTGGAAACGCGGCAAGAACTGGAGCGGCAGGAAAACCTTCTTCGCGGTGGGATCGCCGGTACGCGTCAGCGGCTCGAGCAGGCGACTGCCGCGCATGATGCGGCGAGCGCCGCACTTCTGGCGACGGAAGCAACGATCGCGGCACAGCGCAGCCAGCTCGACATTCTGAACGGTGACGAGAGCCTGCTGCACGCGAGGCTTGACGTCGGCCAGGCAGATCTCACGACAGCCCGGCTGCGTCAGGGGTATACACGCATCGTGGCGCCCTTCGACGGAGTTGTCGGCCAGCGCATGGTTCAGGAAGGAACCTACGTCAATATCGGCACCAATCTGATTGCCGTCGTGCCGCTACCCGAAGTCTACGTGGTCGCAAACTACAAGGAAACGCAACTGACCCATGTGGCGCCGGGTCAACAGGTCAAGGTCACGGTCGACACCTTTCCCGACGCGGTCCTTCGTGGCCGTGTGAAACGCATCTCGCCGGCGAGCGGATCGACTTTTGCCTTGCTGCCACCAGACAATGCAACGGGAAACTTCACCAAGGTGGTGCAGCGTATCCCGGTACGCATCGAATTTGATCCCGGCCAGCCGCTGGTCGACCGGCTACGGCCGGGTATGTCTGTGGTCACACACATCCATGTTACCAGGGATGCGTCATGACGGTCGTAACCACCAGCGGCGGTCCGCCTCCTGCCGGCAACGCCTCGCACCATCCGCGGCTTGCCGTCGCCGCCGTACTGCTCGGCGCCTTCATCGCGAGCTTCGATGTACGGTTGTTTGCACTTGGCCTGCCAGACCTGAGAGGCCAACTCGGCCTGAGCTTCGACGAGGGGGCATGGCTGGCAACCGCTACCACCGCGCCGCAGATCCTCATCGCCCCAGCCATCGCCTGGCTTGCAGCGGTCTTTGGTCTGCGCCGCGTGCTTGTCTGGCCGAGCATGCTTTATGTCGCCACAACGTTGATCATTCCCTTCGTCCGCAGCTACGAGCTGCTGCTGGTACTGCACTTCGTTCGCGGCCTCCTGCTCGGCGTCTTCGTTCCCGCCACCATCATGGTCGTCCTGCATAATCTACCCAAGCATTGGTGGATCGTCGGACTGGCAGCCTATTCCTTTCGGCTGTCCTTCACTGGTAATGCTGGCGTGTCGCTGGTGGGATACTATGTGGACCAAGTTGGCTGGCAATGGCTCTATTGGCAGGACGCCGTTGTCGCCGTGTTGATGGCGCTGCTGACCTGGCTGGGCACGCCTCGCGAAGGCGTGAATCGTACGATGCTGGAGAAGGCTGACTGGAGCGGCATGTTGCTGCTCGGGGCCGGCCTCGCTTTGATCTACGCAGGCTGCGATCAAGGCAACAGGCTGGACTGGTTCGAATCGGGCCCTGTGACGGGGTTGATCGTCGCTGGTACGCTGCTCGTTATCGCTTTTCTCGTCAACGAAGTGATCGTTTCGGAGCCATGGGCGAGTCCCACCGTGTTGATGTCGCGAAACATCGCGCTGGTGCTGTTGACCATGATGACCTACATGGTCACGAGCTTATCCAACACCATGCTGGTTCCGAACTTCCTGACCGGCATCGCTGGTCTTCGACCCGAACAGATCGGCGGCATGTTTCTCTTCTATACGGCGTTGCCGCTGTGTATCACAGTGGTTGTCGCCGTCTGGTTGCTTCGCCGGATCGATGCCCGGATCGTCGCCTTGCTTGGTCTGACGAGCTTCGCGATCGCAGCCTGGATGGGCACCCGCATCACGCACGAGTGGGCGCCGGATAATTTCATTCCGATGGCGCTGGTGCAGGCTGTCGGCCAGGGTCTCACCTTTACGGCACTCCTGATTTTCGTGGTGTCGAACCTGAACCCGGCGCGGGCCATCGCTTTCGTTGCCTATATCCAGGTGTTGCGCCTGAATGTGATTGAAGTTGCGACCACAGCGATGACCACGTGGCTTCGCGTCCGACAGCAGGTGCATTCGAATCTCACCGGCCTGTATGTCTCCGCCGGAGACAGCGACGTGGCTCAAGCTCTCGGGCGCCTGACTGGCCGGTTTGCCGAGCAAAGCGCCGCAGCGGAGACGGCTGTGACACGCGCCACGGCAACGTTGGCTTCGATCGTGCGGCGAGAAGCCAACGTCCTGTCTATCATCGACGGCTTTCAGGTCGCCTTCTGGGCTGCAATCGTCGGCCTCTTGCTGATCAGTCTGATGCGGGCGGCGCCACCGGGGCCGCTCACGCCGGTCGGAGCAAAATAACCAAGTCTTTTCTCTTTTGACTAGGCCGATGAAACCAATATTTGCGGAGCGGCAGATGTCCCGATGGCGAGACTGCCAACGCATCAAGGGGATGTTCTAGGGCGCAAAGAGGGCATCCGCAGTTCTTGGGAAAGATCTTGGCCATTGATCATACGGAGCAGAACTAGGATGAGGTCCCGAGTTTTTCATATGTTCCCAAGGTGCTGGGCTTAGGGGAGCTTCCAGCCCTCATCTCGCCCGAAGTTTTACGGAAGAAGTTCGATTACCTATAGAGATCGTGCTCAAGTCTACCCTTGCTGCCACGAGACCCAAGCCCCGGAAGGCGTTTTTATTCTATGACCAGCAAATTCCGCGTTCCTCCCTTTCTCAGCTATGACGCTACGATCGAGCGACTGGACTGGCCTGGGGCGGTGAAGGCGTTGCGGAGAGGCCATAGCCTGCCTGTAGCTCAGATCAAAGACGTCTTTCTCGGCCCACCCACTGGCACAATGATGAGCCGGTCAGCCTACATCGAAGGGCTGGGATATGGTGCCAAGACCTTCACGGTCATGGACGCAAACGCGGCGCGCGGCATCCCCACTGTGCAGGGCGCAATGCTGGTCTTCGATAAGGATGACGGCAGGCTCCAGGCCATCGTCGACAGCGCTTTGGTCACGGAATTCAAGACAGCTGCGGATTCCGTGCTTGGTGCCAGCCTTCTCGCGCGTCCCGACAGTAAGCACCTGTTGGTTGTCGGCGCGGGAACGGTCGCGACCAGCCTTGTGAAAGCCTATGCGTCGGTGCTACCCGGAATCGAGCGCATCTCGGTGTGGTCGCGCAGGCCGGAACAGGCGCAGAAACTGGTTGCCGGCTTTGGCGATCTCGGCGTCGATCTGGCAGCCGTCTCGGATCTGCAGGCCGCGATCGGGACGGCCGATATTGTCAGCTCCGCGACCATGGCGCGAGCGCCGGTGATCCCGGGCGATTGGGTTCGGCCCGGCACCCATGTCGATCTGATCGGCGCGTTCAAGGCCGACATGCGCGAGGCCGATGACGTGCTGATGGCCAAGGCCGCCGTGTTCGTGGACAGCCGGGAGACCGCGCTCCATATCGGGGAATTGATCCAGCCCATCGCCTCGGGCGCAATCACCGCGGGCAGCATCCTGGGCGATCTCTACGACCTTGTGCGTCCTGAAACCCGCAGGCGCCAATCGGACGATGACATCACGCTGTTCAAGAACGGTGGCGGCGCGCATCTGGATCTGATGATCGCGTGTTGGATCGCGCAGGTGACGCCGGCTTAGCTGCCATGTTGCGCGAGCGAGCCCTCATGCTTCACAACGCAGTGCATTCCGGCTGATTTTCCTGTAAGCGCTCGCTTCACACGAACGAACATCACAGGAGGAATGCATGCCGGGTCTGCCGCTTTCGGGCATCAAGGTTATCGATATGACGCGGGTGCTCGCCGGCCCGATCGCCGGTCAGATGCTCGGTGATCTCGGTGCCGAGGTCATCAAGATCGAGCGCCCCGGAACCGGCGACGATTCTCGCGCATTCGGCCCGCCTTATCTGAATGACCCCGCTGGCAGCCGGCGCGACAACGGGTTCTATCTCTGCGCCAACCGCAACAAGAAGTCGGTAACGGTCAATGTCGCCACGTCTGAAGGCCAGGAGATCATTCGCGAACTCGCCAGGACTGCCGACGTGTTTTTGGAAAACTACAAAGTCGGCGACCTCAAGCGTTATGGCCTCGACTATGAATCGATCAAAGCCGTCAATCCGCGCATCGTCTATTGTTCGGTGACGGGCTTCGGACAAACCGGTCCCTATGCCACGCGGGCCGGCTATGACGCGATCCTGCAGGCGATGGGCGGTCTCATGAGCGTCACCGGCCATCTCGACGGCGAACCGGGCGAGGGCCCCATGAAGGTCGGTCCCTCCATCGTGGACTACATGACCGGCCTCAACACCACCATCGGCGTCCTGTCCGCGCTGTACCATCGCGACGCCGGCGGCGGCGAGGGGCAGCATGTGGATGCCTGCCTCTTCGATACGGTGATCGCCTCGCTGTCGCATTGGCTCCAACCCTATCTCATCCACGGCAAGGTCCCGCCGCGTCGCGGAACATGGGGCAATGGCGGCATGCCTGCCGGCGTCTTCCGGTGCACCGACGGCGAGTTGATGATCGTCAACGGCAATGACGGCCAGTTCCAGCGGACATGCGCAGTCCTCGGAGAGCCGGATCTGGCCAAGGACCCGCGCTTCTTGAAAAACAATGATCGTGTCCAGCACGGAAAGGAGATCATGGCCATCTTCGCCGGTCTTTTCCTGAAGCAGCCAGTCGCTTACTGGCTGGAACGTCTGGAGTCCGTCGGCGTACCGTCCGGCCCGATCAACGATTTCGATCAGGTTTTTGCGGACCCGCACGTTCAATCCCGCGGTATGCGCGTGAGTGTGGAGCATCCCTTCGAGCCGGCGCTTTCGCTCGTACGAAATCCGCTGACTTTCTCGGGCACGCCGATCACCGCGTATCGCGCGCCGCCGCTCCTTGGCTCCAATACGGATGAAATCCTGTCTACCATCGGCTACGACGGCGAAAGGATCGACGCGCTCAGGAAGATAGGCGTTATCTAAACCTGTCAGGAGGGCGATCGATCACGATCGCTCTCATTCCGACAGGTTCGCAAGTCGGTCGGATGCAACTCAATCAAACTTTCGCTAAACGTCGGCGGTCAGCCACTCATGGCCGCATATGGCGCGAATATGTGATGGCCCAGGCGGTCAAGCTTGCCATCATCGACCGCGCCTGTTCGGCCGCAATGGAGGGATCCCTAGTTGGCTGACGAAATAGCTTGCCGAGCAAAGCATGCGGCAATGCGATCATAGCGCCAGCGCGTCTTTCTCGCGCTCGACGGCCAAGGCCTGCAGGATGGCGAAGCGGGCGAGTTCGATCGACACCGCGCCTTCAGCGGCCTCGATCAACAAATGCGTGGCGGTGCGCCACGCATCGGTCTTGTATTCGCAATTGGGAAGCCGGGCGATATGGGCGCCCGCATCGCGAAGCGTCTCGATTCTGTCGCCGTTCGGAATCTGGATTGGGTCGGAAAAACGATCGGACCAGGCCATCACACTGCAATCTTACACACTCTCAACCGTGGAGAACGGCGCAGGCACCGAGATGTTCCACGGATAAGATTCGCGATTGGACAATGCTTCGCTATTTTGCGGAAGGCCGGCAAAATTTCGCGAAAGCCTGCGCGACCGCGGAAAGCGGCCGCTCCTTGTGGCGCAGCAGCGTCAATTCACGCAGGTCGAGCGTGAAGGGTAATGCGCGCAGCTCACCATTGTTCAGGAAGGGCGTCACCACCGCTTCCGACAAGGCGGTCGCGGCCGCGCTGTGGCGCACCGCGGTGAGCACCGCTTCGTTCGATGGCAGTGTCATCACGATATTCAGCCGGGCAGGATCGATGCTGTATGCACGCAGCGCCGCTTCGAATACCGAGCGCGTGCCGGAGCCGGGCTCGCGCATCACCCAGGATAGCGACAGGAGATCGTCGGTACTTGCGAGTGAAATGTCGTCATCCGTGGGCTGACGCGTCGACACCACGATCATGAGCCGGTCCGAGGCCACGCGTTGCGCGGCCAGCGCCGGCTCGTCGATGGTGCCTTCGATGAAGCCGAGTTCGGCGGCGCCGGAGATCACCGCTTCGGTCACCGTGGTGGTGTTGCCGAGCTGGAGCTTGATCTCGATGCCGGGATGCTCGGCGTGAAAACGCATCAGGCGCGGCGGCATCCAGTAGTTCGCGATGGTCTGGCTGGCCTGCAATTCGATGACGCCGTGGGCGGTGCCCGCGAGCTCGTCGAGCAAGCGTTCGGTGCTCCTGGCGCGCGCCAACATGTCGCGTGCTTCCGGCAGGAAGCGACGGCCGGCGGATGTCAGCTCGATGCCGCGGCCGACGCGGTGAAACAGCGCAACGCCATGCACCGTCTCCAGCGCCTTGATCGCCGAGCTGACCGCCGAGGATGACAGGTTCAGCGCGAGCGCCGCCTGCGTCAGATGCTGGCGCTCCGCCACGGCAACAAAGGCTGCGAGCTGATCAAGGGTCATAATTGTCCGCATAAACCGAACGGAATGATCATAATTATGCGATAGAGTGGGATATAAAGGAAGAATATTTTTCCCTTGAGTACATCGAGGGAAGCATGTCCTCCATGAAGCGCATCATCGATCTCGGCCCTGGTCTGGCCCTTGCAACTCTCGTCACCCTGCTGGCGCTGGGCATGGAGCGCATCGAGGTCCACCTGTTCGGGAATCCCCTGGTCGATGCGCTGGTCTTCGCGATCCTGCTCGGGACAGCGCTGCATACGGGCGTCGGTCTGCATGCCCGGGCACGCGCCGGCGTGCATTTCGCCTCGAAGAGCCTGCTCGAACTGGCCATCGTGTTGCTCGGCGCGTCTATCAGCTTTGGCACCATAGAACAGGCAGGCTTGCGGCTGGTTCTGGCAGTGGCGCTCGTGGTGCTGTTGTCGCTGGCGATCAGCTACACGCTGTCGCGCCTGCTTGGCCTGCCGGACAAACTTGCGACGCTGGTCGCCTGCGGCAATTCGATCTGCGGCAATTCGGCGATCGTGGCCGCAGCGCCGGTCATCGATGCGCGGCCGGAGGATGTGGCGTCATCGATCTCCTTCACGGCGGCGCTCGGCATCCTGGTGGTGCTGCTGTTGCCGCTCTGCGTCACGGTGCTTGGCCTGAACCAGTGGCAATACGGTGTCGCGGCGGGGCTGACGGTCTATGCGGTGCCGCAGGTCCTTGCGGCGACCCATGCCATCGGCGCGGCGAGCGTGCAGATCGGCACCGTGGTCAAGCTGATGCGCGTCCTGATGCTGGGTCCCGTGGTGATCCTGCTCGGCCTGTGGAGCGGGCGCAGCAATGGCAAGCGGCCGGCGCTGCGCGACATGCTGCCATGGTTCATTATCGGTTTCATGCTGATGATGGCGCTGAACTCGCTGCAGCTGATCCCCGCTGCGGCGCTCGAACCACTGCACACCGCCTCGACGATCCTGACAATCCTGTCGATGGCGGCGCTCGGCCTGTCCGTCGATCTGCGTTCGGTGATGACCGCGGGCGGCCGCGTATTGGCGGCCGGCACACTGTCGCTGATCGCGCTGGGCGGCCTCAGCGCCATCGCGCTCAAGCTGATCTGACGGTGCCGGGTACCGCCGAGGCGTAACGTTTCATCGTTAATGCGGCCGTGTCGGTTCCTTTTTGCATGAAATGCCGCGCCGCCGTTGAAATTGCGGCTGCGGGGTCTTATTCCACGGCGCATGAACAACCTCGCTGTCGCCCAAAAACCCCTGATGGCCTGGTCGGGCCAGACGCTGCTGCGCAAGCCGGCGCCGTTCCTGCCCATGAGCCGCACTGAGATGGACCAGCTCGGCTGGGACGCCTGCGACATCGTGCTGGTCACCGGCGACGCCTATGTGGACCATCCCTCCTTCGGCATGGCCATCATCGGCCGCCTCTTGGAAGCGCAGGGTTTCCGCGTCGGTATCATCTCGCAGCCGGACTGGCATTCGGCGGAGCCGTTCAAGGCGCTTGGCCGGCCACTGGTGATGTTCGGCGTCACCGGCGGCAACATGGATTCGATGGTGAACCGCTACACCGCGGATCGCCGCATCCGCAGCGACGACGCCTATACGCCGGGCGGCGAAGGCGGCAAGCGGCCGGATCGCTGCACCGTGGTCTATGCGCAGCGCTGCCGCGAGGCGTTCAAGGATGTGCCGATCATTCTCGGCGGCATCGAGGCCTCGCTCCGCCGCATCGCGCATTACGATTACTGGTCGGAAAAGGTGAAGCGCTCGATCCTCGCCGACGCCAAGGCCGATCTTCTGCTGTACGGCAATGCTGAACGCGCCGTGGTCGAAGTCGCGCATCGTCTCGCTGACGGTGAATCTCCGCGTGAACTCGATGACATCCGCGGCGTGGCGCTGTTCCGCCGTGTGCCGGAAGGCTACACGGAGCTGCCGGCCGACGACATCGACTCCGCCGACGAAGCCGCTGCGCGAAAGCCCGGCGCGACGGTGATCCGCCTGCCGTCCTGGGAGCAGGTCGAAGAGGACAAGGAAGCCTATGCCCGTGCCTCGCGCGTGCTGCATCGCGAGGCTAATCCCGGCAATGCGCGGGCGCTGGTGCAGAAGCATGGCGACCGCGATCTCTGGCTCAATCCGCCTCCGATCCCGCTGACATCGGACGAGATGGATTCGGTCTATGACCTACCTTATGCGCGGGCGCCGCATCCGTCCTATGGCGATGCGAAGATTCCCGCATGGGACATGATCAAGTTCTCGGTGACGATCATGCGCGGCTGCTTCGGCGGCTGCACCTTCTGCTCGATCACCGAGCATGAAGGCCGCATCATCCAGAACCGCTCGGAAAAATCGATCCTGCAGGAGATCGAAAAGATCCGCGACAAGACGCCGGGCTTTACGGGCGTGATCTCGGATATCGGCGGGCCGACGGCAAACATGTATCGCATGGCCTGCAAGGACCCGAATGTCGAGAAGGCGTGCCGGCTGCCGTCCTGCGTGTTTCCGGACATCTGCCCGAATCTCAACACTTCGCATGACGAGCTGATCAGCCTGTATCGCAAGGTGCGCGAGACCAAGGGCATCAAGAAGGTGATGGTCGCCTCGGGCGTGCGCTACGATCTGGCCGTGCAGAGCCCGAAATATGTCGAGGAGCTGGTGACGCATCACGTCGGCGGCTACTTGAAGATCGCGCCAGAACACACCGAGCGCGGGCCGCTCGACAAGATGATGAAGCCGGGCATCGGCACCTATAACCGCTTCAAGAAGATGTTCGACGCCGCCGTGCAGAAGGCCGGCAAGAAGTATTTCCTCATTCCGTATTTCATCGCGGCGCATCCGGGCACGACGGATGAGGACATGATGAACCTCGCGCTGTGGCTCAAGAAGAACCGCTACCGCGCCGATCAGGTGCAGACCTTCCTGCCGTCACCGATGGCGACAGCGACGGCGATGTATCACACCGGCGTCAATCCGCTGCGCGGCGTGCGCCGTGGCGCGAGCGAGCCGGTCGAGGCCATCAAGGGCCTGCGTCAGCGCCGGCTGCACAAGGCATTTTTGCGCTATCACGATCCGGACAACTGGCCGATCCTGCGCGAGGCGCTGAAGGCCATGGGCCGTGCCGATCTCATCGGCCCGCGGCCGGAGCAGCTGGTGCCGGCGCATCAGCCGCCGGGCACGGGCAAGGCTGCGGGCACCAAGCGCCCGATGCGTCCGGGTGGCGGCAAGGGGCAGCGCTTCACCACCAAGGGCATTCCGATCAGGAAGCTCTCGTAGGACTCGTTTTGCGCGAGTCTGGCGTTCTTTCCCTTTATCGGCGAGATCGCGCGGTTTTTCCGCCGGGTTCCACCTGAATAGCTGTTCTGCGCAGGCGACCGAGTTCCGTTTTGCGGCGTTGTTCCGGCATGACCGAACGCATCGCACAGGAATTCAAAGATCTGGCGCGCATCGCCCTGCGGAAGGCCCGCGCCTTGCCGCAGGGCCCCGAGCGTAACGAATTGCGCCAGATCGCACTCGCCTTGAAAACGCTGGCGGAAAATCAGGCCTGGCTCGCCGGCCAGCGGCGCGGCCGCTAGCGCTTCGCCTGCGCAATCACGTCATGGCGCAGCATCACATGGATGCCCTTTTCCAGATTGACCAGCTGCGTCACGCGAACATCCGCAGAGAGGCTGCAGAGCATGTAAGCATCTTCGGCCGATAGCGTGGTGCGCGCGACCACCATCGCGATCATCCGGCGCAATGCGATCCGCGCGGCCTCATCGAGATCGGGATCAAAGGCCATGGTGATCAGGTGATCCTTCGTCTCGGCATAAGGCGCTTCCAGCTGCGCATTCTTGACGAGATCGATCTTGAACGTGCCGGTGAGGCCGGTCTCGACCGCAGTGACGCAGACTTCGCCATCGCCCTGCACCGCATGGCCGTCGCCGCAGGAGAACAACCCACCGGCCGTCCAGACCGGCAGACACAACACGCTGCCGGCGCCGAGTTCCTTGTTGTCGATATTGCCGCCGAAATGCGACGGCATCGTCGACGAGGCGCGGCCGACGTCAGGTTTGGGCGCTACGCCCATCACGCCGAAGAAGGGCTTCGCATTGAGCGTGATGCCCCACGGCGTCTTGACGATGTTGTTCGCACGATCGAGTCCGATATGGACGCGGCGGAAATAGTCGAAATCATCGGGCAGGGTGCCCATGCCAGGGCGGAACAGCATGTAGCCCCAGTCGTCGGCGAGCTGGACGTCCTGGATCTCGATCCTCAGTGCATCGCCCGGCTCGGCGCCTCGCACAGCCACCGGGCCGGTGAGGATATGTGGCCCGAGATCGGGTTTCACCGCATCGATGATGGCGAGCAGTTCGGGGCGCGGCGTCATGCCGGGATCGGTGGGGAGATGATCGCGGGTGCCGCTGACGCTGGTCACGACGATGGTCTCGCCGGGCTCGATGGAGGCGATCGCCGGCTGTTTGGAGTCGAAATAGCCCCAATGCACGGTTTGCGGTGTGGGTTGGATCGTCTTCGTCATAGCGGGCCCCTCATTCCGGATTTGCCGGCATAGCTTACCGCTCCTGAAGGCGTTTGCAGCGCAAAATATCCTTTCGCCGGCTGGCTCGATGCCTTATTGCGGGGCCTTCCATTTTGCCCCGCGAGTTCGCCCGCCCATGATCCGCCTCGACAATATCAGCAAGCAGAACGGTCATCAGATCGTCTTCATCGAAGCCGCCGGCGCGCTGCTGAAGGGCGAGAAGATCGGCCTTGTCGGCCCCAATGGCTCGGGCAAGACCACGCTGTTCCGGCTGGTGACGGGGCGCGAGCTGCCGGATGAAGGCCAGGTGGTGGTCGAGCGCGGCGTCACCATCGGCTATTTCAGCCAGGATGTCGGCGAGATGTCCGGCCACAGTGCGGTGGCCGAAGTGATGGAAGGCGCCGGCCCGGTCAGCGTCGTCGCCACCGAGCTGAAGGAACTGGAAGCGGCCATGGCCGATCCGGACCAGATGGACAAGATGGACGAGATCATCGCCCGCTATGGCGAGGTGCAGGCGCGTTTCGAGGAACTCGATGGCTACGCGCTGGAAGGCCGCGCGCGCGAAGTGCTCGCCGGGCTCTCCTTCTCGCAGGAGATGATGGACGGCGATGTCGGCAAGCTCTCGGGCGGCTGGAAGATGCGCGTGGCGCTCGCCCGCATTCTCTTGATGCGTCCGGATGTGATGCTGCTCGACGAACCGTCGAACCATCTCGATCTGGAAAGCCTGATCTGGCTCGAAGGCTTCCTCAAGGGTTATGAGGGCGCGCTGCTCATGACCTCGCATGACCGCGAATTCATGAACCGCATCGTCACCAAGATCATGGAGATCGATGGCGGCACGCTGAACTCCTATTCCGGCGACTACGAGTTCTATGAGGCGCAGCGCGCCATGAACGAGAAGCAGCAGCAGGCGCAGTTCGAGCGCCAGCAGGCGATGCTCGCCAAGGAAATCAAGTTCATCGAGCGCTTCAAGGCGCGCGCCTCGCATGCCGCGCAGGTGCAGAGCCGGGTAAAGAAGCTCGACAAGATCGAGCGCGTGGAGCCGCCGAAGCGCCGCGAGACTGTCGCCTTCGACTTCCTGCCGGCGCCGCGGTCGGGCGAAGACGTCGTTGCGCTGAAGGGCGTCAACAAGGCCTATGGCAGCAAGGTGATCTATGACGGGCTCGATTTCATGGTCCGCCGCAAGGAGCGCTGGGCCATCATGGGCATCAACGGCGCCGGCAAGTCGACGCTGCTGAAGCTGGTGGCCGGCGCGTCCGAGCCGGATACGGGCTCGGTGACCATCGGCGGCAGCGTGAAGATGGGATACTTCGCCCAGCACGCGATGGACCTGCTCGACGGCGAGCGCACCATCTTCCAGAATCTCGAAGATACGTTTCCGCAGGCGGGCCAGGGCACACTGCGCGCGCTGGCCGGCTGCTTCGGCTTCTCCGGCGATGACGTCGAGAAGCGCTGCCGCGTGCTCTCAGGCGGCGAGAAGGCGCGTCTGGTGATGGCGAAGATGCTGTTCGATCCGCCGAATTTTCTGGTGCTCGACGAGCCGACCAACCATCTCGACATGGCCACCAAGGAAATGCTGATCAAGGCGCTGGCGGATTTCGAGGGCACCATGCTGTTCGTGTCGCATGACCGCCACTTCCTGGCGGCGCTATCGAACCGCGTGCTCGAACTGACACCGGAAGGCATCCATCAATATGGTGGCGGCTATACGGAATATGTCGAGCGCACCGGGCAAGAGGCGCCGGGGTTGCATCCGAATTAATCTGTACTTCGTCCCGTCCAACTCCATCCCTCATGGTGAGGAGCGCGCTCTTGCGCGCGTCTCGAACCATGGGCTGGCCTGGCTCCGGAGCGTGCGGCCATCCTTCGAGACGCGGCCTGCGGCCGCTCCTCAGGATGAGGGCGGAGTGTGGTGCGCGAAAGAAGCTACCCCTTCAGCGCCGACAGCGACACGCCGCGCTTCACCACAGTCCGCATCGCGAAGCTCGAATGCAGGCGGGAGACGCCGGGCATGCGCGACAGGTGCTGTTTGTGGATGCGCTCATAGTCCTGCATGTCGCGCGCCTGGACATGGACGAGATAGTCGTCGTTGCCGGACATCAGATAGCACGACACCACATCCGGACACTGCGCGATGGCGCGCTCGAAGGCGGAGAGCGCATCCTCGCTCTGCTTGTCGAGCGTGATGTGGACATGCACCGTCATCATGTAGCCAAGCTCGGACGCATCGATTTCGGCGGCATAGCCGCGAACGATACCCTTCTTCTCCAGCGCCGCCAGCCGCCGGGTGCAGGCAGTGGGCGACAGGCCAACCTTCTCGGCAAGTGCCATCTGGCTGATGCGGGCATCCTGTACGATCTCGCGGAGAATCTTTCGGTCGATGGAATCGAGTTCGGGGGTCATGCCGGGTTCCGGGCGCAGGAATTCGCCAAACAGTGGCCGGTTTGCGCAGAAATCCGGCGCCTATGATCGTATCGGCGGCCCAAATCGCTGTAAAGCGCCGCGAACGGGGTGAGATAGTGCGGCCTTGATCCTCGATCGGAGGCGTTAGGCATGCTGGCTCGTGTGGAAGTGAAGGACGGCGTTCATCATGCCGGCGCGGTGCTGACCATCGATCTCGCCGGGATCGGCCGGAATTACCGGCTGCTGGCCAACAAGGTGGGCCCCAACGTCACCTGCGCCGGGGTGCTGAAGGCCGATGCCTATGGGCTCGGCGCCAATCGTGTGGCGCCGGCGCTGTATCAGGCCGGCTGCCGGACCTTTTTCGTCGCCCATCTCGACGAGGCGCTGGACCTGCGCCGCCATCTGCCGCGCGATGTCATCATTCATGTCCTCAATGGCCTGCCCGAGGGCGGCGAGGGCGACTGCGCCGAGTTTGGCATCGTGCCGGTGCTCAATTCGCTCGAACAGGCAGGGGCCTGGTCTGAGCAGGCCGGCCTGCTCGGGCGCAAGCTGCCCTGCGCGATCCAGGTCGATAGCGGCATGTCGCGCTTCGGCCTGTCGCCGCGCGATGTCGCCCGTTTTGTCGAGACGCCGCCCGCGGGGCTCGATCTGTCCTTCGTGATGAGCCATCTCGCTTGCGCCGATGAACCGGCGCATCCGGCCAATGCGCATCAGCGCGAAGCCTTCGCAGCGCTGGCAAACCACTTCCCGGGCGTCCGCACGTCGCTCGCCAATTCGTCCGGCATCTTTCTCGGCGGCGCGTTTCACAACGATCTCGTCCGCCCCGGAGCCGCGCTCTACGGCATCAATCCGGTGCCGGGGCAGATCAATCCGATGCTTCCCGTGATCCGCCTCACCGCGCAGGTCATTCAGACACGCGAGGTCGAGGCTGGCGCGCATGCGGGCTATGGCTGGGCGTTTCGAACCACGCAGCCGACGCGGCTGGCGACGCTGGCGATCGGCTATGCCGACGGGCTGCAGCGCGCCTTTGGCGAGAACGGCGCGGTCTATTTCCGCGGCAAGCGGTTGCCGGTGGCCGGGCGCGTCTCGATGGACTCGCTGATCGTCGATTGCAGCGAGTTGCCCGCAGGCGCGTTGGTACGCGGCTCGCAGGTGGAAATTATCGGCGGACATCAGACCGTCGACGATCTCGCCGCTGCGGCCGGCACTATCGGCTACGAGATGCTGACATCGCTCGGTCGCCGCTTTGAGCGTATCTATGCTGAGGAAATCGACACGCGCTGGCGCGGTCGTGCTGGGATGATTGCACTATGAAGGTTCTTGTTCTGGGCGCCGGCGTCATCGGCGTCACCACGTCCTACTATCTCGCCAGGGCGGGCTTCGAGGTAACGGTGATCGACCGTCAGCCCGGCCCCGCGCTGGAGACGTCGTTCGGCAATGCCGGCGAAGTTTCGCCGGGCTATTCCTCACCCTGGGCCGGACCGGGCGTGCCGAAAAAGGCGATCGGCTGGATGATGGACAAATACGGGCCGCTGGTGGTGCGCCCGCAGGCCGATCCGTATCAGTGGCGCTGGATGCTGCAGATGCTGCGCAACTGCACCAACGAGCGCTACGCGCGCAACAAGTCGCGCATGGTTGGCATCGCCGAATACAGCCGCGACCAGCTGCGCGCGCTGCGTGCCGACACCGGCATCGCCTATGATGAACGCAGCCAGGGCACCCTGCAGCTGTTCCGCAAGCAGTCGCAGCTCGACGGCACCGCCGGCGATATCGATATCCTCAAGCAGTATGGCGTGCCCTATCAGGTGCTCGACCGCGCCGGCTGCGTGCAATACGAGCCGGGCCTTGCCGGTGTGCAGGATCTGTTCATTGGCGGGCTTCGCCTGCCCGATGACGAAACGGGCGACTGTCATCTGTTCACGCAGGCGCTGGAGAAAATCGCAGCCGGTCTCGGCGTGAGGTTCGTCTATGAGACGACCATCAAGTCGGTGGATGTCAGCGGCGGCCGCGTCGCGCAGGTGACGACTAACAAGGGCGTCTTCACGGCGGACCAGTATGTCATGGCGCTGGGCAGCTTCTCGCCGCTGCTGCTGCGTCCGCTCGGCATCGATGCGCCCGTCTATCCAGTGAAGGGCTATTCGCTCACGGTGCCGATTACGGACGCGACGGTGGCGCCGGAATCGACGGTCATGGACGAGACCTACAAGGTGGCGATCACGCGCCTTGGCGATCGTATCCGCGTCGGCGGCACCGCCGAGGTCGGCGATTACACTCCGCGGCCGACCGCGCCGCGTCGGCTGCCGCTCGACAAGTCGCTCACGGATCTGTTCCCGAAGGCGGGCAATCTCGCGCAGTCGACCTTCTGGAGCGGGCTGCGGCCGATGACCCCGGATGGTCCACCCATCGTGGGGCCGACGAAATTCGGCAATCTGCACCTCAACACCGGCCACGGCACGCTCGGCTGGACCATGGCTTGCGGCACCGCCCGCGTGCTGTCCGACCAGATCGCGGGCAAGGCGCCAGAGCTGGATGTGAGCGCGTTGGCGATTGCGCGATATAGCTAAGCGAAAATGTGGATGGCCGGGACAAGCCCGGCCATGACGAAGGTTTAGCCCGCCGCCTCCACCGCTCTTTGCGCCATCACCTTGATGAGATTGGCGCGATAGGCGGCGGACCCGTGGATGTCGCCCATTAGGCCATCGGCGGAGATCGATACGCTGTCGATTGCGCCGGCCGACCAGTTCGATTTCAGCGCAGCCTCGATCGCCGGCACGCGCATCACGCCGTCCTGTGCCGCACCCGTGGCTGCGACACGGACTTCGCCGTCTTTCATTTGAGCCACGAACACGCCGGTCATGGCGAAACGCGAGGCCGGGTGACGCATCTTGGCGTAGCCGGCCTTGGCCGGGATCGGGAACGAGACGGCGGTGATGATCTCGTCGTCCCCCAGGGCCGTCGAGAACAGGCCCTGGAAGAAATCCGTTGCTGCGATATCGCGTTTGTTGGTCTTCACCGTCGCATTCAGCGCAAGCACGGCGGCGGGATAGTCGGCCGCAGGGTCGTTATTGGCCAGCGAGCCGCCGATGGTGCCGCGATAGCGCACGGCGGGATCGCCGAGCACTTCGGTCAGATGCACGATGGCCGGGATCGCCTTCTTCGCGGGCGCGCTCTGGATGATGTCGTAATAGGTCGTCGCGGCCTTGATGATCAGCGCATCGGATGTCGCTTCGACGCCGATCAGGTCCTTGATCCGCGCGATGTCGATGACATCGCTCGGGCCGGCAAGGCGCTGCTTCATGACAGGCAGCAGCGTGTGGCCGCCGGCGAGGAACTTGGCTTCGGGGTGCTTCGCCAGCAGCGCTGCAGCTTCATCGACGCTCGCGGCGCGGTGGTAAGTCGTCTCATACATGATGCGTCTCCTTACTCAGCGGCCTGCTGCAACTGCAGCGCTTCCCATACGCGTCCCGGCGTTGCCGGCATTTCCAGTCTGTTGTGCCCGAGCGCGTCGGTGATCGCGTTGATCACCGCGGGCGAAGAACCAATGGCACCGGCCTCGCCGCAACCCTTGATGCCCAGCGGATTGCCGGGGCAGAGCGTGATCGAATGCGAGATCTTGAACGATGGCACGTCATCCGCGCGCGGCATCGCATAGTCCATGAAGGATGCCGTCACCGGCTGACCGTTGTCGTCATAGACGGCACTTTCCAACATGGCCTGGCCGATGCCCTGGGCGATGCCGCCGTGTACCTGGCCTTCCACGATCATCGGATTGATGAGACGGCCGAAGTCGTCCACCGCAACGAAGTCGATGATGTCGGTTTTCCCCGTGCCGGGATCGACCTCGACCTCGCAGATATAGGTGCCTGCGGGGAAGGTGAAGTTGGTGGGATCGTAGAAGGCAGTTTCCTTCAGGCCGGGCTCCATGCCGTCCGGCAGGTTGTGCGCGGTATAGGCGGCGAGGGCGACCATGGGCAGCGCGATGGACTTGTCGGTACCCGTCACCTTGAACTCGCCATTCTCGATGACGATGTCGCCTTCGGAGGCTTCGAGCTGATGCGCGGCGATCTTCTTCGCCTTGGCTTCCATCTTCTCCATCGCCTTGAAGATGGCGCTCATGCCGACGGCGCCGGAGCGCGAGCCATAGGTGCCCATGCCGAATTGCACCTTGTCGGTGTCGCCATGAACGATGGAGACTTGATCGATGGAGATGCCGAGCCGATCGGCGACCAGCTGTGCGAAGGTCGTCTCATGGCCTTGGCCGTGGCTATGCGAGCCGGTGAGGATCTCGATGGTGCCCACAGGATTGACGCGCACCTCCGCGGATTCCCACAGGCCGACACCGGCGCCGAGAGAACCGACGGCTTTTGACGGTGCGATGCCGCAGGCTTCGATGTAGCAGGAGAAGCCGAGGCCGCGCAGCTTGCCGCTGGCTTTCGCCTGCGCCTTGCGGGCGGGGAAGTTCTTGTAGTCGATCGCTTCCAGCGCCTTGTCGAGCGCGGCACCAAAATCGCCGATGTCATAGGCCATGATGACCGGTGTCTGGTGCGGGAACTGGGTGATGAAGTTCGTCCGCCGCAGCTCCGCCGGATCGACCTTGAGCTGCCGCGCCGATGTTTCCATCAACCGTTCGAGCAGATAGCTCGCTTCGGGACGCCCGGCGCCGCGATAGGCGTCCACCGGCGTGGTGTTGGTGTAGACGCCCATCACCTCCGCATAGATCTGCGGGATGTTGTACTGGCCCGACAGTAGCGTGGCGTAGAGATAGGTCGGCACCGACGACGAGAACAGCGACATATAGGCGCCGAAATTGGCGTGGGTCTTCACGCGCAGGCCGAGGATCTTGTTGTTGGCGTCGAAAGCCATCTCGGCATGGGACATGTGATCGCGGCCATGCGCATCGGTGAGAAACGCTTCGGAGCGATCACCGGTCCATTTCACCGGGCGGCCGGTTTTCTTCGCAGCCCAAAGTGCGACCATCTCTTCGGGATAGATGAAGATTTTTGAGCCGAAGCCGCCACCGACATCGGGGGCGATCACGCGTAGCTTGTGCTCCTGCGCGACATTATAGAAAGCGGAGAGCACGAGCCGCGCCACATGCGGGTTTTGCGATGTGGTGTAGAGCGTGAAATGTTCTTCGGCCTCGTCATATTCGGCGACGGCGGCGCGGGGCTCCATCGCATTGGGTACGAGACGGTTATTGGTCAGTTCAAGCGAGACGACATTCGCTGCCTTTGCGAAAGCATCATTGGTCGCCTTTTCGTCGCCGATCGACCAGTCATAGACCACATTGCCCGGCGCTTCCGGATGCAGCTGCGGCGCGCCCTGCGCGATGGCGGCCTTCATATTGCTGACGGCGGGAAGCTCTTCGTATTCGACGACAACGGCTTCGGCTGCGTCCTTCGCCTGGTTCTTCGTCTCGGCGATGACGACAGCAACAGCCTGGCCGACGAAGCGCACGGTGTCCGGCGCCATCGCGGGCCATGCACCCATCTTCATGGGCGAGCCGTCCTTCGAGGTGATGGCCCAGCCGCAAATGAGATTGCCGATCTTGTCGTCGACCAGCTGCTGCGCCGTTAGAACGTCCACGACGCCAGGCATGTCCTTCGCCGCCGACGCGTCGATGCTCTGCACCTTGGCATGGGCGTGGGGACTGCGGATGAAATGGGCGTGGGTGAGTCCGACAACCTTGACGTCGTCGACATAGCGGCCGCGGCCGGTAATGAATCGCTTGTCTTCCTTGCGCGCAACGCGTGCGCCGATGCCTTCAACGCCCATCTGCGGGGCCCTCCCTGCCGGAGATATGAAACTCCGCGGTTTTCACCAAAACACGCGGTCGGCTTTAGCTCAGGTGATTTCGCTGCAGCTCATTCAGCCGCTTGCGCAACCTTCATGCGTCCCGCGGCGTCGAGCACCGATTTGACGATGTTGTGATAGCCGGTGCAGCGGCAGATATTGCCTTCGAGCTCGTGACGAACCGTCTGCTCATCCAGATCGCCGTTGTGGCGGTGCACAATATCGATGGCCGACATGATCATGCCCGGCGTGCAGTAGCCGCACTGCAGGCCGTGATTGTCACGAAAGGCAGCCTGCATGGGATGCAGTTGGTCGCCTTTCGAGATGCCCTCGATGGTGGTGACGTTGCAACCGTCAGCCTGACCAGCGAGCGTGGTGCAGGATTTCACCGCCTTGCCGTCGATATGGACGATACAGGCGCCGCACTGCGAGGTGTCGCAGCCGACATGTGTGCCGGTGAGGTTGAGGTTTTCGCGAAGCAAATGGACGAGCAGCGTCCGGTCTTCGACCTGGACGGAAACGGCTTTGCCGTTGACCGTCAGTTTCACTGTGGACACGTGCAGACCTCCCGATGATTTTTAATTGGTCTAATTAGAAGCGCCGGTTGCAGAGTTTGCAACTGAGATTTTGGTGGGGTTCTCATCCTTCTCCCCTTGTGGGAGAGGGGACCCCCACCTGCAAATTTGTCTCTTCAACTTCCACGCCCGCGATGCTCTATTCCGCCCGCAACATGCCGCAAGCCTTTGGCGGTCAATGGAATTCCAGCTTACGGAGTTTTCGGGAGTGATCGATAAGCGCGTAGCCAGCACGGCCGAGGCCGTGGCTGGTGTGAAAGACGGGGCGACCGTTCTGGTGGCCGGTTTCGGCACCGTCGGGATTGCAGATGATTTGCTGGAGGCGCTGCACGAGCAGGGCGCGACCAATCTTACCATCGTCCATAACAATGCCGGCAATGGCGATGTCGGCCTCGCCCGGCTGATCAATTCTGGCCGCGTCAGCAAGGTGATCTGCTCTTATCCGCGCTCCGGCGACTACAGCGCCTTTCTGAATGCCTATCGTAACAAGACACTCGAACTCGAACTGGTGCCGCAGGGCATCATCAGCGAGCGTATGCATTGCCACGCCGCGGGGCTCGGCGGCTTCTTCTCGCCGGTGACCGCGCATACCAAGCTCGCCGAAGGCAAGGAGACCCG
Organism: Tardiphaga sp.; assembly: GCA_030147505.1. Lineage (GTDB taxonomy): Bacteria > Pseudomonadota > Alphaproteobacteria > Rhizobiales > Xanthobacteraceae > Tardiphaga. Next base: position 96,938 of record JASBVG010000118.1, read on the forward strand.
CGAGATCGACGGCGTGCTGCATGTGTTCGAGAAGCCGCTGAAGGGCGATGTGGCGCTGCTGCGTGCCATGAAGGCGGATCGCTGGGGCAATCTCGTCTACAACCAGTCGGCCCGCAATTTTAATCCGATCATGGCCATGGCGGCCGATCTCAGCATCGTCCAGGTGGACGAGATGGTCGAACTCGGCAGCATGGATCCGGAAGCGGTGGTGACGCCGAGCATTTTCATCGATCGTATCGTGGTCGTTCCAGCACAAGATTTGGGAGCCAAAGCATGACGACGACTTACAAGCCGCTTAACCGTGACCAGATGGCCTGGCGCGCCGCGCAGGACCTGCAGGAAGGCGCTTACGTCAATCTCGGCATCGGCATGCCCACGCGCGCGGCGAGCTATGTGCCCGACGGCCGCGAGGTGATCTTCCACAGCGAGAACGGCATTCTCGGCCTCGGCCCGAAGCCGGAGCCGGGCACCGAAGACGAGAACCTGATCGATGCCGGCAAGAACTACACGACCTTGATCAAGGGCGGCGTGTTCATGCATCACGCCGATGCCTTCCTGATGATCCGCGGCAAGCATCTCGATGTCAGCCTGCTCGGCGCCTTCGAGGTGTCGGAAGAAGGCGACCTCGCCAACTGGACCACGGAAGATCCGAGCTTCCCGCCCGGCGTCGGCGGCGCGATGGATCTGGCGGTCGGCGCCAAGGAAATCCGGGTGATCATGGATCACACCGACAAGGGCGGTAAACCGCGTATCCTCAGGAAGTGCCGCCTGCCGCTGACGGCGCCGGGCTGCGTCAAGCGCATCTACACCAATCTGGCTGTCATCGATGTCACCGAACAGGGTCTGTTCGTGCGCGAGATGGTCGAGGGCATGACGCTGGAGAAGCTGCAAGAGCTCACCGAGCCGAAGCTGCAGCTCGCCAATGACTGGCAGGCGCTGAATCCGCCGGCGATCGCGGCCTGAGGCCACAAACTGTCATTCCGGGGCGCTCGCTCAGCGAGCGAACCCGGAATCCCGGAGTGGCTTGGCTCGGAGAGCCCCAAACTGAGATTCCGGGTTCGCGCGTGCCGCGCGCCCCGGAATGACGAGCCAGCCCCCCGTTCGCCAACCGCACAACCTCCAGAGCCTCCGGTAACCGTTTACTCGCTCTTAGCTTATCTGCCGTAGCTTTGGGCACTCGATCCGGGCGCGGGCTGCGCCGGGATACGGGGTCTTGGGAGTGAGAAACGGGGGCCAAGGTGGCAACAACGACGCTTGTCCAGAAGAAGTCTGGATCTCTTAAGTTTCCGACCCTCAGATTCCGCGCCAAGGTGACGCTCGGCTTCGCTGCGGTGCTGCTCATCTCCGCCGTCAGCATGGCGATGGCCTATTTCGGCTTCGAGCGGATCGCGGGTGGTGTCGTCTCCTATCGCACCAGCGTCGCGGAATCCGGTCTGGCCCGTAACATCGACCGCGAACTGACCTCCTATCAGGCGCTGGCGCGCTATTATGTGCTCACCAGCGCCGAGGCCGACGCCAAGGCCGCGAAGGCCGCGGAAGCGGCGCTCAAGGATGCCATCGACCAGTCGATGAAGGCCGCGACGGATTCGGCGCGCCTCGACAAGATCACGCGCCTGTCGCGCGAATTCACCACCTTCACCAAGATCTTCGCCGACATTCTCGCGGTGAAGAGCGAGAACGACCAGATCGCGGCGAACCAGCTGTCGCGCACCAGCCTGATGCTGCGCAACAAGATCGACGATCTCGGCGACACCGCCATCATGGCCGGCATGGCCACGGTGCAGGATCAAGTGAAGGAAATCACCACGCAATTCATCACCGCGACCTCGCTGGTGAATACCTATATCGGCAAGGCCGAGGACAAGACCTCGAATGCCGCATCGGCGCGCATCAAGTTCCTGCAGAACCAGTTTGCCACCGTCTATGCCAATGACGACAAGATCACCGCGAAGGTGAAGGAGATCGTCAACGACACCAAGCTCTATGCCGACGCCTTCACCAAATTCGTCGAGAACACCAAGAAGGTCGACGGCCTCGCCAAGGAGATGTCGGAATCCGCGGCAGCGATCACCAAACTGTCCAGCGAGATGAAGGCCGACATGCTGTCCGAACAGCACCGGATGGAAACCGAATCGGACAAGACGGTCACCGATACCAAGCAGCTGGTGATCATTCTCGGCATCGGCGGCTTCGCGATCGGCGCCGTGCTTGCCATGCTGCTCGGCCGCAGCATTGCCAAGCCGATGACCGAGATGTGCGCCGCGATGCGCAAGCTCGCCGCCGGCGATTTCGACGTGGTGCTGCCGGGTCTCGGCCGCCGCGACGAACTCGGCGACATGGCCGGCGCCGTGGAAGAGTTCAAGGTGCAGGCGGTGGCCAAGGCCGAACGCGATGCCGCCGCGCAGGAAGAACAGAACCGCGCCGCCGATCAGATGCGCCGCAGCGAGCTGATCAAGTTTGCCGACCAGTTCGAATCCGCCGTCGGCTCCATCGTGTCGAGCGTGTCGGTGTCGTCGGGCCAGCTCGAAAGCGCCGCCAATACGCTAACCCGTACCGCTGAGACCACCGAGCAACTGTCTGGTCAGGCTGCTGCCACCTCGGACGAAGCCTCGTCCAACATGCAGTCGGTGGCGACAGCGACGGAAGAGCTGTCGCTCTCGGTCAACGAGATCGGCCGCCAGGTGCAGAATTCCAGCCGCATCGCCGACTCCGCGGTGGAGCAAGCTCGCCTGACCGACTCCCGCATCGGCGAACTCTCGCGCGCCGCCCAACGCATCGGCGATGTCGTCGATCTCATCACCGCGATTGCCGAGCAGACCAATCTTCTCGCGCTCAACGCCACCATCGAGGCCGCGCGTGCGGGCGATGCCGGCCGCGGCTTCGCGGTCGTCGCATCGGAAGTGAAGTCGCTGGCCAGCCAGACCGCCAAGGCAACCGAGGAAATCTCGACGCAGATCGCCGGCATGCAGAGCGCAACGCAGGAATCGGTCGCGGCGATCAAGCAGATCGGCAACACCATCGGCGAGATCTCGGGCATTGCCTCGGAGATCGCCAGTGCCGTCGAGCAGCAGGGCGCCGCCACGCGCGAGATCGCGCAGAACGTCCAGCGCGTCGCCCATGGCACGCAGCAGGTGGCCGGCAACATCACTGAAGTGAATCGCGGTGCGTCGGAGACCGGTGCAGCCTCGGGTCAGGTGCTGAATTCGGCGCAGACGCTGTCGGCGGAAAGCACTCGGCTGCGCGCCGAACTCGACCGCTTCATGGAGAATATCCGGGCGGCGTAACACCGCCCGATCATTCGCTGCTGATCGTGCCCGGCCCAGCGCCGGGCATTTTCTTTATTCGGCCGGCACGGCCACCGGCTCCGCCGCCATCTGCGGCGCGCCCAACTTCCCCGCCGCGAACAGCCCCGCTGCCACCAACACATAGGCCAATGCGACGCCCGGAGTGACGCCGAAGCCGACGGCTTCGCCATGCATGAAGCCGAACCAGGTCATGACGGCTCCCGCGAGTGCAAAGGCTGCGGCCTTGCCGAATTCGCGGTCGATGATGAACACGCCGATGGCCCCGAGCACGAGGCCGCCGAGGATCGAGCCTCCGCCCATCACCTCGAGCCCGTGATACAGCACGCCCTGCTGCGGCAACGACGCAATCGCCGCCGCCTTCACCTCGCCGACCTTCTCGGCGGCGAGGCCCGCCGCCTGCGCTGCGGTGATGGTGGCGCCGAGCATGGTGTCGATCTGCAGCTTGCCCCAGGCGGCAAGATGCGGCGTGAAGGCAAGCACGATGGCAGGGGCGTGCTTCAGCGGCGTGGTCTGGAACGCCTGTGCGCCGATTAGCATGCCGATATAGAGGAGGATTGGCGAGATCGCGACAACCGGCACCAGTGCCAGCAGCACCGAGATGATGCCGAACCACGACAGCACGATCACCATCAGTCCAGTTGCGGCGGAGTAGCCGATGCGACCGCCCATCGCCTTCCACCCGGGATGGCCGATATAGACGGCGTTGATGAACGGGTTGCCCATCAGACAGCCGATCAGCGACACCACACCATCGGCGGTGAGCACCCGCGTGGTTGGGTATTCGTCGCCGGCGGCCTCGGCCGACTCGACATTGTCCATCGCCTCGACGAGATCGTAGATGCCGAATGGAATCGCCGTGACGAGGATGATGCCGAGAAATTCAAAGCCGGAGAAAACGGCGTCGAAGGCCGGGATCGGCACCGAGAAGCCGAAATTGGCGAAGGCGTCGCCGACGCCTTTCACGCTCAGCCCTCCGATGCCGACACCAAACAGGTTCGATCCCCAGGCAATGATCATGCCGACAGCGATGGCGATCAGGCCGGCGGGGAGATTACGGAAATAGGTGACGCCGCCAAACCAGCTCAGCATGATGATGGCGAAGCAGACGAGGCCGATCTGCGGCGTCATATACATCTCCAGCGCGGGCCGCATGGAAATGAAGGTGACGGACACGCCGGCCAGGGTGCCTAGCAGTGCAGCGCGCGGCGTGATCCTGCGAATATACGGCGCGATGAATCCGCCGATCATCAGGATGAAGCTCTGGAAGAACACCCAGACGAGGCCTGCCGACCAGCCTTTCAATGGATCGCCGGTCTTGATGGTGATCGGCAGCATGATCACGAAAGTGACGATGAACATGTGCGGCACGCTGACGCCGGATGGTAGCGCGCAGACATCGTTGCGGCCGGTCTTCTGCGCCAGCCGATAGGCAAGATAAGCGTAGTACAGTGTCGAGAGACACATCATCAGCCCGAGTGCGGGCAGGATGCGGCCGAACACGAGATTGTCCGGCATCTTCAGCACGAAGCGCAGCAGGCCGGTGAGCACCAGCATGTTGACGAGGATATTGGTGCCGAATCCGAACAGCGCGTTCCAGTCGCCAGGCGTCCACAGTGCCGGTTTGAAGTCGGATTTGCCGGCGAAACGGGTTTCGTCTGCACTCTCCACGTTCGTATTCATCGTGATGCTCCCGCCGCTCGTTTGTTTGACGCCGCAAATGCACTTCCGGAATCGTTGATGGCGTCGAGCACCTCGGCGCTCTCGGCGACCCAGCCAAAGATGCCGCCCTGGGCCTTGATCATCTTCAGGCCCATCTCGTGAAATTCGGGAAAGTAGGATGCGCAGCCATCGGCGATGACGATGCAGCGATAGCCGCGGTCATTGGCCTCGCGCACGGTGGTGTTGACGCACACTTCCGTGGTGACGCCGCAGACCAGCAGCGTATCGATCTCGCGTGCCTTCAGGTCGGCTCCGAGCGTCGTCGCGTAGAATGCGCCCTTGCCCGGCTTGTCGATGACGATCTCGCCATCGACGGGATAGAGTTCGGGAATGATGTCATGCCCGGCCTCGCCGCGAATGAGGATGCGGCCCATCGGGCCGGGATCGCCGATACGCAGCGAGGGAGCGCCACGCTCGATCTTGGCCGGCGGTGCGTCGGAGAGATCGGGTAGGTGTCCTTCGCGGGTGTGAATCACGGTCATCCCGGTGCCACGCGCAGCGGTCAGCAGCGCAGCAATCGGCGGCACCGCGCAAGCGAGCTGCGAGACGTCATTGCCAAGCGTTTCGCCGAAACCGCCGGGCTCCATGAAGTCACGCTGCATGTCGATGATCAGGAGGGCGGTGGACGCGAGGTCCACATCGATCGGTCCGGGCTCGGCCGTGACCGTTACGATCCCTGTTGCATCCGCCATGGCTCGATCTCCCCGCACGCGTGCTGCTGCGATGGATCAAGCAAAGGGTGTGCCATTGTGTACAATGCGGGGATTGTTTTAGGCCGCAAATACAAGGCTATGGATTCTAGAGAGTTAGGCGTCGCGGGCCAGTTGCCTAAAGACTGACCAGCACCTCCCTGCCTAAAACGCAGTCGCGGCTGCTCAATCCCAGCCTGATCCCGCGATTCCCGGATTGGCGTAGACGATGCCGCCATCGACGGCGAGGGTGGTACCCACCACATAGTCGCCGGCGCGCGAGGCGAGATAGATCGCGGCACCGGCCATGTCCTCGTCGGTGCCGATGCGGCCGGCGGGCACCTTGGTCGCGACTTCATCCGCATGGTCGCGCGCAGCCTTGTTCATGTCGGACTGGAATGGGCCGGGCGCGATGGCGGTGACCACCACATGATCCTTGATCAGTTTTGCTGCCATGCGCCGCGTCAGATGGATGAGGCCGGATTTGCTTGCCGCATAGGAATAGGTCTCGAGCGGATTGACGAAGATGCCGTCGATGGAGGCGATGTTGATCACCTTGGCCGGCTGCTGCGCCGTGCCCGCGGCGCGGAGCGGTGTAGCCAGCGCCTGGGTGAGGAAGAAGGGTGCCTTGACGTTCAGCGTCATCACCTTGTCCCAGCCGCTTTCGGGAAACTCGTCGAAGTCGGCGCCCCAGGCCGCGCCGGCATTGTTGACGAGGATGTCGAGTTTCGGCTCGCGCTTCTTGATCTCGGTCGCCAGCACGTCGATGCCGGTCATGGTGGAGATGTCGATGGGCAATGCGATACATTCGCCGGCATAGGCGTCGCTCAATTCCTTTGCCGTCGCCTCACAGGCCGCGGCCTTTCGCGCGGTGATATAGACCTTCGCCGCGCCTTGGCTGAGAAAGCCGGCGGCAATCATCCTGCCGATGCCGCGCGAGCCGCCGGTCACCAATGCGACGCGGCCCTTGAGCGAAAACAGATCCGTGAACATGACGCCTCCCGTTTGTCGTGTGTTTGGCGTGATCGTAGCCCGGATGGAGCGCAGCGCAATCCGGAGACCGGCTTTGGGTCGACCCGATGTCGGGGACGTATTTTCAGCCCGCAGATGCGAAGGGCGTGTTGACCGGGGTGTAAGGGCGAGGTCTTGGGACGGGTTGAGCGCAGCGATATCCATCATCTCAAGCGCTGGCGGTGATGGGTATCGCTCCGGCGTTACGCGCCTCCGCTCAACGCATCTTGCGGTTCGGCGCTATCCTTGGCCGACCCGCTGAAAGCCGTTCCACATCGCCGTCGCTGCGCCGGATGTCAGCACGGGCAGATAGCGTGTGTCCTGATAATTGCCGTTCAGCGATACGCGGGGCAACGCGGTGAGCTGGGCGGCGTTCTCCGCAGCGATCACGCCGGGGCGCGTGGTCACAGCCGTCTGGAAGCCCGCCGCCTCTGCCAGTGCGAATTCCCGGGCGCCTGCAGCGGCACGATCCCCATAGGGATAAGCGAGATGCCGTGCGGGTTTCTGCAGTGCGTTCTCGATATTGGCGCGGCTCGCGGCCAGTTCGTGCGCCGCCACAGCCTCGGTCTGCTTGGCGAGATTGCAATGCGTCAGCGTGTGCGCGCCGATGGTCACCAATGGATCGGCGGCGAAAGGCTTGAGTTCGTCCCATGACAGGCAGAGTTCGCGGGTGATCGCTTCCTCGTCGATGCCGGCCTGCTGGCACAGTGCCGTCATCTCGCGGCGCAGATCGGCTTCGCCGAGGCTGCGCAACCAACCATGGAGGCGGTCAAAACCCATTTCCTTCTCGGGCAGCGTCGCCGTTGTCAGCCGGACTGTGTCGCCATCGATCGGCGCTTCCAGCCGCTCGGCACGGGCGACCACGCGCTCCAGCGCTACCCACCACAAACGTCCGGTACCGGACGCAAAGTCGCTGGTGACGTAAACCGAGAACGGCGCGTCGAAATCCCGCATCGCCGGGAGCATATGGTCGCGGTTATCCCGGTAACCGTCGTCGCAGGTGAAGCAGGCAAAACGGCGTGAAAAGTCCTGCTCGCGCAGGCGACGGTGCATCTCGTCGGGCGTCACGATATCGACATCGGTGGCACGCAGATACGCCAGCGTCGCGCGCAGGAAGTCGGGCGTGATCTCGAGGTGGCGGTTGGGCTGGAACAGGCCGGTATGGGCAGGGCGTACGTTGTGCAGCATGAAGATCGTGCCGACACCGCCAAAAAAGGGGCGCAACACACGATGCGCGCCGCTGAAATAAAGTGCATCCAGTCCGGCACGAATAATCGTGTTGCGAATCTGCTTCATCTTGTGACCCAGCACTTTGATGCGATCCACGGACATGATCAGAAACGATTGAAGAAAGCGTTATTCGAATACCCCGCGCCGCGCCAGTGGCTGGCCTTGATTTAAGTTTGACAGTCCCGCAAGGGTTTGTTTTCTCTCTGTTTCCATTCCGCAGGACGTCGAATGCACGGTTTTTACAGGTGGAGCGCCAAATGGTGGCCTGGGCTCATTCCACTCGCCATCCTTTGGGTCGTCGCTGCCTGGTTTAGCACGCCTCCCCTGGAGGCGGAGTTGACGGCGAGCAGCACAGCGGCGCTGAAGAGCACCGTTCTCGATAAAACGCAGATCACCGTCGCGGGCCGCGACGTGAGATTTGCCGCGGAAGCCTTTTCGGAAGAGGGGCGGCGGAGCGCCGTCGGCTCGGTCGAGGCCGTGCCGGGCGTGCGCCTCGTCAACGACGCGACGCGTCTCGTGGCCGAGGCCAAGCCGTTCGTCTGGGTCGCCGAGCGCGACAATGTCCGCGTGACCCTGTGGGGCACCGCGCCGCTCCCGGCGAGCAAGGCCCGCATTGCCGAAGCCGCGAAGACCGCCCTCGCGGGAACCGAAGTGTCCGACCGCATGGGCCTCAAACGCGGTGCGCCGCCGCGTTTCGATGGGGCGGCCGTGCTGCTGCTGGATCAGGTCGCCAAGCTGAAGGAAGGCAAGGCGACGATCATGGACGCCAATGTCAGCATCAGCGGCATGGCCCGCGACCTCGGCGGTCGCGAAGCCATCGCGGCGGCGCTGAAGAACCTGCCGGAAGGTTATACGGTGGCTGCGAATGACGTGAAGGCGCCGCCTTACGTGTTCCAGGCCAACAAGGATCCGGTGGCGAATACGCTCACGCTGTCGGGCTATGTGCCTGACAACAACGTCCACGCGGCGCTGGTCGCGGCTGCGCAGCGCAAATTCACCAACGACAAGGTGGTCGACAATCTGAAGGCCAGCATCGGCGCGCCCGGCAATTTCGCGCCGGCAGTGACGTCGGCGCTCGGCGCGCTGTCGCGGCTCTCCACCGGCACGCTGGTGGTCAACGACCGCGAGGTGAAGCTCTCCGGCGATGCGCTCTATGACGTTGCCGCCGAACAGATCCGCAGCGGTCTCGGCAAGGAGCTGCCGCAAGGCTGGACGGCGAAGCCCGAAGTGTCCGTGAAGCCGGCCGCCGCGCCGGTCGATGCCAGCGTGTGTCAGCAGCTGTTCCAGCAGAATCTGACCAGGGGCCGCATCCGTTTCGAGACGGCAAGCGCCAGCATCAATGCGGACTCGGCGGGGTTGCTCGACCGTCTGGTGGAAGTCGCCATGCGTTGCCCGGCGACGAAATTCGACATCGTCGGCCACACCGATGGCGACGGCGATCCGGCATTCAATCAGACCCTGTCCGAGAAGCGCGCGGCGGCGGTCGAGGGTTATCTGATCAAGGCCGGCCTGCCGGGCGATCGTTTCGAGGCCATCGGCTACGGCGCCACCCTGCCGATGGCGAGCAATGACACCGAAGACGGCAAGGCGCAGAATCGCCGGATCGAATTCGTGGTGAGGCCGAATCCATGACCATTCTCGCATCGCTCCTCTGGGGCTGGCTGCTCGGTGCCTTCCTGATCGGCTTTTGCATGGGATGGATCGCCGTGGTCTATCGCGGTCCTGCTGTGCCACGGGTCTGGATCTGGCGGCTCTCGGTGCTTGCGGTGATCGTCATCGGCATCGCGGCGGCGAAACTGGTGCCCGGCCGCTTCGGCTACTGGCTCGATCTCGGCCTCGCGCTGTTCGGCTTCTATCTGGTCGGCTGCGCCATCGGGTCGTGGCTGCGCGACATCGTCGTCACGCGACAGCAGGCGCGGTTTCGGCAATGATCGAGCGGTCGTGACTGCTATGAATGAGCGGAGCCACGAAAACTTCATCGCGCTGTGCGAGCCTCAGTGAGGCCGGCATTTTGCCGCAGCGTTGCCGCAAGAAGTGCCAGTCATTTGTTCAGTTTCGCCCAATATAGTGCGGCGAAATTGGCCCGATCGGCGTTGTCCAGATTACGTTTCGTGTCGAAACGCGCTACGACGGAATTGCTGGAAACGGCGCGGTGAAAGTGATGAGGTAGCGGTTCCGCCAAAGCGGGTCTGACACGGCTGGTTGATGTCCCAGAGGCTGGGATCGGGTATCTGGGATCGCATTCGAGGTTGAGATGCTGGAAGCAATACGCAGGACGGCCACGTTTCTGCGCGAGAAGCAAATCCTGCACAAGCTCGGTGTCCTCGCCAGCGTCGCGGTGATCGCGGTCGCCTGCTGGATGCTCTATCACAAGCTGCGCAACGTCGATACGGCGCGAGTTCTGAAATTCATAGCCGAGACCGAGCCGCGGCTGATCGTGCTCTCCGCTCTTTCGGTGACCGCGGCCTATTTCACCCTGACGTTCTACGATTGGTTCGCCGTCCGCACCATCGGTCGCAAGGATGTGCCCTATCGCATCAATGCGCTCGCGGCTTTCACCAGCTATTCCATCGGCCACAATGTCGGTGCGTCAGTCTTCACCGGCGGCGCGGTGCGTTATCGCATCTATTCGGCATGGAATCTCTCCGCGGTCGATGTCGCCAAGATCGTGTTTCTTGCCGGTCTCACATTCTGGCTCGGCAATCTCGCGGTGCTCGGCATGGGCATCGCCTATCATCCGGAAGCGGCCAGCGCGATCAATCAAGTGCCGCCCGCGATCAACCGTATCCTCGCTTACCTCGTGCTCCTCGGTCTCGTCGGCTATGTGATCTGGGTCTGGATGAAACCGCGCAGTGTGGGTCGCGGGCCGTGGTCGGTGGTGCTGCCGGGCGGGCCGCTCACACTGCTGCAAATCGCCATCGGCATCGTCGATCTCGGTTTCTGTGCGCTTGCGATGTACATGCTCGTGCCGACCACACCCGGTGTGGATTTCGTGACGGTGGCGGTGGTGTTCGTTGCGGCGACATTGCTCGGCTTTGCCAGTCATTCGCCGGGTGGTCTCGGCGTGTTCGATGCGGCGATGCTGGTTGGTCTGGAAATGATGGACCAAGAGCAGTTGCTGGCCGGTATGCTGTTGTTTAGAGTATTGTATTACCTTGGTCCATTCTTTATTTCAGTCATGTTACTGACGTTTCGCGAGCTTATTGTTGGGGCGCGATCAAAAAAGCTGCAGCCCGTCGCAGCCGAAGCTCCGTCCACCGTAGGTCGAACGTTAAACGATCACGGCGGTTCAGCCACCTGACATGAGCGGGCGCCTGCAGCAGGATGACACTGCTAGACGAGGCGCTGCTGAAAGAGACATTGCCCAGATGGCCATCGAAGCTTCTCCCCCATCGATGTTCTCCCCGTGGCCCGATCGGTTGCGGCACGCCGCGATCATTCTGCTGGTTGCGGCGCTGGCACTTGCCGCACTGGTGTTCTTCGGCGAGTTGACTCCGTTGCGCGCCGGGATCGTGTTCGCTTGTATCGCGGGAGCCGCCTTGGTGCCCTGGCGCCTGCATGATGGCGACACCAAGCGTGACGAGGCGTTGGTCAATCCCGTCGAACAGCCCGCGGTACGTGCAGTGGTCGGCGGTATCCCTGACCCGGCCGTGCTGCTTGATCGTGCCGGCCGTGTGATACATCTCAACGCCGCTGCCGCCCAGCTTGCGCCTGCGCTGCGCAAGGGCGAACTGGCCCAATTCGCGCTGCGTTCGCCAGAAATCATCAGTGCTCTGCGTGAGGCCATTGCCAATACCGAGCCGCGCCGCACTTCCTATGTCGATCATGTGCCGGTTGATCGCTGGATGGATCTCATGATCACGCCCGTGTCTGTGCCCACCGCCTTCGGCGGCAGCGATACCTGCATGCTGATGACCTTCCACGACCAGACGCCGATCCGCCGGGTCGAGGAAATGCGCGCCGATTTTGTCGCCAATGCCAGTCATGAACTGCGTACCCCGCTTGCGGCGCTGTCCGGCTTTATCGATACGCTGCAAGGCCCGGCCAAGGACGACCCGCGGGCGCGGGAGCGTTTCCTCGGCATCATGCATACCCAGGCCACGCGTATGGCGCGCCTGATCGACGATCTTCTGTCGCTCTCGCGGGTTGAACTCTCTGCCCATGTCCGCCCCGACACGCTGATCGACATCCTGCCGATCATTCGTCAGGTCGGCGACAGTCTGGAGCTGATGGCTACCGAGCGCGGTGTGAAGATCGAGATGCATCTGCCCGAGGGCCCGGTGACGGTTGCCGGCGACCGCGAAGAATTGCTGCGGCTGTTCGAAAACCTGATCGAGAATGCCCTGAAATACGGTGCGTCCGGCGGTCGCGTGGAGGTCGCCTTGGCCTATGCCTCGACCACCGACGGTGCCTCCGAAATTCGCGTCTCTGTGCGCGATTTCGGCCCTGGCATTGCGCCGGAGCATCTTCCGCGGCTCACGGAGCGCTTCTACCGGGTGGATGTCGGCGACAGCCGTGCCCAAGGCGGTACTGGCCTTGGCTTGTCACTCGTGAAGCACATCCTGAACCGTCACCGCGGCCGCCTGTTGATCGAGAGCGTGCCGAAGAACGGGGCGACCTTCACTGCGGCGCTCCCACAGGTGAAGCCGGCGAATCCAGGCGCCTGACCGTCTCGCCTCGCCGTAACCGCCACATCTTTGCCGGTGCTTTTGATTGCTGAAGAAGGCAGTCTGCTTCCGCTTTTTGCGCGATTTTCGTGACTGAGGCCTGTGCGACATGGCGTCACCGTGCCGTTTTTCGCCCTCTTGGCGAATGCTGTCCGCCAGCCGACGAGAACACCGGATTCCTCTCATGGAAACATATTGTTAACCGCTGGAACCCGGTCGTTTGCCGCGCGCAAGCTTTGTCATGATCACGCGCCGAAACCCCGTCTTTTGGACGGGAAACGGTGTAAAAATCAGACAAACCGCAACATTATCAATGCTTTGTCTTCGTCATCCAAGTGTCATCCAACTATCATAAAAGGTCAACTGACCGCACCTACATGGGCGGGGTGAGCGCAATCGGGCGCATCTGCGCGTCGCTCACGACAAATTGGAGATACCCATGAAATTCCTCAAAGCGATCGTCGCTGCGGGCCTCGTGGCCGCTTCGACCTCGGCCTTCGCTGCCGACATCACCGGTGCCGGCGCGACCTTCCCGTTTCCGGTCTATTCGAAGTGGGCTGATGCCTATAAGAAGGAAACCGGCAACGGTCTGAACTATCAGTCGATCGGCTCGGGCGCTGGTATCAAGCAGATCCAGGCAAAGACCGTGACCTTCGGCGCCACCGACGCGCCGCTCAAGGCCGAGCAGCTTGAAAAGGACGGCCTGGTTCAGTGGCCGATGGTGATGGGCGCGATCGTCCCGGTCGTGAACCTCGAAGGCATCAAGTCGGGTGAGCTCGTGCTCTCGGGCGAAGTTCTTGCCGACATCTATCTCGGCAAGATCAAGAAGTGGGACGATGCCGCCATCGCCAAGCTGAATTCCAAGCTGAAGCTGCCGTCGGCGGACATCACCGTCGTTCGTCGTTCGGACGGTTCGGGCACCACCTTCAACTTTACTGACTATCTCTCGAAGGCCTCGGCTGAGTGGAAGTCGAAGATCGGCACCGGTACCGCCGTCGAGTGGCCGGTTGGCGTCGGCGCCAAGGGCAATGAAGGCGTTGCTGGCAACGTCGGCCAGACCAAGAATGCCATCGGTTATGTCGAATATGCCTATGCCAAGCAGAACAAGCTGACCTATGCCGGCATGGTCAACAAGGCCGGCAAGCCGGTGCAGCCGACCATCGCCGCCTTCCAGGCTGCTGCTGCAAACGCCGACTGGGCCAAGGCTCCGGGTTACTACGTGATCCTGACCGACCAGCCGGGCGAGGCTTCGTGGCCGATCACTGCCGCCACCTTCATCCTCATGCACAAGGTTCCGACCGACAAGGCGGCCTCGGCTGAAGCGCTGAAGTTCTTCAAGTGGTCGTTCGAGAAGGGCGCCAAGGCTGCCGAAGAACTCGACTACATCCCGATGCCGGACGCGGTCGTCAAGCTGATCGAAAAGACCTGGTCTGCGGACATCAAGAGCTAAGTTTTCGCTCTTCGGCGGAGGAGAGGGGCATCTCTCCTCCGTTTCTTTGCAGCTGATTTATTCGTTTCTTTTCTTGATCTGACTTCGCGCCCTGGCAGGCCCACTCGGGGTGTCGTGTTTCGGGTATCAGTTAACAACTTAGGGGACTGGGCGTGGCAGACATGGCCGTACAGAGCTCTTCGATGGACGCCGCTGGACCGTATGACCGCGCCAAGGCGCTCAACGCATTCAAGACCGGCGATCAGGTTTTCTACTGGCTGACACGCATTTCGGCACTGTCGGTTCTGTTTATTCTCGGCGGAATTATCGTGTCGCTGATTGCCGGCGCGTGGCCGGCGCTTAAGGAATTCGGCTTTTCCTTTCTGCTCACGCAGCGCTGGGCGCCGTCCGCCGATCCGCCGGTGCTCGGTGCGCTCGGTCCGATCTACGGTACGCTGGTCACCTCGGTGATCGCCATGGCGATCGCCATCCCGGTTGGCATTGGCATCGCCATCTTTCTCACCGAACTATGCCCGAACTGGCTGCGCCGTCCGATTGGCATGGCAGTCGAGCTGCTCGCCGGCATTCCGTCGATCATCTACGGCATGTGGGGCTTCTTCGTGCTTGGTCCCTTCCTGGCCAACCATTTCCAGCCCTTCCTGATCTCGACCTTTGAGGGCGTGCCGGTGCTCGGCACCATTTTCGCTGGTCCGCCGTCCTATCTGTCGCTGTTCAACGCATCACTCATCCTCGCCATCATGGTGCTGCCCTTCATCACCTCGATCTCGGTCGACGTGTTCAAGACAGTGCCGCCGGTTCTCAAGGAAGCTGCCTACGGCGTGGGCTGCACCACCTGGGAAGTGGTCCGTAACGTCGTCATCCCCTATACCCGCGTCGGTGTGATCGGTGGTGTGATGCTGGCTCTCGGCCGCGCGCTCGGAGAGACGATGGCGGTGACCTTCATCATCGGCAACTCGTTCCGTATCACCGGTTCGCTGTTCGGTCCCGGCACCACGATCTCTGCGGCGATTGCCTCGGAATTTGCGGAATCCGACGGTCTGCACCAGTCCGGTCTGATTTTGCTGGGCCTCCTGCTGTTCGTTCTCACCTTCATGGTGCTGTCGGCTGCGCGCCTGATGCTGCTGCGCCTCGAAAAGAAGGCTGGTAAGTAAGATGAGCCTCAATCCAATCTATGTGTCCCGTCGTCGCAATGATCGGATCGTCCGCGGTCTCTGCATCGGTGCTGCCGTATTCGGCGTCACCTGGCTGGCTCTGATCCTGATCACGCTGTTCTATAACGGGATCGCGGGTCTGAACGTTCAGATATTCACCCAGAACACGCCGCCCCCCGGTTCGACCGAAGGCGGCCTGCTCAATGCCATTGTCGGCTCGCTCATCATGACTGCGATCGGCGTCGGCGTCGGCGCGCCGCTCGGCCTCTTCGCCGGCACCTATCTCGCGGAATACGGTAAGCACGACAAGCTCACCTCGGTAATCCGCTTCATCAATGACGTGCTGCTGTCGGCGCCCTCGATCATCATCGGCCTGTTCATCTATGGCGCGGTGGTGGTGCCGATGCGGGGCTTCTCGGCCATCGCAGGTGCGCTAGCGCTCGCTGTGATCGTGATCCCGGTTGTGGTCCGCACGACCGAGGACATGCTCGGTCTCGTGCCCAATCCGCTGCGTGAAGCGGCTTCGGCGCTTGGCCTGCCACGTTCGCTGGTGATCAAGCGGATCGCATATCGCGCGGCACGTGCCGGTCTCATCACCGGCGTGTTGCTGGCGACCGCCCGCGTCGCCGGCGAAACCGCGCCGTTGCTGTTCACCGCATTGAGCAACCAGTTCTTCAGCCTGGATCTCAGCCGCACGATGGCCAACCTGCCGGTGACCATCAACAACTTCGTCCAGAGCCCCTACGAATACTGGAAGCAGCTCGCCTGGAGTGGTGCGCTGATCATCACCCTGACCGTCCTTGCCCTGAACATTGGCGCGCGCATCCTTGGCGCCGAGAGGAAAGCAAAATGAGTGATCTCTCCGTTTCCGCTGGCAACCCCAGCGTCTCGATGCCACCGCTCATGCCACAGACCGATGCCCGTCCCAAGGTCAGCGTGCGCGATTTGAACTTCTATTACGGCGAGCACCACGCCCTGAAGAAGATCAACCTGAACCTGGCCACCAATCGCGTCACCGCCTTCATCGGTCCGTCGGGCTGCGGCAAGTCCACGCTGTTGCGCATTTTCAACCGTATGTATGACCTGTATCCGGGGCAGCGCGCGGAAGGCCAGGTGATGCTGGACAACCAGAACATTCTGGATCCGAAGCTCGATCTCAACCTTCTACGTGCCCGCATCGGCATGGTGTTCCAGAAGCCGACGCCGTTCCCGATGACGATCTATGAAAACATCGCCTTCGGCATCCGCCTCTACGAAAAGATTTCCAAGGCGGAAATGGACGTGCGTGTCGAAAAGGCGCTGCGCGGCGGTGCGCTCTGGAACGAAGTCAAGGATAAACTCAATGCCTCGGGCCTCAGCCTGTCGGGCGGTCAGCAGCAGCGTCTGTGCATCGCGCGTACCATCGCGGTGCGTCCGGAAGTGATCCTGTTCGACGAGCCCTGCTCGGCGCTCGATCCGATCTCGACTGCCAAGGTTGAAGAACTGATCGACGAACTCAAGGATCAGTACACGATTGCCATCGTGACCCATAACATGCAGCAGGCTGCGCGTGTCTCCGACACCACCGCCTTCATGTATCTCGGCGAACTCGTTGAGTTCGATCAGACCAACAAGATCTTCACCTCGCCGAGCGACCGCCGCACCCAGGATTACATCACCGGCCGTTTCGGCTGACGCGATATACTCGCGAGAGGATTGAGCTATGGCTTTTGAACACACGACCAAGGCCTTCGACGACGATCTTCAGGAACTCACCCGCTTGGTCGCCGAAATGGGCGGCTTGGTGGAACGCCAGATCGTTGAATCCGTCGATGCGCTGATCCGCCGCGACGTCGCTCTCGGCGCACGCGTGGTCGCGACCGACGCAGAAATCGATCAGCTGCAACGGATGATCGAAGAGCGCGCCGTTCTCACCATCGCGAAGCGCCAGCCGATGGCGGTCGATCTGCGCGAGATCGTCGGCGCGCTCCGCGTCGCCACCGATCTGGAGCGTATCGGCGATCTCTCCAAGAACATTGGCAAGCGCGTCAACGCACTCGACAGCGACTTCCATCCTCTGAAGCTGATCCGCGGCCTCGAGCACATGACCGATCTGGTCAACACCCAGGTCAAGGCTGTGCTTGACGCCTATGCCGCGCACGATCTGCCGGCGGCGATGAGCGTGTGGAAGGGCGATGAGGAAATCGACGCGATCTGCACCTCGCTGTTCCGTGAGCTCCTCACTTACATGATGGAAGACCCGCGCAACATCTCGTTCTGCATCCATCTGATGTTCTGCGCCAAGAACATCGAACGGATCGGCGATCATGCCACCAACATCGCCGAGACGGTGTTCTATATGATCGAAGGTCAGCAGATGGTCGAACAGCGCCCCAAGGGCGACATGACCAACTTCGCGACTCCGGCGAGCTGAGGCTCGCCATGTCGTCCCTGAACGAAAGATAGGAACGAGCCATATGAATGCGCGCATTCTGGTAGTGGAAGACGAGGAAGCTCTGACCACGCTGCTGCGCTACAATCTCGACGCTGAAGGTTATGACGTCGAGACGGTTGCACGCGGTGACGACGCCGACACCCGCTTGAAAGAGCGCGTGCCCGACCTCGTGGTCCTCGACTGGATGCTGCCGGGACTGTCCGGCATCGAACTCTGCCGTCGCCTGCGAGCGCGGCCGGAAACCAAGGCACTGCCGATCATCATGCTCACTGCTCGCGGTGAGGAGAGCGAACGTGTTCGCGGTCTCGCCACCGGTGCGGACGATTACATCGTCAAGCCGTTCTCGGTGCCGGAACTGCTGGCCCGCGTGAAGGGCCTCTTGCGCCGTGCGGCGCCGGAACGCCTCGCCACTGTGCTCGCCTTTGGCGATATCGAGCTTGATCGCGACAAACGCCGCGTCGTCCGCGCGTCGCGTCCGATCGATCTCGGCCCGACCGAGTATCGGTTGCTTGAATTTTTCCTCGAGCATCCCGGCCGCGTGTTCAGCCGCGAACAGTTGCTCGACAGCGTCTGGGGCCGCGACATCTATATCGACGAGCGTACGGTGGACGTTCACATCGGCCGTCTCCGCAAGTTGCTGAACCCGGCCGGCGAGCCCGACCCGATCCGCACCGTTCGCGGCGCTGGCTATGCGCTGGATGACCGGTTCGACAAGGCGGCAGAGTAATGCTCCGCTCCTCATCCTGAGGAACCACGCGACGCGCGGCGTCTCGAAGGATGGCCGCAAGCGCGCAGCCAGGCCAGATCATGGTTCGAGACGCACGCAAGGGCGCGCTCCTCACCATGAGGGACCGAGATGGGCTGCTTGAATATCCACCCAAACGAAAATGCCCGGCTCATCGCCGGGCATTTTTGTTTATCCGTTGTATTTCGTTTTACCGCGGTGGTTTCGGCGCGGTGCGGCGACGGTCCGCTGCCGGCTGGTACGCGATGCGCGAATGGTGTGCGCAGTAAGGCGCACCCGCCACGGCCTTGCCGCCGCAGAAATAGAAGTCGGCGCTGGCCGGATCGCCCACCGGCCAGTGGCAGGTGGCGTCGTTGAGCTCAACAAGCTGCAGGCGCTGGCTGATCGGGATCACATTGTCGATTGCGATCGGATCCGGCTCCATCTCCACTTCGTAGTTGTGAGCGAGCGCGGTATTGCCACGGGCGATCGGGCGCGGCATCCGCACCATCTGCTGGGCCGGTCGCGGCTTGCGCGGGCGCGGGGCGGCGGACGAAGGGCTCTTGGCGCGGCCAGACAGGCCGAGCCGATGTACCTTGCCGATCACGGCGTTACGGGTGACGTTACCGAGTTCCGCTGCAATCTGGCTGGCGGAAAGACCGCCCTCCCAGAGTTTCTTCAGCTGTTCGACGCGATCGTCGGTCCAAGTGATTACCGTCATCGCTAAATCCCCTCGTAGGCGTCGGGCCGGATCGGCTCTGACGCTGCGACTTGAAATCGTCAAAAACCTCGTTGTCAGAATCCCTTAGCGCTCACCGGATGCATGATTGCTTCCGGCCTTACGCCGCACCGATAGTGTATAAGGGTCTACTGCCGCACGAGATGTCGTATCCGACAAGCCAAAAACTACATGATGCCGCGACTCAGGCGCAAGAGTCGGCCGAGTCACATCCACATGCTTTGTGTCAACCAACCAGAAAAATCGGCTTTTTGTGCGATCCGGTGTGCCTTTAAAGTCGCTATGCGCGGTTGACACCCTGCGTGGCCCCCATAGAATATTGCGCGCGTGCCGCCCGAGAAGGGCGGCACGTTTCGTTTTGAGGGTCCGTTGTCCCGTGTCGCACTGTTGTCATCGACCGTGCCCGACATCGGCAGGACCGCAGACTGATTTGATCGGAACCGTCATGACCAGCAACGCATCATCCTCGCAAATTTCTCAGGCTCACCTCCTGCCTGTCTTCGCGCGTGCGGATGTTGCGTTCGAACGCGGTGAAGGTGCCTGGCTGATCTCGACCACCGGCGAGCGCTATCTCGATTTTACCAGCGGCGTCGCGGTCAATTCGCTCGGCCATGCGCATCCGCATATGGTCGCCGCGCTGCAGGAACAGGCCACCAAATTGTGGCACATGTCGAATCTGTTCAAGAGCCCGGACGGCGAACGTCTTGCTGCGCGGCTGTGCGAGAACTCGTTCGCGGATTTCGTGTTCTTCGCCAATTCCGGTGCTGAGGCGATGGAATGTGCGCTGAAGGTGACGCGCCACTATCATTTCTCAAAGGGTAAACCCGAGCGCACCCGCATCATCACCTTCGAGGGCGCGTTCCATGGCCGTACCCTCGGCACGCTCGCCGCTACCGGCGCCGCCAAATATCTCGAAGGCTACGGGAAACCGCTGGAAGGTTTCGACCAGGTGCCGCTCGGCGACCTCGATGCTGTCAAAGCCGCGATCGGACCCGAGACCGCCGGCATCGTCATCGAGCCGCTGCAGGGCGAAGGCGGCGTGCGCGCGGCGTCGAACGCGTTCTTCAAGGCGCTGCGCGAGTTGTGCGACCAGCATGGCCTCTTGCTGATCTTCGACGAGGTGCAGACCGGCATGGGTCGCACCGGCACCCTGTTCGCCTATGAGCGCCTCGGCGTGACGCCGGACGTGATGTCGCTGGCCAAGGCGCTGGGCGGTGGCTTCCCGATCGGCGCGTGCCTTGTCACCGCTGCTGCGGCTGAAGGCATGGCGCCGGGTTCGCATGGCTCGACCTTCGGCGGCAACCCGCTGGCTGTCGCGGCTGCGAATTCCGTGCTCGACGTGATGCTGAAGCCGGGTTTCTTCGATCAGGTCAACAAGATGACGCTGCTGCTGAAGCAGAAGCTTGCCGGCGTGGTCGATCGCTATCCGACGGTGCTGTCGGAAGTGCGTGGCGAAGGCATGCTGATCGGCCTCAAGGCTGTGGTGCCGGCGCCGGATCTGGTCGGCGCGCTGCGTGATGCAAAACTGCTGACCGTGGGTGCGGGCGACAATGTCGTGCGTTTCCTGCCACCACTGATTGTGACCGAGTCGGACATCGAGGAAGCCGTGCAGCGTCTGGAGCAGGCTTGCACCGTGCTCGCAAAGGGAGCCGTGTGATGAGCACGACTCCAAGGCACTTCCTTGACCTCACGGCGGTCCCCGCAGGTGAGCTGCGTAACATTCTCAATGCTGCCGGCGCCATGAAGGCGAAACTGAAGAGCAACGGCTTCGATCCCGATCGTCCGTTGAAGAACAAGACGCTGGCGATGATCTTTGAAAAGCCCTCGACGCGTACCCGTGTGTCGTTCGAGGTCGGCATGCGTCAGCTCGGCGGTGAAGTTGTCATGCTGACCGGCGCCGAAATGCAGCTCGGCCGCGGTGAGACGATTGCCGATACGGCACGCGTGCTGTCGCGCTTCGTCGACATTATCATGATCCGCATCCTCAATCATGACTCGCTGATGGAGCTGGCGAACAGCGCCACCGTGCCGGTCATCAACGGTCTGACGCGCTTCTCGCATCCGTGCCAGGTGATGGCCGACGTCATGACCTATGAAGAGCACCGTGGCTCCATCAAGGGGCGCACCGTGGCTTGGGTCGGTGACGACAACAATGTGCTGATGTCCTGGGCGCATGCCGCCGAGCGCTTCCAGTTCAAGCTCAATATCGCCACCCCGCCGCAGCTGTCGCCGAAAAAGGCGTTCAAGGACTGGGCCAAGGGATCGGGCGCGGACATCACCTTCTCCAACGATCCCGATGCGATGGTGAAGGGCGTCGATTGCGTCGTCACCGACACCTGGGTGTCGATGGGCGACAAGGAAGGTGAGACGCGCCACAATCTGTTGCGTCCGTATCAGGTCAATGAGCGGCTTATGGGTCAGGCGAACAAGGACGCGCTGTTCATGCACTGCCTGCCCGCTCATCGCGGCGAGGAAGTCACCGACGAGGTGATCGACGGCCCGCAGTCGGTGGTGTTCGACGAGGCCGAGAACCGTCTGCATGCGCAGAAGGGGATTTTGGCCTGGTGCCTGGGCGCGGTGGGGTAACCGGCGCGGCCCGCTCTCACGGTAGCGGCCACTCTCTCATGTCATCGCCCGGCTTGACCGGGCGATCTAGTAAACGCTGGCGTCTGCGATAGATACGCCAAATCGGTGTCTACTGGATCCCCCGCTTTCGCGGGGGATGACAGATGGAGTTTGATCAGGCCGCCGCCTTCTTCGGCGCGAAACGTCCGTAGAACGTCTCGCCCTTCGCCGCCATTTCTTCCAACAATTTTGGCGGCGTGAAGCGGGAGCCGTATTTCTTCTCCAGCTTGTGGCAGAGCTCGACGAACTTCTTGGTGCCCATGAAGTCGATATAGCTCAGCGTGCCGCCGGTGAACGGCGCAAAGCCGAAGCCGAGGATGGAGCCCACATCCGCCTCGCGCGGATCGACGATCACATTGTCCTCGACCGTGCGCGCGGCTTCCACCGCCTGCACCACGAGGAAACGCTGCTTGAGCTCTTCCACATCGAGCGTATCGGGATCGAGAGGTTTCGGCAGCAGTGGCGCGATGCCCTTCCACAGCGCCTTCGAGCCCTTGCCTTTCGGCGGATACTCGTAAAAGCCCTTGCCGTTCTTGCGGCCGAAGCGCTCCTGCTTCTCCACCATCTCGACGATGAGCTTCTTCTGCGCCTGGTCGACCGCCTGCGAGCCGAGATCGGATTCGGTGGCCTTCATGATCTTCAGCACCAGATCGAGCGCGATCTCGTCCGACAGCGACAGCGGGCCGACCGGCATGCCGGCCATCTTGGCGGTGTTCTCGATCATCGCCGGCGGCACGCCTTCGAGCAGCATTTCGAGGCCTTCGGCGGTGAAACGCAGCACGCAACGATTGGCGAAGAAGCCGCGGCTATCATTGACGACGATCGGCGTCTTGCCGATGACGCGGATGTAATCGAGCGCGGTGGCCAGAGCGACATCGCCGGTGTTTTTGCCGACGATGGTCTCCACCAGCATCATCTTCTCGACCGGCGAGAAGAAGTGGATGCCGATGAATTTCGACTGGTCGGTGAATTCCTCGGCCAGCGAGTTGATCGGGAGCGTCGAGGTGTTGGAGGCGATGATGGCGCCTTCCTTCAGCAGCGGCTGCACCTTCTTGTAAATCTCGGCCTTGACCGCGCGGTCCTCGAACACCGCCTCGATGACGAGGTCGCATTCCTTGATCACGTTGAAGTCTGCGGTCGCCGTGATCTTCGACATCAGCGCATCGCGATCGGTGTCCTTGGCGCGGCCCTTGGCGATCAGCCCATCGATCACCGACTGGCAATGCGCGCGGCCCTTGTCGGCCGAGGCCTGATCGCGATCGATCAGCACCACATCGATGCCGCCCTTGGCCGAGACATAGCCGACCGACGCGCCCATGAAGCCGGCGCCGATGATGGCGAGCTTCTTGATCTTGGTCGGCGGCACGTTTTGCGGCCGACGCGCGCCCTTGTTGAGCTCCTGCATGGACAGGAACAAGCTGCGGATCATCGCCGCTGCTTCCTTGGTCTGCAGAATGTGGGCGAAGTAGCGCGACTCCACGCGCAGCGCAGCGTCCATCGGCAGCTGCAGACCTTCATAGACACACTGCATGATCGCGCGGGCCGCCGGATAGTTGTCGAAAGTCTCGCGGCGATAGATGGCGTTGCCCGCCGGGAACATCATCATGCCCTGCTTGGAATAGACGGGACCGCCGGGCAGCTTGAAGCCCTTATCGTCCCACGGGGCCACGGCCTTGCCGCCGGCCTTGATCCATTCCTTCGCGGTCTTGATCAGATCCGCCGCCGGCACCACGGCGCCGACGATATTCATCGCCTTGGCCTTGGCGAGATTGACCTGATCGCCCTTCAGCAGCATCTGCATCGTGTCCTGTGGCTGCAGCATGCGCGCCAGGCGCTGGGTGCCGCCGCCGCCCGGGAATAGGCCGACCTTGATCTCGGGCAGGCCGAGTTTGGTCTTCGAATTCTCCGCAGCCACGCGATAGTGGCAGGCGAGGGTGAGTTCGAAGGCCCCGCCGAGCGCGAGGCCGTTGATCGCGGCGACCCATGGCTTGCCCGCGGTCTCGATCTTGCGCAGCGTCAGCGACAGCTTGCGGCTCTCGTCGAACAGCATCTGCTGGGCGGCTTCCTCGCCCTTCGCCTTCTTGGTCTCGGCGAAGATCTTGTTCATGCCTTCCAGCATGGAGAGATCGGCGCCGGCCGAGAAGGCGTCCTTGCCGGAGGTGACGACGACGCCCTTCACGGCGGCATCGGCCGTGGTCTGGTCGACGATAGCGCCGAGTTCCTCGATGGTGGTGGTGTCGAGCACGTTCATCGAACGGCCGGGAATGTCCCAGATGACGAGGGCGATGCCGTCGGCGACGGTCTCAACCTTGAAATTCATGAACGTCATGTTGGCCGCTCCTTACACGCGTTCGATGATGGTGGCGGTGCCCATGCCGCCGCCGATGCAGAGGGTGACGAGGGCCGTGGACTTGCCGGTGCGCTCGAGTTCGTCGAGGACTGTGCCGAGGATCATGGCGCCGGTCGCGCCAAGCGGATGGCCCATGGCAATGGCGCCGCCGCAGACATTGATCTTCTCTTTATCGATGTCGAAGGCCTGGATGAAGCGCAGCACGACCGAGGCAAAGGCCTCGTTGAGCTCGAACAGGTCGATATCCGAGAGCTTCATGCCCGAGCGTTCCAGCACCTTCTTCGTCACATCCACCGGGCCGGTGAGCATCATCGCCGGCTCCGAGCCGATATTGGCGAAAGCGCGGATCTTTGCGCGCGGCTTCAGGCCGTTCTTCTTGCCGGCTTCGGCACTGCCGAGCAGTACAGCGGCGGCGCCATCGACGATGCCCGAGGAATTACCAGCGTGATGGACGTAGTTCACCGCCTCGATTTCCGGATGCGACTGGATCGCGACGCCGTCGAAACCGCCCATCGACGCGACAGTGGCGAAAGACGGCTGCAGCGCGGCCAGCGACTGCATCGTGGTGGACGGGCGCATATGCTCGTCCTTGGCCAGGATGGTCAGGCCGTTGATGTCCTTCACGGGAACGATGGAATTCTTGAAGCGGCCTTCGTCCCAGGATTTGGCGGCGCGCTGCTGGCTCTGCACGGAATAGGCGTCGACGTCATCGCGGGAGAAGCCGTATTTGGTTGCGATCAGATCGGCGGAAACGCCCTGCGGCATGAAATAGGCAGGAACGGCGATCGATGGATCGACCGGCCATGCGCCGCCCGAAGCACCGATGCCGACGCGGCTCATGCTCTCTGCGCCGCCGCCGATGGTGAGCTCGTGCTGTCCGGCCATCACCTGCGCTGCGGCAAAATTCACGGCGTCGAGGCCGGAGGCACAGAAGCGGTTGATCTGGATGCCGGGGACGTCGTTGCCGTAACCGGCCGAGAGCGCGGCCATGCGCGCGATATCGCCACCGGCTTCTCCGACAGGATCGACGACGCCGAGGATGACGTCATCGACGCTGCCGGCTTTCAGATTATTGCGCTCCTTGAGCGCTTTCAGCGGCGTGGTGGCGAGCGCGAGCGCCGTCACCTCATGCAGCGAACCATCGGACTTGCCGCGACCGCGCGGCGTGCGAACGTGATCGTAGATATAGGCCTCGGGCATGGTGTCTCCCTTGTCTCGGTTGTCATCGCCCGGCTTGACCGGGCGATCCAGTAAGCTCAGGTGCCTGTGTTCTGTCTGTGAAGTCGGTGTTTACTGGATCCCCGCTTTCGCGGGGATCCAGTTGAGTATGTTGCTGCAGTGGCGTTCAGAACGCTTCCGCCGGAAGCTCCATCGTCGTGGCAGCGCCGGTCTGGATGCGGGCGAGATGCAGCGCCGTTTCCGGCAGCATTCGCTCCATGAAGAAGTGGCCGGTGACGAGCTTGGTGGTCAGATACGGCGTCGCGCCGGACGTGGCGATCTTGTCCTGCGCTACTTTCGCCATCTTCGCCCACATGTAAGCAAAGGCGGTGAGGCCGAACAGCTGCATATAGTCGGTGGCACCAGCGCCGGCATTGTCGGGTTTTGCCATGGCATTGTTCATCAGCCACATCGTCGCCTGCTGCAGGTGACCGAGCGCATTGGACAACGGATCGACATAGGGCTTCATGGCTTCATTGCCGCCATGCTCCTTCGCAAAGGCTGCGACCTCACCGAAGAAGGCCATCGCGGCACGGCCGCCGTCGCGCGGCAGCTTGCGGCCCACGAGATCGAGTGCCTGGATGCCGTTGGCGCCTTCATAGATCATCGCAATACGCGCATCGCGCACGAATTGCTCCATGCCCCATTCGGCGATGTAGCCGTGGCCGCCGAACATCTGCTGCGCCGACACCGCATTGGCAAAGCCGCCATCGGTGAGAACGCCCTTCAGCACCGGGGTCATCAGGCCCATGTGGTCGTCGGCGGCTTGGCGCTCCTTCGGATCGTCGGAGCGATGGGCGACGTCGCTCTTCAGCGCGGTCCACACCACCATGGCGCGGGCGGCTTCGTTGAAAGCGCGGATGGTGAGCAGGGTGCGGCGCACGTCCGGATGCACCATGATCGAATCTGCCGGCTTGTCCGGCGACTTCGGTCCGGTCAGCGAGCGGCCCTGGATGCGTTCCTTCGCGTAGGCAACGGCGTTCTGATAAGCGACTTCCGACTGCGCGAGGCCCTGCACGGCAACGCCGAGACGGGCTTCGTTCATCATCACGAACATGCCCTGCATGCCCTTGTTTTCTTCGCCGATCAGCCAGCCGGTGGCGTTGTCATAGTTCATCACGCAGGTGGAATTGCCGTGGATGCCCATCTTGTGCTCGATGGAGCCACAGACCACGCCGTTGCGCGCGCCCAGCGAGCCATCGTCATTCACCAGCACCTTCGGCACGACGAAGAGCGACACGCCCTTGATGCCGGCCGGCGCACCCTCGATGCGGGCGAGCACGAGGTGGATGATGTTGTCGGCCATGTCGTGTTCGCCGGCCGAGATGAAGATCTTGGTGCCGGAGATCTTGTAGCTGCCATCGCCCTGCGGCACCGCCTTGGTGCGCAGCAGGCCGAGATCGGTGCCGCAATGCGGTTCGGTGAGATTCATGGTGCCGGTCCATTCGCCGGCGATCATCTTCGGCAGGTACTTACTCTTCTGCTGGTCATTGCCATGCACGACCAGCGCGGCCGTGGCGCCCATGGTGAGGCCGCCATACATCGAGAAGGCCATATTGGCCGAAATCTGGAATTCGGCGACCGTCTGCGACAGCGTTACTGGCAGGCCCTGGCCGCCATATTCGATCGGCGCCGAGAGGCCGAGCCAGCCGCCTTCGGTCACCTGCTTGAATGCATCCTTGAAGCCCTTCGGCGTGGTCACGCTGCCATCGTCATGACGCTTGCAGCCTTCAAGATCGCCGATGCGGTTCAGCGGCTGCAGCACTTCTTCGCTGAGTTTTGCGGCTTCGCCAAGAATAGCCTCGCGCACATCCGCCGAGGCATCGCTGAAGCCCGGGAGATTGTTGTAGCGATCGAACTGGAACACGTCGTTGAGTAGAAAGCCGACGTCTTCGAGCGGCGCTTTGTAACTGGGCATGGATTCCTCCGGATTGGAAATCGTTGTTCAGTTGCGGCGACGTGCAGGCAGTCTACAGCATCGCCGCATGACGGTGGCTTGATTCTGCAGGCGCCTTATTGCCGCGCCAGCATTTCACCCATGAGACGGTGAAGCAGATTGATGGCCTTCAGCGGCCGGACCATCACCTTGAAATGCGTGATGCGGCCATCGGCATCGAAGGTGATCATGTCGATCCCGTTGATCCTGATCCCCTCGATCTCATTCTCGAATTCGAGCACGGCGGAGGTCGCGTTGCGCCATTCGCCGACATAGGTGAATCCGGGGCCGCCCAGCACTTGCTCGGCAGCGGTGAGATATTTGAACACGATATCGCGGCCACGCTGCGGGGAATGTACCACCGGGCTCTCGAACACGGCATCGGGATGCAGCAGCTCGCGGAGCGCCGCATGGTCGTGGGACTTCATGAAGCCATACCACTTGTCGAGACCGGTCATGCTCATGGGCACTCTCCGCGTTTCCATACACCCTTGCATGGAAACTAGCGCGAAGGCATGGATTTCGTCAATACACTTGTGTATGGTTGGGTCATGGACGAGCAAGCAACCAGGGACAGGCTGACGCGCACGGCGTGGCTCGATCACGGCCTCCGCATTCTGGCGCGGCAGGGAGCTGCCGCGCTCAAGGTCGGCGATCTCGCCGCCGGGCTGAACGTCTCACGTGGCAGTTTCTATTGGCACTTCAAGGACATCGGCGAGTTCCGCCTGCAGCTTCTGGAGCGCTGGCAGGAGCGTACGACAGATCAGGTGCTGGAGCAGACCGACGCTTCGAGCACCGGCGCTGCGCGCCTGACGCATCTGATGAAGCTCGCCTTCAATGAGGATCGCAGTCTCGATCGCTCGATCCGGTCAATGGCCTCGACCGACAAGGCGGTCGCCAAAATGGTCGCCTCGGTGGATGCCCGCCGCATTGCCTATATGGCCAAAGTGCTGACCGAGGCGGGGGTGGAAAGCCGTCGTGCTCTGTCGCGCGCCGAGTTTTTGTACTGGGCCTATATCGGCCAGTCCGCGGTGATGGATCCCCGCCACGATTCGATGACCGAGCGCGACATCGACGATCTCAGCGCGCTATTCACGCACTGAGCGACAGGCATCTGCGCGTCGCATCCTACCTATAAATCCCCGCAAGTGTATCGTTCGATTAACATTTAAGGCGTCGCAGCGGGTGTCCTTAACCCGTTATTTACCCTAACCCTGAAAAGTCCGGAGTGAGGCAGACCGCTCCGCTCCCGTTTCGAATTTCTTCATCTTGGGACGCGCGGCGGAAGCTGCAGGCGCCGGTTGGCGTCGGGCTCGTAACCGGACCAAAGCATGAATTCGCGCGTATCGTGGAGTGTTGAGGGGATGGACCCATCGGTTCGCGAGCGGGCCGAAGCTGCCGCGCGTCGCGCCGGCATGTCCCTCACGGACTGGCTGAATACCACTATCGGCGAATCCCCCGTAGCACCCGCGATGCATGGTTATGCCGATCACGCGTCTCCAGCAGCTCCGCCGCAGCCACCGCGCTACCAGGCGCGTCCCGGTCATTTGTCACGCCCGCCGGCGCGCCCACTTCCGGCGATGCCGCAGCGCGAGGCTGTCGAAGTTGCAGACATCCATCAGCGGCTCGATGCGATCGCTCGTCAGATCGAAGAGTTTTCGCGTCCGGCCCAGCGCAACAACGAGCCGGCCGTCGCCCGCCAGCTGAACGATGCCATTTCGCGCCTCGATGCGCGCCTGTCGCAGATCAACGAACAGCCGCGTCAGGCGGCTCCTTCCTATCGGCATCACGATCCGCGCCCGAATCCTGACATGGTCGAGCGCGCGGCCAATCAGGTTTATAGCTCGGAGCCGCAGTCCGATCCGCTCTCGCTCGATTTCGCCATTGCAGAGATCACAGCGCGCCAGGGCGAACTCGACGGCCCGCCGCGCATGGCATCGCGTCATGCGCCGCCGATCGCTCCGCATATCACGCCGCCGCCTCCGATGCCCGATATGTCCGGGCTGGAGCGTCAGCTGTCGCAGATCACCAGCAAGATCGATGCGCTGCAGCGGCCGGATTCCAGTGTCGAGAAGTCGATTGCGACATTCCGCAGCGAGCTCGCCGAGATCCGTAATGCGGTGACCGAAGCGCTGCCGCGTCGCGCGATCGAGTCGATCGAGGGCGAAATCCGCGCGCTGTCGCGCCGGATCGATGAGAACAAGCAGAGCGGAATCGATGCCGATGTGCTCGCTAATCTTGAAGCGGCGCTCGGCGACATTCACAAGACGCTGACGACGCTGACGCCGGCCGAGCAGCTCGCCGGCTTCGATGAGGCAATCCGTAATCTCGGCAGCAAGATCGACCAGATCGTGCGTTCGAGCGACAATCCCGGCACGCTGGAACAGCTTGAAGGTGCCGTCACCGCGCTGCGCGCCATCGTCTCCAATGTCGCGTCGAACGAAGTGGTCGGCCGACTCAGTGATGACGTGCAGCGGCTGTCGGCCAAGGTCGACCAGCTGGCGCAGAGCAATGACAGCAGCATGTTCGCGGCGCTCGAAGCGCGCATCATGACGCTGACCACAACGCTGGAAAATCGCGAGCGTCCGCAGGCGACGAATTCGGACAATCTCGAAAGCGCGCTGGCCGCGCTCGCACAGCGACTCGATCATCTGCCGGTCGGCAACGACCAGTCGTCGGCCTTCACGCATCTCGAACAGCGCGTCTCCTATCTGCTGGAGCGGATGGAGAGCATCAGCGATCCGCGCGCCAACAATCTCGGTCGCGTTGAGGATGGCCTGCAGGACATCCTGCGCCATCTCGAGCGCCAGCAGACGATGTTCGCAGCCGCGTTGAACGAGACACGCAATTCTTCTGCCGACGCCGGTGTTGTCGATTCCCTGAAGCGCGAATTGTCCGACATGCGTTTCAGCCAGTCGGAAACCGATCGCCATCTCCAGGATTCCATGGAGGTCGTGCACTCGACGCTCGGCCACGTGGTGGATCGTCTTGCCAAGATCGAAGGCGATCTGCTCAGCGCAAGCGCGCGTCCGGCTCCGCAGTCTGTACCGGTACCGGCCGTAGCGCCGATTCCGCAGGCGCCGCAGCCAGCTCCGATGCAGCCGGCGATGGCCGCGCCGCCGCGTCCGCAGATGCCCAATCCGGTGAAGCCGCAGGTCGCCGGTCCGTCACAGATCGAAGTGCGCCCGCCGCCGGCGCATTTCGACGCCGCGCCGCGTGATTTCGCCGCCACCGCGATTTCGCATGAGCCGGCGCCGAGCTTCCAGGTGCCGAAGGCCATCAGCGACATTCTCGATCCGAAGCCGGCGCCGAAGCCCGCCGCGCCGCCGGTGACCGTCGAGCGTCCGTCGTCGCCGCGTCCAATGGTCGATCCGCAGCTGCCGCCGGACCATCCGCTCGAGCCGGGAACGCGTCCGCAGGGGCGCGGGGCCTCGCCGTCGGAACGCATTGCCGCATCGGAAGATGCGATCAGCGAGATCCCCGGCGCTGCGCCCGAGCCCGCGAGTGCATCCAGCTTCATTGCGGCAGCGCGTCGTGCTGCGCAAGCGGCCGCTGTGACGGGCGAAAAACCCAAGAGTGCTAAGCCCGCCAAGATGGCTCCGCAGGCCGATGGAGGCAAGGCGCCGTCGACATTCGGATCGAAGATCCGATCGCTGCTGGTTGGCGCGAGCGTGGTTGTGATCGTGCTCGGCTCGTTCAAGATGGCCATGACGCTGTTGGACGATGGCGGTTCGCAGCCGCCGATGGCGGCGAACACCCATACGACACCGCTTTATCTCGATACGCCAAAGGCCGCCGAGCCGCCGGCGCCAACACCAGCGCCGGCTCCGTCCATTGGCGCGCCGTCGATCGGCAAACAGTCGTTGGTCGCGCCGTCGCCTGCACCTGAAGCCGCGCCGGCACCGCAGCCTGCAGCGGTGCCGCAAGCGGCGCCTGTTCCCTATATCTCGCCCGATGTGACCGGCAGCATTGCCGCGTCGCAGCCTGCCGCCACCATGGCTCCGCCCCTGCTGCCGCCGAGCGGCCAGAAGCTCGGTACGGTGACGATTCCGGCCGGTGAAAGGCTGCCCGATGGCATCGGCAGCGCAGCACTGCGCAATGCTGCGATGAAGGGCGACGCTACGGCTGCCTTCGAGGTCGGCGTACGCTATGCCGAAGGTCGTGGCGTGCCGCAGAGCTATGACGAAGCCGCCAAGTGGTACGACCGCGCGGCGCAGGCCGGCGTCGTGCCCGGCATGTTCCGGCTGGGCACGCTGTATGAAAAGGGCCTCGGCCTGAAGAAGGACTGGGAAGTCGCGCGCCGCTATTACATGCAGGCTGCCGACCGCGGCAACGCCAAGGCGATGCACAATCTCGCCGTGCTCGATGCCGATGGCGGCACCCGCGGCGCCAATTACAAGAGCGCTTCGCTCTGGTTCCGCAAGGCCGCCGATCGCGGTGTCGCCGACAGCCAGTTCAATCTCGGCATCCTCTATGCCCGCGGCATCGGTGTAGATCAGAACCTCGCCGAGAGCTTCAAGTGGTTCAGCCTCGCCGCCGCCCAGGGCGATGTCGATGCCGGCAAGAAGCGCGACGATGTAGCGAAGCGCCTCGATCCGCAGTCCTTGGCTGCGGCAAAGCTCGCAATTCAGACCTTCGTGCCGGAAGGCCAGCCGGAAGATGCCATCAACGTGGCGACGCCTGCGGGTGGCTGGGACGCCGCGCCGTCACAGGCCGCCAAACCCGCGAACACCAAGCGGGCTGCACGCTGATCTCGCATCCCGGATGAAGAGCAGCGAAATCCGGGACGCGGCTATGCGCAATTGACCGACCGTGGGCTCGAACCCGCGGTCTTATTTCCTCAACAAAGCTTCATCAGACTTGGCGGGCAATCGCTGGTCGGGAAGGACCATTCCTCGATGCAAGTCGGCGTCGGGAATGCTGAAGCGTGAGGAAACAGATTTGTCTTTGCATGGTGACGACTCGCAGTCGCGGCAATCGACCCCATCGGGCCCTTGGAGCGTTCCGCAGGTTTCGCCGCCGTCGCAGCGGCCAGGCCCGCAACAGCCTCCGCCAGATCCCGAGCCCTTGCGGCGCTGGCGGCCGAGCCTGACGACCATCGCCTTTGCGGTGCTGTTGTTCGGCGGCCTCGGCATCCGTGCCTATAAGGACCTCTCCACACCAGAAGCATGGTCCTACTGGAAGGATCTCTACGTTTCGCCGAGCATGAGCGCCGAGGTGATCGACAATGTCGATCCCGACAAATCCGGCCGCGGCCGCAAGGCGCTGGCGATTTCCGGCAAGATCGGCGCCGCCAGCGCGACCTGGTTTCGCGAGCAGCTCGATCAGGCCAAATTGCAACCGGGCGACATCGTGCTGATGTCGTCGCCTGGCGGCAATCTCAGCCAGTCCATGATCATGGGCGAGGTCATTCGCGCCCGCGGGCTCTCAACGGCCGTGGGGACCGCAGATGCCGACGGCCGAATCAAGCCGTCCTTCTGCGCCAGCGCCTGCGTGACGGCCTATGCCGGCGGCAAGGTCCGTATCGGTATCGAAGGCTCGCGCCTCGGCGTGCACCGCTTCACCTCACCCAAACCGGGCGACGATCCGGTCGCCTCTGCGCAGCGCACCATGGGCTTTGTGCTGAGCTACATGACCAGGATGGGCGTGTCTTCGTCGGTGGTGGAGGCAATGTCGGCGACCGACAAGATTCGCTGGCTGAGCAGCGGAGAGGCATCGACCATGAATCTGGTGACCGATCCCGTGCAAAGAAGTTGAGACCAAGCTTTGTATCCAAGGCATTTACCACAGCAGAGAATGCGGGGCCGGACGGGGCGAAAAACGGGGCATTCGCCGGAATCTTTGATCCCATCGACTGGCGATATCGTCTAAGAGGAATTGCGGCCCACATCCGTGCCGCCTCAAGAAGAATGCCGCGCGTGGCCTTGGCCTGACACCTTGGCCCGACGCGGCGCCAATCTCGAAGCGAACGCACGTGCAACTGTACCTCCCGATCGCCGACCTTCCGATCAACGTGCTGCTCATCCTCGCGATGGGCGCCGCGGTAGGCTTCGTCTCGGGCATGTTCGGCGTCGGCGGGGGATTCCTCATGACGCCCCTGCTGATCTTCGTCGGTATCTCGCCGGCCGTCTCGGTGGCCTCGGTGGCCAGCCACATTGCCGCTTCGTCCTTCTCCGGCGCGCTGTCCTATTGGCGGCGCCGTGCCATCGATCCCGCGCTCGCCGCAGTGTTGCTCACCGGCGGCATTGCCGGCACGGCGCTCGGCGTCTGGGTCTTCACCGTGCTGCGCAGTCTCGGTCAGCTCGATCTCACTATCGCGCTGTCCTACGTGATTCTGCTCACCGGCGTGGGTGGCGCCATGTTCTGGGAAGGTCTGCGCGCGCTGATGCGGCTTCGACGCGGCGATCCGGTCTCGTTCCGGCGTTCCGGAAGCCATAGCTGGGTGCATGGCCTGCCGCTGAAGATGCGCTTCAAGCGCTCGAAGATCTATCTGTCGGTGCTTCCGGTCGTGGCCGTCGGTCTCGTGATCGGCTTCATCGGCGCGGTGATGGGTATCGGCGGCAGCTTCATCCTGATCCCGATCCTGATCTACTGGCTGCGTGTGCCCACCGCGACGGTGATCGGCACGTCCATGGTGCTGACCCTTGTCACCATGGTGATCGCCACCGTGCTGCATGCGATAACCAATCACCTCGTCGATGCCGTGCTGGCGCTGATCCTGATGATTGGCGGCGTCACCGGCGCCCAGTTCGGCGCTCGCGCCGGACAGAAGATCCGCGGCGAGCATCTGCGCCTGTTGCTCGGCCTGCTCATCCTCGCCGTTGGCGTCCGCTTCGCGGCGCAGCTCGTGATTCAACCGGACGATCTGTTCACCATCCGTGATCTCGCCGGAGGCGGCGGATCATGACTTGGGCATGGCTGATCGCGGTCCTTGCACTGCTACTCGGCACCGTGTCGCCTTTGCGGGCCGAGCGGCTGATCGTGTCGGTGTCGAACCATCGTGTCACGGTGACGCCGAACTATGCCGGTGAGGAGCTGGTTCTGTTCGGCTCCGTCGAGAAGGACGACAAGACGCCGCCGGCGCGCGCCAACTACAATCTCGTCGTCACCGTCTCCGGCCCGCGCACCGATCTCGTCACCTGGCGCAAGCATCGTCGTTTCGGCATCTGGATCAATACCGAGTCGCGCGAATTCCTGCAGGTGCCGTCCTATCTCGCAGTATTCTCGAATCGCCCCATCGACGCCATCGCGCCGGTGGACGTGCAGCGCCGGCAGCAGCTCGGCATCAACAATGTGCTGTTGACCCAGCGCGTCGGGACCGATTACGCGGACGTCGTTGCCACCGATCCATTTCGCAGCGCCTTCGTGCGGCTGCGCAAGGAGCACGGGCTCTATCGTGAAGAGACGTCGGCGGTGACCTTCCTGACGCCGACACTGTTCCGCACCACGATTCCGCTGCCTGCGGAAGTGCCCATCGGGACTTACGATATCGAGATCGAATTGTTCGCGGATGGTGCCTTCGTCGCCAAGACCGAAACCGCCTTCGACATCGTCAAGGTCGGCTTCGAGCAGTTCGTTGCCAATGCCGCCCGCAATCATGGAGCGATCTACGGCGTCATGACCGCCATCATGGCGCTGTTGTCGGGGTGGGCGGCGTCGATCGTGTTCCGCCGCGACTAGCGGCAGCGCGACGCGGCAATGGCGTGCATGCGGTGGTCGCCGAGCACGTGGGCGACGAAGCCGAGGCTCTGGAAGATATTTGCGAAAGCCGCATCGCGGATGCTGAGGCCGCCGGTATAGGCGCCGAAGGACGGCATCACGGCACGCGTTCCGTCCGTTGCGAAACAGCGCCGCTCCATCGCACGGCCGCGCGTGCTGATCCGGGCTTTCGGATGCAGATGTCCGGCGATTTCGCCTGTGGCACCCGTCGGTTCATGGCGAAACGTGATTGCACCGACCGCGACTTCGCTCGCGACCGTACCGCCGAGATCTGACGGCAGCGCGGGGTCGTGATTGCCGGAAATCCAGATCCAGTCGCGCCGTGCCTGCAGGGCGCCGAGCACGTCCCGATTTGCCGGCGACAGGCGCTCATGTGCGTCGCGATCGTGAAAACTGTCGCCGAGGGCGATCACTGTTTTCGGATCGTGCCGCGCGATGACCGCGCCGAGGCGGCCCAGGGTAGCGATGGTGTCGTAGGGTGGCAGCAGTACCCCACGCAGGGCATAGCTCGACCCCTTTTCGAGATGCAGGTCGGAGACGACCAGCAGCCGTTGCTCTTCCCAATAGAGTGCACCAGACAGATCCGCCGCCAGCGTGACGCCGGCGATGGTGACGGAACTCGTGTCGGGAATCGGCGAGGTGAGCATGGCTTCTTGTAGCCCGGATGGAGCGGAGCGCAATCCGGGAACCGGCGTTTCAACCGGCTCGACATCTCCGGACTATGCTGCGCTCCATCCGGGCTACGAGGACATCGCTTCCTTTACGAGTTCCTCCGCTGCTTCCGCCAATAGTGCATCCGATGCCTCGCCATAAACCTGCTCGCGGCCGATCTCCAGCATGACCGGCACTGCCAGCGGCGAGACCCGATCGAGTTCCCGATACACGATATGCCCATGAATGCGAGTCAGCATGTCGCTCAGGCGCCTCAGATCGAGCAAGCCGGTCGCCGCATCGGCACGCGCGGCGCGCAACAGCAAATGATCAGGCTGATGTTTGCGCAACACGTCGTAGATCAGGTCCGTCGAAAACAGCACCTGCCGGCGCGATTTCTCTGCGTCGGTGAAGCGCGTATGGATCAACCCGGAGATCACAGCGCAGGTGCGGAAGGTGCGCTTCATCAGGGCAGATTCCGCCAACCAGGCTTCGAGGTCGTCGCCGAGCATATCGGGAGCGAACAGGTCAGTGAGATCGAGCCGGCCCTGCCTGATCATATGCGAGACATCGCCAAGTCCCCACACCGCCAGCGCATATTCATTGGCGACAAAGCCGAGCGGTCGCGCCCGCGCGCGCTCCAGCCGCCGCGTCAGCAACATGCCCAAAGTCTGATGCGCGAGGCGGCCTTCGAACGGGTAGCAGACGAGATAGAATTTGTTGGCGCGCGGAAAGG
This sequence comes from Tardiphaga sp., assembly GCA_030147505.1. Taxonomy (GTDB): domain Bacteria; phylum Pseudomonadota; class Alphaproteobacteria; order Rhizobiales; family Xanthobacteraceae; genus Tardiphaga. The sequence goes on from JASBVG010000118.1 coordinate 133,292, forward strand.
TTTCGACCATCAGTTCGCGCACGCCCGGCACATGCGACACATGTGCCTGCAGCGATAGCCATTCACGCACCTGATCGGGTAGTAGCTTCCACGCCCGCTCATTGTCGAGCAGTTTGCGCACGCGTTCGGCGAGATAGGTGGAGAGCGGGAACTTGCCGCCCATATAGGATGGCACTTTCGGATCGCTATCATTGGAGCGCGAGACATAGACTTGGTCCTCGACCAGCGCCTCGTAACGCACCACCTCGCCGCCAAATACGAAAGTATCGCCGAGCACCAGATTCTCGATGAAATACTCCTCGATCTGGCCGAGCATGCGCCCGCCGCGCGCGATCGCTCCGGTCGATCCCTTACCGGTCCCGCGCGCGCGCACCAGCCGCACCTTCAACATCGACTCCTCGACGATGGTGCCGACATTCATGCGATACATCTGGCGCACCTTCGGATTGGTGACGCGCCATTTCCCCGATTTGTCCTGCTTGATACGCGCAAAGCGCTCATAGGTCTTCAGCGCGTAGCCGCCCGTGGCGACGAAATCGATGGTGTCGTCGAAATCGGTGCGCGAGAGCTCGGAGTAAGGTGCTGCCGAACGCACTTCGTCGTAGAGTTCGTCAGCGAAGAACGGCGCACCGCAGGCGCAGCCGAGAACATGCTGCGCGAGCACGTCGAGCGCGCCGGTGCGCAGCGGCGGCGTATCCTGCGCATTCTCGGCGACGGCATCGATGGCGGCGCGGCACTCCAGCACTTCAAACCGATTGGCTGGCACCAGCACGGCGCGCGAAGGGACGTCGATGCGGTGATTGGCGCGGCCGATCCGCTGCATCAGCCGCGATGATCCCTTGGGGGCGCCGACATTGACGACGAGATCGACATCGCCCCAGTCGATGCCGAGATCGAGCGAGGAGGTACACACCACGCCGCGCAGTCTGCCGGCGGTCATGGCGTCCTCCACCTTGCGGCGCTGGCCGACGTCGAGCGAACCGTGATGCAGCGCGATGGCAAGGCTATCGTCATTCACGCGCCAGAGATCCTGGAACAGCATCTCGGCCTGACTGCGGGTATTGACGAAGACAAGGGTGGTCTTGTTGGCCTTGATGAGATCGTAGATTTCGCCGAGCGCATGGCGTGCGGAGTGCCCGGCCCAGGGCAGGCGCTCCTTGGTGTCGAGCATCTCCACCACGGGCTCCGCTGCGCCGCCCGCGACGACGATATCGGCGGCGACGCTCACGCCGACAGGCTGCGGCACGAGGAAGCGCGCGAGGGATTCCGGCTCCGCCACAGTGGCGGAGAGGCCGATGGCGCGCATTTGTGGAGCCAGTTTCCACAGTCGAGTCAGCCCAAGCGACAGTAGATCGCCACGCTTCGATGTGACCAGCGCATGCAATTCGTCGAGTACCACGCGTTTGAGCGAGGAGAACAGGAACGGTGCGTCGTCGGAGGATAGCAGGAGTGCCAATTGCTCCGGTGTCGTCAGCAGAATGTCCGGCGGATATTTCCGCTGCCGCGTGCGTCGCGACACCGGTGTGTCGCCCGTGCGGGTCTCTACCTTGATCGGCAGTTTCATCTCTGCAATCGGCGTTTCGAGATTGCGCGCGATATCGACGGCGAGGGCCTTGAGCGGGGAGATGTAGAGCGTGTGCAGGCCGCCGGTCCGCTGCACGTCGCGGCCGGTGGGACTGACAGTCGCGGCCTTGTCGCTCAGCTCCACAAGCGTCGGCAGAAAGCCCGCCAGCGTCTTGCCGGCGCCGGTGGGTGCGATCAGCAGGGCGGAACGATCGGCACGCGCCTTTTCCAGCAATGCGAGCTGATGCGCGCGCGGCGACCAGCCACGCTGGGCGAACCAGCGGGCGAAGGTCTCGGGTAGACCGGATTTAGAGGCGGGGCGTCGCGGCGGCACGTTATTAATCTAGGTGCTTGCGGGCGCGATTGCGAGGCGGTGTCGATTGACACTGTCATGGCCGGGCTTGACCCGGCCATCCATCTTGTTCGGTTCGGTTAAAGTTGGACGCCCGGGGCAAGCCCGGGCATGACGTGGAGAGGTTGGTGTCTCACTCCGTCATCGGCTTCTCGGAGATATCCCAGTCCTTGCCGTTGAAGATCGAAATATAGAGCGTCTTCATCGGCGTATAATTGTCCGGCGTGTAGCTGTAGGTAACGCCGTCCAGCATATAGGGGGAGTGGAAGCCGGCGAGGTTTTGTGCCTGCTTCAGCACATTCTCGCGCGTCAGGTTGTCGCCGCAGCGACGCAGGATTTCGGCCATCGCCACCGCCTGGCCATAGCCGGCATAGGCGATGGTGTTGTCGGGATCCACACTCGGCAGATACTTCTTGCGCAGTTCCTCGAAGGCCATCACTTCCGGATCTTTCTCGAATTGCGGCACGCCGACTTCCTTCGCATAGCGGATCGCCACGATGCCCTTGGCATTCTCGATGCCGGCGGCATTGAGGATCGAGCGGCCGGTCGAGCCGGCCGAGAGCAGATGCAGCGGCTTCCAGCCGAGCTCGGCGACCTTGCGGATCGACTGCGACGTCGCCTTGCCCGTGGTGATGTTGTAGAAAACATCAGCGCCCGATTTCGCCAGATTGATCAGCTGGGAATCGATGGTGGGATCGGTGAGGTCATAAGTCACTTCCGCGATCACTTTCGCTGTGCCGCCAGCCTTGGCGAGTTCGTCCTTGAAGGGACCTAGAAAATCTCTTCCGAAATCGTCGTTCTGGTAGAGGATGCCGACCTTGGCATTCGGCTTCACGCTGACGACATGCTTGGCGAGGATGCGGGCCTCGGTCGGATAGAGCGGCAATCCTGCCATGGTCCATTTGAAGTTCTTAGGGTCGTTCCACTTCGATGCGCCGGTATTGAGCAGCAGCTGCGGTACGCCTTTGGAATTGAGATATTTGTGCACGGCGGTCTGCGGCGCGGTACCGAGCGAGCCATAGAGCGCAAGCACTTCCTCCTGCTCGACGAGACGGCGCGTCGCTTCCACCGCCTTTGGCGCACTATAGGCGTCGTCCAGGGTGATGAACTTGACCTTGCGGCCATTGATGCCGCCCTTCTCGTTCAGCATCTGGAAATAGGCTTCGCCGACGCGGCCGAGCACGCCATAGAGCGAGCCGGGGCCGCTATGCGGCACGGTCTGGCCGAGCTTGATTTCGGTATCGCTGGCGCCGGGATCGTATTTCTTTTGCGCGAAGGCGGCATCGGTGCCGAGCGGTAGAAGTGTTAGAGCAGCAATCACTGCAGACGCAAATGTCCCCTTGGTCATGACGGTCTCTCCCTGAAATTGTTGGTTCGGCTCTTTGTGAGTCCGATTTGGTCGTTGGCTCCCCGGCGTGGCCGCCGGGGAGTCGTCTTCAGAGCTTGCCTATTGGCTCACCGGCTTGTCCGACAGATCCCAGTCGGAGCCGTTGAAGGTGCCGACATAGAGCGCCCTGATGGTGGTGTAGTCGGTGGGAGTGAAGCCGTAGGTGATGCCTGGTAGGAACACCGGCGCTCGATAGCCGTCGAGATTGGTGGCGTGCTTCAATACGTTCTCACGCGTCAGCTCATCGCCGCAGCGGCGCAGGATTTCCGCCATCGTCACGGCCTGCGAATAGCCCTGGAAGGCGATGGTGTTGTCGGGATCGACATTGGGCAGATATTTCTTGTGCAGTTCCTGGAAGGCAACGACGTCAGCATCGTCCTTCCATTTCTCGCTGCCGACTTCCTTGGTGTAGCTCATCGCCACGATGCCCTTGGCATTGTCGGCACCGGCGGCATTGAGGATTGAGCGGCCGCTCGAGGTGGAGACCAGAAGGTGCAGCGGCTTCCAGCCGAGCTCGGCCACTTTGCGGATCGATTGCGATGTCGCCTTGCCGGTGGAGATGTTGAAGAACGTGTCGGCGCCGGACTTCGACAGGTTGATCAGTTGCGAGTCGATGGTCGGTTCGGTCAGGTCATAGGACGCTTCCGCCACTACCTTTGCCTTGCCGCCGGCCTCAACAAGGAGCTCCTTGAACGAATTCATGAAATCCTTTCCGAACTCGTCGTTCTGGTAAAGGATCGCGACCTTGGCTTCAGGCTTCGCCTGGGTCAGGTAGCGCGCGATGATGCGACCTTCGGTCGAATAGATCGGCAGACCCGGCGTCGTCCACCTGAACTCCTTCGGATTGTTCCAGCGCGACGCGCCGGTGTTCAGCAGGAGCTGCGGCACCTTCTTGGTGTTCAGGTATTTCTGTACGGCCGATTGCGGTGCTGTGCCGAGCGAGCCGAACAGCGCGAGCACTTCGTCCTGCTCTACCAGCCGGCGCGTCGCCTCGACAGCCTTGGGGGCGCTGTAGGAATCGTCGAGGGACTGGAAGTTGATCTTGCGGCCGTTGATGCCGCCTTTTTCGTTCAGCATCAGGAAATAGGCGGCCTGGGTCCGGCCGATCACCCCATAGAGCGAGCCCGCGCCGCTATGCGGGATGGTCTGTCCGAGCTTGATTTCGCTGTCGCTGGCGCCCGGATCATATTTCTTGTCCGCCCCGAATGCCGTCGTGGCGACGGCCGAGAGCATCGCGGCACCGGCCACGAGCGCAAGGACGGAATGGTGGCGTGAAGGCATTTCGCAGTTTCTCCCCTTATGCCCGCCTCTTGCGGGCGTTCTTGAGCCGCCGCGTATGTACGCGGTCTGTTGGGCCGGGGAGCATCCTGTGCGGGCGTGGGAGGCTTGGCAATCCCTTCAGGACTGCGATGTCTTCGTCAGCGAGGTCGGGAGGCGTCGTCGGCAACCGCATGCCATATCGCGCAATGTCGGCTAACCGTCGCTAAACACTTACTTAACCGCGCTTTTCGCGCCTGAGGCCATCTGCTGCAATCTGATCAGGTGTGGCTGCCCGGATACAGCCAGACAGCGCCGACTCCCGTATCGTGGCGGAACAGTTCAAATGGGGTCCACTATGAAACGTATCCTCCTCGCCAGCGCCGCGCTGATCGGAACCGCCGTCAGCGCCCAGGCAGCTGATCTTGCCGTCAAGGCCCCTTATTACAAGGCTCCGGTTGTTGCCGTTTACAACTGGACCGGCTTCTACATGGGCGTGAATGCGGGCGTCGGCATCGGCCGCGACCGCATCCTGCACAGCTACACCGGTAACGACTCGATCTACCGTTCGCCGCAGGGTGCCTTCGGTGGCGTCCAGATCGGCTGGAACTGGCAGGCCGATTCGCTGCTCGGCCCGATCGTCTACGGTCTCGAAGCTGATATCCAGGGCAGCGGCCTGACCGGCGGCGGCGCCAACGTTCTCGGTCCGAATGGCGCGAACACCGTTCAGTACAACACCAGCTCGGATTGGTTCGGCACAGTGCGTGGCCGCGTCGGTCTCGCCACCGGCCCGGTTCTCAGCTACTTCACCGGCGGTTTCGCTTACGGCAACGTCAAGAGCACGATCGTTGAAGCCGGCGTCGGCACTTTCACATCAGACCGTACGGCTACCGGCTGGACCATTGGCAGCGGCGTCGAAGCTGCGCTGGGCGGCAACTGGACCGGTAAGATCGAATATCTCTATCTCAACCTCGGCAACCGCTACGGCACGACCTTCGGCACCCCGGCCCAGCTCGCCAACACCGAGCTGCGTGACAACCTGTTCCGTGTCGGCCTGAACTACCGTATCGGCGGCAACAGCACCTACACCCCGGTGGCTGCAGCCAACTGGACCGGCTGGTATCTCGGCGGCAACGTCGGCTCCGGCACCGGCCGCGATCGCACCTATCTCGGCCCGGCCGGTGGTCCTGGCGAAGAGTTCAGCCTGAACCCCGATGGCATCAATGGTGGCGGCCAGATCGGCTACAACTGGCAGGCAGCCAACTGGGTTTACGGTCTCGAAGCCGATATCCAGGCCTCCAGCCAGCGCGACCAGAAGACGACCGTCGTGCTCGGCACCGTCAATTATGATCACAAGCTGCCGTGGTTCGGCACCGTTCGCGGTCGTCTCGGTTATTCGGTCGGTTCTTCCCTGTTCTATGTCACTGGCGGTTATGCCTATGGTGGCGTGAAGACCGCGCTGAATACTGCAGCCGGCTCCGTCAGCTTCTCGAACACCCAGGGTGGCTGGACCGCCGGCGCTGGCATCGAGACCCCATTCAAGCTGCTCGGCCTGTTCGGACCGAACTGGACCAGCAAGACCGAGTATCTCTACGTCGATCTCGGCCGCAAGACCGACACGATCATCCCGGGTGTCGTCAACAGCACGAGCGTCACCGAACATATCTTCCGCACCGGCCTGAACTATCACTTCAACACCCCGGTCATCGCGAAGTACTGATTGCGATAACAAAAGCGTCAAACGACAGAACCCCGGCCGAAAGGCCGGGGTTTTTTTGTTGGCGCGTGGCTGGATCAGGATTTCGACGCCACCATCACAAGGCTCGGCACCGGCGCTTTGCGTTCGGTGCGGATCGAAGCGTTGTCGATGTGCGTGATGCCGAAGCTCGCTTCCTGCAGCAAACCGCGCAGATGCGCTTCGCTTTGCGCAAAGCGCAGGCTGGCGCCGAGCACGACGCCGTCACCGTCATGCGTCTCTGCCGTGAAAGCAAACAGGCCTCCTGGGCGCAGCACGCGTGCTGCTTCGCGAAACAGCGGTGCGAGTTCGTGGATATAGATCATCACATCGGCAGCGAGCACGAGATCGGCGCTCGTATCGGGGTGGTGGCGCAGGCCTTCGACTGCATCGGCGGTCTCCAGCGTCTCGTAGAGTCCCGTGGCCTGCGCGCGCTTGATCATCTCGGCGGAAAGATCGATGCCGATGAATTCTTCGGCGCAGCTTTCGAACGCCTTCGCGGCGAGACCGGTGCCGCAGCCAAGATCGATGGCACGATGAAAACGCATCGGCCGTTTGGTCGTCTCGCATGTTCGCGTCACCGCATCGAACAGGAGTGCAGGCCCGCGATAGCCGAGTTCGCCCACCAGCGAATTTTCGAATTTCAGGGCGTATTGATCGTAGAGCATGGTAACGTAGTGCCGCGACATGGCCGCAAGGCGGCCGCCGGTCAGCCGCAACAGCCGCAAGTCTGCCCCAAGAAAATCGACGCTTTTTAGCGCTTTTACACGCCGAAAAGCGTCAATTGCGCCGGTTTTGTCACCTTGCCGTTCCCGGACATCGCCGAGTGCGAACCAGGCGGAGGCAAAATCCGGCGCCAGCTCGATCGCCTGCATGAACAGGTCGGCCGCCCCCGCAAGATCGCCGCGAAGCTCCAGATCACGTCCATAATCGAAACGACGGTCCGCAATCATTTCGCCGGATGATATGAACATATGCGCCATAGGGAACCGGGCTAGGTGAGGGGCTCGCACGGGGACTCCAATCAGCCCCGCGCAGGCCTATATCATGAACATGCGCCCGCAAGACATCCTGATCCCGGAACCCGCCGGCCTTCTCTGCAAACCGGGCGGCTTTTACATCGATCCGGTCAGGCCGGTCGATCGCGCGGTCATCACCCACGGCCATTCCGACCACGCCCGTCCCGGTCATGGCACCGTGCTGGCGACGCGGGAAACGCTGGACATGATGCGGCTGCGCTATGGCGAGAATTTTGCTGGCAGCACGCAAGTAATTTCCTACGGCGAAACGCTGAAGCTCGGCGATGTCATGATCTCATGTCATCCCGCCGGCCATGTGCTCGGCTCGGCGCAGATCGCGGTGACCTGCAAGGGCACCCGCATCGTGGCGTCAGGCGACTACAAGGACGCCCATGATCCGACCTGCACGCCGTTGGAGGTCGTGCCCTGCGATGTCTTCATCACCGAAGCGACATTTGGCTTGCCGGTGTTTCGGCATGGCGATGCCGCGAATGAGGTGAGGAAGCTGCTGGCGTCGGTGGCGTTGTTTCCGGAGCGCGCGCATCTCGTCGGCGCCTATTCGCTCGGCAAGGCCCAACGGGTGATCAAGCTGATCCGCGAGGCCGGCTATGACGCGCCGATCTATCTGCATGGGGCAATGGAGAGGATCACATCCTATTATCAGCAGCGCGGCATCAACCTCGGCGAACTGCGTCCGGTGAAGGGCGTGAAGAAGGCTGAACTTGCGGGCACCATCACGCTGGCGCCGCCGTCGGCGACGTCGGATCTGTGGACGCGACGTTTTCCCGATCCGGTAACGGCCTTCGCCTCCGGCTGGATGCGCGTGCGGGCACGCGCGCGGCAGCGCGGTGTCGAGCTGCCGCTGGTGATATCCGATCATGCGGACTGGGACGGACTTTGCGCCACCATCGGCGCGACGGGGGCCGGTGAAATCTGGGTGACCCATGGGCAGGAGGATGCCCTGGTGCACTGGTGCCAGAACAAGGGTCTCATCGCCCGACCGCTGGCTCTGGTCGGTTACGGCGATGAGGAGGAAGAGGAAGCATTGCCACCCGGCGCGAGCGAGGACGCATGAACCGCTTCGCCGAATTGCTCGATCGCCTCGCTTATGAGCCGGGTCGCAACAACAAGCTCCGGCTGCTGGTCGGCTATTTCCGCGAAGTGCCGGATCCCGACCGTGGCTATGCGCTCGCGGCGCTGACAGGGGCGCTGTCGTTCAAGCATGCGAAAGCGGGGCTGATCCGCGATCTCATCGCGTCGCGCACCGCCCCGGTGTTGTTCGAATTGTCGTACGACTATGTCGGCGATCTTTCGGAGACGGTTGCGCTGATGTGGCCGAAATCGGAGGAGATCACACACAACCATCCGCCACCGCCAACCCTCACCGAAGTCGTCACCACGCTCCGCACGCTCGGCAAGGCCGAACTCCCTGCCCAGCTCATGCGCTGGCTCGACGAACTCGATGAGACCGGGCGCTGGGCGCTGCTGAAGCTGGTCACCGGCGCGCTGCGCATCGGCATTTCCGCGCGGCTTGCCAAAACAGCTGTCGCCATGCTCGGCGGCAAGGATCCGCATGAGGTCGAGTTGATCTGGCCCGGCCTCGTGCCACCCTATGGCGAATTGTTCGCCTGGCTTGAAGGGCGGGCCGACAAGCCGGTCAATCGCGATCCCGCGCCGTTCCGGCCGGTGATGCTGGCGCATGCAGTGGAGGATGGCGATCTCGCCTCGCTCGATGCCACGGATTTCACGGCCGAATGGAAATGGGATGGCATTCGCGTACAGGCGACTTCAGGCGTTGGGGACGACGGAAAGCTCGTCACGCGCCTCTATTCGCGATCGGGTGAGGACATCACCGCGAGCTTTCCTGATCTCCTGCCGTCGCTGCGGCTGCCCGGTGCGATCGACGGCGAACTGCTGGTGCTGCGCGACAAGCGCGTGCAGTCGTTCAACGTGTTGCAGCAGCGGCTCAACCGCAAGAGCGTGACGCCGAAGCTGATGAAGGACTATCCGATTCATCTGCGCGCCTATGATCTGCTGGCCGATAGCGAAGCCGACTTGCGCGAGCTGCCGTTCGAGGAGCGCCGTAAAAAGTTGGAGGCGTTCGTTGCGAAGCTGGATGACGACCGGATCGACCTGTCCCAGCAGATTGTTTTTGCCGATTGGGATGCGCTCACGGCCGCCCGCGCCGATCCCGCCAGCGCGGGTGCCGGGGCGGATGCGGAAGCCGTCGAGGGCGTGATGCTGAAGCGGCGCGACAGCGCCTATCTGCCCGGCCGGCCCAAGGGCCAGTGGTGGAAATGGAAACGCGATCCGCACATCATCGATGCCGTGCTGATGTATGCACAGCGCGGCCATGGCAGGCGCTCGTCCTACTACTCCGACTACACGTTCGGCGTCTGGACCGATGGCGAGGAGGGTGACCGGCTGGTGCCGGTGGGCAAGGCGTATTTCGGCTTTACCGATGAGGAGTTGTTGCAGATCGATCGTTTCGTTCGCCGCAACACCACCGAGAAATTCGGCCCGGTCCGCCATGTGACGCATGAGCCGGACAGGGGGCTGGTGCTTGAAGTCGCCTTTGAAGGCTTGGCCCGGTCGCCCCGGCACAAGTCGGGCGTCGCGATGCGCTTCCCGCGGATCAGCCGGCTACGCTGGGACAAGCCTCCGCGCGAGGCGGATCGGCTGGAGACGCTGGAGCGGATGTTGAAGGCGGAGGTGGCTGTGTAGCTCCGCCCCTCATGGTGAGGAGGCGCGCAAGCGCCGTCTCGAACCATGAGTTGCAGGTACTCCGAGTTCGTGGCCATCCTTCGAGACGCCGCTGCGCGGCTCCTCAGGATGAGGGGGAGAGTGTTGGGTGGCTCTGTGCCACCTTGACGCCGCCGCCCTGTTCCCCATCTCCCCCTGACCCACTATGATAGTCGCGCACCCGCGCAGGAGACGACGATGCAGCCAAACGAGACCCGCGATGCTTCGGGAAATACCTCGCCCGACCGAAGTCTGCCGCCCGCTCAGGACAGTTTGTCACGTTTCCTCGGCGGATCGCCGCTCGCGGTGTTCGGTCGCCTCGTCCTGCTGTCGGTGCTGGTCGGCGTAGTGCTCGCTGCCATCGGCTTTGATCCGTGGAATATCGTCTACAGCGTCCGCCGCCTGTTCCAGTGGGTCTATGATTTCGGCTATGACGCCATCAACGGGCTGTGGCGCTATTTCCTGCTCGGCGCTGTGATCGTGGTGCCGATCTGGTTCATCTCGCGGCTGCTCAGCTCGCCGCGGCGGTAATGGTCGCCGCAAGCTGTCGTGACCCGCGAAAGCGGGTAAGGCGGTAAACGCAAGCACCAGCGCTTCTTCATTCCCGCCGCCGTTTACTGGGTTGCCCGGTCAAGCCGGGCAACGACAGAAAAACGCATCATGACTTCCTCGCCATCCCGAACCTTCGAGCCCGCCACCACCCGCGACATATTCGCGATCGCCGGGCCGGCGATGCTGGCAAATCTCACCACGCCGATGCTCGGCATCGTCGCCACCATGGCGATCGGCCGGCTGGGCGATGCCACGCTGCTCGGCGGTGTTGCGATGGCGTCGGTGCTGTTCGATTGCGTATTCTGGCTGTTTGGCTTCCTGCGCATGAGCACGGTGGCCTTCACCGCGCAGGCGCTCGGCGCCGGCGACAGACAGGAGCTGCGGGCATTGCTGCCGCGCGGCTTCATCATTTCCGGCGCCATCGGCGGCATTCTGATATTGCTGCAGGTGCCGATCGCCTTCGTATTGCTGACCGCCATGGGTGGCAGCGACGGCGTCACCGAGGCCGCGCATCGTTATTTCACCATCCGCATCTGGTCGGCGCCGCTGGTGCTGTCGAACTTCGTCATGGTCGGCTGGCTGGTCGGGCAGGCACGCGCGAGCCTTGCGCTTGCGGTGCAGATCGTCATCAACGTCGTCAGCATGGCCGCGACGCTGCTGCTGGTGCTCGTGCTCGATATGGGTATCACCGGCGCTGCGCTGGCGGCCATCATCGCAGAAGGGACGGGCTTCGTGCTCGGTATCGCGATTGCGTGGGACATCACTGGTGGCAAACTCACCATGCCATGGTCCGTGCTGCTCGAACGCGACAAGCTCAGACACACGATGGCCGTCAATCGCGACATCATGATCCGCACCGCGGCCCTGATCGCGGCGTTTCTGTTCTTCACCGCGCAAGGCGCACGGGCCGGCGACCAGATCCTCGCCGCCAATGCGGTGCTCAACAACTTCCTGCTGATCTCCTCGTTCTTCCTCGACGGTCTCGCCACTGCGGCCGAGCAACTCTGCGGCCGGGCCCATGGTGCGCGCAACCGCGTCGGCTTTGCCAGTGCTGTCAGGCTGGTGGTGCAATGGGGTTTCGGCTTCGCCGTGGCGCTCAGCGCAATCTATGCGCTTGGCGGCGCTGCGCTGATCGATGCCATGACGGCGAGCGCCGAAGTGCGGATACTGGCGCGCCAGTTTCTCTGGCTGGTGGCGCTGGCTCCGGTGCTCGGCGTGTTCGCCTTCGCTTATGACGGGGTGTTCATCGGCGCCACCTGGGCGCGCGACATGCGCAATCTGATGGTGCTGTCGCTGGTGTGTTTTCTGGCGGCGTGGCTCTTGATGCGGCCATGGGGAAATGCCGGCCTTTGGGCAGCACTGCTGGTGCACTATGTCGCCCGCGGTGGATTACAGGCGATCAGGTATCCGGCGTTGATGCGGAAGACGTTTGGGTAGTTTTACTCTCTGTCATCGCCCGGCTTGACCGGGCGATCCAGTAAACATTGACCTTAGTGTGTATCACCGGCTGCGGCGTGTACTGGGTCACCCGGTCAAGCCGGGTAACGACAACAGAGACAGCTTAAACCGGCCAGTCCTCGGCCGTGATCGTGGCCGCGTCCGCACCGACGATCTCCGAGAGTGAATCCCGGCCTGTGCGAAGCAAAGTCGATGACAGATCAGCCTTGATCGCTTCGACCAGCCCAAGGCCTTTATAGACCAGCGACGAATAGACCTGGATCAGGCTCGCGCCGGCGCGAATCTTCGTCAGCGCGGCGCCGCCTGAGTCGATGCCGCCGGCACCGATCAGCGGGAAAGCGCCTTCCACGCGTACGAAAGTTTCCGCGACCATGCGGGTCGAGAGCCGGAACAGCGGGCGGCCGGACAGGCCACCGGTTTCCTTCGCCTTGGTCTGGTCGCGCAAGGTCCTCGGACGGCCGATGGTGGTGTTGGCGACGATCATGCCATCGACGCCGCGCGAGCGGGCGACATGCACAACATCGTCGAGATCGGCAAGGCTGAGATCTGGCGCGATCTTCAGGAGCACCGGGGAGTCGCCAGCCTTCTTGCGGACGCGCTCGCGCGCTTCAATGACGCGGGCGAGGAGATCGTCGAGCTCACTCGCCTGCTGCAAGTTGCGCAGGCCCGGGGTGTTCGGCGACGAGACATTGACGGTGAAGTAGCTCGCCACCGGCGCGAAGGTTTCGATCAGCTTCACATAGTCCTGGGTGCGATCGGTGGAATCCTTGTTGGCGCCGACATTGACGCCGACGATGCCGCCGCGCTGCGCACGCGCCGCAAGGCGCGCCAGCACGGGCTCGGCGCCCTCGCTGTTGAAGCCGAAGCGGTTGATGACAGCCTCGTCGCGCTCCAGCCGAAACAGGCGCGGGCGCGGATTGCCGGGCTGCGGCCTCGGCGTGACCGTGCCGATTTCGGCAAAGCCGAAGCCGAGGCGCAGCAGCGCGTCGGGCGCTTCGGCATGTTTGTCGAAGCCGGCCGCGATGCCGACGGGATTGGGAAAATTCAGGCCGAAAGCGCGCACGGCGAGCTTCGGATCGTCCGGCCGCAGCCTGGCATAGGGCAACAGTTTCAGGCCGCGGATGGCGAGGCGATGGGCGTCTTCCGGATCCAGCATGCGCAGCATCGGCAGGGAGAAGGCATCGAAGGCACGGATCACTTAAGACAACTCCGGAATGACATGGCTGCCGTCGGCGCGCAGGCGCAGGTCCATGACGGCGGTGACGGCGCCGAGATCGAGCTCGCCGTAAAGATGCGGAAACAGGTCGCCGCCGCGGGAGGGCTCCCAGCGCAGCTCGTCGCCGAGTGCGTCGCGGTCCACAGCGATCAGAAACAGGCCGCTCTGGCCGGCATAGTGCTTGGCGAGCGTGCCTTCGAGCTGGGCGGCGGTGGAGAAATGGATGAAGCCGTCCCGGATGTCGTCGGCGCTGCCGCGATAGGTGCCCTGGCGCTCGGCTTCGCGCCATTGCGGCGCCGGACAGATTTTATAGATGCTGCGCAATCGCCCAGACTTTCCCGGTTGTTGTCGAAGTTGTTCCTGGAGGCCTACGGACAACCCCCAATGAGTCTTTTCTGGCGGGTGTCGGCGGCCGACCGTATCGGCGGCGTCCCCCCAACTCAAGGCCGCACATTTTTTTCAGATGCCAGTTGCGTAAATAGTGGAACCACGGCAATAATTCCTAGTTGCTGCCACGATTCAGCGCGCCCGCGGCATGCTTGGCCAGGAGCACTGTCAACGGACGAGAAGGGACGAGACCATGCTGACCCACGCCCAGATCTGGAATGCGCTCGACCTGCTCGCCGAACGCAACGGCATGACGCCGTCGGCGCTCGCCAAGAAAGCAGGGCTGGATGCGACCACTTTCAACAAATCCAAGCGGATCACCAATGAGGGGCGCGAGCGCTGGCCGTCCACCGAATCGGTGTCGAAGGCGCTGGCCGCGACCAATGTGCCGATCGACACCTTCGTGTCGCTGATCGAGGGCACGCGCAAGATCGTGCAATCGGTGCCGCTGCTGGGCTTCGCGCAAGCAGGGCAGGGCGGGTTCTTCGACGATGCCGGCTTTCCCGTTGGCAGCAAGGGCTGGGACGAGGTCGGCCTGCCATCGGTGAATGACGAGCATGCCTATGCGCTGCAGATTGCCGGCGATTCGATGAAGCCGACTTATCGTGATGGCGATATCATCGTCGTCTCGCCGAGCGCACAGATCCGCAAGGGCGATCGCGTCGTGGTCAAGACCAGGGACGGCGAGGTGATGGCGAAGGAACTGAAGCGGCGTACGACGAAGCTGCTGGAGCTGCAGTCGCTCAATCCGAGCCACGCGGATCGGAGCTTTGCCGTGCAGGACGTCGAATGGATCGCACGGATCGTGTGGGCGAGTCAGTAGAGTAAGTTTGCATCCCGCACATTGTCATCGCCCGGCCGTGGGGGGGCCGGGGCGCCCCGCCGCGGGGGAGCGCACAGCCGGCACCGCGAGCCGCCCCCCCCCCCCCCCGCG
>JASBVG010000119.1 GCA_030147505.1 Tardiphaga sp.
CGACGGGAATTTTGTCAAGAACAAAAAAGGAACATCTTGAAAAGCGCCGGCAGTCGTGTCCCCTCTCCCGCTTGCGGGAGAGGGCCAGGGAGAGGGACTCTCCCCACGCTCGGACGACATCCCGTGGGGCGCCCCCTCTCCCGTCTGCGCGCCTGCGGCACGCATCCACCCTCTCCCCCCACGCAGCTACGCTGCGCGGTGGCGAGGGGACGACGTCACTTCACCCGCGCCAGAAAATACGCCAGCTCCACGATCTGCGCATCGGTGATCGGCTGCATGACATCGGCCATGGTGGCGTCGTAGCCATGACGCGAGTTGTCCTTGTATTCGCGCATGGTCTTGGCGAGATAATCCTCGCGCTGGCCGGCGATGCGCGGGATGTTGTCGCGGCCGGCGAAATCGGCGTTGTGGCAACTGTCGCAGCGGAATTGCGAGGTCAGCGCCTTCGCCGCCTGCATGCGCGCGGGGTCGCCGCCATCCACCGCCACCGGCTTCGGCAGCGTCGCGATGTAATCGGAGAAGATGCGCAGGTCGTCGTCGGTCAGATCCTTCGCCATCTCATTCATCGGCTCGAAGGTGCGCAGCTTCTCGCGAAACATGTAGAGCTGGATCAGCGTATAGGCCGGCTGCTGCGCGCCGAGGGACGGTGTGTTCTCGGTCTCTGACGTGCCCTTCTCGCCGTGACAGGCGAGGCAAGGCGCGGCGCGCTCAGCGATCGGTTCGGCGGCTTCGAGCGGGGAAACGGCAAGCAACGACATCACGATGATGGCGAACGGGCGCATCGATGTGTCTCTTTCGATTTGAACTCGTCATTCCGGGGTGGGATCGACGCCGAAGGCGACGAGACCGAGCCCGGAATCTCGATGTGTGACTCACTTCCAGATTCCGGGTTCACGCGCGAAGAGCGCGCGTGCCCCGGAACGACAGTACGGGCTATTTCTTGTCGGCGACCTTCGGCTTGCCATAGGTGATGCGATAGATCGCGCCGTTCCAGTCGTCGGAGACCAGCAGCGAGCCATCCTTCATCGGCAGCACGTCCACCGGACGGCCGACATACTTGTTGTCCTCGATGAAGCCGGTGAGGAAAGGCTCAACCGATTTCACGGTGCCATCCTTGTTCAGCTTCGCGACCACAACGTCGCCGCCGAGCTTCTGCGACTTGTTCCAGGAGCCGTGACGCGCGATGAAGATCGCGTTCTTGTAGGCGGCGGGGAACATCTTGCCGTTGTAGAAGCGCATGCCGAGCGCTGCGGTGTGGGCGCCGAGCAGGCCGACCGGCGCGGTGTAGTCGGCGCAGGACTTGCCCCAGCCGAATTCCGGATCGAGGATGTTGCCCTGGTGGCAGTACGGCGCGCCAAAGTTCTCGCCGACCTTGGTGACACGGTTGAGTTCATCCTCCGGCACCGTTTCCGACATCCAGTCGCGCCCGTTGTCGGTGAAATACATCTGCTTGGTTTCGGGATTCCAGTCGAAGCCGACAGTGTTGCGCATGCCGCGCACCACGACTTCCGCGCCCGAGCCATCGAGATTGATGCGGCGGATCTGCCCATGCTCCTCACTATGCAGCACGCTGTTGCCGGGCTGGCCGACCGGGACATAGAGCTTGTTGTCCGGACCAATGCCGATGAACTTCCAGCCATGGGCTTCGTCCTTCGGCAGCTTGTCGTAGATCATGGTCGGCTTCGGTGGATTGTCGAGATTGTCTTCCACCTTCTCGATCTTCGAAATCTTCGACAGTTCGCCGATATAGAGCGTGCCGTCCTTGAAGGCCAAACCGTTCGGGCGATAGAGGCCGGAGGCGAGCACCTTAACCTGGCGCTTGCCGTCTTTATTGGCCACAGCATAGACCTTGTCGACGAGGCGGGAGCCGACGAACACGGTGCCCTTGTCGCCTTCGCGCATGGAGCGCGCATTGGCCATGCCGGCAGCGTAGACTTCGACATTGAAGCCGGCCGGCACTTTGAGCTTGGCGACGGGCAGCTTGTCAGGCGCGGACGGAATCGGCGGTGGTGCGACAGGTGCGAGCTTGGCCGCAGCGGCATTGTCGGCGGGACGACCGATCAGCGGTGAGCCCGGCGGCAAAGCCGGCGCAGCGGCCGCGGCCGGTGTCGCAGCGACAGGCGCTGCAGCCTGCGGGGCTGCCGGCGCGGGAGCTGGCGTCGCTGCAGGAGCGGCGGCGGGCGGCGCTGCCGCCGGCGCGGCGGGTGTGGAATCCGACTGCTGGGCGGCGGCAACGGATGCAAAGACGCCAATAAATACGCCGGCAAGCAAAGCCTGACGTGCGGACGCATAAACGGTCATGAATCTCTCCCTTTAAGGAAGCCTTTTTTCGACCGCAGCAAACGCCTGCCGCGCATCCCCCAGGCTTTCCGGCGCGCAGTGTGAAATATTTTACCGCCGATGCGCAATCAAAACATCGACGCACCGCGCCTCAGTGCCGCGTCGTCGAATCCGCGGAATCGAGCAGCGCTTCGGTGAAGGGAAATTCGAGCACGATCTCGCCCTGCTCGTCGGTCACTTCGAGCACGGCTGCGAGCAGATCGCGCTGTGCGCCTTCCGAGCGTAACAGCTGAATGATCATGGAGCGCGCGACTTCCCAGGCATGGTCGGGATTACGCAGCATCTCGCCATCCGGATCATCAACGACTTCATCGCCGAGGCGAGTGTTGAAAAAGTAGCGTGGCATGACGATCCCCGACTTCCTGAAAATTGCCGTCAACAACGGGCGATGGCTTTGCCGCAAAGACTCATAGGAGGTTAGGGAACGCCGCCGGCTTTGCAATGTTGCATCGCCACTGTTTTTGCAGTGCACGCAAACGTGACCTCCGATTCGAACCTGCACGCATTCCCTCACATTGTTATGACGAAGTTGTTGGCGAACCTTTGACGAACGACTAGAGTTACCTCTTGCAGCATCGGCTGCATTCAAGAGCGGGAGAGAATCGTGGCCTGGAAAGCACCAAAGATCGTCGAAGTTGCGGTTGGCATGGAAATCAACATGTACGCCTGCGCGGCGCGCAAGTAAGACCCGACCTCGCACTACCGATCAGGGCGCCTTCTCCGGATCATCCGGCAAAGGCGCCCTTTTTGGCTGAATTTCATTTGAAACTGGCGACACGTTCCTGAGGGCTCGCGGCGCTGAGGACGGGCGGCGCCGGGGGCGATCTGATGTTGCGTATCGTCGTTCTTGGAGCTGGAGCGGGTGGCGGCGTCCCGCAGTGGAATTGCGGTTGCCCGATATGCCGTGCAGCGCGCAGCGACAGGCCTGAACTGCAGAACGGTCAGGCCTCCATCGCCATCACCGCCGACGACCGCAACTGGTTTTTGATCAACGCATCGCCCGATCTGCGGCAACAGGTCACCGCAACGCCGCAACTGCACCCGCAGGACGGCGCCTTGCGGCATTCGCCGATCGCGGGCGTCATTCTCACCAATGGCGAGGTGGATGCGGTGGCCGGGCTGCTCTCGATGCGCGAAGGCTCGCCGTTCACCATCTATGCGCATCAGCGCGTGCTGGCGATCCTCAAGGCAAACAGCATTTTCAATGTGCTGTCGGACAAGAACGTCAAGCGCGAAGCCATCGCCATCGATGCAAGCTTCGCATTGCGCCTGCAGGATGGCACGGCTACGGGGCTGGAAGTCTTGCCCTTCACGGTGCCCGGCAAAGGTGCATGGTATCTCGAGGGAGAGGCGCATCCGGCCGGCGAGGATGGCGACGGTGATACGCTGGGCCTGCGCATCGGCGAGCCGGCGAGCGGCAAATATTTCTATTTCATCGCCGCCTGCGCGCGCGTGACCCCGGAGCTGAAAGAGCGCATCCGCGGTGCGCCGCTGGTGTTTTTCGACGGCACCGTATGGCGCGACGACGAGCTTATCGCTGCCGGGCTCAGCCAAAAGACCGGGCAAAGCATGGGACATATCGCGATGTCCGGCGCAGATGGCGCGATCGCATCGCTGGCCGACGCCGGCATCGGACAAAAATTCTTTCTGCACATCAACAATTCGAATCCCGCATTGCTCCACGACTCCGCTGAGCGCGCGGCATTGACGACAACCGGATGGAATATCCCCCATAACGGGATGGAGATTACGCTCTAATGGAGATCAGGTCGTGAAACTGTCCGCGCTGTCGATCGATCCCGGCGTGCCGCTCGACACCGCCGAGCAACTGGAGGCGGCGCTGCGGGAAATCGGCGCGACGCGCTATCACAGCCTGCATCCATTTCACAAGCTGCTGCATGGCGGCCGGCTCAACAAGGGCCAGGTGCAGGCCTGGGCGCTGAACCGCTACTATTACCAGAGCACGATCCCCATCAAGGATGCGGTCGTGATCTCGCGTTTCCGGGACCGTGCGACACGGCTGGAATGGCGGCACCGCATCGAGGATCACGACGGCGATGTCGGCAGCGAGGGCGGCATCGAGCGCTGGCTGAAACTGACCGAGGGTCTCGGGCTGGATACCGCTTATGTGGAATCCACCGAGGGCATCCTGCCGGCGACGCGTTTCGCCGTCGAAGCCTATGTGCACTATGTGCGCGACCGCTCGCCGCTGGAAGCCATCGCCTCGTCGCTGACGGAACTGTTTGCGCCGAACCTGCACGAAGAGCGGATTTCCGGGATGCTGAAGCACTACGACTTCGTCAATCCCGACATCATGAGCTATTTCAGCCGCCGCCTGGCCCAGGCGCCGCGCGATGCTGGTTTCGCGCTGGACTACGTCAAACAACACGCTACCACACCGGCGGAACGCCGACTGGTGGCCAATGCGCTGATCTTCAAGACCAATGTGTTGTGGGTGCAGCTCGACGCGCTATATCATGCCTATGTGGATGGCCATGTGCCGCCGGGTGCCTTCGTGCCCGCGGCCGATTAAGGACCGATCATGACGGAGCAGCCGCGCAGCCGTCGGATGGACGTGAACGAGGCGAGCAAGCCGGTCTTGCCGCGCCACGCCCGGCTGAAATTCGACGACACGCGGCAGGTCTGGGTGATCCTCGCGCCGGAGCGCGTGCTGGCGCCCGACGAGATCGCGGTAGAGATCTTGCAGCTCTGCGACGGGCAGCGCAGCGTCGCCGACATCGTCGATCTGCTCGCCGCCAAATACAACGCGCCGCGCGACGATATCGGCAACGATGTCATTGCCATGCTGCAGGACCTCGCCGACAAGGGCTTTCTCACGCAACCGCGGGAGAAGACGGCATGAGTCCAACTCTCACGGATGCCAGTCCCGTTGCCAATGACAGCCTCGCCGTGCTGGAGCGCACGCGTTCGACGGCGGAGACCTATGGCATTCCGCTGGCGGTCCTCGCGGAGCTGACGCATCGCTGCCCGCTGCAATGCCCGTATTGCTCCAATCCGGTCGAGTTCGACCGCGCCAATAGTGAACTCACCACCGACGAATGGAAGAAGGTGCTGAGCGAACTCGCAGAGATCGGCGTGCTGCAGATCCACTTTTCCGGCGGCGAGCCGACGGCACGCAAGGACATTGTCGAGCTGGTGCAGCATGCCACCGATGTAGGGCTGTATTCCAATCTGATCACGTCGGCGGTTTTGCTGACGCGCGAAAAACTCGAGGCGCTCGCGGATGCCGGGCTGTGCCATGTGCAGATCAGCTTTCAGGGCAATGAACCCGTCGTCGCCGATCGCGTCGGCGGCTATCGCGGCGGGCATGTAAAGAAGATCGAGGTGGCGCGCTGGACGCGCGAGCTGGACCTGCCGCTGACCGTGAATGCAGTGATGCACCGGCAGAACCTGCATCAGCTCGGCGACATCATCGAGATGGCCGTCGATCTCGACGCCGACCGGCTCGAGGTGGCGAATGTGCAGTATTACGGCTGGGCGCTGAAGAACCGCGCCGCCCTGATGCCGACCATTGAGCAGATCGACGACACCAGCCGCATCGTCGACGAGGCACGCATCCGCCTCAAGGGCATTCTCGACATCGACTATGTCGTGCCGGATTATTACGCACTGCGGCCGAAGAAGTGCATGGGCGGCTGGGGGCGGCAGTTCTTCAACATCTCGCCCGCCGGCAAGGTGTTGCCCTGTCACGCGGCCGAGACCATCACCGGGCTCGATTTCGAAAGCGTGCGCAGCAACCATTCGATCGCCTGGATCTGGCAGAATTCCGAAGCCTTCAACCGCTACCGCGGCACCGCGTGGATGCCGGAGCCCTGCCAGAGCTGCGAGTTCAAGGAAGTGGATTTCGGCGGCTGCCGTTGCCAGGCCTTTGCGCTGACCGGCGATGCCGGCAATACCGATCCGGCCTGCACCTACTCGCCGCGGCATCAGGACATCTTCAAGCTGGCGGAGACGGAATCCAGCGAAGGCGCGGACCGCTTCCTCTATCGCAATTTCAAGGGCGGGACGCTGGAAACGCAAGAAACAGAAGGCACGCATGGCCGCTGACTCCCCTGCTCCCGTCACGGGGGATGCATTCACGCCGCTGACATCGGAGCATCTCGACGTCGGAGACGGCCACACGATCCATGTGGAAAGTGTCGGCCGTACCGATGGCATTCCTGCGGTCTATCTGCATGGCGGGCCGGGCTCGGGCTGCCAGCCCGATCATCGCCGGCTGTTCGACCCGCAGCGCTTTCACACCGTGCTGTTCGACCAGCGCGGCGCCGGACGCAGCAGGCCGAAGGGATGTCGCGAGCACAACACACTGCCGCATCTGATTGCGGATATGGAGACGATCCGTCGCAAATTCGGCTTCGAGAAATGGCTGGTGGTCGGCGGCTCCTGGGGCGCGACGCTGGCGCTGGCCTATGCGCAGGCGCATCCGGAACGCGTCTCGGGCATCGTGCTGCGCGCGACCTTCTTCGGCACGCGGGAAGAACTGCACGATGTCTTCAACGTCATCCTGCCGCGGCATTATCCCGGACTGCATGAGGATTATCTGAGCGTGCTGCCGGAAAGCGAGCGCTCCGATCCGCTGCCGAATTTCTATCGCCGCATCCTCGACGCCGATCCGACCGTGCACATTCCCGCGATCCGCGCCTGGGGCGGCACCGAAGCAATCCTCTCCGAAGTCGCGCCGAAGCGCACGCGGCTCGATCGCGCGGCGCTGTCCGGCAGCGCCGGACCCATGCCGGCGACGCCGGCGATGGAAGCGCACTACTTCGTGCACGATGCCTTCATGCGCCCCCGGCAGTTGATGGAAGACGCCGGCAAGCTCGAAGGCATTCCCGGTGTCATCGTGCAGGGCCGTTACGACCTGCTTTGTCCGCCGGTCAATTCCCATGCCCTCGCCGCGCGCTGGACCGATGCAGAGGTGCGGATCGTCGAAGGTGCAGGGCACAGCCTGTATGATCCCGGGGTGCGGGATGCGGTGATGAAGGCGATTGCGGATGTCGCCTCAGCCGTAGGGCGGATTAGCGTAGCATAATCCGCCATTCTTCGTCACACTCTCTCGGCCGGCGGATCACGCCTTCGGCTAATCCGCCCTACGGAAGGAGTGCTCATGCCTATCGCTGGTTCTGGAATGCTGATGACGTCGATGGACATCGACCCGACGCATGAGCAGGAATTCAACCAGTGGTATGATCGCGAACACCTCGCCGAGCGCGTCGCCATCGATGGCTTTCTGGAAGCCCGCCGCTATGTCGCGGTGGACGCAGCGCCAAAATATCTCGGCCTGTATTCGACGCAGACCTTCGATGTGCTGGACAGCGACGCCTATCGCAAGGCACTGGCCAGCCAGACAGCGTGGTCGCTTACCAATATCGGCCGCTTCAAGAACATGTTGCGCTCGGTGGCTCGGATTACCGTAAGCCGCGGCCTGGGGCGCGGAGCCGCTCTCGGCCTGGTGCGCATCCGGCCACCTGAGGGCGACGCAAGCGCGCTGCGCAACGCGCTGCAGGAGCAGCTCGATCCCGGCATGATCCATGGCATCATTTCGATGCATCTGATAGAGAGCGATCCCCGGCTGTCACGGCCGCTGACCGATGCTCCGAATGCGCCCAATCCCGCCGCGCGCGACTGGTATGTCTTGATAGATGGCACCGATACGGATGCGGTGACGGCGACCATGGCCGGCCGTTTCGATGCGGCAACGACCGCAGCAGGGGCAACGCTGATTTCCAGCGGCAGCTATCGGCTGATGTGGGATCTGGCCAAGGCAGACCTGTAGGGCCGTCGCCCAAAATTTACACAATCGTCATCCTGCGCGCACACGACATTGCGATCACGCGGAAATGGAACCGTTCGCCTTGCCATGCGTAGGGCTTTGGGGTGATCATCGGAACCCGCCTGCGCAGCAGCAGCACGCGTGGCCTTTGACACATTTGAACCGAAGAGCATCATGAATCCCGTCAAAGCACTCGAATCCCATGGTCAGGCCGTTTGGCTCGACTTTCTCGCCCGCGGTTTCGTCGCCAAGGGCGACCTGAAAGCGCTGATCGACACCGACGCCGTGAAGGGCGTGACGTCGAATCCGGCGATTTTCGAGAAAGCCATCGGCTCGTCCGACGAATACGACGCCCCGATCGCAGCAGCGCTGAAATCGGGAGACAAATCGCCGGCTGATCTGTTCGAGCATATCGCCGTCGAGGACATCCAGAACGCCGCCGATGTGCTGAAGTCGGTATTCGACGCCACCCACGGCCATGACGGCTTCGTCAGCCTCGAGGTGTCGCCTTATCTCGCCAACGACACCAAGGGCACGATCACGGAAGCCGAGCGCCTCTGGAAGAGCGTCAAGCGGCCGAACCTGATGATCAAGGTACCGGCAACGCCGGAGGGCCTGCCGGCCATCGAGCACCTGATCGGCGAAGGCATCAGCGTCAACATCACATTGTTGTTTGCGCAGAAGGTCTATGTCGAAGTCGCGGAGGCCTATTTGCGCGGCCTCGAGAAATACGTGGCGGGCGGCGGCGATCCTTCGCATATCGCCAGCGTCGCCTCGTTCTTCGTCAGCCGCATCGACACGCAGGCCGACAAGCAGCTCGATGACAAGATCGAGCAAGCCAACGATCCGGCCGAAAAGGCGCGCCTGAAGGCGCTGAAAGGCAAGGTAGCGATCGCCAATGCCAAGCTTGCCTATCAGGAATATCTCAAGCTGTTTGCCGGCGCGCGTTGGGACAAGCTCAAGGCCAAAGGCGCGAAGCCGCAGCGGCTGCTGTGGGCGTCCACCGGCGTGAAGAGCAAGGACTATCGCGACACCATGTATGTGGAAGAGCTGATCGGAAAGGATACGGTGAACACCGTGCCGCCAGCGACGCTCGATGCTTTCCGCGATCATGGCGAAGTGCGCGACAGCCTCGAAGAGAACATCGACGAAGCGAAGCAGGTGCTGGCGGATTTTGCCAAAACCGGCATCTCGCTCGACAAGATCACCACCGATCTGGTGATCGATGGCGTGAAGCTGTTCGCCGATGCCGCCGACAAGCTTTACGGAGCAGTGGCGCACAAGCGCACGACCTCGCTCGGCAAGGCCGTCGGCACACAGGCACTGGCGCTCGGCGATACGCTGAAGAAGACCGTGGAGAAATCCACCGAGGAATGGCGCTTCTCCGCCAAGATCCGCCGGCTCTGGCACAAGGACGCGTCAGTCTGGACCGGCGCCGATGAAGCCAAATGGCTGGGCTGGCTGAATGTCGCTTTCGCCGAAAAGGCCAAGCTTGCCGAGTATAACGACTTTGCGAAGTGGGTGAAGGATCAGGGCTTCACCGATGCCGTGGTGCTCGGCATGGGTGGATCGAGCCTCGGGCCGGAAGTGCTCGCGGTGACATTCCCGCATGTCGCGGGCTTCCCGAAACTGCATGTGCTGGATTCCACCGATCCGGCGCAGGTCGCCACCATGGCGAAGACTGTCAAACTCGCAAAGACACTGTTCATCGTATCCAGCAAGTCCGGCGGCACGACCGAGCCGAACGTGATGAAGAACTTCTTCTTCGGTGAAGTGAGCAAGGCGGTCGGCGCCGACAAGGCCGGCGCGCAGTTCGTCGCCGTGACCGATCCCGGCTCGTCGCTGGAGAAGGTCGCCAAGGAGCAGAAATTCGCGCGCATTTTCTTTGGCGACCCTGCCATCGGCGGTCGCTATTCGGTGCTGTCGCCCTTCGGCCTCGTGCCGGCTGCGGCAGCCGGCCTCGATCTGTCGACGCTGCTCGAACACACGCTGTCGATGGTCCGCTCCTGCGGACCTGACGTGCCGCCGGTTGAAAATCCGGGCGTCCAGCTCGGCCTTGCCATGGGCCATGCCGGCATCGACGGACGCGACAAGGTCACCATTCTCTCGTCGAAGAAGATCGCCGACTTCGGCGCCTGGGCCGAACAGCTCATTGCCGAATCCACCGGCAAGGACGGCAGGGGCCTGATCCCGATCGATGGCGAAGAACTCGGTGCGCCAGACGTCTATGGCGATGACCGCTTCTTCATCGACCTGCGCACCGACGGTGAAAACGACAAGGCGCATGACGACAAGCTCGCCGCGCTGGAAAAGGCCGGCCACCCGGTGACGCGCATCACCCTGCCCTCCATCGATCATCTCGGCCAGGAATTCTTCCGCTTCGAGATCG
Organism: Tardiphaga sp.; assembly: GCA_030147505.1. Lineage (GTDB taxonomy): Bacteria > Pseudomonadota > Alphaproteobacteria > Rhizobiales > Xanthobacteraceae > Tardiphaga. The sequence goes on from JASBVG010000119.1 coordinate 10,521, forward strand.
CGACCGCTGTGGCAGGCAGCGTGCTCGGCATCAACCCGTTCAACCAGCCGGACGTGGAAGACGCCAAGATCAAGACCCGCGAACTGACATCGGCATTCGAGAAGACGGGCTCGCTGCCGCCGGAAACGCCGGTCGCGTCGTCCGGCGAAGCCGATCTCTACACCGACGACAGCAATGCCGAACTGCTGAAGAAGGCCGGCGCCAATGGCGATCTGACTTCTTGGCTGAAGGCGCATTTCCGGCGCGTCACACCCGGCGACTATGTGGCCCTGCTCGCTTATGTCGAACGGGATACCACGCATATCGACGCATTGCAGGCGATGCGGATGGCGGTACGCGACAGGAAGAAGGTTGCGACCTGTGCCGAATTCGGGCCGCGCTTCCTCCATTCGACCGGACAGGCCTACAAGGGCGGCCCGGACTCCGGCGTGTTCCTGCAGATCACCGCCGACGACGCCAAGGATCTCGCGATCCCCGACTATCGCGCGTCGTTCGGCGTCATCAAGGCAGCGCAGGCGCGCGGTGATTTCGAGGTGCTGACCGACCGCAGCCGCCGCGCTTTGCGCGTGCATCTGAAAGGCGATCTGAAAGCCGGGCTCGCGATGCTCGACAAGGCGATCACGGCCGCCCTGAACTGACCAAGACCCCACATGGCCCGGACATCGCTCCGGGCCATGTGCAATCAAAGACAAGGACATCACCAATGCAGCTCGGCATGATCGGCCTCGGCCGTATGGGCGGAAATATTGTCCGCCGCCTGATGAAGAACGGCCACACCGCGGTGGTCTATGACAAGGACGCCAAGGCGGTCAGCGGCCTTGCCGGCGAAGGCGCGGTGGGCGGATCGTCGCTCGAGGATTTCGTCCAGAAGCTCGACAAGCCGCGCCATGTCTGGGTGATGCTGCCAGCCGGCAAGATCACCGAAATGACCATCGACGCGCTGAGCAAGCTGCTGGAGCCCGGTGACACCATCATCGATGGCGGCAACACCTTCTGGCAGGACGACGTCCGCCGCGGCCAGGCGCTGAAGAAACAGGGCTTGTTCTATATCGATGTCGGGACCTCCGGCGGCGTGTGGGGGATCGATCGCGGCTATTGCATGATGATCGGCGGCGAGAAGGAAGTGGTCGATCGCCTCGATCCCATCTTCGCAACGCTGGCGCCGGGCATCGGCGACATTCCGCGCACACCCGGCCGCGATGGCCGCGATCCGCGCATCGAGCAGGGTTACATCCATGCCGGGCCGGTCGGCGCCGGGCACTTCGTCAAGATGATCCATAACGGCATCGAATACGGGCTGATGCAGGCCTATGCCGAGGGTTTCGACATTCTCAAGAACGCGAATATCGAGGCGCTACCGGAAGCGCATCGTTTCGATTTCAACCTGCCCGACATCGCCGAGGTCTGGCGCCGCGGCAGCGTCATTCCGTCGTGGTTGCTCGACCTCACGGCATCGGCATTGGCCAAGAGCGGCGAGCTGAAGGAATATTCCGGGTTCGTCGAGGATTCCGGCGAAGGCCGCTGGACGGTGAATGCGGCGATCGACGAAGCGGTGCCGGCCGAGGTGTTGACCGCCGCTCTGTTCGCGCGCTTCCGTTCGCGGCAGGAGCATACTTTTGCAGAAAAGATTCTATCCGCGATGCGCGCCGGTTTCGGCGGCCACAAAGAGCCCGAACAGCATCCGGATCCGAAGCGGCAGGACGCGCCAGACATCGTGAAATAAACGACGGAGCACTCCGTGACTGCCACACCCAGCGACAAGACCAAGAAACCCGACCCCTGCGCCTTCGTCATTTTCGGCGTCACAGGCGATCTCGCGCATCGCCTCGTCATTGCGGCGCTGTACAACCTGCAGGCGTCCGATCTCCTGCCGGAAAAATTCTGCGTGGTCGGCATCGCTCGCAAGGGTATGACCGGCGCTGCGCTGCGCGAGGATCTGCTCAAGGGCCTGAAGCAATATGCGACACGGCCCGTTGACGATGCCATCGCACAGAAGCTGCTGAACTGCGTCACCTGCGTCGAGGCTGATCCGAGCGAGCCGGAGAGCTTCGACCGCATGAAGGAGCAGCTCGACAAGCTTGAGGAAGCGCGCGGCACCGGCGGCAACCGCCTGTTCTATCTCGCCACGCCTCCAACCGCTTTCGCACCGATCGCACGCCAGCTTGGCCGTACCGGCATGCTGAAAGAGAATGGTTCATGGCGCCGACTGGTGGTCGAGAAGCCGTTCGGCACCGATCTCGCTTCGGCCAAGGCGCTGAACAAGGAACTGCTCAATCTGATGAACGAGCAGCAGATCTACCGGATCGATCATTATCTCGGCAAGGAAACGGTGCAGAACATTCTCGTTCTGCGCTTCGCCAACGGCATGTTCGAGCCGATCTGGAATCGCAACCATATCGACCACGTTCAGATCACCGTCGACGAGAAGATCGGCGTCGGCCATCGCGGCAGCTTCTACGATGCGACCGGTGCGCTACGCGACATGGTGCCGAACCATCTGTTCCAGCTGCTCTCGCTGGTCGCCATGGAGCCGCCGGCGCGGTTTGAGGCCAACGCGGTACGCTCGGAAAAGGCCGAGGTGCTCGCTGCGGTCACCACCCAGACCGAAGCAGAGGCCCTCACGAACTCGGTGCGCGCGCAATATGTCGCCGGCCATGTGGGCGACACCGACATCGGTGACTATCTCAAGACCGCGGACGTCAAGCCCGGCAGCACCACCGAGACCTATGCCGCACTGAAGCTGACGATCGACAACTGGCGCTGGGCTGGCGTGCCGTTCTATCTGCGCACCGGCAAGGCGCTCGGCGTCAAGCGCACCGAGGTGGCGATCAAGTTCAAGCAGGCGCCATTCGCCATGTTCAGGGACATGTCGATGGACAGCCTTGCCGAGAACTATCTCGTCATCGCGGTGGAGCCGAACGAGGGCATTTCGCTCAAGTTCAACACCAAGGTGCCCGGCCCCGCCGTGAATATCGACGGTGTCGAGATGAAGTTCCGCTACAAGGACTACTTCAACGCATCGCCGGCCACCGGCTATGAAACGCTGATCTATGACTGCATGATCGGCGACAACATCCTGTTTCAGCGCGCCGACAGCGTGGAGGCCGGCTGGCGTGCGGTGCAGCCGTTCCTCGACGCCTGGAAAAAGGCCGGGAAGGATGGGCTGGAGACCTACACGGCCGGCAGTGAGGGACCGGAAGATGCCAACGAGATGCTCAAGCGCGATGGCCGCAGCTGGCGTATATTGAGCTGATGGCGGAGCATCGCACCATCATCGAAGTCTCCGATGCCGCGGCTCTCGCCGTTGCCGCAGCCGAGCGGCTGATCAGACGCATCGATGCGAACAGGGACCGGCCCGCGATCTGCCTCACCGGCGGATCGAGCCCGAAGCGGCTCTACGAACTGCTCGCCGGCGATCCCTATCGCGGCCGCATCCCGTGGGAGCGCGTGCACTGGTTCATCGGCGACGATCGCTTCGTGCCAGAAAGCGATCCCCTCAACAACATGGCGATGGCGAAAAGCGCGTTCCTCGATCGATGCGCGCCTGCTGCCAACATACATGCGATCAGAACCGACGCCGCAAGTCCCGATGAAGCGGCATCGCTCTATGTGCGGGAGTTGCAGGCATTTTACGGCAGCGACCGGCTCGATCCGGCCAGGCCGCTGTTCGATCTCGTGCTGCTCGGCGTCGGACCGGACGGTCATATCGCTTCGCTGTTCCCCGGCTATCCCGGCATCGAGGTGACCGATCGCTGGGTCGTTGGCGTGCCGGAAGCGCATGTCAAACCGTTCGTGCCGCGCGTCAGCCTGACGCTGCCACCGCTCGCCTCCTGCCACGAGATGCTGTTCCTGATGAGCGGCGAGGACAAGCGGGCCATTCTCGGACGCGTGCTGGCAGGCGAGGACCTGCCCGCCAACCGGGCGCGATCCGATGGCGAGACCGTCTGGCTCTGCGACCGCGCGGCGCTGCCGGAGGGTGACAGTGTCTGACACCTCCCCGAACGCGCTGGTGGTGATGGGCGTCTCCAGCTCGGGAAAGAGCACGATCGCCCGGGCGCTGGCCGACAGGCTCGGTTGGCGTTTCGCCGATGGCGATGATTTCCACCCCAAGGCGAATGTCGAAAAGCAGCGCGCCGGCCAGCCGCTCACCGATGAGGACCGCTGGCCCTGGCTGCAGAGTATCGCCGACGAGATCGACCGCGTCACCGCCGGGGGCGGCAGGCTCGTCGTCGCCTGTTCGGCGCTCAAACGCGCCTATCGCGATCTCCTGCTGCACGGACGGCACGATATTCGCATCGTCTATCTCGACGGCTCCAGAGAGCTGATTGCGAAGCGGATGGCAATGCGGAAAAATCACTTCATGCCGCCATCGCTGCTCGACAGCCAGTTCATGACGCTGGAAATACCCGGCCCCGACGAGCGCCCGATTACGGTGTCGATCGACAACGATATCGATGGCATCGTGGACGCCATCGCCAAGCAACTGCCGACCTGAAGGACCGCACCATGACCAAGATCGCCCTCGTCGTATCCGATGTGGACGGCACACTGGTGACCCATGACAAGCGCCTCACCGACAAGGCCAAGGCCGCAGTGAAGAAACTGGAAGACAACGGTATCGGCTTCACCATCACGTCGAGCCGCCCGCCCGTCGGCATGCGCTTTCTGATCGATCCTCTGGCAATTACGCTGCCAATCGGGCCATTCAACGGAAGCTCGATGGTGGATGGCGACCTCAGGCCGATCAGCCAACATCTGATTGGAGAAGCCGCCGCTCAAAAGAGCATCGACGTGCTCGACAAATACAATGTCGATGTCTGGATCTTCACCAATGAGGATTGGATCATCAAGCGCGACGACGGCAAATATGTGCCGCATGAACGCGACACCATTCAGCACGCGCCGCTGATGGTCGATGATTTCACGCCCTATCTCGCCAAGGCCTGCAAGATCGTCGGCGCCAGCGCGGATTTCGCGATGCTGGAACGCTGCGAGACGGAGATGCAGCAGGCGCTTGGCGATGCCGCCGTCGCGGTGCGGTCGCAAAACTACTATCTCGACGTGACGCCGCCGGCGCAGAGCAAGGGGACCTTCGTCAAGGCGATGGCGGAGCGGCTGGGCCTTCCGCTGGCCGCCATCGCAACCATCGGCGACATGCGGAACGATCTGCCGATGTTCGAGGTCGCCGGCTACTCCGTCGCGATGGGGAATGCGAGCGACGCCGTGAAAAGCAAGGCATCGGCGGTGACGAGTTCGAACGAAGATGAGGGATTTGCGGGGGCGGTGGAGATGATCCTGAAAAGGAATGCTGCTTCTTAGCACCGCGATCTCAAACGCTCCCCTCATCCTGAGGAGCCGCGAAGCGGCGTCTCGAAGGATGGCTGCGACACTCGGAGCTTCGCCTTTCATGGTTCGAGACGGCGCTATGCGCTCCTCACCATGAGGGCAGAGATTGGGCATCACTTCGCCCTCTCCACCTTCTTCTCTTGCGGCCGTTTCGCGCCGGCCAGATTGTGCGCCACCGCGATCAGCGCGATATGGGTCAGCGCCTGCGGGAAGTTGCCGGTCTGGCGCTTCACGGTCGGATCATACTCCTCCGCAATCAACCCCACATCGTTTGCAATCGCTACCACACGATTGAACAGCTCTTCCGCCTTCGCGATTTCACCCATCTTGATATAGGCCTCGGCCAGCCACAGGCTGCACGCAAGGAACGCGCCCTCGGCGGGCTGGATCTCGCCGGTGATCTCGCGCGGATCGTGGCGCATGACGAAGCCGTCGCGGATCAGATGTCGCTCCACCGCAGCGATCGTGCCCTTCACGCGCGGATCGTCGGCGGGGAGAAAACCCAGCAGCGGCAGCAGCAGGATGGCGCCGTCGAGCACATCCGAACCATAGGATTCCACGAACGTGTTTTCGCGGGGATCGAAGCCCTTCTCGCAGACGTCGCGATGAATCTCGTCGCGCAGCTCTTTCCATCGCTCGACGGGGCCTTCGAGATTGAAGCTCTCTGCACTCTTGATGGCACGATCGAAAGCGACCCAGCAGCCGACCTTCGACAACACATAGTGCTTGCCGGGACCGCGGCGCTCCCAGATGCCGTGATCCGGCCTGCTCCAGACCGACGCGAGATGCTCGAGGATCTCGCATTCCACCGCCCAGGTGCCGTCCTCGAGATCGAGTTTGGCAAGGCGGGTCTGATGAAAGGCGTCGATCAGTTCGCCGTAAACGTCGAGCTGCAATTGCGCATGAGCGGCGTTGCCGACGCGCACCGGCAGCGCGCCGCCATAGCCCGGTAGCCAATCGGCTTCCCATTCGAGCAGGCGCCGCTGCCCCATGATGCCGTACATGATCTGCATCTCGGCAGGCGAGCCTGCGACCGCACGCAGCAGCCAGCGATGCCAGGCACGCGCTTCGTCCGTGTAACCGCTGTTCATCAAGACCAGCAGCGTGAACGTCGCATCGCGCAGCCAGCAGAAGCGATAGTCCCAGTTTCGCGAGCCGCCAAGCTTTTCGGGAAGCGACGTCGTTGGCGCGGCCACGATACCGCCCGATGGCGCATAGATCAGCGCCTTCAGCGTGATCAGCGAACGCATCACGAGGTCGCGGTGCTCGCCCTTATAGGTGCAGCGACTGCTCCACTCCTTCCAGAACGCCTCGGTATCCTTCAGCGCCTCATCGACGTTGATCGGCGCCGGCACTTTGAGATGCGACGGCCCGTAGGTCAGCACGAGAGGAATGTTGTCGCCCGCCTGGACCTCGAATTTGGCAACCGTCGTGAGATTCTCGCCATGTGTTTCGACCGGCGTGTGCAGCACCGTCATGTCGGGCCCGCAGATGGCGAGCACCGCGCCATCCTTGTCGCGTTTGACCCAGGGGATGGCCGCACCAAAGCCGAAACGGATGATCAGCTCCATCCGGACCTTCACTGTGCCGCGATCGCCCCGGACGATGCGCACGATGTCGGAGGCAGCACCGCGCGGCGGCATGAAATCGATCAGCGTGATGGCGCCGTCGTCGGTTTCCAGCGTGGTTTCGAGAATGAGCGAGTCGCCGCGATAGCGCCGGTTGCAGCTCTTGATGGGAGCGGCAGGCGCGATCAGCCAACGGCCATGATCCTTTGTGCCGAGCAGCGCCGTGAAGCACGCGTCGGAGTCGAAGGCCGGCCAGCACAGCCAGTCAATCGAGCCGTTGCGGTTGACGAGAGCAGCTGTCTCGCAGTCACCGATCAGGGCGTAGTCTTCGATATTGCTGTACAATGTCTCTCCGCCACCTGACAAAATCTATGACGCTACGAACGAACTCCTGTCCGCTGTTGCAGCGCGCAATGCATCGCGATCAATCGCACTGGCCATCGTTTCCACCGTGGCCGGTAGTCTTTGCCGCCAGTTCGGGTGCTCGTCGATCGTGCCGGGAATATTCGGCTGATCGCTGACGCCGAGCAGATCTTCCAACGCAATAGCCTCGAGGCGGGTTCGCGTAAGCGCGAGAAAGTGAGCGACGCCGAAGAAATCGGTACGCTCTATGCCCTGCTTGTGCAACGCCGCGTCGAGCATCTCGATGGCATAGCGTCGTGCATCGTCGCTCTCGCCAGGATCGATGCCAATCGAACGCTTGAGCTGCAGATCATGGTAGCTGCGCCAGCCGGTATAGGTGGGCAGGTCGTGGGTGTTGAACGTGACCAGCGCATTTTGCGCATAGTGATCGATGCCGCGGAAGGCATAATGCTCGTCGCGCTCGAACATCAGGACAAGATAGGACCAGATGCCCCATGCTGCCATGTGATCCCGAAATCCCTCCGGTACGGTCCCAAGGTCTTCGCCTATGACAACGCAATTGTTAGCGACGCTCTCCTGCGCGGTGACGGCAAGCAGCGCTTCCAGCGGCATCTTCACATAGGCGCCATTGTCCGGGCGATAGCCGTGCGGCACGACATAGAGACGGTTCAGGCCGAGCACGTGATCGAGCCTGATCGCACCGGCATAGCGCATCGAGGCGCGCAGCATATCCCTGAAGGGCGCAAAGCCCTGCACTTCGAGGCCCGCGGCGTTGAAGCCGGCGAGACCCCAGTTCTGTCCCGCAGGCTGCAATGCATCGGGCGGCGCACCGACCGACAGATGCCGCGAGATCGCAACCTGTTCATTCCAGGCATCGAAGCCGCCGGCCTGCACGCCAACGGCAACGTCGAGATAGAGGCCGACCGGCATCTTCAGATCGATGGCGAGATCGAAGCAGGCCTTCAGCTGCAGATCGGCGTTCCATTGGACATATTCAACGAAGGCGACCTCATCGCCATCAGGCCCGGTACGCAATTCGGTGCATTTCGCATCGTCGGGATGCTGCCATTCGGACGGCCAATCCCACCATGCGGTGTTGTAGCGATGGCGCAGCACCTCGAAACAGGCAAAACGCGTCAGCAACGGCGAACGCTCCCGGCGGAAGGCTGCAAAAGCAGCCTGACGCGGCGATCTGGGATTGGCTTGGAATTGCGCGAACGCAGCGCGCAGCGCCTTCCATTTCGCTGCGGCGACAGCTGGATAGTCGACAAGCGGCGAACGGCGGAGCGGCGCCAATGCGCTGTCGGCGGCCCCGGTAAATTCGGGCAGCGCTTCGACATCGATATAGAGCGGATTGAGAAACAGCCGGCTGTTTGGCGAATACGGGCTGCATTCGGCCGGGCGATCGTCGAACAATGCATGCAGTGGATTGAGACCGACACCGCCAGCCCCGAGACCGGCACCAATGCGGATCAGGTTCTGCAGATCGGTGAAATCGCCGATGCCCCAATTGCGCTCGGAACGCAGGCCGTAGAGTTGGACCGCCAGCATCCAGGTGCGATCGAATGTCCCCGCATAAGCCTTGCCGGGCGCCACGACGAGCGCGGCTTCCTCCGAATACAACGATGCGTCGGCAAGCCGCAGGCGATGCACGCCGACCGGCAGATCGGTTGGCCAGGCGATCTCTCGGCCAATGGCCGAGCCCTCGGCCAGCAGCCGATCGCCGTGCAACACTTCCCACTTCAACGGCGATGTCGCCGCGTCGGTCAACTGCGTCCGGCCGGCCTCGCCGGCCCGCAGCGTGACAACATGATCGAGAAAGCGGCGCGGGGCACGCACCGGCAAAGCGTTGATGATGATCTCCAGCGCAGCGGCGTCAGTGGTGTGCCACTGCCCCTGTCCATCGTGAAAACCGGTCTGAATGCCGAGTTCGGCGGCTTTGGTATAGAGGTCCATTCGGCACGCTGCTTGCAAGGCAACAACCACGGAGCAATCGTCGGTTGTCGCAAAATTTCATGAGGTTACGGAAGAGGATAGCCGACTTTCAACGCAATGACTTAAGCTCGGTTCCGGGGGGAACCAAACCCCTGTCACGAAGCTTCTTATAGGATTGCAGTGCTCCCGTCCCGCGCGGGTCCTGACATCCCTCTTGTCGATGGCATCACCGTGAACAGAACACCCCAGACAACTCTGAGCTCCGCGATGAGCGGCGCGTTTCATATCGAGGACATCTATCCGATCATCGATGGCGGCCGGTTTCCCGTCAAACGCATTCAGGGCGAAACCATCGAAGTCTGGGCCGATATCTATCGTGATGGTCACGAGATCATCGATGCCGCCATTATCTGGCGTCGCGAACAGGATCGCGAGTGGCAGCGTGTCCCGATGACCATGGACGTCAACGACCGCTGGCACGGCACATTCACACCAAGCGAGATCGGCCGCCATGTCTATGCCATCGAAGCCTGGACCGACGAATTCGCCACGTGGCGTCACGGCTTCGACCTGAAGCTGAAAGCCGGACAGGACGTGACGCTCGATGCGCTGGAAGGCGCGAGCTTGATGACCAAGGCGCAATCGGGCGGCGTCGAGGCATCGGCTTTCATCGTCAAGCAGTGTGAGGCCTATTTGCGGACCGGCGAGACCGAGCCGCTGCGCTCACCCCGGCTTCGTGAGGCCATGGCCGAGGCGCAGGCCCGTCCCGATCTGACCCGCTCTGCGTTGCTGCCGCTGATGATCGACCGCGAGCGCGCGCGCAACGGCGCCTGGTACGAGATGATCCCGCGCAGCCAGAGCAAGGTGCCGGGCCAGCACGGGACTTTTCGCGACTGCATCGAACGCCTGCCGGACATCGCGGCGATGGGCTTCGACGTGCTGTATTTCACCCCGATCCACCCGATCGGCGTCACCAACCGCAAGGGCAAGAACAACGCGCTGACCGCCGAGCCCGGCGATGTCGGCAGTCCCTACGCCATCGGCGGCGCCGAAGGCGGCCATGACGCGATCCACCCCGATCTCGGCACGCTGGAAGACTTTCATGCCGTCATCGCGGCTTGCAAGAAGCACAACATGGAAGTCGCCATCGATGTCGCCGTGCAGTGCTCGCCGGACCATCCCTGGGTCAAGCAGCATCCGAACTGGTTCAAGCGCCGGCCGGACGGCTCGATGAAATATGCCGAGAATCCGCCGAAGAAGTATCAGGACATTCACAACCCCGATTTCGACTGCGACGACGCCGGCTCGCTGTGGAATGCGCTGCGCGACATGCTGCTGTACTGGTGCGATCAGGGCGTCAGGATCTTCCGTATCGACAATCCGCACACCAAGCCGCTGCGCTTCTGGGAATGGGCGATCCACGAGGTCCAGCTGAAGCATCCCGATGCGCTGTTCCTCGCTGAAGCCTTCACGCGGCCGAAGCTGATGAAAGGCCTCGCCAAGCTCGGCTTCTCGCAGAGCTACACTTACTTCACCTGGCGCACCGCCAAGTGGGAGATCGAGCAGTATCTCAACGAGCTCTGCGGCTATCCGGAGCGCGAATATTATCGGCCGAATTTTTTCGTCAATACGCCGGACATCCTGCCCTATCACTTGCAGTCTGGCGAGACGTGGATGTTCAAGTCGCGCGTGGCGCTGGCTGCAATACTGTCGTCGGTCTACGGCGTCTATAACGGTTTCGAGCTGCTCGAACACAACGCCATTCCCAGCAAGGAAGAATATCTCGATTCCGAAAAATACGAGATCAAGACGCGCGACTGGGACAAGCCGGGAAACATCAAACCCTACATCACCGCGCTGAACTTCGCCCGCCGTGCGAATCCGGCGCTGCAGCAGATTTCCAATCTGCGCTTCATGCCGGTGGACAACGACAACATCATCGGTTTCGTCAAGACGTCGGTGGACGGCACCAATGTCGTGGCCGGCGCCATCGCGATCTCGCGCGATCCGTATGAGTTCTGGCTGCCGATCGACACGCAGGTTGTCGTCGATGGCGAGAAGCGAAACGTCGCCGCCGTCGAAAATATCGTCACGGGTGAACGCCACGGCGTCGAATGGGGCGGCATCCGCCTGCGCATCGATCCGCAACGCGACCCCGCCGCCCTGTTCCGTTGCCTTGCCTGAAAGCGCCTGTAATGAATGTGATGACCGACATCAAGTCCAAGACGGGCGTCGAGCAGCCGAACGATGCGATCGATCCGCTCTGGTACAAGGACGCGATCATCTATCAGCTGCACGTGAAGACCTTTGCTGACAGCAACAATGATGGCATCGGTGACTTCATCGGTCTGACCGAGAAGCTCGACTACCTGCAGGAACTCGGCGTCACCACGCTGTGGCTGATGCCGTTCTATCCGTCGCCCGGCCGCGACGACGGCTATGACATCGCCGATTACGGCAGCATCCATCCCGACTTCGGCACAATGAAGGATTTCAAGCGCTTCATCCACGAAGCCAAACGCCGCGGCCTCCGCGTGATCACCGAACTCGTGGTCAATCACACGTCTGACCAGCATGACTGGTTCAAACGCGCGCGCCGCAGCCCGGCCGGTTCAAGCGCCCGCGACTGGTATGTCTGGAGCGACACGGACCAGAAATATGACGGCACCCGCATCATTTTCACCGATACCGAGAAATCCAACTGGACCTGGGATCCGGAAGCCAAGGCCTATTACTGGCATCGTTTCTTCTCACACCAGCCTGACCTGAACTTCGACAATCCGCGCGTCGTTTCCGCCGTGGTGCAGGTGATGAAGCGCTGGCTCGATGCCGGTGTCGATGGCTTCCGTCTCGACGCCATTCCCTATCTCGTGGAGCGCGACGGCACCAACAACGAAAACCTGCCGGAGACCCACAAGGTCATCAAGCATCTGCGCGCCGAGCTCGATGCCTACGCCCCTGGCCGCCTGCTGCTCGCCGAGGCTAATCAGTGGCCCGAGGACGTGCAGGAATATTTCGGCGATTCCGACGAATGCCACATGGCCTACCACTTCCCGCTGATGCCGCGCATCTATATGGCGCTGGCGCAGGAAGACCGCTTCCCGATCACCGACATCATGCGGCAGACACCGGACATCCCGAACGACTGCCAATGGGCGATGTTCCTGCGCAATCACGACGAGCTGACCCTGGAAATGGTCACCGACGTCGAGCGCGACTACCTGTGGTCGACCTACGCCAACGATCCGCGCGCGCGCATCAATGTCGGCATCCGCCGCCGCCTCGCGCCGCTGATGGACAATGACCGCCGCAAGATCGAGTTGATGGACTCACTGCTGCTGTCATTCCCCGGCACACCGATCATCTATTATGGTGACGAGATCGGCATGGGCGACAACATCTACCTGGGCGATCGCAACGGCGTGCGTACGCCGATGCAGTGGACGCCGGACCGCAATGGCGGTTTCTCGCGCGCAGACCCCGCCCGGCTCTACGCGCCGCCGATCATGGATCCAATTTACGGCTATGAATCAGTAAATGTGGAAGCGCAATCGCGCAGCTTGTCGTCACTGCTGTCAGCGACCAAGCGCCTCATCGCTGTGCGCAAATCGACGCTCGCTTTTGGCCGCGGCACCATGACTTTCATCCGGCCCGAAAACCGCTCGGTGCTCTGCTACGTGCGCCAGCTCGGCGATGAAGTCATTCTCTGCGTCGCCAACCTGTCGCGTGCCGCGCAGGCCACCGAGCTCGACCTGTCGCCGTGGAAGGAACGCGTGCCGCTCGAAATGCTCGGCCGCACCAAGTTTCCGCCGATCGGCGAACTGCCTTACATGGTCACGCTGGCACCTTATGGCTTCTACTGGTTCCAGCTCGAAAAGCGCGATGTGTCCGAACATTCCCGGCCAGCCGTCGTGCCGGAGTTCGAAACGCTGGTGGTGCCGCTCGGCTCCACCTGGATGACGCTGGCACGTACGCGCGGCGTATTCGAGCACGATGTGCTACCCGGCTTCCTGGCGCGCTCCCGGTGGTACCCCGAACGCAATGCCAAGGCCATTCAGCCGACGCTGACCTCGGCCACACCGTTCTGCCTGATCGGTGACAACCGGCCGTGGCTCGCATTCTTCGAGACCACCCAGCGCGGAGCCACATCGCGTTACGTGCTACCGATGCAGATCGACTGGGTGCGTTTCGACCGCGATCGCTACAATCCGAAGGCGTTTGCCGCCGTACGCCAGGGCGCGCGCGAAGGCACACTGCTCGATGTCGCCACCGACGAGATTTTCATCTCGTTGTTGCTCTACAATCTGCGAAATTCGGTCACGGTGGAAGAAATCGAAGGCATCAAGCTGGAATTCCGCCCGACCGGGAAACTCATCGACAAGCCGCAGCACAAGCTGGAAAATATCCGTGCCGTCGAGACCGAACAGTCCAACTCAACTGCGCTGGTCGATAGTGACTATGTGGTCAAGATCTATCGCAAGCTGCAACCCGGCATTAATCCGGAGATCGAGGTCGGGCATTTCCTTACCGAGATTGCCGGCTTCGCCAACACGCCCGCGTTGCTCGGCAGCGTCGAGCTGATCGAGGGAGATCAGCGTAGCGCAATCTCCATCGTTCATGCGTTCGTGCAGAATCAGGGCGATGCCTGGACCGTCAGCTCCGGCTATCTCGACCGTTTCGTTGAGAAGGAGCGCCTGATCGCCTCCGATCTCCCGCACGAGATGAGCGAGGAACAGATCGCCTATCTTCGCTACATGACCCAGACGGGTCTGCGCGTCGCCGAAATGCAGACGGCGCTGGCAAGCCGTGACGACATCGTCGACTTCAGGCCGGAGCCGACGAGAGATGCCGACATCAGGCTATGGACCGACGAAATCGTCACCCGCGCCGAACCGGTGTTCAGTCTCCTCGCCCAGCGTCGCAACGCGGCACGCGATGCCGATCGCAACCTGATCGATGCCGTGTTGGCGCTGCGCAACAATCTGCGCGAGACGCTCAACGGCCTGTTGCCGGACAAGATCGACGGGCTGAAAATCCGCCATCATGGCGATTTCCATCTCGGCCAGATGCTCATCGTCAAGGATGACATCTTCATCATCGATTTCGAAGGCGAACCGCGCCGCTCCATCGAAGACCGCCGCCGCAAGGCGCCGGCTGCGCGGGACGTGGCGGGGCTGATCCGCTCGATCGATTATTCGGCCACCGCAGCCCTCGAGCGCGCCGAAAAGATAGCCCCTGACGAGAACGGCAAACTCGCCGCCGCACTGACATCGTGGCGCGATCGGGCCATCGACGCCTTCGTCGGGGCTTACCGCGACGCCATGACTGACAAGCGGCTGTGGCCTGCCGACGCCAAGGCCGCCGACGACATGCTGAAGTTCTTCCTGATCGAGAAGGCATTCTACGAGATCGAGTACGAACTCGCGCACCGGCCGGACTGGTTGCGGGTTCCGTTGGCCGGTCTGCTGCGTATCCTGAACGGGGAGCCGAAGGAAACTGTATGACCAATCTTCCCGCCGAAGCCTATGAGATCATCGAAGGCCGTCACTCCGACCCGTTCCACTATCTCGGGCCGCATAAGGAGAACGACCGCACGATCGTGCGCGCCTTCCTGCCAGATGCAGCCCGCGTGGACGCCATCGACGATCACGGCGCCACGACGCCGCTGGAGCGGGTGCACGATTCCGGCCTGTTCGTGGGAGCGCTCGCCAATGGATCGACGAAATATCAGCTGCGCGCGAAGTTCGGCGAAAGCGTCGTCGACCTCGAAGACCCGTATCGCTTTCCGCCGCTGCTGACCGATTTCGATCTCTACCTGCTCGGCGAAGGCACCGACCAGCGCATCTATGACAAGCTCGGCGCTCATCCGATGGTGCTCGACGGCATCGCCGGAGTGGCCTTTGTCGTTCTGGCGCCGAGTGCGAAACGCGTCAGCGTCGTGGGTGATTTCAATTTCTGGGATGCCCGCCGGCACCCGATGCGGGTGCGCGGCGTCGGTTATTGGGAGCTGTTCGTTCCCGGCGCTCATATCGGCAACCGCTACAAGTTCGACATCGTCGGCCAGCATGGGCAGCAGGTCGCGCAGAAGTCGGATCCGTTCGCCTTTGCCGCGGAGATGCGGCCGGCGACGGCCTCGATCGTCATTGACGAGCAGAAGATCCCGCATCCGCGACCGGCACCTCAAGGCATCAATGCGCTCAGCAAGCCGATGTCGATCTATGAAGTGCATCTCGGCTCCTGGCGCCGGAAGGGCGACAACGAGTGGCTGAGCTATCGCGATCTCGCCGAGGCGCTTCCGAAATACGTACGCGATATGGGCTTCACCCATGTGGAGTTTCTCCCGGTCAACGAGCATCCGTTCGACGGCTCCTGGGGATATCAGCCCACCGGCCTGTATGCGCCGACCAGCCGTTTCGGCTCGCCCGAGGACTTTGCCGCGCTGGTCGATGCGTGCCATGCCGAAGGGCTGGCCGTGTTGCTCGACTGGGTGCCTGGCCACTTCCCCGACGATGCTCACGGCCTCGGCCACTTCGATGGCACCGCTCTCTATGAACATGCCAATCCCCTGCAGGGCAGGCACATGGATTGGGGAACGCTGATCTACAATTACGGCCGCACGGAAATCGTCAATTTCCTCGTTTCCAACGCACTGTTCTGGCTCGACCGCTACAATGTGGACGGCTTGCGCGTCGACGCGGTGGCATCGATGCTCTATCTCGACTACAGCCGCTCGGCCGGGGCGTGGATCCCGAACAAATATGGCGGCCGGGAAAATATCGAAGCCATTGAATTCCTGCGCCGCTTCAATCGCGAGCTGTTCGGCAAATTCCCCAACGCCACCACTGCGGCGGAGGAATCCACCGCATGGCCGCAAGTATCGCGCCCGGTCGAATTCGGCGGACTCGGCTTCGGCTACAAGTGGAACATGGGCTGGATGCACGACTCGCTGAACTACATCGGCAAGGATCCCATCCATCGCCGGCATCACCACGGCCAGATCCTGTTCGGACTGCATTACGCGTTCTCGGAGAACTTCATCCTGCCGCTGTCGCATGACGAGGTCGTGCACGGCAAACGGTCGATCCTCGGCCGGATGCCCGGCGACGACTGGCAGCGGTTTGCCAATCTGCGCGCCTATTATTCCTTCATGTTCGGCCATCCCGGCAAGAAACTGATGTTCATGGGCTGCGAATTCGCCCAGGAGCGCGAATGGAATCACGATCAGTCACTGGACTGGCATTTGCTCGAACAGGATAGGCATGCCGGCATCCATTCGCTGATCCGCGACCTCAACAAGCTCTATCGCGATACGCCGGCGCTGCACGAACTTGACTGCGATCCCGCCGGCTTTGAATGGCTCATCACTGACGACGCCGATCGCAACGTATTTGCCTGGCTGCGCAAGGGCAACGCCCCACGCGCGCAATGTCTCGTGGTCGCAAATTTTTCACCAAATGTCTATCATGACTATCGGGTGCGCGTGCCCTTCACCGGCAGGTGGCGCGAAGCATTGAATTCCGACGCCGGACTTTATGGTGGCAGCAATGTCGGCAATTCCGGCGAGGTGACGGCCTCAGGCCTCGTGCCCGAACTGCAGCTCACATTGCCGCCGCTTGCTGCGATCTTTCTCGTACCGGAAGTCTGATCGATGCGTCTTTCAGCCGGAACGCCCTCCCGCCTCGGGGCCAGCTGGGACGGGCGGGGGACAAATTTTGCCTTGTTCTCCGCACACGCCAAAAAGGTCGAGTTATGCCTGTTCGACGGCCAGGGTCGCCGCGAGCTCGAACGCATCGAGCTGCCCGAATATAACGAGCACGTCTTTCACGGCTATCTCAACGACGTCTCGCCCGGCCAACTCTACGGCTATCGCGTCCACGGACCGTATGAACCGGAACACGGCCATCGCTTCAATCCGCACAAGCTCTTGCTCGATCCCTATGCCAAGAAGCTCGCCGGCCGCCTGGTCTGGAGCGACGCCCATTTTGGCTACCGCACGGGATCATCGCGCGAAGATCTATCCTTCGACCGCCGCGACAATGCACGCGGCATGCCGAAGGCCGTGGTCGTCGACGAGACCTTCAATTGGGGGCGCCGCGAAGCGCGGCCGAGCATTCCCTGGGAAGATACGATTTTCTACGAGGCGCATGTCAAAGGCCTGACCCAGACGCGCCAGGACATACCCGCAGGTTTGCGCGGCACCTATCGCGGCCTTGCGGCGCCTGCGATGATCGACCACCTCAAGCGGCTCGGCGTCACATCCATCGAACTCCTGCCGGTCCATGCCTTCGTCGACGATCGCCGCCTCGTCGAGATGAAGCTCGTCAACTACTGGGGCTACAACACACTCGGCTTTTTCGCGCCAGAGGCGCGATACGGCGCCGACAATCCGCTCGATGCCTTTCGCACCACGGTGGCCCGGCTGCACGATGCCGGTATCGAGGTCATTCTCGACGTCGTCTACAATCACACGGCCGAAGGCAATCACCTTGGCCCGACGCTGAGCTATCGCGGCATCGACAATGCGTCCTATTACTGGCTGATGCCGGATAATCCACGTTACTACGATGACTTCACCGGCTGTGGCTCGTCGTTGAACCTCACCCACCCCCGCGTCCTGCAGATGGTGATGGACTCGCTGCGCTACTGGGTCGAGGTCTGCCATGTGGACGGTTTCCGCTTCGACCTCGCCACCACGCTGGCGCGCGGGCCGAATGGTTTCGATCGCAACAGCAACTTCCTGACAGCCATTCGGCAGGACCCTGTTCTATCGACCGCCAAGATGGTTGCCGAGCCCTGGGACCTCGGCATGGGCGGTTACCAGGTGGGCGCCTATCCGTCGCAATGGTCGGAATGGAACGACAAATATCGCAGCGCGATGCGTCGCTACTGGGCCGGCGAAGGCTCGCTGATCGGCGAGGTGTCAAGCCGCATGACCGGCTCCTCCGACGTCTTCAACCATGACGGTCGCAGGCAGCGTGCCGGCATCAACCACGTTACGGTGCACGACGGGTTTCCGCTTGCCGATCTGTTTGCCTATAACGAGAAGCACAACGAGGCGAATGGCGAGGACAATCGCGACGGCTCCAACGACAACCACAGCAACAATTTTGGCGTCGAGGGACTGACGGACGATCCGGCCATCAATGCGCTGCGCCGGCAGTTGCGCAAGAACCAGCTGGCCTGCCTGTTTCTCGCCCAAGGCGTTCCGTTGCTGCTGGCCGGCGACGAGGTCGGCAATAGCCAGGGCGGGAACAACAACGCCTATTGCCAGGACAATGAAATCGGCTGGGTGAGCTGGGACGGGCTCGGCAACAAGGACGACGATCTGACCGATTTCATCGGCCACATGGCGCAGTTGCGCCAGCGCTTCCCCCAGATCACATCGCAGAAATGGCTCGACGGCCGTCGCGCCGATGGCAGCTATGGCGTGCTGTGGCTGACGCCCTCCGCCGACGAGATGACCGAGACCGACTGGGCCTTCCCGGACGGTCGTTTCCTCTCTTACGTGATGAGTTCGAACGAAAAGGGCGGCAATCCGTTGTTCATCGTCCTGAACGCAGCGCCTGAAGGCATTCCTTTCAAGCTGCCGAAACTCACCGAATACAAGAGCTGGCGCCAAGTGCTGAACACCGCCGACGACAAACTCTCGATTGCCATCCTCCCTCCCGGCGCCGATGTCGATGCACCGGCGCGCTCCGTTCTCGCCTTTGCAGGAACGCCTGCATGAGCACGCGCAGCTTCGGGCCACGACTGACCGACAAGGGCACCACATTTCGTCTGTGGGCACCGGCGGCCGGCCGTGTCGAGGTGATTGTCGACAAACCCTATCCGATGACGCTCGAAGAGGATGGCTGGCATGGCGCCGACCTGCCGGGCATTGCCGCCGGGGCCACCTATAGGTTCCGCATCGATGGCGAAACGGAGGTGCCGGACCCCGGCTCGTCGTTCCAGCCGGAGGACGTCAACGGCCCGAGCGAAATCGTCGATCACGCGACTTACCAGTGGCGGGCCGATGGGTGGCGCGGGCGCGCGTGGGAAGAGACGGTGCTGCTCGAGACCCATGTGGGCACCTTCACGGCCGAGGGCACCTATCGCGCGATGATCGACAAGCTCGATCATCTCGTCAGAACCGGCATCACTGCGTTTGAGCTGATGCCCCTTGCGGATTTCTCAGGCAATCGCAACTGGGGCTATGACGGCGTCCTGTGGTACGCGCCGGATCACATCTATGGTCGGCCAGACGATCTGAAGGCGCTGATAGATGAAGCGCATCTGCGCGGACTCAGCGTCTTTCTCGATGTCGTCTACAATCATTTCGGTCCCGAGGGAAATTACCTGGGCCTCTACGCGCCGACTTTCTTCGGCGGCGCCGACACGCCGTGGGGTTCCGCGATCGACTATCGCGTGCGGCAGGTCCGCGCCTACGCAATCGAGAACGCGCTGATGTGGCTCCGCGACTATCGCTTCGACGGCCTGCGTCTCGACGCGGTGCATGCCATCGTCGAGCCGGGGGAGATCTCCATGCTGCATGAGTTGAGCCGCGAGGTCGGCAAGCTCGCCGCGGATACCGGCCGACAGATCCATCTGGTGCTGGAGAACGATGACAATCGCGCCACTTTGCTCGATCCTGCGACCAATCCGTCCCGTGGCAAGTACCGGGCGCAGTGGAACGACGACTATCACCACGCCTGGCACGTCCTGCTTACCGGCGAGAACAAGGGCTATTACGCCGATTATGCGCCGAGCCCGCTCGATCATGTCGTGAAGGCGCTCGGCTCCGGTTTCGCCTATCAGGGCCAGCCCTCCGCACATCGGGGCGGCGAGATGCGCGGCGAACCGAGCGGCGCCCTGCCACCATCTGCTTTCGTCAACTTCCTGCAGAACCACGACCAGATCGGCAACCGCGCCCTCGGCGATCGCCTGGAAGCAATCGCCAATCCGCTGGCTGTTGAGGCCGCGCTCGCGATCACGCTGCTGGCGCCGATGGTGCCGATGCTGTTTCAGGGCGAGGAATGGGGCTCGCAAGTGCCATTTCCGTTCTTCTGCGATTTCGAAGGCGATCTTGCCAATGCCGTGCGCAACGGCCGCAAAAAGGAATTCGCCAGCGCGTACGAAAAATATGGCGACGACATTCCGGACCCGCTCGACATTACAACCTTCGAGAATGCGAAGATCGATTGGGAGATGCGTGATGGCGCCGGCAAGCGGCGCTGGGCCATGGTGCGCGACCTGCTCAGGATGCGAAAACAGCACATCGTGCCTCGCAATATCGGCGCTCGCTTCGGCAAGGTCGAAGAGAAGGGCGGCCTCGTCATCGCAAGCTGGATGATGGCCGATGACCGACCGCTCACGCTGCGCGCCAATCTCTCCGACAAGCCGGTCACCGCATCCGCGGCAACCGGCACGCTGATCTGGGGCAGGCAGGGCGATGCCCTGGCGCCATGGGCGATCCAATGGTGGATTGGAGACAAGTGAATGCCGCCGGCCATTCCGACCGCCACCTATCGCCTGCAGCTGACGAAAGACTTCGACTTCGATGCCGCCGCGCTTATCGCCCCCTATCTCAAAACGCTCGGCATCAGCCATGTCTATGCCTCCCCCTTCATGAAAGCCCGCGCGGGCTCGACCCATGGCTATGACATCGTCGATCACACCAAGCTCACTCCCGAACTCGGCGGCGACGCCGGCTTCGAACGGCTCAGCGCAGCGCTGAAGAAAAACGATCTCGGCCTGATTCTCGACTTCGTCCCCAATCATGTCGGCGTGCACTATGCCGATAATCCGTGGTGGCTCGACGTGCTCGAATGGGGCCAGGCCTCACCGCACGCCGTCTCGTTCGATATCGACTGGGAGACCCTGCCCTACCGCGCCCGCGGCGGCCTGCTGCTGCCGATCATCGGCTCGAGCTATGGCCAGGCGCTGGAAAATGGCGAGATCGAGCTGAAATATGATGCGGCCGAAGGCAATTTTTCGGCGTGGTATTACGAACATCGCCTGCCCATCGCGCCGGAGCGCTATAGCGAGATGCTGCGCACCATCGTCAAGGAGGCCAAGGCGGCCGACACCGCACCGGGCCGGGCCATCCTGACGCTGGCCGGCAAGCACAAGGGTCTGCGCCATCCCAATCGCAGCGAGGCCCCCGCCTTCAAGAAGCAACTCGCCTCCATCGACGGCGCTGCCGATGTCATCGCCCGCGGCCTCGACGCCTATCGCGCCGGGCCGGAACGCCCTGCACAGACCCAGACGCTGCACATGCTGCTGGAACGCCAGCACTACAAGCTCGGCCAATGGCGACTTGCTTCCAGCGAGATCAATTATCGCCGCTTCTTCGACGTGAACACGCTGGCCGGTTTGCGCGTTGAGGACAACGACACCTTCGAGGCGATCCATACGCAGGTGAAACGCCTGATCGCCGATGACAAGCTGCAGGGCCTGCGCCTCGATCACATCGACGGCCTGCGCGATCCCTCGCAGTATTTTCAGCGCCTGCGCCGCCTCGTCCGCGAGGCGCATGGTAAAGGAAAACCCTTCTACGTCGTCGTCGAGAAAATTCTCGGCGAGAACGAGAAGCTCGTGCCCTTCGCAGGCGTGCATGGCACCACCGGCTATGAATGGCTCAATGTCATCACGCAGGTGCTCGTCGATGAGCAAGGTCTCGAACCGCTTGGCGAGACCTGGCGGCAGGTCAGCAATACGTCACCCAAATTCGAGCCTTTGCTCATCGATGCGAAGCGGCGCGTGCTCGACACTTTGTTGCTCTCGGAATTTACCGTGCTAACGCGCCTGCTCGCACGCATCGCCAATGGCCATTACTCGACCCGCGACTTCTCCGCCGACACGCTGCGCCAGGCTTTTGAGCTCTATGTGCTGCATTTCCCGGTCTATCGGACCTATCTGACCGCCGCCGGTCCTTCCGCGCTCGATCGGGCGCTGATCTCGGATACGATCGAGAAGGCGCGCGCCGACTGGTTCGGCACCGACGAAGGCCTGTTCGACTTCCTGCGCGATGCGCTGACGCTTGACCTTCTCAAACCCGGCCGTCCCGCGCACAGCAAGCCGCGGGTACGGCGTTTCGCGCTCAAGGTACAGCAATTCACCGGGCCGACCATGGCGAAGTCGCTCGAGGATACGGCCTTCTATCGCTACCACAAGCTATTGGCACTCAACGAAGTCGGCGGCGAGCCGGCGGCCACGGCGATGCCAGTCGCACGATTCCACGAGCTCATGGCCCAACGCGCCAGCGAATTTCCGCATGGCATGACCTCGACCGCCACACATGACACCAAGCGTGGCGAGGATGCCCGCACCCGCTTGCTTGTCCTGGCCGAAC
This sequence comes from Tardiphaga sp., assembly GCA_030147505.1. Lineage (GTDB taxonomy): Bacteria > Pseudomonadota > Alphaproteobacteria > Rhizobiales > Xanthobacteraceae > Tardiphaga. The sequence goes on from JASBVG010000119.1 coordinate 33,063, forward strand.
TTCCCGGCGAATGGGCCACAGCCGTAAGCCGCTGGAAAGTGCTCAACGCACCGCATGTCATCGTGGATGGCAAGATGCGTTCGCCTTCAGCCTCCTTCGAATACATGCTGTATCAGACACTGGTTGGCGCGTGGGAGCTTGACGCACACGGCCAAAGCTTTCTCGAACGCATGCAGGCCTATGCGCTGAAGGCCGCGCGGGAAGGCAAGGAAGAAACGAGCTGGCTCAATCCGCATGAAGCCTATGAAAAGGGCCTGCAGGACTTCCTCGCCCGCATTCTCGATCCCGTCACGTCAAAGGAGTTCATCGAGCAAATTGATACCTTTGCGCAGCGGATGGCCCTGGTCGGCGCGCTCAACTCGCTCAGCCAGATCACGCTGAAAGCGACGATCCCCGGCATGCCCGATTTCTATCAGGGCACGGAATTCTTCGACACCTCTCTGGTCGACCCCGACAATCGCCGTCCCGTGGACTTCGCTGAACGTGTCGCGCTGCCGGAAAAAATCAAGACGCCCGACTGGAAGGCGTTGTCAGACAGCTGGCCCGACGGCCACATCAAGTTTGCATGGACGCGCGAACTCCTGAAGCTACGTAGCGAGCTCTCCGATGTGTTCACCGACGGCGACTATGAGCCGCTCGACGTCACCGGCCCGCATTCGGCGCATATCATCGCGTTCGCGCGTCGCGGCCAGCGCAACGCGGCCATCATGATTGTTGGACGCAAGCTCGCAGGCTTCACGGATGGCGGTCGGAAATGGTTCGATGGAGCGACCCTTCACGCGACAGTCCACGCGCCCGGCTATGACATGGCGGACATCATCGTCGCGGAGCATCTGCGGCATCTGCCGGTCGCGGTCATCAGAACGAGGGCAGTTCCGAAACGTCCTCGTTCGACACGGCTACAATAACGACAAGGCCGCCCGGGATTGATGCCGAACGGCCTGGCGGATGTCGTGCCGACTCAGAGGTGGTTCGGTTCCCTTCCTCCGCACCAGCTCAGATTTTCATCAAATTGTTTGCGAATGGTTACCAGTCGTGCCGATGTGCGCTGCACATAACGATTGCGCTACTTGTGCTGCGCAGCAATATCGATCGAGATATCTCGACATGCGGCCTTTATTACTTTTTCTCGAGCAGCAATTTCCCGCGCGACTTGATTGTTGCCTGCGCGACTTCTGCGAAACGCTGCAACAGCCACGGCAGCGTCACTTCCACATTCACGCGATCATCGAGCACATCGACATGTCCCGATGCCATCTGTCCCATCGCACGCACGCGGAGATCTAACTGATCACCGTCCCAGCGTTCGTCTTCCACTTTCACCATCGGAACGCTGGCGGCGGCGCGCGCGAGGCCACTCTTGAGACGGCGCGTGGCTTCCTCGCGACCGAGCGAATGCGGAATGGATACGGTGAGTGGGGCAGGCATCGCAAACGTCCTCATCTGGTTCGTTCAATTCATAACTCATGCCACTACACAAAGCTCCTCCATGGTTTCAATCCCGGAACCTTGCCGACTGCTGCGCGTTTTTATCGCAGACGGCAACGGACAAATGCGAAGGCTGAGGAGAGAAAACATGTCCATTGGTACGATTATTCTGATCATTCTGATCATCGCACTGCTCGGCGGCTTCAGCGGTATCGGCGGCGGACCGTTTTACGGCACCGGCTATTACGGCGGCGGCGGCCTCGGTTTGGTAATTGTGATTCTGCTGATCCTTCTGCTGCTTGGTCGACTATAAGCAGCTCAATCTGGTTTCGAGATGCGCGGCTCGGAAACGAACCGCGTTTTTCGTATTGGTTTGCTACCTGTTCTGATGCTGTCATCGCCCGGCGGGAGCGGGCGATGACAGACGAAGTTATTTCATCTTTCCAATCGCAGCCTTGATTGACGACGCTGCGTCGTCATAGTCCGCCCAAGCCCTACTCTTTTTCACAAGCCCTGGCACACTTCGCAGCGTGAATTTTCTGGGGTCGAGATCGTCGCGCAATTGCGCCCAGGTCAGCGGCATCGACACCGTGGCGCCCTCGCGCGCCCGGGGTGATAGCACCGCAACCGCCGTGGACATCCGGTCGTTGCGCAGGTAGTCGAGAAAGATCTTCCCCTTCCGCTTTGCCTTCGACATGTTGACCAGATAGCGATCAGGATCATCCGCCGCCATCCACTGGCAGATGGCTTGGGCGAAAGTCTTTGCGGTTTTCCAGTCGACGCGATCGCGCGCAGCATGCTTCAGCGGCACGACCACGTGCAGGCCCTTGCCGCCGGTGGTCTTGCAGAAGCTCTCCATACCGATCTTTGACAGTCGCTCTTTCAACTCTCGCGCGGCAATGATTACAGCGCCGAACTTTACCTCAGGGGACGGATCGAGATCGAAGATCAATCGGCCCGGCACATCGGGTTCGCCCGGCGCGCAATTCCACGGATGAAGCTCCAGCCCGCCCATTTGGGCCACTGCGGCGAGTCCTTCTATGCGATCGATCTGAAGATAGGGCTTACGGTCGCCTGAGACTTTCACCAGCTCCAGCAGATTCGACGTGCCGGCCATGGCATGACGCTGGAAGAATTGCTGACCGCCGATCCCGTCGGGCGCCCTTACCACCGAACATGGCCGCCCCTTGAGGTGCGGCATCATCCAGTCGCCGACCGCTTCGAAATAGTCGGCGAGATCGCGCTTCGTCACCGATTCATCGTCACCGGCATTCGGCCACAGCGCCTTGTCGGGATGCGAAAGCGCCACGCCCATCACCTCGGCAGATTTGCCCGAGGCGTATCTGGAAACCGTCTTCCTGGCCGCATTTTTTTTCGCTCCACGCTGCGGTTTCGGTTCGGCGAGCGTCGTCTTCTTCGGCGTCTCTGCTTCGACTTCCTCTGCCGGCTTGTCCTTACGCAACCCTTTGAACGACGCCTGCCGCACCATGCCCGCGCCCGTAAAGCCGGCGAATTCGATCTCGGCCACCAGCTCTGGCTTCAGCCAGTGCACGTCGCGCCCGCCGGCCGGCGCGTTTTCACCGCCGAACGGCGACTGTTGTCCGGCCGCCTTTTTCAGCGCAGGCATGATGCGCTTGACCTTGTCGGCACTATAGCCCGTGCCGACGATGCCAACATAAGCGAGATGATCTCCCTTATGCACACCTACCAATAGCGAACGGAATTTGCCATTCGTCGTCTTCCAGCCGCCGATTACCACCTCGTGGCCCGCGCGGCACTTGGCTTTGGTCCAGTTCTTCGAGCGACCGGACATATAGGGCGCCGACAGTTTCTTCGAAACGATTCCCTCCAACGACAGCTTGCAGGCCGATTGCAGGATCGCATCACCGCCGGTCGTGAAGTGATTGACGTAGCGGATCAGGCCCTCCTTGCGGCGGCCGCGCGCTTTCTCCAACAAAACCTTCAGTCGTGCTTTGCGCTCCTCCAACGGCTGCCTGCGCAGATCCTCGGCGTCGGCGAACAGCAGATCGAACACGAAGAAGATCAGCATATCCGTCTCGCCATCGGATAGCGCTGCCTGCAACACCGCGAAGTCCGGCGCGCCCGATGAATCGAGCCCGACGATCTCACCATCGACCATGCAATCCGGCAGACTGGTGGCTTCCTCGGCGATGGCCGGAAAACTGTCGGTCCAGTCGAGCCCCTTGCGTGTTTTCAGCGTCGCCTCGCCGCCCTCGATACGAAGCTGCATGCGATAACCATCGAACTTGATCTCATGCGCCCAGCCGGATGCCGTCGGCGGGCGATCCACCAAAGTGCAGAGCTCTGGCGCAACGAAGCCGGGCATGCTCACTGCCTTCTTCGCCCTGGCGGTGCGCTTTGCGGGTGGCTTCTTGGCCACGTCGGCCTTGGTTCTCGCGCCCTTCCTCGCGCGCCCATCCGCTGCCTCACCTTCACTGGAATCCCACACCGCATCCTTCCTGATCTTCGCGCGCTTGCCGATCATGAAGGGCTTCGGCGCCCGCCCTTTCCCCTCTGCAATATCTTTCATCCTGCGACCCGAGGCCACCGATGCGTCCTCATTCAGGATCGCGTCGCCCTTGCCGTTGACGGCATAGGCGTCGCGATGCTTGATCAGCAACCAGTTGGTCCGCTTGCCGCCATTACGGTCGCGCTTCATCCGTACCAGCACGAATCCGCCATGCAGTTTCTCGCCCTCCAGCGTGAATTTCAGGTCGCCCTTCTTCAGTCCCTTTTCTGCATTCTCGGCTTCGTAATAACCGCGATCCCAGAGCTGCACCGTACCGCCGCCATATTGGCCTTCCGGGATCGTTCCTTCGAAATCGCCGTAATCGAGCGGATGGTCCTCGACCTCCACCGCCAGCCGCTTGTCGGCAGGGTCAAGCGACGGTCCGCGCGTCACCGCCCAGGACTTGAACACGCCGTCCATCTCGAGCCGGAGATCGTAATGCAGCCGTGTGGCGTCGTGTTTCTAGATCACGAAGCGGGGCCGCTTCGCCGGCGCGACCACGATCCTGCCTGACGGTTCCTGGGTTGCCGCAAAATCGCGCTTCTTGCGGTAAATCGATAGTTGACGATCGGCCACGACGCATACTCCGAACGGCCATTAGGCGGGGACCGGAACCAAAACGGAAAGCCGCGGTTGAAGTTCCAAGCGCGGAAGCGATCGGCGCAGCAAGCAGTTCGTATCGAGTTGGAGGACACATGGCACCGCCCCGCGCTTACTGGAAAGGCTCCCTCAAATTGTCGCTGGTGACCTGCCCGGTAGTCCTCTATCCGGCCTCCACCACCACGGAGAAAACCAAATTTCACATGATCAACCGCGACACCGGCAACCGTCTGAAACAACAGATGATCGATGCCGAAACCGGCGATGTCGTGGAGACGGAGCAAAAGGCGCGCGGCTACGAGATCAGCAAGGGCGAATATATCGAGATCGAGAAGGAAGAGCTCGAAGCCGTGCAGATCGAGAGCAATCACACCATCGACATCGACAATTTCGTGCCGCGCGACGAGATCGATCGCCGCTATCTGAACCATCCTTATTACATCGCCCCGGACGGCAAGGCCGGTGTCGACGCCTTTGCCGTGATCCGCGACGCGATGAAGGACCAGGACCGTGTGGCGCTCGCGCGTATCGTGTTGACCAATCGAGAGCATGTGATTGCCATCGAACCCTTGGGCAAGGGACTGCTCGGCACCACATTGCGCTATCCCTATGAGGTACGCGACGAGGCCGATTATTTCGATGACATCAAGAACCCGAAGATTTCGAAGGACATGATCGAGCTCGCCACCCACATCCTCGATAGCAAGGCGTCCCATTTCGACCCTGGCAAGTTCAAGGACGAATACGAGACCGCGCTGAAGACGCTGGTGAAGCGCAAGGCCGCCGGCAAGCCGGTGAAGGCCCCCCCGAAGGAAGAGAAGCCCGATAACGTCATCAATCTGATGGACGCGCTGAAGGCCAGTCTCAAGGGCGGCCAGACCTCGACCAAGCGTGCCTCCGCGGCTCGCCGGCCGGCAGCCCGCAAACGCCCCGCTAAAAAGGCAGGGCGCTCGACGGCACGGCATCGCAAGGCAAGTTGACCATGATAAAAGCAACGGGATTGGCGATCGCGATCGCCGCACTACTCAGTCTGCCTGTCGCAGGAGCGCAGCAATTGCAGACTCGTGAATGCAACGCATCCAACATTGCATTTGTCGCTGAGGCCATATCGAAGATGCCGAATGGCAAGCCCAAACAGACAGCGTCGGACGAAATCAGCGCCGCGAGCGAGAAAATGGCGATGGGAAAGACCGACGAGTGCAAGGACCATTTGCTGAAGGCTTCGCTGCAAACGAAGTGACGCTCCCGTCGTCACCTTATCCGCGTCTTCCGCTCAGGATTTCTTCTTCGTCTTCTTGACCTTCGTCGTTTTCCTTGCGGTCTTCTTTTGCGCTGCAGCCTTTTTCACAGTCTTTTTGGCGGCTTTCCTTGTCGCCTTCTTGGGTGCCTTCGGCACTTTCCTGCCTTCGGCGCGCGCTTCGGACAAACCTATAGCGATCGCCTGTTTGCGGCTCGTCACCTTCTTTCCGGAGCGGCCGCTTTTGAGCGTGCCAGCCTTGGCTTTTTTCACGGCACGCGCGACCTTCTTTGCAGCCTTCTTGGAATATTTCGCCATTACAAGCTCCCTTACATTGGCAGAAATTCCAATCGCGGCGGCAGGCGATGGTTCCCCATTTTGCACCTCCTCCTGCGACCACCGGGCATTTATGCCGCGCCTATAATACAGCGCTTGCACATATCTCGTTTTCAAACGCCCTGCAGGTCATCTTGCAACCACACGCTCGCTAGCGTGCTGTTGCAGGAGACTTCCGTGAATCGCTTCGAACCTCCCTTGTCTGGGTTTGCTCTCGTTCTGATCGGTCAAAACAGCCGCGGCCAATGGGTCGCGCAAGAACAACGCGGCTTATTTGGCGGCGTGTTCAAGAACCGCCTCAGTGCCTTGCGCTATGCACTGTTCGAAAACGGGCACCACCCGGAGGCGATCGTGGAAACCGCCAGCCTTCTCGAGCTCGATATGAGCGCCCCGTCCTTCGCATCGATGCAGCCTGCCGAATTGCCGCAACGACGCGCCGCCTGATTCCTCATCATGTCTGCAATTCCCCTCCCGGCCCATCCAGCCTTTCACAGCAATGACTGGCTGCATGGCATGATCGCGGACCTGCCGACGCCGTTTCATGCGGACGGCGGGCTCGATCTCCTCACTTTTGCCCGTCTCTGCGAGCGCCAGGCCTCCGCAGGTGGCAGCGCCGTCATAGTCGGCGAGACCATTGGCGAAGGCGATACGCTCTCCGAAAACGAGCGAATGACGTTGATCCGCACCGCCGTCGGCATTGCGCGCGGCCGCCTGCGTGTCATTGCCGGTGCCGGATCGCCCTGCACGGCGCGCGCGATCGAATGGACGCGCATGGCGCAATCGGCCGGCGCAGACGCCGTAATGTCGGTGGTCCCCTATTACAACAAGCCGACGGCAGAAGGCGTCACTGCGCATTTCCGTGCGATTCTCGACGCGACGACCCTGCCGATCATTCTGCATGATGCGCCCTCACGCTGCGTACGGGCGCTGACGGACGGCGCCCTCATCGATCTTGCCGCTTCGCCCCGGCTGATCGGCCTTCGCGACGACACCGGCGATGCAACGCGGCTTGCCCGCCTGCGCCCACTGCTCCCGCCTTGCTTCCGGTTTCTGACCGGTCACGATGCAACGGCATTGCCCTATTTGCTGACAGGCGGCGACGGCGTGGTATCGGCTGTCGCGAATGTCGCGCCACAACTCTGCCGCGGCATGTATTACGCCACGCGGAAAGGATGCGCGCGCTACGCGACGACGATCTCCGACATGCTGATGCCGCTTGCCGACGTGCTGTCATCGGCCCAGGTATCTTCCGCGGTTAAATACGCGATGAAACTGCGCGGCTTGGGTAATTCGGCAGTGCGGCTTCCACGTGTGCCTCTCGACGAATCCGAGCAGCATCTGGTCGAGGTGGCGATGCAGGCGATCTGGGCCACTCCGGACGAAGTGATGTCCCGGGTCATCTGAGACGACGTCAAAGAAACGCCCGCTAGATCAGCGGGCGCTTCTTTTCCATTTTTCCCGATGTTTAGGACCAGGTCCACGCATATAGTGCGCCGCGGGGCGATATACCGCTGGACCGACAATAATTCGCCAGACCTGCACCAACAGCGACAACAAGCGAGCCGTCATGGCGCCCCCCTGCGATCCGTAAGTGTCGGCATTTTCGCATCGCGCATGCCGACCCGCGCCAGTTCGTACCGCGCCCGGCGCATCTTGTCGGCAATGAGCGCCATGTGGATCGCCGCGAAAACACGTCTGACATCGTTGCGCACTCTCCGGACGGCAACGCAGAACCGCTTCCATTGCATATCGCCGGAATGATGGACGATCGGCGCCTGATTACGACTGATCAGATAGGCTCGATAGGCGCTGTCGGCCGAGAAATCATGCGCCTGGATGTCGCGATTGAAGAACATTGTCATGGGTCACTGTCCGTATCGATGATGCGCCCGGCCAGACCAGCCGGGACGCTTCAAAGATGCGGACAACGCCATAGGAATGCGAGACGGACCGCCGGGCCGCGTCATAAGCACAGCATAAAGACGAAGCCTGCCCCGTGCGCGGGCTCAGCTCTTGCCTGAGAATTGCGATGCCGAAAGGAAAACGGGACCGGAAGCTTTCGCCGCCGGTCCCGGACGATCCTACTGGAAGATCTTGATGGCGCTTTGCAGCGTTATCCAGACGCCCCAGATCAGCGGGACGCCAACGAACAGCCAGAACGCCGCGGCCGGCGCATCCAGGCCGCCCTTGCCGATGCCGTAGGAGCCGCCACCGAGCGAAGCGGCTTCCGCGCCCTTGGCCTGCAGGGCCGCGACCTCTTCCGGTTTCATGAACCAGTGCTGCGCCAGCGGCTTCACCAGCATGTTGCAGATCAGGCCCACCACCAGCATGCCAGCGAGGATATACATCGTGAAGTCATAGACCTGCGCCCGCGGCACGCCGGCGGCGATCTGGAACTCTCGAATGTAGTTCACCACCACCGGACCGATGATGCCGGCGGTCGCCCATGCCGTCAGCAGACGGCCATGGATGGCGCCGACGAACTGGGTGCCGAAGATGTCGGCCAGATAGGCCGGCACCGTGGCGAAGCCGCCGCCATACATCGAAAGGATGATGCCGATGGCGAACACGAACAGCACCTTGTTGCCCGTGGCCGCAAAGGTCGGCACCAGCGCGTAAAGGATGATGCCGAGGATGAAGAACGTATAGTAGGTGTTCTTGCGACCCAGCTTGTCCGACATCGACGCCCAGAAGAAGCGGCCGCCGATGTTGAAGAGCGAGATCAGACCGGCAAAGCCGGCAGCGATGCCGGCAATCGCTGCCTTCTGCGACGCCGAGAGCTGGCTGAAGGTGACGTCGGGCGCGCCGATTAGCTTGCCCGCGAAAATCTCCTGCAGCATCGGCGACGCCATGCCGATCACGCCAATGCCTGCCGACACATTGAGGCAGAGCACGCCCCAGATCAGCCAGAACTGCTTGGTCTTGTGTGCATTGTCGAGATGCACGTGACCGGTGGTGATCATCTTGTTGGCCGTGGCGGGTGGCGTCCAGCCATCCGGCTTCCAGTTCGGCGGCGTGATGCGATAGGAGAACGCGCCGATGGTCATGAACACGAAATAGATCACGCCCATGGCCAGGAAGGTCTGCCAGACGCCGACATCGGTGGGCGTCTTGAAATAGTTCATCAGCATGTTGGCGAGCGGCGAGCCGATCATCGCGCCGCCGCCGAAG
>JASBVG010000124.1 GCA_030147505.1 Tardiphaga sp.
GCCACGTCGGGAATCGAACCCGAATAAACGGTTTTGCAGACCGGCGCGTAACCATTCCGCCACATGGCCCCATAACGGGTTAGTTACAGACCGTTCGCCGTTAAGGCAATGCCCGGTTCGTATCTTTCACGGGTTCCCACAGCCGTCTTGGCGACACCTCAGCAGGAGGCGTGCCAGCCGTCCGGAAAGGGAATGTGCGGCCACGGGCCATCATTGTCATTGGCTGCGGTCGGGATCGGCGCGAGAAACATCATCTGGCTGCGGAAATCGTCCTCGATTTCGGCTTCGATCTCGGTCCGGACCGCTTCCAGAATGTAGTCGAACTCGGCTTCGCTCATCGTCAAACTCCCTGTCTTGCGGGCAATTTGACGAAAAGCCTTTGTGGTGACGTTGAACGGATCACTCAAATTGTAACCATCCACCGCCTGGGGCCGGGATGGTTGCCGGAGCGTTACGACGACGGACGCAATTTGCAGAAGATCATCGGCCGTGAAGGCGCGATGGCATCGGCGGGCACTGGAACGCATATGCAGACTTAGATGACGAGAAACGTACCGCTCGTGGCAGCGATCAGATCTCGATGGGAACGGCAAGCCGGCCGATCAATAGCGCAACTTCGTCGAGATGGTCGTTGTCATCGAGGCCGTGATTGTGGGTCTGCACTGCAGCAGCAAGCCGGGAGACGCATTCGTCGTCGCTGATGAAGGGCAGGGAGCTGATGTTGGTCGGAAGCGGGCGGTCAGTGTGCGTGGCGGGCATGAATCACCTCGTTCGATTCTGGACTGAAGTCGACGTCGGACCTGAAACTTTGCGATGCAATAAGTCGAAAAGGCGACGGGGTGGGCTGATAGGGCAACCCGAACCGTCGTCAAAATCGATGCAAGAACGAAGCCATGCTCTGAAAGGTTTCACGATTTCAGAGGCTTCCGTGAGTTTTCCTCAGGCGTGACGATGAGATGAAACATTCCGCATTTCCCGCTTTCCAAGCCGGGATCGCTTTGTTATACGCTGCGCCACGCGACACGGTTCGCGTTTTCCCTGGTAGCTCAGCGGTAGAGCATTCGACTGTTAATCGAATGGTCGCTGGTTCGAATCCAGCCCGGGGAGCCATTTATCCTTTCCATAAATCGTTGCTTCCAGGACAGTTCGCGAGCTGACGCTTGCGTGCCATCTGTGCTTTCCCGCACCTTGCCCGCGGCATCGCGTTGCCGTAATTCCTCAGCTTCGAGACCTTCCAGACTCACGCCAAGGGATTGCCATGTCCGACTTCTCCGCCGCTCGCCAGAAAATGGTCGATGGTCAGATCCGTCCGAGCGACGTCACCGATCTGCGCATCATCGACGCCATGCTGTCGGTGCCGCGAGAGGAATACGTGCCGGCGCATTTGCGCCCGATGGCCTATCTCGACCTCGATCTCGATATTGGCGCCGCCGGCGAGGCCAAGCGCTATCTGCTCAAGCCGGTCGTGCTCGCCAAGATGCTGCAGGCGGCCGAAATCAAAGCGACCGATAAGGTGCTCGTGGTCGGCTGCCCGAGCGGCTATTCGGCTGCGGTGATCGGCCATATCGCCGGCAAGGTAACCAGTTCCGGGACCGAGGGCGATGCCGGCAACGGCCCCTATGACGTCATCGTCATGCTGGGCGCCACCGAAGTTGCCCCCACGGGCCTCTATAGCCAGCTCGCGGCAGGCGGCAAGCTGCTCGGCGTGTTCGCCCAGAGCAAGCCGCAGCGCGCGACCATGGTGACCCATTCGCATGACGATTTTGGCAGCCGACCGCTGTTCGATGCCGTTGCCCCTGTCCTGCCGGGGCTGGAGCGCAAGGCTGAATTCGTCTTCTAGACGTCTACGGCCTTCGCCCAAGCGACAGCAGTAGCGGGCTGGGCGGCATAGGAATGCCGGCGGGAACTGCAAGTGTGGCTAGTATGTCCCAGCGGCCAAGTTTCCACTTCGATCTTGCCGCGAGAGGTTCCGTCTCGCGTATGCGAGGAATATGGTGAGTGGAGACTCGCTAACTGACTTCGTCTGTCCGGAGCAGCATTGCTGTGGCCGGATAGGTGAGTGGCAAGAATGGATTACCTAGAATGGGCCGTGTAAAAGTTTCCACCGGCGCTGCTGTTGCGGCCTTGTTGTTGTCGCTCGCCGGCACGACCCCGAGCCTCGCCGATACGATCGAGGCGGCACTCGTCCGCGCCTATCAGAACAATCCGCAGCTGAACGCTCAGCGTGCCTCGGTCCGTGCGACCGACGAAAACGTGCCGCAGGCGCTGTCCGGCTATCGTCCGAGGGTCGCGATCACCGCAAGCGGTGGTTATCAGTATACGGATGCGGTCAGCGTGATCGGTGGCCAGGCCATTGCACTCCATGGCGGGCAGTTGCCGCGCGCAGTCGGCGCGACCGTGACCCAGAGCCTCTACAACGGCAATCAGACGGCAAACCGCACCCGCGCCGCAGAAGGCCAGGTGTCGGCCGCACGCGAAGGCCTTCGCGTGCTCGAACAGACCGTGATGCTATCGGCTGCCACCATCTACATGGACTATCTGCGCGACTCGGCCGTGGTCGAAGTGCAGAAGAGCAATGTCCGCGTGCTGGAGCAGACGCTGAAACAGACGCGTGATCGCTTCAATGTCGGCGAAGTGACTCGCACCGACGTGGCGCAGTCGGAAGCGCAGCTCGCTGCGGGGCGCACCCAGCTTTTGACCGCCGAATCGAACCTCACGACGACGCGTTCGAACTTCCGCCGCATCATCGGCAATGAGCCTGCTGCGTTGCAGGCCGGTTCGCCGGTCGATCGTTTCCTGCCGGCGTCACTGCCGGCGTCGGTCGATCTCGCCTTGACCGAAAATCCGAACGTCACCGCTGCGATGTACGGTATCGACGTCAGCTTCCTGAATGTGAAGGTCAACGAAGGCGCATTGTTCCCCACGGTGTCGGTTCAGGCCAGCATCCAGCAGGGCTGGGAGCAGTCGATCACCCAGCCGCGGGGTCTCACTGCCGCGGCGATCGCGCAGATCTCTATCCCTGTCTATCAGGGCGGCGCCGAATACTCGCTGATCCGTCAGTCGAAGGAAACGCTGGCGCAGCAGCGCCTGGCACTTGAGCAAGTGCGTGATCAGACCCGCGCGAGTGTGGTGCAGGCGTGGGGCCAGTTGTTGGCGGGCAGGGCGCAGGTCGCCTCGGCCCAGGCGCAGGTGCAGGCTTCGGAGATTGCGCTGAATGGCGTGCGCGAAGAAGCCAAGGCCGGCCAGCGCACCACGCTGGACGTGTTGAACGCACAGCAGGCGCTGGTGAATGCACGCGTTGCCCTGGTGACTGCGCAGCATGATCGCGTCGTCGCATCCTATGCCGTGCTCAATGCAGTCGGCCGTTTGTCGCCGACGGTGATGAAACTCAACACCAATGTCTACGATCCGAGCGTCCACTATCATCAGGTGCGCGACAGCTGGGCTGGCGTGCGTACCCCGGATGGTCGCTGAGTCGTCGGCCATCCAGCCTTCAGGTATTTAGTTCATCGCATCTGCTTCAAAGGGCCGCCTCGAGCGGCCCTTTCGCTTTTCGCCTTTGCTTGCAATCATTTGATGCAATGACGTAGCGTTCAACGCAGTAGCGACGCGATTCGGAATGCATCACGCAGGATCTTTCGCGACAGCTAGCGGTCAGGCGTCGCTTGATCTGGGGACAAGTCAGGCTTGCGCGATGAATGGTCAGCCCGATGCAACCGGGCGCCGCCAAATTCAGCCTCGTCTGATGTAGGATAGTGACGAGCTTTGACGATGCGGAGTCGGACATGACGCAACCTGCAAAGGTCCAGGAACCCTCCATGGAGGAGATTCTGGCGTCGATCCGCCGCATCATTGCCGACGACGAAGCCAAGCCCGCCGAACCGGCCCCGGCGCCCGCTGCATCGCCGCCGAAGCCCGCCGTCGTTGCGAGCGCTCCGCCGCCAGCTCCCAAGCCTGCGCCGGCCCCGGCACCAAAGGCGCCCGAAAAGGCTCCCGAACCTGCAGCGAGCAACAGCCAGGACGATATCGACGCGATGCTCGCGAGCTTCGACGCTGTGGCTCCCGAACCGGAGGTTCCAGCTGCGCCGCTAGCCGATGACGTCTTCGAGCTCACCGACGAGATGGTGGTCGCCGAAGAGCCCGAGCCGGCCTTCAAACGCGTGGAGCCCGCCGACGATCTCGAATTCGCCGAGGCCGTCGCAGCCAGCATGCAGCCGCCACGCTTCGATTCGCCGTCTTACGAGCCACCGCCGCGCGAACAGCCGGCGATGGCGCCGCAGATGATGTCGCCATCCACCGCCTCTGCCGTGGAATCGGCCTTCCATTCGCTTGCGAATACCGTGCTCAGCAACAATGCCCGCACGCTCGAGGATCTCGTCAAGGAGATGTTGCGGCCGATGCTGAAGTCCTGGCTCGACGACAACCTGCCGGGCCTGGTGGAGCGCATCGTGAAGGCCGAGATCGAGCGCGTCTCGCGCGGCGGTGGTGGCCGCTAGGCGCCGTCAGCCATTATTCACCATCCGGAGCGACGGCTAAGAGTCGTCTGCTTTGCCGACTGAGCTATGCACCTAGTCTGAATCGGGGCCTTCGTTTGGCCCATTCCGGGCTTATATACCGCCCATCTGTTGACTTGCGCATGCCCTGCGGGTTTCTAGCCCGCAGGCACCTCAACGGCCGTTCCCGCGGCCGTCAGCCCCTGATTTGCAAACCTCTGACTTGATTGCATCCGTCATGATCGAAAAGACCTATCAGCCCGCCGACATCGAAGCCCGCATCGCGGCTGCATGGGAGAGCGAAGGCGCTTTCAAGGCCGGGCGTCCGGACCGTGCGGAAGCGGAGCCTTATACGATCGTGATCCCGCCGCCGAACGTGACCGGCTCGCTGCATATGGGGCACGCGCTCAACAATACGCTGCAGGACGTGCTTTGCCGTTTCGAGCGCATGCGCGGCCGCGACGTGCTGTGGCAGCCCGGCACCGACCATGCCGGCATCGCGACCCAGATGGTCGTCGAACGCCAGTTAATGGAACGACAGGAGCCCGGTCGTCGCGACATGGGCCGCGAGACGTTCCTCGAACGCGTCTGGAAATGGAAGGCCGAGAGCGGCGGCACCATCGTCAATCAGCTCAAGCGTCTCGGCGCGTCCTGCGACTGGTCGCGCGAGCGTTTCACCATGGACGAGGGCCTGTCCGAGGCCGTCATCAAGGTGTTCGTCCAGCTCTATCGCGAGGGGCTGATCTACAAGGACAAGCGTCTCGTCAACTGGGACCCGAAACTGCTCACTGCGATCTCCGATCTCGAAGTGCAGCAGGTCGAGGTCAAGGGCCATCTCTGGCATCTGCGCTATCCGATCGAGGGCAAGATCTTCAATCCGGAGGATCCGACGAGTTTCATCGTCGTTGCAACCACGCGTCCCGAAACGATGCTGGGTGACAGCGGCGTCGCCGTGAATCCGGATGACGAGCGCTACACGAAGCTGATTGGCAAGAAGGTCGTGCTGCCGCTGGTCGGCCGCCTGATCCCCATCGTCGGCGACGAATATTCCGATCCGGAAAAGGGCTCGGGCGCGGTGAAGATCACCCCGGCGCACGACTTCAACGATTTTGAAGTCGGCAACCGCCACGGCCTCGCGCGCATCAGCATTCTCGATATCGAAGGCAAGCTCGCGCTCGCCGACAACGAAGACTATCTGCGCGGTCTTCCCGAGGGCTCGTCGCAGCTCGTCGAAGAACTGCACGGCATGGAGCGCTTCGCCGCCCGCAAGGCCATCGTGCAGCGGCTGGAAGATTTCGGCTTTCTCGAAAAGATCGAGCCCAACGTCCACATGGTCCCGCATGGCGACCGTTCGAACGTCGTCATCGAACCGTTCCTCACCGACCAGTGGTATGTCGACGCCAAGACCATGGCGCAGCCGGCGATCGCTGCCGTGCGCACCGGCGCGACCGAGTTCGTTCCGAAGAACTGGGAAAAGACCTATTACGAGTGGATGGAGAACATCCAGCCATGGTGCATCTCGCGCCAGCTCTGGTGGGGCCATCAGATTCCGGCCTGGTATGGCCCGGACGGCAAGGTCTTTGTCGCCGAGACCGAAGAGGAAGCCGTCGCCAATGCGCTCGGCTATTACGTCGAGCAGGAAGTCATCACGGAAGAGCAAGGCCATGACATGGCTCTCGATCCGGATCTGTGCGCCGGCTTCATCACCCGCGACGAGGATGTCCTCGATACCTGGTTCTCCTCGGCGCTGTGGCCGTTCTCGACGCTTGGCTGGCCGCAGACCGACGAAGACGTGAAGCGCTATTATCCGACCAACGTGCTCGTTACTGGCTTCGACATCATTTTCTTCTGGGTCGCCCGCATGATGATGATGGGCCTGCACTTCATGAAGGACGTGCCGTTCCCGACCGTCTACATCCACGCCCTCGTTCGCGATGAGAAGGGCGCGAAGATGTCGAAGTCGAAAGGCAACGTCATCGATCCGCTCAACCTGATCGATCAGTTCGGCGCTGACGCGCTGCGCTTCACGCTGGCCGCCATGGCAGCGCAGGGCCGCGACATCAAGCTCGCGACCTCGCGCGTCGAAGGCTACCGCAATTTCGCGACCAAGCTGTGGAACGCGTGCCGCTTCGCCGAAATGAACGAGTGCGTGCTGCCGGCCGGTTTCGATCCGACCGCCGCGAAGGAAGTGCTCAACCGCTGGATCGCCCATGAGACCGTCAAGGCGACGCGCGAGGTCACCGAGGCTATCGAGGCCTATCGTTTCAACGATGCGGCCGGCGCGGCCTACCGCTTCGTCTGGAACGTGTATTGCGACTGGTATCTCGAACTCGCAAAGCCCTTCATGATGGGCGAGGACGGCCCGGCCAAGGCCGAGACCCGCGCCATGGTCGCCTGGGCACGCGATGAGATCCTGAAGCTGCTGCATCCGTTCATGCCCTTCATCACCGAAGAGCTGTGGGCGGTCACCGCCAAGCGCGACGGCCTGCTGGTGCTGACGCCGTGGTCGCGCAAGACGAGAGGTATCACGCGCGAGCAGGAAGCGCTGATCGTCGCAACCGCCGCCAGCGATCCGATGGTTGCGCCGATTTTGCTCGGCGATCCCTTGCCGGTGTCGGAAGACTTCACCGATGAGGCTGCCGAAGCCGAGATCGGCTGGGTGGTGGATCTCGTCACCGCCGTGCGCTCGCTGCGCGCCGAGATGAACATCGCGCCCGCCACGCTGACGCCGCTGGTGCTTGTCGCGGCGTCTGCCGAGACGAAGTCGCGCGCGCAGCGCTGGAACGATGTCATCAAGCGCCTCGCACGCCTCGGAGACATCTCCTTCGCCGACAAGGCGCCGGAAGGCACCGTGCAGCTCATCGTCCGCGGCGAAGTGGCCGGCCTGCCGCTCAAGGGCCTGATCGACGTCGCCGCCGAACAGGTGCGCCTGGAAAAGGAACTCGCCAAGGCCGACGGCGACATCAAGCGCGCGGATGCGAAACTCTCGAACGAGAAGTTCGTGGCGAATGCAGCAGAAGAGGTCGTCGAGGAAGAGCGCGAGAAGCGAGCTGCGGCTGAGGCACGGAAGGCCAAGGTGCTGGAAGCGTTGGAGCGGCTGAAGGGCATGTCATAAGCGTCGTTCGCTCGTCTGTCAGTCCGACAAACTCCATCTGTCATCCCTGCGAAAGCAGGGATCCAGTAAACACCGATGTCTATGATCGACGCACCGCCGGTGTTTGCTGGATCGCCCGCTTTCGCGGGCGATGACAAGCGAGTGCAGGGCGCTTCCTACTCTGCAAACGGCTTGCTCAGATACTTCGATCCTCGCACGCCATATCGCCACGGCAGCTCTACAGCCTTGGTAATCCCGATCCTGATCCCCGCGACCACATCTGGCACCTCCGTCCGCGCATGCAGCGCAATCGGCGGCTTGTCCAGCGCCAGCCCGTTATGCGCGATGCTGATACCGAGCGCCTGACACAGCTTGCCTGGCCCGGAACAGAGCGTCCGCTCATCCTCCAGTCCGCGCCGCCTTTGCATCTCGTCCAGCCGAAACCTCGGCCGCAATGCCCGGATCAGTACGGCGCTGGCCGAGCCTTCGCCCTCGCAGACGAAATTCACGCACCAGTGGATGCCGTAGGAACGATAGACATAGGCGAAGCCCGCCGGCCCGAACATGATCCGGTTGCGCGGCGTCTCGCCGTTATAGGAATGCGCGGCGGGGTCGGTGTGGTGATATGCCTCGACCTCCACGATCTCGCCGCCAACGCCATCGAGCAGCAGAGTCGCCCCGATCAGCTCCGGCGCAACCTCGTGGACGCTGCGATCGAAGAACGCACGATTCAGTGCTTTGCCGAGTTTGAGGGTTGTTTGGTCAGATTTTCGGGCCATTCTTACACGATATGCTTGGATGCAGGGCTAGGCCCGGTGAGGGCGGGTTGCGGGCGCGCCCCCGGCGGATTACCTAGGGCATTGCACAGAACGGACAATTCATGGTCGTCGTCCTCGATACCGTATCATCATCGCAGGTTCGCCCGCGCCACCCGGAAAAGGTGAATCGGCCGGATAATTTTTCGCCGCAAAAACCGGACTGGATCCGCGTCCGTGCGCCGACCAGCCGTGGCTATGGCGACACCCGCAAGATCGTCAAGGAGAACGGCCTCGTCACCGTGTGCGAGGAAGCCGGCTGCCCCAATATCGGCGAGTGCTGGCAGAAGAAGCACGCCACGTTCATGATCATGGGTGATACCTGCACCCGTGCCTGTGCCTTCTGCAACGTTAAGACCGGCATGCCGAATGCCCTCGATGCGAACGAGCCGGCGCATGTGGCCGAAGCCGTCCGCAAACTCGGGCTCGAGCACGTGGTCATCACCTCGGTGGACCGCGACGATCTCGCCGATGGCGGCGCCGAACACTTTGCGCAGGTTATTCGCGCCATTCGCGCGGCGTGCCCGACGACCACCATCGAGATTCTGACGCCCGACTTCCTGCGCAAGCCTGGCGCCCTCGAACTCGTCGTCGCCGCGAAGCCCGATGTGTTCAACCACAATCTCGAAACCGTGCCGTCGCGCTATCTCAGCGTCCGGCCCGGCGCGCGCTATTTCCATTCGCTGCGCCTGCTGCAGCGGGTGAAGGAACTTGATCGGACCATCTTCACCAAGTCCGGCATCATGGTCGGCCTTGGCGAGGAGCGGCCAGAAGTGCTGCAGGTGATGGACGACATGCGCTCGGCCGAGATCGACTTCCTCACCATCGGCCAATATCTGCAGCCGACCCGCAAGCACCATGTGGTGTCGCGCTATGTGACGCCCGACGAATTCGCCGGCTATGAGAAGGTCGCCTACACCAAGGGATTCCTGATGGTGTCGGCCTCGCCGCTGACGCGCTCGTCGCATCATGCCGGCGAAGATTTTGCCAAGCTGAAGGCCGCGCGCGAAGCCGCGCAGCGTTAAGAGTTACGAGATGCCCAGATTCGCCAACAAGCGCCGCGTGCGCCATGCCGCTTCGCAGATGTTCGATCTGGTCGCCGATGTCGAGCGCTATCCGGAATTCGTCCCGCTCTGCAAGGCGCTGAAAATCCGCCAGCGCACGCAGAACGCCGACGGTACGGAAGTGATCATCGCCGACATGACGGTGTCGTTCAAGCTGGTGCAGGAGACGTTCACGAGCAAGGTGACGCTCGATCGCGCCAACCAGAAAATCCTGGTCGAATATCTGCGCGGACCGTTCAGCAATCTCGAGAACCGCTGGACCTTCG
Source organism: Tardiphaga sp. (assembly GCA_030147505.1). Classification (GTDB taxonomy): domain Bacteria; phylum Pseudomonadota; class Alphaproteobacteria; order Rhizobiales; family Xanthobacteraceae; genus Tardiphaga. Next base: position 9,733 of record JASBVG010000124.1, read on the forward strand.
AGCCGAAGGGGGAGGCCGAATGCGACGTCGGCTTCTTCATCAATTACGAGTTCAAGAGCCGCATGCTTGCGATTCTGATGGGCTCGATGTTCGACGCTGCCTTCCAGCGATTTGCTGCGGCGTTCGAGAAGCGCGCGGACGAAGTTTACCGGGCACAGCGCGCCTAACTCACTGTTGAGTATCTACTGGGTCGCCCGGCTTGACCGGGCGACCCAGTACGCGACGTCATTTATTTTGATCGCTGGCAGCTGTGTCTACTGGGTTACCCGCTTTCGCGGGTAACGACAGAAACCTCAATCCGCTTTCGGCTTCGGAGCTACCGGCTTCGTCACCGGCCGCGTCGCGGCTTTCCGGCGCGGCGATCGCGCCACACGCGACCGCACGGTGCTCGTCAATTTTCGCTTTTTCGCAGGCTCTTGCGGGCCACGTGCGAATTCGATCAGCATCCGCAGCGCTTCCAGTACCGAACGCTGACGCACAGCGCTCCGACCGATGGCGCCGAAGCGGCATTCCTTGCTGGCGATCCGTCCGTCGCGCGCGGCGACAGCAAAGTGCACGAGACCGACCGGCTTGCCGGGCGTTGCGCCGCCGGGGCCGGCAATGCCGGTGATTGATACCGCAAGATCGACATCGGCTTCTTCCAGCGCGCCGACCGCCATCTGGATCGCGGTTTCCTTGCTGACCGCGCCAAAACTCTCCAGCGTCGTCGCCCTGACGCCGAGCATCTTGCGTTTGGCATCGTTGGAATAAGTGACGAAGCCGCGATCGATGACGTCGGACGAGCCTGGTATTTCAGTCAGTGCGCCGGCGACAAGGCCGCCGGTGCAGGACTCTGCCGTCGCGATGGTCAGCTTGCGGCTGCGGCAAAGATCGAGCAACGCGCGGGAGAGGGCTCGTGCGTCGCTGCCGGCCATGTCAGTCCACCCAGGGGAGTCGGATCGTAGCAGCAGCGGTTGCTGCGATGCCTTCCTCGCGGCCGGTGAAGCCGAGCCTCTCGCTGGTCGTGGCCTTCACAGCCACGCGCGAGACCGGCACGCCAGAAATTTCGCTGATGCGCGTGCGCATCGCATCACGCAGCGGACCGATCTTCGGGCGCTCGCAGATCAAAGTCACTTCGAGATTGGCGATACGGCCACCGCGCTCGGTGACGCGGCCAACGGCGTATTCGAGAAACTTGTCGGAGGCGGCGCCCTTCCACTGTGGGTCGCTCGGCGGGAAGTGCGAACCGATATCGCCATCGGCCAGTGCACCAAGAATCGCATCCACCAGCGCATGCAGGCCGACATCGCCGTCCGAATGCGCAAGGAAGCCGCGCGTATGCGGCACGCGAACGCCGCAGATCATCAGATGATCGCCGTCACCGAAGGCGTGCACGTCATAGCCCGTGCCCATGCGGATATCGCCGAGCGAGGCGGCGAGGCGGGCTTCTTCGCGGGAAAAGTCTTCAGGAGTCGTCAGCTTCATATTTGCAGGATCGCCTTCAAAAGTCGCCACGGTCAATCCCGCCCATTCGGCGAGCGCGGCATCGTCGGTGAAATCTTCACGTCCTTCAGCGGCAGCACGACGATGCGCCGCAAGGATGACATCGAAACGAAAGGCCTGCGGCGTCTGTGCGATGCGCAGCTTCGCGCGCTCCGGCGTCGCCTCCACATGGCCATCCCCATTGACCACCTTGATCGTATCGACGACCGGCGCCGTCGGGATCGCTGCACCGGTGACCTGCGCGGCGGCAATCGCGCGCTCAATCACGGCGGGCGTCACAAAGGGGCGGGCGGCGTCGTGAATCAGCACGATGTCCGGTGCCTGATCGGCCAAGGCCTCGAGGCCGGCACGGACCGAAGCCTGACGGGTCGCACCACCATTGGCGGGAACCTGGTAGTCGAGACCCGTAACCGCCTCGTTGAACAGGGCGACATCGTCGGGATTGGTGATTGGCTGCACCGCAAACACCTGTGGATGCGCGCAAAACGGCTCCATGGCGCGGGCAATGACCGGACGGCCCCCAATGGTGCGATATTGCTTCGGACCACCGCCTCCGGCACGCAGCCCTCGGCCAGCGGCAACGATAATGGCGGCGGTTTTCGGTGATTTTGTCATCAGGCTCAGGTGATTAAGGGGTAAGCGTTCGTCGCACAGCCCTTAGCACGGCCGCACCGGAAAACAGTAGGTTTGCTTGTCAGTTTACTTGGGCATGACGCATAAACGTGCATTGCTGCACTGCACTTGCAAAGTTGTTGGCTTTGGCTAATGTGTAGGCATGACAATTGACTGCACAACAAATGTGCGCATACTGCGCCCAGTCTCCGCAACGCTGCGGGACCGAGCACCATGAGCAAGTCTGTGAACCCGGACGCATCATACAGTAAGCCGTTGAAGATTGGTGACCTTGAAATCGCCAACCGGGTCGTGCTTGCGCCGATGTCGGGCATCACCGACGCCCCGTTCCGGCGCCTGACCGCCGAACTTGGCGCGGGGCTGGTGGTTTCGGAAATGACCGCCAGCGACGACCTGGTCAACGGCCGGCCGATGTCGGTCCTGCGCTGTGAGGCAACCGGAATCGGACCGCATGTGGTGCAGCTCGCCGGCTGCGAAGCTCACTGGATGGCCGAAGGCGCACGCATCGCCGAAGGTGGCGGCGCAGATATCATCGACATCAATATGGGTTGCCCGGCGCGGCATGTGACCGGCGGTCAGTCCGGCTCGGCGCTCATGCGCGATCTCGATCATGCGCTGACCCTGATCGAAGCCACGATCGCCGCCGTGAAGGTCCCGGTGACGCTCAAGATGCGTCTCGGCTGGGATGATCGCTCGCTCAACGCGCCCGATCTTGCACGCCGTGCGGAGGAGGCGGGCGTGCAGCTCATCACCGTGCATGGCCGCACGCGCTGCCAGTTCTACAAGGGTGACGCCAATTGGGATGCCGTGCGTCCGGTGAAGGATGCCGTGAGCGTGCCGGTGGTCGTCAACGGCGACATCACCTCCTATGACAAGGCTGTCAGTGCATTGGAGGCCTCCGGCGCCGATGCCGTCATGGTGGGCCGCGGCGCCTATGGGCAGCCCTGGCTGCCGGGCCAGATCGGCCGCCAGCTCGAGACCGGCATCCCGGAGGCAACTCCGACACTGCAGCAGCAACTCGCTTACATCTGCGCGCTCTACGACGATGTGTGCCGCCATTATGGCCTGCGCATCGGCCTTCGCCACGCGCGAAAACACCTCGGCTGGGCGCTCGACGCCGCCGCAGCGACATCGGGTGCATCGGCCGAGAAGCTGAAGACGTGGCGCGCATCCATACTCACCTCCGAAGACCCGGCCGGCGTTCAGCGCGCCTTGAACGAGGCCTTCGACGATTTCGCATGGAGTGCTGCCGCATGAGCGCCGTAGAGTATCGTCGCCCGGCTCCGGCCGACAGTGAGGCCATCCTCAATGCGCTGCCGCACCCGATCATCGTGATCGCGCCGGACGGCAAGATCGTCGATGCCAATATGGCTGCGGAGTCCTTCTTCGATATCTCCGCGCAGTTTCTGCGCCGGCAATCGCTCAAGGAGCTGGTGCCGTTCGGCAGCCCGCTGCTGGCGCTGATCGATCAGGTGCGGGCAGCCAACTCGCCGGTCAACGAATACAAGGTCGATCTCGGCACGCCGCGCATCGGCGGCGATCGCCAGGTCGATCTGCACGTGGCCCCGCTGACCGAGCGTCCCGGCCATATCGTCGTGATGCTGCAGGAGCGCACCATCGCCGACAAGATGGATCGCCAGCTTACCCATCGCAGTGCCGCGCGCTCGGTGATCGCGCTGGCCGCCATGCTGGCGCACGAGATCAAGAATCCGCTGTCCGGCATCCGCGGCGCGGCGCAACTGCTCGAACAGCAAGCCTCGGCAGAAGATCGCATGCTGACCCGGCTGATCACCGACGAGGCCGATCGCATCGTCACGCTGGTGGATCGCATGGAAGTGTTCGGCGATGAACGCCCCGTCGCGCGCGGTCCGGTCAACATCCACTCGGTGCTCGATCACGTGAAGCGCCTCGCGCAATCCGGCTTTGCGCGAAACATCCGTTTCATCGAGGACTACGATCCCTCCTTGCCGCCGGTGCTCGCCAATCAGGATCAACTGATCCAGGTCTTCCTCAATCTCGTGAAGAACGCGGCCGAAGCCATCGTCGATCTCGGCTCCGACGGCGAGATCCAGCTCACCACCGCATTCCGGCCCGGTGTGCGTCTCTCGGTGCCCGGCAAGAAATCGCGCGTGTCGCTGCCGCTGGAGTTCTGCGTGAAGGACAACGGCCCCGGCGTTCCCGAAGATCTGCTGCCGAATCTGTTCGACCCCTTCGTCACCACCAAGCCGACCGGAAGCGGCCTGGGTCTTGCATTGGTTGCGAAGATCATCGGCGATCACGGCGGGATCATCGAGTGCGAATCCCAACCACGAAAGACGACCTTCCGCGTGCTGCTGCCGATGTTCAATCCAGCCAAGAACCTTGACGACAAGACCACAGACATGAGCAGCGACGATGCGATGTCATCGGCGCCCGGCTCGCAGAGTTAAGACGAGGACTGACGATGCCTGCAGGAAGTATTCTGGTTGCGGATGACGATACGGCGATCCGCACGGTCCTCAATCAGGCGCTGTCGCGCGCGGGATACGAGGTACGTCTCACCGGCAATGCCGCCACGTTGTGGCGCTGGGTCAGCCAGGGCGAGGGCGATCTCGTCATCACCGACGTGGTGATGCCCGACGAGAACGCATTCGACCTGCTGCCGCGTATCAAGAAGATGCGGCCCAACCTGCCGGTCATCGTGATGAGCGCGCAGAACACCTTCATGACCGCGATCCGCGCGTCGGAGCGTGGCGCCTACGAATATCTGCCGAAGCCCTTCGACCTGAAGGAGCTGATCGCCATCGTCGGCCGCGCACTGGCGGAGCCGAAGGAGCGCGTCGCCAGCAATGACGATGACGGCGAGTTCGATTCGATCCCGCTGGTCGGCCGCTCGCCGGCGATGCAGGAGATCTACCGCGTCCTCGCCCGCCTGATGCAGACCGATCTCACCGTCATGATCTCCGGCGAGAGCGGCACCGGCAAGGAACTGGTCGCCCGCGCGCTGCACGACTACGGCAAGCGCCGCAACGGCCCGTTCGTTGCGGTCAACATGGCGGCGATCCCGCGCGATCTCATCGAGTCCGAATTGTTCGGCCACGAGCGCGGCGCCTTCACCGGCGCCAATGCCCGTGCCACCGGCCGGTTCGAGCAGGCCGAAGGCGGCACGTTGTTCTTGGACGAAATCGGCGACATGCCGATGGAAGCCCAGACCCGTCTGCTGCGCGTGCTGCAGCAGGGCGAATACACCACGGTCGGCGGACGCACCCCGATCAAGACCGATGTCCGCATCGTCGCTGCCTCGAACAAGGATCTGCGCATCCTGATCCAGCAGGGCCTGTTCCGCGAAGACCTGTTCTTCCGCTTGAACGTCGTGCCGCTGCGCCTGCCGCCGCTGCGCGAACGCATCGAGGATCTCCCGGACCTGATCCGCCATTTCTTCGCACTTGCCGAGAAGGATGGGCTGCCGCCGAAGAAGCTCGACGCCCTCGCGCTCGAGCGCATGAAGCAGCATCGCTGGCCCGGCAATGTCCGCGAGCTCGAAAACCTTGCCCGCCGTCTGGCCGCGCTCTATCCGCAGGACGTCATCACCGGCCCGGTCATTGACGGCGAACTGGCGCCGCCCGCTGTGGTCTCGGGTGGTAACGCCCCGACCACCGTGGATAACCTGGGTGGTGCCGTGGAGGTCTATCTGTCCTCGCACTTCTCCAGCTTCCCCAACGGCGTGCCACCGCCGGGCCTCTATCACCGCATCCTGCGCGAGATCGAGGTGCCGCTGCTGACAGCGGCGCTGGCCGCGACCCGGGGTAACCAGATTCGCGCGGCCGATCTGCTCGGCCTGAACCGCAACACGCTGCGAAAGAAGATTCGCGATCTCGACATTCAGGTCTATCGGACCGGGGGTTGAGCGAGAGGCCAGCCAAAACATTCCTGATTTTTCATCGTTCACACGGTGAAATTGAGCGACTTGCGCAATCCGCGGCTGTTCTACGCCGCGGATTTGTCGTAATTGGGCAACATTGTTGTATGATTGCATCAGTGCGCGGCAGGTAACACCCCAGCCCGTGCAATCGCGGCCGCTCAGCAAAAATCCCGGAATGACGAACGCAGAGACGTCGGCTCCAGTCTTCGAACCATCGGTATTCGAGTCGCGCAGGCCGCTGCGCCGGCTGTTCGTGCCCATGGCTGTGGGCATGGCGCTGCTGTCGGCCTGTCTGACCTTCCTGGTCCTCAACGGCCTGACGCCGATCGCGCCGACCCATCTTGTGGTTGTCTCGTTCCTGCTGATCAACGCCGCCACCATCCTGTTGCTGGTGCTGATCATCGCCCGCGAGATCTGGAAGGTCGTGCAGGCGCGGCGCCGGGGCAGGGCCGCTGCCCGCCTTCATGTACAGGTTGTCAGCCTGTTCTCGGTGATCGCCGTGCTGCCGGCCGTGCTGGTGTCCATCGTCGCCAATGTCACCCTCGACCGCGGCCTCGACCGGCTGTTCTCCGGCCCGACCAAGGCCGTGATTGGCAATTCCATGACGGTGGCGCGGGCCTATGTGAACGAGCATGCCCAGCTGATCGGCGGCGACATTCTCGGCATGGCCGACGATCTCGCACGCATTCAGCCGCTGTTCTATCAGGACCGCGGCACGTTCCGCTCGCTGATGCTGGCCAATGCCAAGGCGCGAAACCTCCCGGGCGCCATGCTGATCGACAAGGATCGCACGGTCATCGAGCCTGATCAGCCCGGGGTTAGGCCGGAATTCGAACCGCCTCCGGCGGATTTCCTGGTCAATGTCGGCAACGCAGAGCCGGCCATCACCATCATCCCCGATGGCAATTACGTCGCCGCGGTCATCAAGCTGCGCGCCTTCGACAACATGTATCTCTATGTCGCGCGAAAACTCGATCCGCGGGTCGTCGCGCAGATGGCGCAGACCCAGGCCAGTGTCGCCGATTACACCGAACTGGAATCCCGCCGCCTCGGCATCCAGATCGCATTCGGCCTGATGTTCACAGTCATCGCACTGACGGTCCTGATGTCAGCCGTGCTGATCGGCCTCAATTTCTCCAACTGGCTGGTGGCCCCGATCCGCCGCCTGGTCAGTGCGGCCAACATGGTCTCGACCGGCGACCTGCATGTGCAGGTGCCGGTGATCCAGTCGGAAGGCGATCTCGCCCATCTCGGCGAAACCTTCAACAAGATGACCTCGGAGCTGCGCAGCCAGCGCGATGAGCTGGTCTCGGCCTCCGACGTCATCGACAGCCGCCGCCGCTTCATCGAGGCCGTACTGTCATCCGCCAGTGCCGGCATCATCGGCGTCGATGGCTCCAACATCATCGGCATTCTCAACCGCTCCGCCGAGAAACTGGTCGGCCATTCCGAGTCCGAAGTGCTCGGCCATCCCCTGCACGAGATCATCCCCGAGCTCGACGAGCTCATGCAGAATGCGCGCGAGAGTTCGCAGCGGCTGGTGCAGGGGCAGATCACGATCGATCGCGAGGGCCGCGAGCGCAATCTTTCGGTCCGCATCTCAGCCGAACAGACCAGCCAGTCGCGCGACAGCTACATCATCACGCTCGATGACATCACCGAACTCGTCTCGGCGCAGCGTACCTCCGCCTGGGCGGATGTAGCGCGCCGCATCGCTCACGAGATCAAGAATCCGCTGACGCCGATCCAGCTTTCCGCTGAACGCATCAAGCGTAAATTCGGCAAGGTGATCGTCGACGACAAGAACATCTTCGAGCAATGCACCGATACCATCGTGCGTCAGGTCGAGGACATCCGCCGCATGGTTGATGAGTTCTCGCGCTTTGCCCGCATGCCGAAGCCGGTGATCGAGGGCGAGGATGTCGCCGACACCGTGCGCCAGGCCGTTTTCCTGATGCGCGTCGGCCACCCCGAACTCGATATCAATGCCGAGATCAAGGAAGAGCCGCTGAAGGCGCAGTTCGACCGCCGGCTGATTTCGCAGGCCCTCACCAACATCATCAAGAACGCCACCGAAGCCATTGAGGCCGTGCCGCCGGAGGAACTCGGCAAGGGTCGCATTGATGTCACAGCGTTCAGCGAGAACGGCCAGATCGTCATCGACGTCGTCGATAACGGCATCGGCCTGCCGACCACCAATCGCTCGCGTCTGCTGGAGCCTTATGTGACGACGCGCGAGAAAGGCACGGGCCTCGGCCTCGCCATTGTCGGCAAGGTGCTGGAGGACCACGGCGGCGGCATTGAACTCGGCGACGCATCGAGCATGCGTCCGGGCCAGCGCGGCGCCTGGATGCGGCTGCGTTTCGCCATTTCCGGCCGCAAGCCCGATGCTGAACAAGGCGAGGCGAAAGCGTTGCCGGACAATAATACGAAGATCGAAGCCGTCACCGGCACTTGAGCAGAAGAAACGTGACCAGGACAGTTTGACCCATGGCAAATGACATTCTGATCGTCGACGACGAAGCCGATATTCGCGATCTCGTTGCGGGTATTCTGGAGGACGAGGGATTTACGACGCGGACTGCGCGCGACAGCGACAGTGCGCTCAATGAAATTTCCAACCGGCGTCCCAATCTCGTTTTCCTCGATATCTGGCTGCAGGGCAGCAAGCTCGACGGCTTGCAGCTTCTTGAGCAGGTGAAGAAGGACAATCCGGACCTGCCGGTGGTGATGATCTCCGGTCACGGCAATATCGAAACCGCCGTCGCTGCCATCAAGCGCGGCGCCTATGACTTCATCGAGAAGCCGTTCAAGGCCGATCGTCTCATCCTCGTCGCCACGCGCGCGCTGGAAACCTCACGTCTCAAACGCGAGGTGCGTGAGCTCAAGCAGATGGCGCCGATTGCCAGCAAGCTGACCGGCCGCTCCGCCGCCATGAACCAGCTGCGCCAGACCATCGACCGCGCCGCCAAGGCGAACAGCCGCATCCTCATCGTCGGCCCCTCCGGTGCGGGCAAGGAACTGGCGGCGCGCACGCTGCATGCATCGTCCTCCCGCGCAAACGGTCCGTTCGTGGTAATCAATGCAGCGGCGATCACGCCCGAGCGCATGGAGCTTGAGCTGTTCGGTACCGAGCAGAGCAATGGCGAGCAGCAGCGCAAGGCCGGCGCGCTCGAGGAAGCCCATGGCGGCACGCTGTTCATCGACGAAATCGGCGATCTGCCGCGCGAGACCCAGAACAAGATTCTGCGCGTGCTGGTGGATCAGACTTTCATGCGGGCAGGGGGCACCACCAAGGTCAGCGTGGACGTCCGTATCATCTCGTCCACCGCGCGAAATCTCGAAGAGGAGATCGCCGCCGGCACCTTCCGCGAGGATCTCTATCACCGCCTCTCGGTGGTGCCGATCCGTGTCCCGCCGTTGTCCGAGCATCGCGAGGACATTCCGGAGCTGATCGAATTCTTCATGGAGCAGATCTCCGCCAATACCGGCCTGCCCAGGCGGCAGATCGGCCAGGACGCCATGGCGGTGCTGCAGTCCCATGTCTGGCCCGGCAATGTCCGCCAGCTCCGCAACAATGTGGAGCGCGTGATGATCCTCGCCGGCGGCGGGCCGGAGGTGATCATCACCGCCGACATGCTGCCGCAGGACGTCGGCTCCATGGTGCCGTCGATGCCGACCTCCAACAATGGCGAGCACATCATGGGCCTGCCGCTGCGCGAAGCCCGTGAAGTGTTCGAGCGCGATTATCTGATTGCGCAGATCAGCCGTTTCTCGGGTAACATCTCGCGCACCGCCGAATTCGTCGGCATGGAGCGCTCTGCCCTGCATCGTAAATTGAAGGCGCTCGGCGTCGGCTGACGACGCTGCGCAAATGCTGTTATAACTCTGTCAAGCCCGGGCATGACAGTGCCCAGATTTTGCAAACGGAAATCGACGATGTCGCGTATTGCCTATGTCAACGGTCGCTATGACAACCTCAGCGACGCCGCCGTGAATGTCGAGGACCGCGGCTATCAGTTCGCCGACGGCGTCTACGAGGTCTGCGAGATCGTCGGTGGCAAGATGGTCGATTTCCCCCGCCACATGGCGCGACTGGAGCGCTCGCTGCGCGAACTGCGCATCGCCATGCCGATGGCGCTGACCTCGCTCAAGGTCATCATGCAGGAAGTCGTCCGCCGTAACCGCATCAATTACGGCATCGTCTATCTGCAGGTCACCCGCGGCGTCGCCCATCGCGACCACGGCTTTCCGTCGCCCGAGGTGAAGCCGAGCGTCGTCGTGACCGCGAAGTCGCTGAACTTCGCCAGGAACCAAGCCTCGGCCGAACGCGGTGTGAAGGTCATCACGACCGCCGAAAACCGCTGGCCGCGCGTGGACATCAAGAGCGTCGGCCTGCTGCCGAACGTGCTCGCCCGTCAGGAGGCCCGCGACAAGGGCGCCTATGAAGCCTGGTATGTGGACGCCGACGGCTTCGTCACCGAAGGCGCATCCTGCAATGCCTGGATCATCACCAGGGACGGCAAGGTGATCACCAAGAGCGCCGAGCGGGGCATCCTCTCGGGCATCACCCGCGCCGTGCTGATCGAGGTGCTGGCCTCCCTGCAGCTCAAGCTGGAGGAGCGGAATTTCACGCCGGACGAGGCAGCAAATGCCGCCGAAGCCTTCGTATCGTCGGCGAGCCAGATCGTCATGCCGGTGATCGCGATCGATGGAAAGAGCATTGGCGACGGTAAACCGGGACCGACCGCGCTCCGTCTGCGCCAGGAATTCCATAAATTTGCGGACATTGGCTAAGGTTTGCTGCCTTTCTAGGCAGGTTTTCCGTGTGGCGGCTTGCCTTCACACGCCGTCTGCCGTCTAATTGCCGTGCTGTGCGCCCCGAGGGGGATCTTTGGGCGACGCGGCAGTCAGGTGATGCCCCCAAAAGAGGGCGGGCTTGGCGCAATAAAAGCAACAAAACAGACACATCAGACTGCGGGATTAAGAAAAATGGCGGCAGACCGCGCACAAAATCTACAGGACACCTTCCTCAACCACGTTCGCAAGACCAAGACCCCCCTGACGATCTTCCTCGTGAACGGCGTCAAGCTGCAGGGAATCGTCACCTGGTTCGACAATTTCTGTCTTCTGCTCCGTCGCGACGGCCACTCGCAGCTGGTGTATAAGCATGCGATCTCGACCATCATGCCGGGCGCGCCGATCCAGTTGTTCGAAGGCGGCGAAGAAGCCTGAGCGAACACGTAAGAGACGTTTGATTGGAATTTCGTAGTTTCGAAGGCAATGCTGCCGACCGCCCCGTGGCCGGCAGCGAATCCACCGGCCGCGTTCTCGTGGTCGGTCCTTACCTGCGCGAGCGCCGCGGCGATGCCGAGGCTGCAGCCTATGCCCATATCCGCGATACCGAGGCTCGCCTCGAAGAGGCGGTCGGTCTTGCGCGCGCCATCGATCTAGATGTGATCGAGGCGATCGCCGCGCCGCTCAGCCAGATCCGGCCCGCCACCTATCTCGGCAAGGGCAAGGTCGAGGAGATCGCCGGCGTCATCGCGGCGAACGAGATCGGCATCGTGGTGATGGACTGCGCGCTCTCGCCGATCCAGCAGCGCAATCTGGAAAAGGAACTGAAGGCCAAGGTGCTTGACCGCACCGGCCTCATTCTCGAAATCTTCGGCCGCCGTGCAAAAACCAAAGAGGGCACGCTGCAGGTCGAACTCGCGCATCTCAACTATCAGCGCAGCCGCCTTGTTCGATCCTGGACCCATCTGGAGCGCCAGCGTGGCGGCTTCGGCTTCATGGGCGGCCCTGGCGAAACCCAGATCGAAGCGGACCGCCGCATGATCGGCGACCGCATCGGCCGGCTCGAAGCCGACCTCAAGAAAGTGCAGGCCACGCGCCGCCTGCACCGCGCCGGCCGCAAGCGCGTGCCTTATCGCGTCGTCGCGCTGGTGGGCTACACCAATGCCGGCAAGTCCACGCTGTTCAACCGCCTGACCCGCGCCGATGTGCAGGCTGAGGACATGCTGTTCGCGACGCTGGATCCGACGCTGCGCGCGCTGACGCTGCCCCATGGCGGCAAGGCGATGCTGTCCGACACCGTCGGCTTCATTTCCAACCTGCCGACCCAGCTCGTGGCCGCCTTCCGCGCCACGCTGGAAGAGGTACTGGAAGCCGACATCATCCTGCATGTGCGCGACATCTCGCACGAGGATGCCGAAGCCCAGCAGAGCGACGTCGATAACGTCCTGCGCCAGCTCGGCATCGACATCGATGCCGGCGCGCGCATTCTCGAAGTCTGGAACAAGATCGACCGCTTCGACGCGGAGGAGCGCGAAAACCTCGCCAATATCGCCGCACGAAAACCGGCGGACAATCCGGTGTTCATGGTCTCGGCCGTGACCGGCGAGGGCGTCACCGAACTCCTCACCGCCATCGAGGACCGTCTTGCATCGACACGCGTGACCCTCGACCTCTCCATCGATGCCGCCGACGGCGCCGGCGTCAGCTGGCTGCACCGCAATGCCGAGGTGCTGGCGAAGGAGCTGCATGACGGCCACTTCGACATGACCGTGCGCGTGGACGAGACTAAGCGCAACGTGGTGATCAGCAAGTTCGGCGCGGTGCTGCACGCGGCGGAGTAACAATCTCCGTCCCTCATCCTGAGGAGCCGCGCAGCGGCGTCTCGAAGGATGGCCGCAAACTCCGGCGCCAGGCGAACTCATGGTTCGAGACGCGCGCAAGAGCGCGCTCCTCACCATGAGGGGCGGGGTTACACCTTCCCCTTCGCCTCGTTCCACAGCGCATCCATCTCCTCGAGCGACGCTTCTTGCAGCGTCCGTCCCTTGTCGCTCAGTGCCTGCTCGATATAAGCAAACCGCTTCTCGAACTTCACATTGGTCCCGCGCAGCGCCATTTCCGGATCGGCCTTCACATGTCGCGCGAGGTTCACCAGCGCGAACATCAGGTCGCCGGTCTCTTCCGCGATGTGATCCTGGTCTCCGCGCTCCAACGCCGCCTCTATCTCATCCGCTTCTTCGCGGATTTTGGCCAGCACCGCGCGGGGATCGTTCCAGTCGAAACCGACCGTGGACGCCTTAGCCTGCAGCGTCAGGGCCTGCGCCAGCGCCGGCTGGCTGGCCTTCACGCTCGCCAGCAGCGAGGCGGGGGCGCCGACATCCTCGCCGCGCCGTGCCGCGCGCTCAAGCTTCTCCTCGGCCTTGATGCGATCCCAGACGCCCTTCACATGGCCGGAGGTGACGTTGCCGTCCGCATCCGCAAACACGTGCGGATGCCGGCGGATCATCTTTTTCGTGATCGCCATCACCACATCGCCGAAATCGAACTTGCCTTGCTCGGAGGCCATCTGCGCGTGGAACACGACCTGCAGCAGCAGATCGCCCAGTTCCTCGCAGAGATCGTCGAGATCGTTCCGCGCGATCGCGTCAACGACCTCATAGGCCTCCTCGATCGTATAGGGCGCGATCGACGCAAAATCCTGTTCCAGGTCCCACGGACAGCCGGTCACCGGCGTGCGCAGCGCGGCCATGATGTCGAGCAGGCGGGTGATGTCGCGGGAAGGGGTCATGGGCACTCCTGAGCTGCCCCGGTATGCCGCAAGTGCAGCGCAAAGTCATGGCCGCGCGGATGCAGCGCAGCGAAATACGGGCTACAAGACCCGCATGACCGAGACACATTCCATCTCAACAGCCCTTGTCCTGTTCTCCGGCGGCCAGGATTCCGCGACCTGCCTCGCCTGGGCGCTGGATCGCTTCGCCCGCGTCGAAACCATCGGCTTCGCCTATGGCCAGCGCCACGCCGTCGAGCTCGACAGCCGCGCAAAGCTGATCGACGGCATGAAGGCCATCGATCCCGCCTGGGCCGCGAAGATCGGCGATAGCCACACCCTCGACATCCCGACCCTGTCAGCCATCTCCGAGACAGCACTGACCCGCGACGTCGCCATCGAGATGGGCGCCGACGGCCTGCCCAACACATTCGTGCCCGGCCGCAACCTTGTCTTCCTGACCTTCGCCGCCGCCTTGGCCTATCGGCGCGGGATCACCGACATCGTCGGCGGCATGTGCGAGACCGACTATTCCGGCTATCCTGACTGCCGCGACGACACCATCAAGGCGCTCAACAGCGCGCTCAGTCTCGGCATGGCGAAGGACTTTATGCTGCACACTCCGCTGATGTGGCTCGACAAGGCGGCAACCTGGGGTCTGGCCGACCAGCTTGGCGGCGAAGCGCTGACGGACCTCATCCGCGAGCATTCCCACACCTGCTATCTCGGCGAGCGCGGCGCGCTGCATGACTGGGGCTACGGCTGCGGAAAATGCCCCGCCTGCGAATTGCGGGCGAAGGGGTGGCGGGAGTTCAGAGCGACGGCCGCCTGAGTTCTCTCTGTCATGGCCGGGCTTGTCCCGGCCATCCATCTTTGCCGCAAGCAAGAAAGGTGGGTGCCCGGGTCAAGCCCGGGCATGACGGAGTTTGATTGCGGCGAACGCGCTTACGCCGCGAACGATGCCCGCACGGCGTCCGCTTCCGCTGCACTCAGCCCGACTAGCGGCGGACGAACCCGCATCCAGCCATCATTGCCGTATTGCCGCGCCAGCAGCACTTTCAACGACGGCAGTTGCGCATAGGTCGAGACCGCGTTGCGGCCCGCCACGATACGCTCCTGCGCGGCGGCAACTTCGGCCGCCTTCGACGGATCGTTGTAACCATTGAACACGGTAGTGAGATCGCCGCCGACCAGATTCGACGTCGCGGTGATGCAGCCGGCGCCGCCCATCGGCAGCAGTTTCAGCATCAGGGGATCCGCGCCGACCAGCACCGAGAAACCCGGAAAACGCTCGACGATGGCGCTCATGTTCGAGAAGTCGCCCGAGGAATCCTTGATGCCGACCACGGTATCCGGAAAGCGCTTGATCAGGCGGTCGATGACATCGAGCGAGATCGGCACCGCCGACATCTGCGGGATGTGATAGAGCACGACGCGCAGGCGCGGATCGTTGATGCGCTCGATGATCGTCGTATAGGCATCAACGATGCCGTCGTCGGAGACGCCCTTGTAGTAATAGGGCGGCAGCATCACGACGGTGTTCACGCCGTTTGCCAGCGCATGCTGCGTCAGCTCCACCGTTTCCATGATCGAGGCGACGCCGGTGCCCGGCAGCAGCTTCTTCGGCGCGATGCCGGACTTTACCACGGCTTCGAGCAGCGACTTGCGCTCGCTCGACGACAGCGAATTGGCTTCGCCCGTGGTGCCGAGCATGGCGATGCCGATGCAGCCGTCATCGAGCAGCCGCTGGCAATGCGCGGCGAACAGGCCCTGATCGACAGAGAGGTCGGCATTGAAGGGCGTGGTCGCGGCGCAGAACACGCCGGTGGGGAAGGTGACTGTCATCGTCGGGCTCTTTCTCTGGAAGTTGAAGGGGAAACCCCTGCTTTTCTTTCAACGTGCAGTCGTTCACTCGGTCCCTCATGGTGAGGAGGCCTGGCGGCGCAATTGCGCCGCTGATAGCGCCGTCTCGAACCATGAGTTGATAGAGCTCCGTCACCATCCTTCGAGACGCCGCGCGAGAGCGCGGCTCCTCAGGATGAGGGCGGAGTTACGGCATGATCTGGCCGCCATTCACCTCGATCACCTGGCCGGTGATGTAGCCGCTCATGGTCTCGTCGGCGAGGAACTGATAGGCGCCGACGCAGTCGTCCGGCGTGCCGATGCGGCCGAGCGGGATGCCCTGGCGCGCGCCCTCGAGCTGCTCCTCGGTGGAATAGCGCTGGTGGAACGGCGTCATGATCACGCCCGGCGCCACCGCATTGGCGCGCACGCCGAACGGGGCCAGTTCCTTCGCCAGCACGCGTGTGATCGTGCTTACAAACCCCTTGGCGGAGCCGTAGAGACCCGCGCCGCCGCTGCCGCCATTGCGGGCCGCGACCGAGGTCGTGTTGATGATCGAGCCGGAGCGCTGCGCTTCCATGATCTTCGCGGCCTTGCGGCAGGCGAAGAACACCGAGCCGATATTGAGATCGACCACGTCGTCATACTGTTCGTCGGTCGCATTGGCGATCGAGGTGCGGCCGAACATGGCGCCGGCATTGTTGATCAGCACGTCGATGCGTCCGAGCTTGGCATGCGCCTCTTCGATCACGCGCGCGGCCTCCGCACGTTCGGACACGTCGCCGCGGATCAGCTCGGCCTTGCCGCCGGCGGCCTGGATGCCGGCAACCACTTCCTGCGCGCCTTCCGGATTGCCGTTGTAGTGCACGATCAGGTTCGCGCCGAGCGCGCCGAATTTCTTCGCCACCGCAGCGCCGATGCCGGAGCTCGCGCCGATGATCACGATGGCTTTGCCGTTCAGTCCGTTGGTCAAGCTTACGTCCTTTCGAATGTCGCCAGCGTTCGACCACGATTTTTGCAACCTGACAAGTTGCCAGATTTTGTGCGACGCAATACGACTTTTGACCAAATCAAACAATTTTCACGTTTTAAATCATGGCGATACACCTCCCGTCGCGGCTTCTGCGCAATCTTGACATGTTGACAAGTTGAGTTCGCCCTCGCATGTTCGCCGCAACCTGGCGAGGAAATGTTTCCAAGAGAGAGCTGATCGGATTGATCGGATTCTCGAATGAAACTTTCGCGCCGCTTTGTGAGCCGCGGTCCGAAGTGATGATGAAGCCGATCGATTCCAGCGAACACACCGATGCGCCACGCCTGCGCAATGCCGGCGCGTCGCTCGTCGACAAGGTCTATGGCGAACTCGCCGAGCGCATCGCCAATGGTGACTACGCGGCTGACCAGAAGCTGCCCGGCGAGCACGAGCTTGCAAGTCTGTTCGATGTCTCGCGTCCCGTGCTGCGTGAAGCGCTCGGCCGCTTGCGCGAGGACGGGCTGATCTATTCCCGTCAGGGCTCCGGCAGTTTCGTGCAGGCCCGCGCTCCGCAGAAGCAGCTCGGCTTTGCGAAGGTTGAAACCATCGCCGATATCCAGCGCTGCTTCGAATTCCGTATCAGCATGGAAAGCGACGCCGCATATTTCGCCGCGCTCCGCCGCAGCGAAGACAATCTCGTGCAGATCGAAGCCGCGCTCGGCCTGCTGCGCGAGGCGACGAGGCACCGCAAGCATCGCGAGGACGCCGACTATGCGTTTCACCTCGCCATCTCCGAGGCGACCAACAACCACTATTTCGCGACGTCGCTGAACGCGCTGAAGGACCATGTCGCCGTCGGCATGAAGCTGCACGGCCAGTCGCTGATGGGTCCGCAGCCCGGACTCGAAGCGGTGTTCGAGGAACACAGCAGCATTTTTGAAGCGATCCGTGATCGCGACGCCGAGGCGGCGCGCACGGCCATGCGTCTCCATCTCGAGACTTCGCGCGACCGCCTGTTCGAAGGCCGTCTGCTCGATCTCTCGTTTCGGTAGACGAGGAGGGTGACTTGACCGACCACGCGACATTCCTCGCAACACTCGCCGGCATCGTCGGCGAGCGCTATATCATCGGCCCCGGCGGCGATTTCGAACCCTATGTGGTGGACTGGCGCGGCCGCTATCACGGCAGTGCCCTGGCTGTCGTCAAACCCGGCTCGACGCAGGAAGTCTCCGATGTCGTCAAGGCCTGCGTGGCCGCGGGCATCGCCATCGTCCCGCAAGGCGGCAATACCGGCATGTGCGGCGCCGCCACGCCGCTCGGCGACCGCACCATGATCGTGCTGCGCCTCGATCGCCTCAACAAGATCCGGCATGTCAGCCGTCTCGGCGACAGTATCGCCGTCGATGCCGGCTGCATCCTTGCCGATATCCAGAACGCCGCCGACGAGATCGACCGCCTGTTCCCGCTCAGCTTAGGTGCCGAAGGGTCGTGCCAGATCGGCGGCAATCTCTCCACCAATGCCGGCGGCACCGCGGTGCTGCGCTATGGCACCACGCGCGAGCTTTGTCTGGGCCTGGAAGTGGTCATGCCCGATGGCGAGATCCTCGACGGCATGACAGCGCTGCGCAAGGACTCCACGAGCTTCGATACCAAGCAGCTTTTCATCGGCGCCGAAGGGACACTCGGCATCATCACCGGCGCGGTGCTCAAGCTGTTTCCGAAGCCGCGGGCGAGGGCAGTGGCCTTCGTCAAGCTGAACAGCATCGACGCGGTGCTCGATCTGCTCGCCCAGGCGCGCACCGATCTCGGCGATCGCTTGGGGGCCTTCGAGGTGATGTCGCGCGGCCAGATCGACGTGATTGCCGAGAACCTGCCGCTGGTGACCATCCCGTTCGAGCTGGATACGCCGTGGTACGTGCTGATCGAACTGGTCGATACGCTGCTGACCGTCGATCTCAACGAAGCCATGGAAGCCATGCTCGGCAACGCCTATGAGCGCGAGTTGATCGCGGACGCGCTGGTTGCATCCAGCGAGACCCAGGCGGCCACCTTCTGGAAAATCCGCCACAGCGTCTCCGAAGGCAGCAAGGCCGCCGGCTACGTTATTTCCCACGACAGCGCCGTGCCGCTGTCGCAGCAGGCGACCTTTGTGAAGCAGGTCGAGAAGCGCATCGCCGCCTATCGGCCGGATGCACGCATCGTGATGCATGGCCATATCGGTGACGGCAATATCCACGTCCTCGCGATCATTCCCGGCTTCAAGCAGGACCAGAAGAATGAGATCGCCGACACGATCCTCGCCATCAACACCATCGTCGATGAGGAAACCGCAGCCCTCGGCGGCAGCATCAGCGCCGAGCACGGCATCGGCATCGCCAATCGCGAGCGCCTCGGCCGCGTCGCCAAGCCGGTCGAGCTCAAGCTCTTGCGCAGCGTGAAGGCGATGCTCGATCCCCGCGACATCATGAATCCCGGAAAGGTGCTGCCGGCGCAGTAGGGCCGGGCAGCTTCGACTGCAGAACAAAGATCGATACGAGAAGAGGATTCCCATGCAGATCAAATCCATCCTGATGGCGGCCTGCGTCGCGCTTGGCGCCGTCAGCCCCGCCGCTGCGCAGGACGCAAAATATCCGGGCAAGCCGATCACCATCGTTGTGCCGTTCGCGGCCGGCGGCACCGTGGACATTATCGCCCGCATGGTCGGCGAGCATCTGCAGAAGAAGCTCGGCGCCACCGTGGTGGTCGAGAACATGGGCGGTGCCGGCGGCAATATTGGTGTCAACCGTGTCGCCAAGGCTCCGCCCGATGGCTACACGATCGGCCTCGCCAGCACCTCGCCACTGGCAATCGCGCCATCGCTCTATGGCAGCAAGCTCCAGTTCCAGCCCGAGAAGGATCTCGTGGCTTTCACCCAGGTGAGCATCGTGCCGAATGTGCTGGTGGTGAACCCGGACCGCATCAAGGCGCGCACGGTTCCGGAACTGATTGCCTACATCAAGGCCAATGACGGCAAGGTCACTTTCGGCTCATCAGGCCCCGGCACCTCGCAGCATCTCGCCGGCGAACTGTTCCAGCAGATGACGGGCACCAAGATGGTCCACGTGCCCTATAAGGGCTCGAGCCAGATGGTGACCGACCTGATCTCCGGCCAGATCGACATCGCCTTCGACAACGTCCCGCTGCTGCTGCCGCATGTCGCCGGCGGCAAGCTGGCGCTGCTCGCCACCGCGACGCCGAAGCGTGCCGACTTCGATCCGAACGTTCCGGCCGTCGCCGAATTCCTGCCGGGCTTCGAGGCCGTCGCCTGGCACGGCTTCATCGCGCCGGCCGCGACGCCGAAGCCGATCGTCGACAAGCTATCCGCGGAAGTGCGCGAATTCATGACCCTGCCGGAGACCAGGAAGAAGATGGCCGAACTCGGCGCCACCGCCGTCGCTATCCCGCAGGATGACTTCACGAAATACATCGCCAGCGAGACCGCGCGCTGGAAGGTGGTGATGGAGAAGGCCAACGTCACGATGAACTAGAACTGCCGTATGGACACAATGCATCACGCCCTCCGGCGTGATGCATCAAACCAAATCGAGCACCCGCAAACGGGGCCGATCATCAAACCACTGGAGGAACGACCCATGAGACTGCCCTCGATCCTGACGGCTGCCTGCCTCACGCTCGGCGCGCTCGCGCCGGCATCTGCGCAGGATACGAATTATCCGAACCGCGCCATCACCACCATCGTCCCGTTCTCGGCGGGCGGCACCGCAGACATTCTCGGCCGCATGGTGGCCGAACATCTGCAGAAGAAGTTGGGCGCAACGATCGTGATCGAGAATGTCGGTGGCGCCGGCAGTATCATCGGCGTCACCCGCGTCGCCAAGGCACAGCCTGACGGCTACACGATCGGCGTGGCCAGCACCTCGGCGATGTCGATCAATCCGACCATCTATGGCGCCAAGCTCAGTTATAATCCCGAAAAGGACCTCGTGCCGATCGCACAGGTCAGCATGGTGCCCAATGTGCTGGTGGTGAATCCGACCAAGATCGCCGCGCGCACGGTGCCGGACCTGATCGCCTATCTCAAAGCCAATCCCGGCAAGGTGACCTTCGGCTCGGCGGGGCCGGGGACCTCGCAGCATCTTGCCGGCGAGCTATTCCAGCAGATGACGGGCACCAAGATGGTCCATGTACCCTACAAGGGCTCGAGCCAGATGATGCCGGACCTGCTCAGCGGCCAGATCGATCTGTCTTTCGACAACGTCCCGCTGCTGCTGCCCCATGTCACCGGCGGCAAGCTCGCGATGCTCGCCACGGCCACGCCGAAGCGCGCCGACTTCGATCCGAACCTGCCGGCCGTTGCCGAATTCCTGCCGGGTTTCGAGGCCGTCGCCTGGCACGGCTTCATCGCGCCCACAGGGACGCCGAAGGCGATCACCGACAAGCTCTCGGCCGAGATCCGCGCCTTCATGCAGCAGCCCGAGACCAAGAAGAAGATCTCCGAACTCGGCGCCGTCGCGATGGATGTCGATGGTCCAGCTTTCGGCAAATACATCGCCAGCGAGACGGCGCGCTGGAAGGGTGTCATCGAGAAGGCGAATATCACGATGAACTAGCGCTGTGCCGTAGGGCGGATTAGCGAAGCTTAATCCGCCTCCACCTCCAGCCCTCATCCTGAGGAGCGGCAGCAGGCCGCATCTCGAAGGATGGCGGCACGCTCCGTCCGCCACACTCATGGTTCGAGACGGCGCTTGCGCGCCTCCTCACCATGAGGGGCGGAGTTTGCCTTTGCTTACTTCTTCACCGAAGCCAAAAACCGCGACAACATATCTGCTTCCGGCGCGTGATAGCTGTGGCGATCGCGCAGTTCGGCGGGGGCGCTCCAGCCCGGCTCGATGCCGGTCATGTCCGGCAGCTCATGCGCGATGCCCTTGTGGCAATCGATGCAGGTCCGCTCGCCGGTAACGAGGAATTTGGCATGGATCGCCGCCGCACGCGGCGCCTGCTTGGTGAAGTCCATGGCGATCGCGGAGTGGCAGTTGCGGCATTCCAGCGAGTCGTTGGCCTTCAGGCGCGCCCATTCGTGCTTGGCCAGCTCCAGACGCTTCTCCTGAAACTTCTCGCGCGTCGAGATGGTGCCAAAAATCTTGCCCCAGACTTCCTTCGACGCCTGCATCTTACGGGCGATCTTGTCGGTCCAGTTATGCGGCACGTGGCAGTCCGGGCAGGTGGCCCGCACGCCGGAACGGTTGGCAAAGTGCGGCGTGCGCTGCAGCTCCTGATACACGTTGTCATGCATCTCGTGACAGCCGGTGCAGAACTTCTCAGTATTTGTCACTTCCAGCGCGGTGTTGAAGCCGCCCCAGAAGATCACGCCGCCGAGAAAGCCACCCAGCGCCAGCACGCCGAGACTGATATGCGTGGCCGGCCTGCTGGCGATCCGCCAGAACGACATGAATTTGGAGATCAACCACTTCATGACGTTACCTGCTGAGTGCCTTCATGTCGGTGAAGGTGTTCGGGACCAGCGGACGCGCATCGGTCTGCGTCACATGGCAGGCGGTGCAGAAGTAACGCCGCGGCGTCACGTCGGCGAGCATCTGCCCGTCACGATCCATGAAATGCGTGACGCTGATCATCGGCGCGCCCGAGCCTTCGGTATATTCGCGGCGATGGCATTCGAGACAGCGATTGGCCTTCAGCGTGAGCTGATAATTGTCGATGGAATGCGGGATCACCGGCGGCTGCTCCGGATAATTCCGCATCACCCGCTTGTCGTCGGTGATGGGACGCGGCAGCGCCGGGGCGGGGACCACCGCCATCGGCTGCGCCGCGCCGGTGATGCGCGGCACGATCTGCACCGACGATTGCACCGACTGCGCATAGATCGCCCCGGAGACCAGCACCATAGTGCCGGCAATGAGTGCTGCGACAAGGGCTTTCATGGCGCTTACACCGAAACGATCTTGACCGCGCATTTCTTGAAATCCGTCTGTTTGGAGATCGGGTCGGTTGCATCCAGCGTGACCTTGTTGATCAGCTGGCTGGCATCGAACCACGGCACGAACACCACGCCGCGGGGCATGCGGTTGCGTCCGGTCGTGTCGACGCGCGTGCGGATCTCACCGCGCCGCGACATCAGCCGGATTTCGGCGCCCTGATTGATGCCGCGTGCACGCGCGTCCTCGGCATGCATGAAGCAGCGCGCACCGGGAAACGCCTTGTAGAGTTCGGGCACGCGCATGGTCATCGAGCCGGAATGCCAGTGCTCCAGCATACGGCCGGTCACCAGCCAGAGATCGAATTCAGTATCGGGCGACTCCGCGGGCGGCTCATAGGGCACCGCGATGATGCGCGCGCGTCCATCCGGATTGCCGTAGAATTCGACCTTCTTGCCCGGCTTGACATAGGGATCGAGACCTTCGCGGTAGCGCCACTTGGTCTCCTTGCCATTGACCACCGGCCAGCGAAGACCACGCACCCCGTGATAGGAGTCCCAGGGCGCGAGGTCGTGGCCGTGACCGCGACCGAACGTGGCATATTCCTCGAACAGCCCCTTCTGCACATAGAAACCAAAGTCCTTGGACTCGTAGTTTCCATAGTCAGCGGGGATTTCGCTGACGGGAAATTTGTCGACCTCGCCGTTGCGATACAGCACGTCGAACAGCGTCTTGCCCCTGTAGTTCGGATTGGCGTCGAGGAGGGCGGCAGGCCACACTTCGTCCGTCGTGAACCGCTTCGAGAACTCCATCAACTGCCAGAGATCCGAGCGCGCCTGGCCCGGCGCATCGACCAGCTGGCGCCAGACATGCGTGCGTCGCTCGGCGTTGCCATAGGCGCCTTCCTTCTCGACCCACATCGCCGCCGGCAACACGCAATCGGCGGACATCGCCGTCACCGTCGGATAGGCATCCGACACGACGATGAAGTTCGCAGGGTTGCGGTAGCCCGGATAGGTCTCGCCCGAACTGTTGGGCGCCGCCTGCACATTGTTGTTCACCTGAACCCAGTAGAAGTTCAGCTTGCCGTCATGCAGCATGCGGTCCTGTTCGACGGCGTGATAACCGATCTTGTCGGGCAGGAGGCCATGCGGCACGCGCCAGATTTCTTCAGCGTGCTTGCGGTGCTCCGGATTGGTCACCACCATGTCGGCAGGAAGGCGGTGCGCGAAGGTGCCGACCTCACGCGCCGTACCACAAGCCGATGGCTGGCCCGTCAGCGAGAACGGCGAGTTGCCCGGCTCGGAGATTTTGCCGGTCAGCAGATGGATGTTGTAGACGAGCTGATTGGCCCAGACACCGCGGACGTGCTGGTTGAAGCCCATGGTCCAGAGCGACATCACCTTGCACTTCGGATCGGCATAAAGCTCTGCAAGCTCCAGCAGGAATCCGGGTTCGACGCCGGTCAGCTTCGACACTTTCTCAAGCGAATAATCCTTCACGAATTCGGCGTAGGCCGCGAAATCGATTGGCGTCGTGGCTGCGGCCGTGGCCGCGCCTTTGGCTTTCTTCTCCAGCGGATGTTCGGGACGCAGCCCGTAGCCGATATCCGTCGTGCCTTTCACGAAAGTCGTGTGGCTGTTGACGAATTCGGTGTTCACGCGGCCGGTCGAAATGATGTGGTTGGCGATGAAGTTGAGAATGGCCAGATCAGTGCCCGGCTTGAACACGATCGGGATATCGGCGAGATCGGAGCTACGATGCGTGAAGGTCGAGAGCACTGCGACTTTCACATGCGAATGACCAAGGCGGCGATCGGTGAGGCGCGTCCACAGGATCGGATGCATCTCGGCCATGTTCGAGCCCCACAGCACGAAGGCATCGGCGGCCTCGAAATCGTCATAGCAGCCCATCGGCTCGTCCATGCCGAAGGTGCGCATGAAGCCCACGGCGGCAGACGCCATGCAATGCCGCGCATTGGGATCGAGATTGTTAGAGCGGAAACCCGCGCGCATCAGCTTGGTCGCGGCATAACCTTCGAGGATCGTCCACTGGCCCGATCCGAACATGCCGATCGCAGTCGGTCCTTTTTCTTTCAGCGTCGCTTTGGCGCGCTGCGCCATGGTGTCGAATGCTTCGTCCCAGCTCACCGGGGTGAGTTCGCCGTTCTTGTCATACACGCCGTTCTTCTTGCGGAGCAGGGGCGTCGTCAGGCGATCGGCGCCGTACATGATCTTGGAGAGGAAATACCCCTTGATGCAGTTCAGGCCGCGATTCACTTCCGCTAGTGTATCGCCGTGGGTGGCAACCACCTTGTTGTCCTTGACGCCCACCATGACGCCACAGCCTGTGCCGCAGAAACGGCACGGCGCCTTCGACCACTTGATGGAGAGCGATCCTACTCCGCCGGCGATCGATTGCGCGGCAGCCGGAACATGAATGCCTGCGGCTGCTGCAGCAACTGCTGCCGCCTGGGCCTTGAGGAGATCACGCCGCGAAAGAGCCATTTTCAATTTTCCTGATCGAGACGCTGTTCGAAGACCATGTTGGCGGACAGCACGCCCGGCCATGACGAGATATCGGCGAGCATCGCGCCGAGGGCGCCGCTGCCCGGTCCTTCCAGGACCGCGACGAGTTTGTGCTCGGAGCGGTGATGGATCTCGACGCCGGGAAGGCCGAGCAGCCGCGCAGACACCGCTTCGATATGCGCAGGGAGTACCGACACGACCGCACTCGAGATGTGGTCATGGTCTTGCGCGGACGCGTCGGCACTCACGCCCGTGAACAGGGCGCGTCGGGTCATTTTGTTCGTCATGTGAGTGTCCTAGTGAACCGAAGGCGGGCCGGGCGGGCCGAAGAACATCTGGAATATCCAGATCGAGAATCCGTAGCCGCCGACGACACCGACCGCGACGACAGGCCAGATGCAAACAATGATGGTGAGAAAGACGAGCAACTCCGACAAACGGCTGTTGCTCGCGGGTGCCTGATCAGGCGGAGAAATGTTCTGGTCCATCACCATGTGCTCCCCCTTCGGTTTGCGGCCATATGCCGGGAGAAGAGGCGAGATTCGCCTTGAGCATGTGCAACATGCCCGATGCGAAAGCGACGTTCTTTGCGCTACGTCAATTAACAAAGATCGCGGAGCATTTATTTGCTATGGTCGTTCTGATCGCGGTGTCGGCGTGCAGAGCCGATCCGATCAGGTGTTTGAAGACAATTTTATCTGATTGCGACTGGTGCTCGACGAAATCGCGCGTTCTGGAGAACGGGCCATGAATCGTGAGACGGAACGTGACACGCATCGTAACGGCTGCAAGACGATTGCCGACATAACGCTCCTGCTTCATCTGGGAGCGGCAGCGCGTGAAAGCATCATCGATGCGGGCAGACGCATGACACTGGATGCCGGATTCTCGCTCTGGCAACAGGGCGATGCGCCGGAAATTCTTGCGGTGATCATTGCAGGCCAGTTCAAGGAAACGGTGATCGACGCGCAGGGTGGGCAGAAGACATTGCATCTCATGCGCGCGGGCGACCTGCTTGGTTGCGCATCCGCATTCGGAAATTTTCCGCGACCGGCCACGGCCATGGCAACGGAGACAAGCGAACTGCTTTATTGGCCAACCGATCGCTTCACCGCGCTGATGCATGTCTTTCCGCAGCTTGCGATCAATGTGCTTGGCAGCACCAGCAGGCAGACTGAAAGTCTGCTGCGTCGGCTGCATGAAGCCACGAGCGAGAATGCCGATCGGCGCATTGCGCGGATCGTGCTGCGCCTGGCTGCGATCGGTGATGTCGGCCTCAAGGAGGCTCCCATCGAGCTCGCGCTCTCGCGTCAGGACCTGGCCGAGCTCAGCGACACCACGCTGTTTACCGTCAGCCGCACCGTCTCGGCCTGGAACCGGATGCAGATCGTCAAAGCCGGCCGCGGACGGCTGATCGTCATCGATCCCGGGCGGCTCGCCGGGCTGGCGGGGGCGCCGAATGCGTCCTGAGGCGTTTGCCTCCGTGTTGCCGCAAGACTTGCGGTGATCGGCGCGAAAAGCGCGACCTCTCGAATTCGAGCGAAATTTACAAGCCGTTGAAATATCTGGATGTTAGAGTCTGCAGGGCTTGAGACAAACCAGAGGCAATCTTGCGTCAATCTTGCGAATGGCTGGCGATCATAGCTATCGCCGCGAAGCTTATCAGCCCAGCGACGGCGGCCAGCAATCTGCTCACCGAAGCCCCCGATCTCACTGGTTTTTCGCAAGGAGGTCTCGATCGCGTGACCGAAATGCTCGACAGCGAAGTCGGGCACGGCCATCTCGCCGGAGCCATCATGCTGATCCAGCGTCATGGCAAGCCCGTCTATTATCAAGGCTTCGGTGTCCGCGACCCCGCCACCATGGCCCCTATGACGCGGGATACAATTTTCCGTCTGTATTCGATGACCAAGCCGATCACCTCGGCCGCTGCCATGGTGCTGGTGGAGCAGGGCAGACTGAAACTCGACGATCCCGTCTCGAACTACATTCCGGCCTTTGCCCATCCGCAGGTCGCAACCGAAAAGACCGACGCCGAAGGTAACAAGTATCTGGACTTTTCGCCGGCCTTGAAGCCGATCACCGTACTCGATCTGATGCGCCAGTCCTCCGGAATCAGTTCGGCCTTCACCGATCTCGGTCTGATCACGCAGCTCTATTTGAAAGCCGGATTGTTCGACAGCGATTTCGACAATCGCGACTTTGCCGACCGCCTCGCCAAACTGCCGCTCGCATATCAGCCCGCAACCGTCTGGGATTACGGCCATTCCACCGATGTGCTCGGCCGCGTCATCGAAGTCGCATCCGGCATGTCACTCCACGACTTCGAAAGACAGTACCTGCTCGATCCGGTCGGCATGGTCGATACCAGCTACTATGTCCTTGATCCCGCAAAAGCCTCGCGTATCGCGCAGCCATTGCCGACCGATCGCATCATCGGCAACGAGACCATCAGCGACCCGACCATCAAGCGCAAATGGGAGTCTGGAGGCGGCGGCCTGGTCGGCACCACAGGCGATTACGCGCGCTTCCTGCAGATGCTGCTCAATGGCGGTGAGATCGACGGCAAGCGCATTCTCAAGCGCGAAAGCGTCGCGCTCATGCGCAAGAATGAGGTGTCACCCGCAACCGACGTAAAACCTTGGGCTTATTACTATCCCGGCGCCGGCTTCGGTTACGGCCTCGGCTTCGGTGTGCGCACGGGACCGGGCGAAGACGGCGTGCCGGGCTTTGTCGGTGAAATGGCCTGGGGCGGCGCGGCCGGGACCTATTTCTGGACCTATCCCGACCACGACATGGTGATGATCTTCATGGTGCAGACGCCAACCCAACGTGGCCGCATCCAGCCGATCCTGAAAACGCTGGTTTACGAGGCCATCGTCAAATAGGGGAGACGGTCAAGGCACCGACGCCCATGTTTATAAGCGTTTGATGTTGTGTAATTTTTCGGATCACCGCGTACCGGCGGCCGGTTGCCCGACAGCGCCGCGCACCTCAGAAAACGTCAATTGACGCTTGACATCGCACCAATTGACTATACCTCTATTCGGGGTGTGAAGGAGGTCGTCATGGCGCAAATTGCTACGTTCGGGGCACAGCCTGCTGTGACCCCAATCGATGTCCAGACATTCACGAAAGCGCCGGATCGCGAACGGCTGTCGCCTGTCGCCATCAAGGCATTCCGGAAGATCGTCGAGCATTGGGCGCTGACTAATGCGGAAGCTGCGATGTTGCTCGGCGTCTCGGAAAGCACGTGGGACCGGATCAAGCGAGGTTCGTGGGATCAACCGCTGTCGCAGGATCAGCTCACACGCGCCTCGGCTGCAATAGGCATTCACAAGGGACTACGGCTTCTGTTCGCCGACGACATGGCTTTTCGCTGGCCGAAGTTGACCAATTCCGGTCCGATCTTCCAGCGGCGGTCGCCGGTTGAAGCGATGATCGCAGGCGGCATTCCGCTGATGCTCGAAACCCGGCGCTATGTCGATGCGGTGCGCGGCGGCCTTTGATCGATGCTCGAAGGATTGACGATCAGCCGCCACGCAATCGAGCGGACGGTTCGCCTCGTAGCGACCGCCCGGCTTCGTCAGTCCGTGATGCTCGACTTGGTCGACGAGTCAGAGCTGGATGCATTGAGCGAGATCGAGGGAGCCACGAGTAACCGAAGGATTGCGCAAGCTCGTGGGGCAGGTGAGGTTCAGTCCTACGAACTCCTCTACGGTGTGCCGCACGCGCACTTCATCAACGCATCGTTCGCCTATGCCAAGCCTCGCGAACCGAACCGTTTCAACGGCGCGGACCGTGGCGCCTGGTATGCCGGGTTCGAGGTCGAAACCAGTTTGGCTGAAGTCGGCTTCCATTTGACAAATGCGCTCGAGGCCGTCGGAAATTTGAACGCCATCGTTGAATACGCAGAGATGTTCGCAAGCTTCGCTGGCGAATTCGTCGACCTTCGGGCGCATCCGACGCACCAAGCCTTGCACCCGGAAAAGACCGTTGGGTATCCCGTCGGTAATGCACTGGCCGCGGCTGCCATGGCTCGCGGCCTTAACGGCATCATCTATCCGTCCGTCCGCAATCCGGGTGGAACCTGCCTGGCGGCGCTGTTTCCGCACGCGGTCCAGTCGGTTGCGCAAGGAAGCGTCTATCGGATGATCTGGCGCGGCAAGCGCGAACCGGCGATCGAGTTGATCGCGGGATAGGCTGGAAAAAGGCCACAGAACGCGCGAGCCCGCCATGACTGGCGGGGCTTTCATTTTGACGGGTGCGTTTCAAACTCGTGGGACGTGGGATACGCAGGGGCGCAGATCGAAGCATATCGAAAATTCGCATAAGGTATATTATGGAATATATTATCCCGTAGCGATATGAACAGCTTAGCTCAAAATGCTCTCAAATCCGGCAACAATCGGCGTTCGCCATCATGGATATTTCGGCAGCAGCCCGTGTGCAGCAAAGCCACCGTCCACGTTCAGCACGTGGCCCGTCACGAAGCTTGACTTGCTGCCGTCCAGCAGGAACAGCGCCGCGCCAGCGACCTCATCGGGCTCGGCGTAGCGTCGCTGCGGCACGACCTGCATCCAGCCTGCGCGGGTTGCCGCCGTGTGCATCTCCTGGACCATGGGCGTCTCGAACGGACCCGGCGCGATGGCATTGACGCGGATGTTCAGCGGCGCCAGTTCGCAGGCCATCACCTGGGTCAGCGTGATCACGCCGCCCTTGGACGCGCCATAGGCCGAGCGCTCGATATTGCCGCGGATGCCGGACACCGACGCCACATTGACGATGGCGCCGCCGCCATGGGCCTTCATCATCCGTGCGGCTTCCTTGGCCACGGCAAAGCTGCCGACCAGATTGATGTCGAGGATTTCGCGGAAGAGTTTCACTGAGGTCTCGAAGAACGGCACCTGGCGGCCGATTCCGGCTGAATTCACGAGCCCGCGGACCGGGCCAAAATCGGCCTCGCAATCCTTCAGCCCGGCAATAACGGCATCCTCGTTGGCGACGTCCATGACCACGGTCCGGGTGACGCCGGGCTTGATGGCGTCGACCTGAGCCTTGGCAGCATCCAGAGCAGGCTGGGTGAGGTCGGCGAGGAGGACCTTCCACCCCTCACCTACGGCCGCTCTGGCGATCGCGAGACCGATTCCCGATGCTCCGCCGGTGATGATCGCGACGCCCTGATCCTTGTTCATGCGGTTTTCCTGACATTTCCTGCGGCAGCCTTGCGGCGTTGCCGCATCATTCTTGTGGCGATGGTTTTCACCAAAGGCCATCCAAAGTCGAGGCCTTCCGCAGGGCGAAAGGGCTTGACCGCGCATGATGTCGAAACGACAAGAGGCGCTGGCATCACAAAAACCCAGAACGATGCGGCAGGGAGAAACAAAATGACCATTTCACGCCGAACTCTGTTGAAGGCCTCGGCCGCGGCCACCGCGTTCGGCGGCGTCGGCATGCCCTGGGTGGCCCGCGCCCAGCAGGCGGAATATGTCTACAAATACGCGAACAATCTGCCTGACACGCATCCAATGAATATCCGCGCCCGCGAGATGTCGGCGGCGATCAAGACCGAAACCAATGGCAAGGTCGACCTGCAGGTGTTCCCGAACAACCAGCTCGGTTCGGACACCGACATGCTGAGCCAGATCCGTTCGGGCGGCGTCGAGTTCTTCACGCTGTCGGGCCTGATTTTGGCGACGCTGGTGCCGGCCGCGTCGATCAACGGCATCGGTTTTGCGTTCCCGAATTACGACACCGTCTGGAAGGCCATGGACGGCGATCTCGGCGCTTACATCCGCAAGGAAATCACCAAGGCCAATCTCGTGGTCATGGACAAGATCTGGGACAACGGATTCCGCGAGATCACGTCCTCGACCAGGCCGATCAAGACGCCGGACGACCTCAAGGGCTTTAAGATTCGCGTGCCGGTGTCGCCGCTGTGGACCTCGATGTTCAAGGCGTTCGACAGTGCGCCGGCCTCGATCAATATCAGCGAAGTCTATTCGGCCATGCAGACACGGGTCGTCGAGGGCCAGGAGAATCCGCTGGCGATCATCTCGACCGCAAAATTCTACGAAGTGCAGAAATTCTGCTCGCTGACCAATCACATGTGGGACGGCTACTGGTTCCTCGCCAACCGCCGCGCCTGGGAACGCCTACCCGCCGATCTCCGCGACATCGTCGCGAAGAACATCAATGCCGCCGGCATGAAGGAGCGCGAGGACGTCGCCAAGCTGAATGCCAGCCTGCGCGGCGAACTGGAATCCAAGGGTCTTGCCTTCAATGAGCTCGAACCCGGCCCGTTCCGCGACAAGCTGAAGTCGGCGGGCTTCTACAAGGAATGGCAGGGTAAATACGGCGACGAAGCCTGGGCCATCCTGGAGAAATCCGTCGGCAAGCTCGGCTGATCGGACAGACCATGACAGCGCATGACATCTCCGCTCTGGAAAGCGGGGCGGCGACAGCGGAGAGGGCGCCCCTCTCCCGCCGCGACGCCATCCTGACCTCCATCGATCGTTTCCTGGGACATCTCGTCGAGATCCCGGCGGCGCTGCTGGTGGTGGCGGAGGTGATCATCCTGTTCATCGGCGTGGTCGCCCGCTACGGCTTCCACCGGCCGCTGATCTGGTCGGACGAACTCTCGTCCATTCTGTTCCTCTGGCTCGCCATGCTCGGCTCCGCCGTCGCGTTCCGGCGCGGCGAGCATATGCGGATGACGGCGCTGGTCGCGTCCGTGGGCCCCAAATTGTGGGCCTTTCTCGATGTCGTGGCGACCTGCTCCGCGCTGGCGTTCCTGCTGATGATCGTCGCACCGTCCTACGAATACGCTTACGAGGAAAGCTACATCACGACCCCGGCGCTGCAGATCGCCAACAGTTTTCGCGCTGCTGCATTACCGGTCGGAATCTCGTTGATGATCCTGTTCGCGGTGCTGCGGCTGCTGCGCTACGGGCAGACCCGCACCGTGTTGATGGCGCTCGGCACCGTCGTCGCCATCATGGGCGTGTTCTGGCTCGCCGAGCCGTTGCTGCGCACGCTCGGCAATCTCAACCTGATCATCTTCTTCGTCGGCGTCGTGGCGCTCTGCGTCTTTGCCGGCGTGCCTATCGCCTTCGGATTCGGCCTCGCGATCTTCGGCTACATGGCGCTGACCACGCGCACCCCGATCATGGTGCTGGTCGGCCGCATGGATGAGGGCATGAGCCACCTCATTCTGCTGTCGGTGCCGCTGTTCGTGTTCCTCGGCCTGCTGATCGAAATGACCGGCATGGCGCGCGCCATGGTGGCGTTTCTGGCCAGCCTGCTCGGCCATGTTCGCGGCGGCCTGCATTACGTGCTGATCGGCGCCATGTATCTCGTGTCCGGCATTTCCGGCTCCAAGGCCGCCGACATGGCTGCCGTGGCGCCGGTGTTGTTTCCGGAAATGAAGGAACGCGGCGCCAAGCCGGGCGATCTGGTCGCCCTGCTCTCGGCCACCGGCGCGCAGACTGAAACCATTCCGCCCAGCCTCGTGCTGATTACCATCGGCTCGGTCACCGGCGTTTCGATCTCGGCGCTGTTCACCGGCGGCCTCCTGCCCGGCGTGGTGCTGGCGATCACCCTCGGCATCCTCGTTTGGTGGCGCTATCGCGGCGAGGATCTCAGCCATGTGAAGCGGGCGAGCGGCGCCGAGATCGGCAAAGCCTTCATCATCTCGCTGCCGGCCATCGCGCTGCCATTCGTGATCCGCGCGGCGGTCGTGGAGGGCGTGGCCACGGCCACTGAGGTTTCCACCATCGGGATCGTCTATGCCGTGCTGGCGGGCCTCCTGATCTATCGCCAGTTCGACTGGAGTCGGTTGAAGCCAATGCTGGTGGACACCGCCTGTCTCTCGGGCGCCATCCTGCTGATCATCGGAACCGCCACCGGCATGGCCTGGGGCCTGACCCAGTCGGGCTTCTCGCGCTCGCTGGCGGCGGCCATGACCGGCCTGCCCGGCGGCGGTGCCACCTTCATCGCTGTGTCGATTGTCGCTTTCATCATCCTCGGCAGCGTGCTCGAGGGCATCCCGGCCATCGTGTTGTTCGGCCCCCTGCTGTTCCCGATCGCCCGACTGGTCGGCGTCCACGAGGTCCACTATGCCATGGTAGTCATCCTCGCGATGGGTATCGGTCTATTCGCGCCGCCCTTCGGCGTCGGCTATTATGCCGCCTGTGCGATCGGACGCGTCGATCCGGCGGAGGGAATCCGGCCTATCCTCGGTTATCTGCTAGCGCTGCTGGTCGGCCTGATCATCGTGGCGATTTTCCCCTGGATTTCGATTGGATTTCTCTAATCAGTAGAAATATCAGAAAGTTATAATTGCCCATTAATCTATTTTGGAAGATCGTTCCATCCTTGAACTGCTATGTGAGATATCTCGAATATCTTACTGAAATATAGACGAGAGTCCATCATGATACCCGATCAGGGCGCTTACAGCGTCGGCCTCGACCAGAACGCTGCCAACTTCGTTCCGTTATCACCGCTCAGCTTCCTGAAGCGCAGTGCGGCGGTGTATCCGACCCTGACCAGCACCGTCTATGAAGGCCGCCGCTTCACTTGGGCCGAGACCTATGAGCGCTGCCGGCGCTTCGCCTCCTGGCTCACCGGCCGCGGCATCGGGCGCGGCGACACCGTCGCGGCGATGTTGCCGAACATTCCGGCGATGAATGAAGCTCACTTCGCGGTCCCGATGGCGGGCGCCGTCCTCCATGCGCTCAACATCCGTCTCGACGCCGCCGCCATCGCATTCCAGCTCGACCATGGCGGCGCCAAGGTCCTGCTGGTCGATCCGGAGTTCTCGGCTGTCATCAGCGATGCACTCGGCCTCATGAACGGTCCGAAACCGTTCGTCATCGATGTCGACGATGTCGCCTTCACGGGCGGCAGCCGGATCGGGGAACTCGAATATGAGGATGTCCTGACGTCCGGCAGCCGGGATTTCGAATCGGCCTTCCCGCTCGACGAATGGGACGCCATCGCACTTGGCTACACCTCGGGCACCACGGGCAATCCCAAGGGTGTCGTGACCCACCACCGCGGCGCCTATCTCAACGCCGTCTCGAACATCCTTGCCGCCGGCCTTGGCCAGCACCCGGTCTATCTCTGGACCCTGCCGATGGTCCACTGCAACGGCTGGTGCTTCCCTTGGACCGTGGCAGCCAGTGCCGGCGTCAATGTCTGCCTGCGCAAGGTGGACCCGACCAAGATCTTTGCGCTGATGCGCGAACACGGCGTGACGCATATGTCGGGTGCGCCGATCGTCTACAACACGCTGATCAATGCCCCGGACGCGCCGACTTATTCCGGCGGCGCTCTGATCCAGGGCTCGATCGCCGGTGCACCGCCGCCGATGGCGGTGCTGGCTGGCGCGGAGAAAATCGGCATCAAGCTGACCCATGTCTACGGCCTGACCGAGGTCTATGGCCCCGCTTCAGTCTGCGCCGAACAGCCCGGTTGGGATGCCCTGCCCGCCGACGAACGCGCCAGATTGAAGCGCCGCCAGGGCGTGCCCTATCACCTGCAGGAAGGCGTCACGGTGATCGATCCCGAGACCATGCAGGAGGTGCCGCGCGACGGCGAGACCATCGGCGAGGTCATGTTCCGCGGCAACATCGTGATGAAGGGCTATCTCAAGAACGAGAAGGCCACGCGCGAGGCATTTGAAGGCGGCTGGTTTCACACCGGTGATCTCGGCGTGCTCGACGCCGAAGGCTATGTGACCATCAAGGACCGCTCCAAGGACATCATCATTTCCGGCGGCGAGAACATCTCGTCGGTGGAGGTCGAGGATGTGCTCTACAAGCACCCCGCTGTGCTGTTCGCGGCCGTGGTGGCCAAGCCGGATGCCAAATGGGGCGAAGTGCCGTGCGCCTTCGTGGAGCTGAAGGACAAGGCTCAAGCCAGCGAAGCCGAGATCGTCGCCTTCTGCCGCGAACAGATGCCGGGCTTCAAGACGCCGAAGGCCGTGGTGTTCGGAGTGATCCCGAAAACATCCACGGGCAAGATTCAGAAATTCCTGTTGCGGGATCAGGTAAAATCGACAGGGTCTTTCAATAGCTGAGCCCATCGGCGATGCGCCCGTATCGTTTTGTCAATGAAATCGGGGACGCTTCATGACGCAGGACTTCGCCGCCATCGTCCTCGGCGGGACCGGGCAAGTCGGTGGCGCCGCCGTCGCGGCGTTGCTGGCGATACCGAAATGCCGTGAAGTGGTGATGATCACCCGCACCCCCATCGTGGCACCGTCGCGGGTGCGTAATATCGTTTGCGATACCGGCGCATCCGGCTTTGGCGAACGCACAGCGGCCATTGCCCGCGACGTCCTGAGCCAGGGATCTGCAAGCGCTGTGAGCTGTGTGGGTGTCGGTTCAGGTTCGATGCGTTGGAGCGAAGATGAGCTGAAGCGGCTTGAACTCGGCGTCGTCGGCGCCTTTGCACGCGGCTGCCATAATGCCGGGATCGAGCAGTTCTGTCTGCTCTCGGCAGTAGGCAGCACAGCCCGGAGCCGGTTCCGCTATATCCGCGTCATGGGCATGAAGGAAGACAATCTGCGCAGCATCGGATTCCGCCGACTTGCGATCTTTCGCCCGGGTATCATTGTCGGTAACGCGCATACGCCGACATATGTCGAGTGGCTGGGACGGTTCGTGCCCGGCAGGTTCGG
Source organism: Tardiphaga sp. (assembly GCA_030147505.1). Classification (GTDB taxonomy): domain Bacteria; phylum Pseudomonadota; class Alphaproteobacteria; order Rhizobiales; family Xanthobacteraceae; genus Tardiphaga. The sequence continues at coordinate 45,273 of JASBVG010000124.1, forward strand.
TAATGTCGATCAGCGTGACATCGGCCGCTCCATCGCTGCCGAGATCGCTTTGCATGGAAACGAGGCTGGCGAGGCAATCTTCGAAAACGCCGCCATGAAAGCGCTCGCAGCGCAGGCTGTTTGAAGCGTCCATCCACCGGTCGGATCGGGGCGGCATTCGCCCATCAGGCAGATCGCCTCATCTGCACGACTTGCTGATCGACGGCAAAATGTTTCGCATTGACGCCGATGCCCAGACATATGGACACCGCCAGTGCAGCGATGATCAGAACGAGTGTCTTCGACATCCTCCGCTCCTTTCGTCTGTTGACTTGAACGTATGAGCACATTGCTTCTCAGCAAGCGCCCTTGCCGGAGTTTAATGTGGCGCTGCACAAAGGATTTCTCCGTTACATCGCAGACAATCCGTCACATCTCGCGTCGAACACTGCCGGAAAGCCGCTGAACACGCGCTGAACGCACGCTCCGTCTGTGCTTCACATTGTGCGGCGCAACGATTTCATCAGCTCGTCGCAGGTCCGAGGATAGCCGTCACTCGAGCGGCCATCACGGCATGGATGATTTCGGTCGCGAGGATCGATCGTGTGCTGCCGATTTTCCTCATCATGCATCCATCGCAGCAACTCCTTGCAGCTTCGTGGCCGACCGTCGCTGAAGCGGCCATCACGGCAAGGCAGCGGCAGATCATTTGCGAGACGTATCTTCTGCCGATCTTGTCCGTCGTCGATGCTTGTAGGAGCCGAAGGCTTCGCGATGTTGTCGTCGAACACCACCGATGCGCGCGCGTCCACGAGCGGATATGCGGAGATGGTGAGGAGGTTGATCGTTGCGGCGCCGATCAGCGCGATGATGATCCGATCCGGCTCAATATTGTATCGGATTCGCCGCATCGTCATCGCTCCTCCCGAACCTGTGCGAGACGGCCCAGTGCCCTCAACAGCGCATCGATGGCAGAGAACGCGACCGCCGCGAAGAACACGAAGACGATTACAATCGACACAATCTCACCATCCATTCGTTTCTCCCTCCAACGATTGCCCCGTCGGGGCATCGACGGGACGAGGTGCATTCACATGGTCGACGAGACGCCATCAGAAGCGGTAATTCAGGCCGACCTTGAGGACATGGTCTCCGTCGGATTCGATGGTGCGGCCGAAGGGGAGCCTCGCTTCGACGCCAGATGGCCCCACATAATTGTACTCAGCCCTGACCGAGAGGCCGCCAGCGAAGGCCTGCTCTATCCCGCCACCGATGAGGTATCCGCCCTTCCAACCATCGGTGACGCCCGAGAAGCGTGGCGCTTCGAATTCGGTCAATGCGTAGCCGACCGTCGCATAGATCAGCGAACGATCGAAACTGAGGCCGAGGCGCCCCTTGCCAGCCACGCGCCAGTTCTGATCCACCGAAACGCCGCCGACCTGCCGTTGCGCGCTACCAAGATTAGAGCCTTCGATCTCCACGCCGACGACCGCAGGCCCGAACTGCATATTGTAACCAGCCTGCCCGCCGCCAACGAACCCAACGCCGTCCGCGGAGAAGTTGAATCCTCGCGCGAAATCTCCACCTGCATGGACACCGAGATACAGACCCTCCCAGCGGTATGCCGGCGGATCATAGTAAGCGGGTGCAGAAACACGTTCGCGATAATATCGGCCGCCGACATCCGAAGCAGACGCCACAACGGGCGCCACGCAGGCAAGAAGGGCAACAATGAACGTGATACGCGACATACAAGACTCCATTGCAGAGCCGGTACGCTGAATGCGCATCTGCGCTGTTCAGCACCGGGATGAAAGGAGATTCGCACGCCTCCATTGCGGCTACATTGAGCGTTCCGGTCGCTGCTGTCTTTTCTTGCAACGACCGCATTCCTCCGTGTTGCTTCAAACGGCAACCGTTTCGCGCGTCGCCAACCGCAGCATCAATCGGAAGCAGGCACCGCCGCGCGGCTGATCGATGATGGAGATCTGACCGCCATGGCGATGCGCGATTTCCCTCGCGAGACTTAATCCAAGACCTGCGCCATGATCGCGCGGCTGCAGCCGATGGAACGGCGCGAACACGTTTTCGCGTTCGGCAGCGGGAATGCCGGGGCCGTCATCCGCGACCTCCACCGTTCCCGATATATCGACGGTTACGTCGATCCTACCCTGCCCGCCGCTATGTTCGATCGCATTCTGAACGAGGTTGGCCACTACCCGCTCGAGTGCGCCCGCGTCACCCATGACCATGACCGGCCTGCTCGGCTCCTCGAGCGAGAGCTCGTATCCTGTGGCGATGGCGAGCGGAGCGAGATCGGCCACGACGGTCCGACACAGGGCGACCAGATCGAGCGGGTGAAAATGCGTCTGCTCGCGGTCGATCCGCTGCATGTCGAGCAGCTGCTCGGCGAGGCCGGCGATGCGCGCGGCGTCGTTCTGCAAGCGCGTCTTGAACGGATCCGGCGGCATCGCCGCCAGACGGGTCTGCAGGATCGCGATCGGCGTCCTGAGCTCGTGGGCGGCGTCCAATATGAAGCGGCGCTGACGCTCATAACCGTCGTCGAGACGCTGGAGTGCGCCGTTGATGGCTTCGACCATCGGCACGATTTCGGAAGGAACGTCGGACTCAGGCAGACGATAGCCGCGTTTCACGACGTCGATTGTCTTGGCTTCTTGCGCGACCGAAGCCAATCGCGAGAACGATCGCCCTACGATCACAGGAATGACAATGGCGGTGATGATCGCGAGCAAGACGATGAGCGGTATGACCAGCAGATTGGCCAGAATAACGAGGGCGTATGTCGTATTCAGGCGGCGCCCCTTGCCGGCGACGACGAAATCGCCTTCGGGCCCCGTGACGCGCCGAACGATCGCCAGCAGGGAGAATGGCGGAACGGTGTCACGGATATCGGCAAATGTGATGCGGTCCATATGCTGCGCGAGCTGCCGATACACATCGGGAATCTCGCCTGCCTCGACGATTTCTCCGGCGTCGTTCCGCGCGATGAACCAGAGATCCGGGACATCCTTCCGCAGCTCGGCCAGCTCCCCGGTTTCCTGCACCCGCAAGGAGCCGCTCGGTTCGCGCTGGATCGCACGCGCCACAGCCTCGGTGAACTTCGGGTCGAGGAGATAGCCGCTCTCACTGGCCTGAACGAGATAGGCCACGAAGACGGTGCCGAGGATGATGAGAACGCCGGCCTGAAACAGCAGCAGCTGGACGATCAGCCGTCGCCGAAGGGAACGAGGCCGCGGACGATTGGTCATGGGCTCGGCCGCAGCAGATAGCCGACGCCGCGAATGCCGTGGATCTCGACGCCGGCGCTGGCGTCCGCCAGTTTCTTCCGCAGACGCGAGATATGCGAGTCCAGCGCGTTGGACTGGATGGTGTCGTCGTAATTGTAGACGGCCTGCTCGATCGTGCTACGCAACACCGTGCGTCCCTGGCGACGCACCAGCGCCTCGAGCACGAGCAATTCGCGTCGCGGCAGATCGAGCACTGCGCCGGAGACGGCAGCCTGTCGCTCGCCGAGATCGAAAACGAGCTGGCCAATGCGCACCTGGATCGGCTGTCGCTGCGCCGGCCGCCTGAGCACCGCACGAATGCGCGCGAGCAGTTCCTCGATCGCGAATGGCTTGGTGATGTAGTCGTCGGCGCCGTGATCGAGCCCGCCGATGCGTTCGGGGATCGTACCGCGCGCGGTGATGACGATAACAGGTACCTGATAGTCGCGATCGCGCAGATGCCTGATCAAAGCGATGCCGTCGCCGTCCGGCAGCTGGCGATCGAGCAGGATGACGTCATGCATCCTGTCGGCGATGGCACTGATCGCCATTTCGAGCGTCGGAACGTGATCGGTGACGGCATCGTGCCGCTCCAGCGCCGAGGTCAGAGCAGTGGCCATCTCCAGTTCGTCTTCCACCAACAACAAGCGCATGCAACACCTCAGTCCCGGCCGGCAAGCGAGTGTCGTGTAGGTCGGTTGCAGCAACATTACGGCGGCTAGCCGATCGTGAGCCGCATCCCGTCGAAGCCGGGCACCACGCCCTCCGGCACGGCCTGTCGCACCGCCTCGTAATCGAGGTCGGCATGCATGTTGGTGATGACGGCACGCTTCGGCCTGAAGCGCTCAATCCATGACAGCGCGTCGCTCAGGCTGAAATGACTGGAATGCTGGGCGTAGCGCAGGCCGTCGACGATCCAGAGATCGAGGCCTTTGAGCGCGGACCAGCTCTGCTCCGGAATGTCGTTCAGGTCGGGCGAATAGGCGGTGTTACCGACCCGATAACCGAGCGCGGGGATATTGCCGTGCTGGACCAGGAACGGCGTCAGCGTGAGGTCGCCGCCCTTCCCCGCGATGGTCCGGCTCTCGCCGGCCTCGATACTCAGACGGTCGAGGATCGGCGGATAGTCGCTACCCGGTGGCGACTGGAAGCAGTAGCCGAAACGCAACATGATGTCTGTCGCCGTCGAGGCGTTCATATAGACGGGAATGCGCTTGCGGCGCTTCAGCACCACGGAGCGGAGGTCGTCCATGCCATGGGTCTGGTCGGCGTGTTCGTGAGTCAGGAACACGGCATCGATGTCATCGACTTCGGCGTCGATCAGTTGCTCGCGCAAATCCGGCGAGGTGTCGATGATGACGCGCGTGACGCCATCCGGCCCGATGCGCTCCGCCATCATGGAGCAGCGGCGGCGACGGTTCTTTGGATTTGTGGGATCACAGGCGCCCCAACCCAGCGCCGGGCGCGGCACGCCTGCTGACGATCCCGAGCCGAGAATCGTGAGCGCCAGTGTCATGCGGCACTGCCTTCGCGCGAGGCCTTGCTGAACAGGCGGAAGAAGTTGTCCGTGGTCTGCTTGGCGAATTGTTCGTAAGAAACACCGCGCGTTTCGGCGAGCACCTTGGCGGTCTCCACCACATAGGACGGCTCGTTGCGCTTACCACGCCATTTGCCGGGCGCCAGATATGGCGCATCGGTCTCGACCATGATGCGGTCGGCCGGGAGCTCCGCAGCGAGATCGCGCAGTTCCTGCGACTTCTTGAAGGTGATGATGCCGGTGAAGGAGATCGACAGCCCCATGTCGAGCGCCTTCATCGCCAGCTCGCGGCCGCCTGTGTAGCAATGAAGCACGGCCTTGAAAGCGCCCTTCGCCATCTCGTCCTCGAGAATGACGCCGCATTGTTCGTCGGCTTCCCGGGTGTGGATCACCAGCGGCAGACCGGTGGCGCGGGCTGCTGCGATATGGGCGCGAAAGCCCCTCTCCTGCGCCGCGGATGAGCCGTGCTCGTAGAAATTATCGAGCCCGGCTTCGCCGAGCGCGATCACTTTCGGATGCTTCGTCAGTTCGATCAGCTCGTCCGCGGAAAGGCCGTCTTCCTCGTCGGCATTGTGCGGATGGGTGCCGACCGAGCAATAGACATTCGGAAAGCGTTCGGCGATGGCCAGCAGCGCCGGCAGACGGCGGACGCGGGTGGAAATCGTCACCAGCTTACCGACGCCCGCAGCTTCCGCGCGGGCAACGATACCGTCGAGGTCCTCGGCGAAATCCGGGAAGTCGAGATGGCAGTGGCTATCGACGAGCATTCCGAAAACTCTTCAGCTCGCGGCCGGCTCGACATAGCGCGGGAACACTCCAGTCGGGGTCGGCAGTTGCGTACCCGGCTTGATGCGGGTCGGGATGGCCGCGAAATTGCGCGCATCCTCGGCAATGCCGAGAACGTCGAGCAGTTTGGCGCAGGAGGCCGGCATCACCGGCTGCGCGAGGATCGCGACCTGACGCACCACTTCCGCCGTGGTGTAGAGCACCGTGGCCTGCTTCTGCGGATCTGTCTTGGCCAGCGCCCATGGTGCCTCGCCCGCAAAATAACGATTGGCCTCCGCGACTACGGCCCAGATCGCATTCAGCGCCTGATGGATCTGCTGCGTCGCCATGGCGCTTCGCGCCTGCTCCAGCATGGCGTCGGCCTGAGCGAGGATCGCCTTGTCGTTGTCGCTGAACTCGCCCGGCTTCGGCAGCGCGCCGCCATACTGCTTGGCGATCATCGACAGCGAACGCTGGGCGAGATTGCCGAGATCATTGGCGAGATCGGCATTGGTGCGGTTGACGATGGCTTCGTGGCTATAGCTGCCGTCCTGCCCGAACGAGACTTCGCGCAGCAGGAAATAGCGCAGCTGATCGACGCCATACTGCTCGGCAAGATTGAAGGGATCAACGACATTGCCGACCGACTTCGACATCTTCTCGCCCCTGTTGAACAGGAAGCCATGGGCATAGACGCGCTTCTGCACCGGAATGCCGGCCGACATCAGGAAGGCCGGCCAATACACTGCGTGGAAACGGATGATGTCCTTGCCGATGATGTGGACGTCGGCGGGCCAGTATTTCCAGTTGCTGTCGGCCTCGTCGGGGAAGCCGACGCCGGTGATGTAATTGGTCAGCGCATCGACCCAGACATACATCACATGCTTGTCGTTGCCGGGCACCTTGATGCCCCAGTCGAAAGTGGTGCGCGAAATCGACAGGTCTTTCAGGCCGCCTTTGACGAAGCTCGTGACTTCATTCTTGCGGGATTCCGGCCCGATGAAATCGGTGGACTCGTAAAGCGCGAGCAGCTTGTCTTCATATTTCGACAGCCGGAAGAAGTAGCTGGACTCCTCGACCCACTCGACCGGCGTCCCCTGCGGGCCACGGCGGACCTTGTCCTCGCCGACGGTGGTCTCATCCTCGGCATAATAGGCTTCATCACGGACGGAATACCAGCCGGCATAGCTATCGAGATAGATGTCACCATTCGCTTCCATCCGCTTCCACAGCTCCTGCGACGAGCGATGATGCTGCTCCTCGGAGGTGCGGATGAAGCGGTCATAGGAGATGTTCAGGACGCCATCCATCTCCTTGAAGCGAGCGGCATTGCGCGTGGCGAGTTCGGTAACCGGCAGGTTTTCGCGCGCCGCCGTCTGCACCATCTTCTGACCGTGTTCGTCGGTGCCCGTCAGGAAGAACACGTCCT
>JASBVG010000022.1 GCA_030147505.1 Tardiphaga sp.
TCAAGGTGATCGAGGCGGCGACGCGGCTGATCGAGGAAGAGCAGGACAAGCGGCTCGACCAGGATGACGTCGCGCGCGTCGCAATTGCGGATGCAGAGGCGAACGGTATCGTCTTCCTCGACGAGATCGACAAAATTGCGGTCAGCGACGTACGCGGTGGCTCGGTGAGCCGCGAGGGTGTTCAGCGCGATCTGTTGCCGCTGATCGAGGGGACCACCGTCGCGACCAAATATGGCCCGATGAAGACCGACCATATCCTCTTCATCGCCAGCGGCGCCTTTCATGTTGCAAAGCCGAGCGACCTGCTTCCCGAACTTCAGGGCAGGCTGCCGATCCGCGTTGAGTTGAGCGCGCTCACCGAGGCCGACTTCGTCCGGATTTTGAGCGAAACAAAAGCGGGGTTGCCCGAACAATATGTGGCGCTGCTCGGCACCGAAGACGTGACGGTGTCCTTCACCGAGGATGCCATCGCACGCGTCGCGAAGCTCGCGGCCGAGGTCAATGAGAAGGTCGAGAATATCGGCGCGCGCCGACTGCAGACGATCATGGAGCGGTTGGTGGAAGAAATCAGCTTCACTGCCGAGGATGTCGGCGGCACGACACTCGAAATCGATGCCGCTTATGTCGACCGCCAGCTTTCGGAGATTGTGGGCGACACCGATCTCAGCAAATATGTGCTTTGATCATCGGGTGCCGCTCGGACACTTGTGGCTGAGCGGCCCCGGCAGACGAAGCCGTAGCGCTCGTGGGGCAATATCCGGTTGACCAGCGGTTGTCGACCGAACGGATGATCCGTGGTTCAAACGAAATCAGCTTAGCCAGAGAGGCCACACTCGCTTGAGCTTGCCCCGCTGCACTGGGTCGCTAGCGCAGCGGGGCCGAACCGTAATTTCAGCAAAACAATGAGCATCAGGCGAAAGTCAGATCATATCCGATGTCCTCCAGGTCCGTCTTTGGATGTATCACCGGCACACGCTTACAACGGTCCAGCTCAATCAACGTTTCGGATCTGCACGTTCACCTTGCTCTCCGTCCGTCGTCGGCGGCGTTGCCGGTGGACGAACGATAAAGGGAACGCCCAGCTTCTCGGCGATCTTGCGAAGAGATTTATATGCAGTCTTGCGACGGTTCGGCGGGATCTTTACCATTTGAATCTTAGCATTTCTTAGTTGAGGGGCCACTTAGCTATTTGTTGCTTCGAACCATGTCGGGCTGGACATGGAGCCCGTGCGTGACGCCATTTATTATGAACAGCTGGCCCGCGTCGCCCGACTGAAATCGAGCGCGGCCGACGATCCGTTTCTGGCGGTCCGGCTTCGCGAGGCCGCAATCAGGCACGAGCGAATGGCGCGGAAGCTCCGTCGCGATTCAGCATGATCCGATCAGGGGACGAGACAAGTATGGCGGATGCGCCCTCAATCGTCCGTGTCACCGAATATGATCTCGCTATCGTCATAGGGCGGCCTATCGCGATCTTCCCACGACGGGGCCATGTAGAGTCCGCCACAGGTGGCATCCACGAATCGGCGCACGGTGAGAAGAGCGTCCTGCGTTCCACTTGTGATGAGTTCGATCGGAGGCGCGCCACCGAAAACGCGCGCTTTATGAGGCCTCTGGAGCCATTCGACACCTTTATCGTCGTCGGCGAAGAGAATTCTAAGCCCTTTGTAAATGCCGAGGACCGCTGAAATCCGCATCAAAACATCGAGCTTCAGGGTTATACTCCGACGCTCGCGAGCTCTCTTGATCCAACCCTGATAGGTCGATCGAGCCGGATAGCCGAGGATCAGTCGGCGCTGCTCCTCGGTTAGTCCCCAAAGATCGGCGATGGCAACGAAGGCGCGCAGACCAGGCCCGCTTAGTCGGCGCCGGTTAGCTATCGCAAACCGTACGATATCAGTATTGGCGGCGGAGCCAGAGCGCGGCGAACCCGGGGGCTTATCCATCGCCTCACCCCTCCGGTGTCATCGACCCGGCCCCGGTATCAGGCCTGCCGGAACTTTTTTCGGGAAGTGGCACGGCAATGAGCAGCGCGTCACGAATGAGCGCCAGTGCGCCGGCGCCGCGATCGTGATTTAGCAGCAAGAATTCTCTATTGATCGCGGGTACGCCTTCGGGCGCGTAGGCCGCCTGTTGAACGCGGACCTCGTAGCTAGAGATGCGGCCGCCTGCGATATTTCCGGCGGTGATCTCGCCGATCCTATGCTTCCGCTCCTCACGGCCCCAAGGCCAGACCTCGATATTTCCCACCAGCATATCTTCTTCCTTTTCATATTCGTCAGTGCGGCCCCTCTCTTCGCGGGTCAGAGCCACTCAGAGCTCAGGGCGTCGAAGTCGGCCGCCCGCTCCAGGCCGTGCTTGGTCAGTTTGAATGCGGGTTTGCTTGCATCCTGATCGGGCACGAAATGGAGTGCGCGTTGGATCAGGCAGGGCCGATACTCCCGGAACCAGACGGGAACGAGGCCGTCGATCCCGATGTCTACGAGCACTCGCTTCTCGCCCGCGCTCGGGCGTGCGACGTGGACCAGCAGGGCGTCGCAGCGCGACAAGCACATGATTTCCTCGACGACATGATGATCGCCAGCGGCCGAGGGTTTGGTAGGGACGATGAGCAGATCGGCGTCGGCAGCGATCAGATAATGCGCGCATTGCACGGGCAGGATCGGCGGCTTTTCGTCGAGATCGAGATCGGCGACCTGGATGATGGCGAGCGCCGCCATCAGCGTTTCCATTTCTTCGGCCCGCTCGGTCGCGGTGGGATATTTTGACATGTACAATCCATTCGTTGGCAGCGCTGGCTGGGCAGCGGCTGCTTTCCTTCATTCGCTCCAGCCACAGCTGGACCTTTTTTTTCTTTCATGGCATTTCGCGACGTCAGTCGCCGCGCGCTGGCAAGAGGCCGCTTCGTCAGGCGCCGTCGGCGCCGCGCCCATGCCGCGCCTGCCATTCGGCCCACTCTGCGGCGAAGATCGCCTTGCCGGGATCTGCCGCCAACGGCCGAACAAAGTCGGTGAAGCCGTAGCTTTTGAGCTCTCTGGCGAGCGCCATCAGATGGATGTGCGGTGGGTTGGTCGAGCCGATCTGGACAGGGAGGTGGAAGGCGGCGATGACGGCGAGACTGCGCTCCAGGCAAAGGCGCGCGCGCGCAAATGCACGTACGTCTTCCCAGATGGCATGGAGCCGGTCGGCGTCGGGAAAGCGGATCGTCATCATTACGAGCAAATCCTTCAAACCTTCACAGGCTTGCTCCTCATACTTCTCGCACAGGCGTTTTGGATCGAGGCAATCGTCGTGCGCCATCGGCGGAAGCAGGACGTCCCAGCGGTAACAGGTAGGCTCCCATGGTGCGGCCACATCGGCCTTGCGCCCCGGCGAGAGACGCCGCAGCACGGAAGCAGGAGCGGTCTGGATCGCTCCCTTTCCAATCCGACGACGGACGACCCCGAATACGAGATTGGGATCGCTGCCACCGTCTACGGGTACAAAATCGAGGCCATCGGGTGCAGGTCGTTTTTTCATCTCCATGATCAGTCTCCACGCAAATGGATATTGAGATGCGCGCTGGCGCGCTCGACGCCGGCCGTCCGATCCCAGTCGTCGGCGTAAGGCGAATGCTCGGTCAGGAAGAGCCCGTGAGGCAGCAATCGAACCGAGGGGCCATCGCCAGTGGGCACGAGCCAGTTGTCGCCTGCGAGGCCGCAGAACAGCCGATAGTCCTGAAACCATCGGAGATCGCCGTCGTCGGGCAAAGCGAGATCGACCTTCACATCTGTGACCGAATGGCCTTGCGAATGCCGCAGCAGCAATACCGGATGCCGGGTTGCGATCGCCTCGGCTTCCACCTCACGGAGAAACAGCGGCGCGGCGCAGGCGGTCGCTCTTACGATGACGGCGGGCGTCTCGATCAACAGGCTATCGGCTAGAAGGCCTGCCATGTTCAGCACATCGCGGCTTACGCGGCTGTGCATCAGTGATGCCAGATAGCGCATCAGCTTCATGTCGGTGCGTGTCGCGGTCGGCAGAGGGACGCTGCCCTTGATCACAAGGTCGAGCATGGTTGGGCGTGGCTCGATCACAAGATCGATGGCGCCGTTCGGTGGATAGAAATTCGTCATTGGGCTTACTCGTTTTGAACGAGCCCTTGTGCCGGGACTCGCGGCAGCCCCGGCGTCAGATGTTTTTCATCCTTCTCGCAGGGCCAGCCTGCGCCTTCTTTTCTGTTGAGCTTCGGCGCGTGAACGCGCCGCACTATT
>JASBVG010000024.1 GCA_030147505.1 Tardiphaga sp.
GGTAGGAGCACACCGCGCCCTTGCGCTTGCCGCCCTGGTTCACCGCCACCGCGGTGTCGTTCACCACCTTCAGGAACGGCACGACGCCCTGCGACTTGCCGTTGGTGCCCTTGATGTGCGAACCGAGCGCGCGCACCGGCGTCCAGTCGTTGCCCAGGCCGCCCGCGTACTTGGCGAGCAGGGCGTTCTCCTTGATGGCGTCGTAGATGCCGGTCAGGTCGTCGGCCACCGTCGTGAGGTAGCACGAGGAGAGCTGCGAGCGCTGCGTGCCCGAATTGAACAGCGTCGGCGTCGAGGCCATGAAATCGAAGGAAGACAGCAGATTGTAGAATTCGATCGCGCATGCTTCGCGGTCGATCTCGCGCAGCGCGAGGCCCATGGCGACGCGCATGAAGAAGGCCTGCGGCAATTCGATCCGGTTGCCCTGCACATGCAGGAAGTAGCGATCGTAAAGCGTCTGCAGGCCAAGGAACTGGAACTGGAGATCGCCTTCCGGCTTCAGCGCGGCGGCGAGCTTCTTGAGATCGAAACGGCCGAGCTCGGGATCGAGCAGTTCGGCCTCGATGCCAACCTTCACATAGGCCGCGAAATATTCGGCATATCGCGCGCCCATATCGGCCTGCGAGGCATAGGACTGGACGCCGTGGACATAGGACAGCACTTCGGTGCGCAGCTTGTCGAGCAGCAGGCGCGCGCTGACATAAGTGTAGTTCGGCTCGTGCTCCACCAGCGTACGCGCGGCCATGATGCCGGCCAGTGCCAGTTCGTCCGGCGTGATGCCGTCATAGAGATTACGCTTGGTTTCTTCGAGCACCGGCGCGGCTTCGACACCGTCGAGGCCGGCGCAGGCTTCGTTGATGATGAGCGCGAGACGTGCTGCGTCGAGCGGGACGCGGCTGCCGTTGGCCAGCGTCACATTCAGCGACGGCATCGCCGGCGCGGGCGCAGCCTGGGCAGCGGCTTCCTCGGCACGGCGACGGGCGCGTTCCTCGCGATACAGAACGTAGGCGCGGGCGACCTTGTGATGCTCGCTGCGCATCAGCGCCAGTTCGACCTGATCCTGTACATCCTCGATATGGAAGGTGCGGCCCTCGCCGATCCGCCGGGTCAATGCGGCGAACACTTCGCCGGTCAGTTGCTCCACGGCTTCATGGACGCGGCGCGACGCCGCGGCGGTGTTGCCCTCGACGGCAAGGAACGCCTTGGTCATGGCTACGGAAATCTTGCCGGCATCGAAGGGCGACACCGTCCCGTTGCGGCGGATCACCTGCATCGACGGCTCGCGCGCGGGCACGACATTGGATTCGGACTTTGAGGAAACAAGCACGGCCGCGTCGTGACCGTTGGAAAGAGCGTATGACGTGGAAGGCATCGGCAGGACCCCGTGAGATGCATCGAGTTTTCGAGGCTGGGGCCGAGGGACGTTGCAGCATGCCGGCGGACGTGCCGGCACAAGCCTGCAAGCGACCGCTGGGACACCCCGCCCATGGACGTTTTCTGATGTCCCGGCAGTTCTCCTGACTCGCAGATCAAGCGCTTGTTTCCGCCTTCCCAGAGCCGTGAGGCCCCAGTGGCATCGATCGACACAAACTCTCTGCTTACAGTTGCGGGGGCAGTGCCGGACTTGAGCGCAGTTACGCGCAGCTCTCACCGGCTTCCCTCTTAGCCACCAAGTCTTGCGACATGGCGGACCGTGACGCCTATATTTGGTGTGACCCGCGGCTAGGTGTCAAGCGTGCAATTGGTTCGGTCCAACAAATTTGGAGTGGCTGTTGGTATCGTGGACAATTGCTTGCGTTGGCTCGTGGCGGCTCGCCTGACCCCTACTCGGTCCGAAAGTTGGCTCGGTAGCGGCTGGGTGTCAAACCGAGCCGCCGCACGAAGACCTGACGCATATGTTCCGCGGTGTTGAAGCCGCATTCATAGGCAACGACCTTCAGCGCAAGGTCGCTCCCTTCGAGACGGTTGCGCGCGGCATCGACCCGCGCGCCTTCGACGAAGTCAGCCGGTGTCATCTGCGTCTCCTGCTTGAACACCCGCGCAAAGGTGCGCGCGCTCATGCCGGCGACATCCGCCAGTGCATCGACGCTATGGGCATCGCGGAGATGCCCCATCACATGTGCATGTACCCGCGCGATCGGCGATCCCGGCTCGGCTGGCGGCACCAGATATGGGCTGAACTGCGATTGACCGCCTTGCCGCTGTGCCACCACAACCAGCCGCTTCGCGACGGACAGGGCAACCTTCGCGCCATGATCTTCCTGAACCAGTGCCAGCGCGAGATCGATACCCGCAGTCACGCCTGCCGACGTGACCAGCGCGCCATCGCGGCTATAGATGCGGTCGAACTCTACATACGCTTTCGGGAATCGCGACGCCAGCAGCGGCGCGTTCTGCCAATGCGTGGTGACGGTCTTGTCGTCGAGCAGACCGGCATGGCCGAGCGCAAAGGCGCCGGTACACACGGAGCCATAGCGCCCTGCCCGCGGCGCTGTATGAGCGAGCCACGCGGTGAGTTGCGGATCCGCATCCGCGGACGGCAGATCCGGGCCACCGGCAACGAGTACGAGATCCCAAACCTTTTGCGCATCGCCGAATGCGACATCTGCGGACATCCGCAAACCGTTCGATGCGCGCAGTGGCACGCAATCGGCCGCAACCAGAGTGAGTTCGTAGCCTTCGCCGGGAGCAAGAAAACCGTTGGCCTCCATGAACACGTCGAGCGGACCGGCAACGTCCAGCGCCTGGACCCCGGGAAAGATCGCGAGAGCAACGGACTTCATGGCGGGGCTCGTTCCACTGATGACGGAGACCGAATGGCCACCGACAGATAGCGCCCTCGCGGCAGGAAATCACGGTCGAATGGCGGTTTCGCTGGGCGCGGCTCGATTGCGACAGGATGCAGGTGGGATCACAAGGGACCCACCGCAACGACAACCAGGATTTCCGCCATGAGCAAGACCATCGCCGGCATTACCGTGCCTGACAGCGCCCTCGCCAGACAGGTAGACGAGCTGGTCCGCGAGACCGAGAGCCCGTTGCTGTATCACCACTCCAATCGCGTCTTCCTGTTTGGCGCCCTCGCCGGCCAGCGCAAGGGGCTCAAGGTCGATCTCGAACTGCTCTATGTCGGCGCGATGTTTCACGACATGGGGTTGCAGGCGCCCTACGCCAGCAAGGAGGAACGCTTCGAGGTCGATGGCGCGAACGCTGCTGCGGATTTTCTGCGCAGTCATCATATCGATGAACGCGATATCGACGATGTCTGGGACGCGATCGCGCTTCACACGACGCCGGGTATCCCCAAGCACAAGCGCCCTGTGGTCGCGCTGGTCACGGCCGGTGTCGAGATGGATGTGCTGGGTCTGGACTACGATGCCTTCACGGCGCATCAGCGTCACGAAGTCTGCGCCTGTCATCCGCGCGGCCACGATTTCAAGAACGGCATCATCGATGCCTTCACCGCGGGCACCATCCACAAGCCGGACACGACGTTCGGTAACGTCAAGGCCGATGTGCTTGAGCTGCGCGATCCCACCTACAAGCGCGCGAATTTCTGCAGCATCATTCTGAATTCGGCATGGGCCGAATAGACCGATGCACACGGACGGCGATCAACGCTGCGACCAGCAGCGTTGCGCCAAAACCGGTGGGTGCGCCAAGAAAGGAATAGCCGATCAGCAACGCCGCAGCAGCGCCGATGACCGGCAATTCGTAGCTCAAAAACCCCTCCGCCAGACCGACACGAACAAGGAAGCCGACTGCGACGGCCAGCACCATGACGTCGTACAAAAACAGATAAGGCGTCGTCAGCAGTGCACCGACCGCAAGCGCGGCAGCCTTCCACTCGTAACGCACGCGGCTGCGCCACAGCCAGACGAGCGACAACGCAACGACGGCGACGAGAATCCATTGCAGCGTCCAGGCCAACGTCTCGCTGCCGTCGACATAGCGTACCAGCGCAAAAATGCTCTGCATCTTGCCCCATGGTGCGCGCCCCTCCACGAGGAAGGCCTGCGAGAACATCGGCATCCATTTGAAAAATGCCTGCCAGCTTTCGGTGCCGAAGGCGAACCACGACAGAAGAGCGAGTGCCACGGTGGTGATCCCGGCAGAGACAAAAGCCCGCCACTGCACGGCAGCGATCAGCACGAGCGGAAAGAGCACACCATATTGCGGTTTGTAGCTGAGCAGACCGAGGCAGGTACCTGCCAGGATCGGTCGCGTCGGCAGCAGCACGAGCTGGCCGCCGATCAGCGCCGCCGTGAGAAAGCCGTTCTGCCCGACCAGCACATTGGTGAACACCACAGGGAATGCGAGCGCGAGCAACAGCCCGAACGGGCGGCCGACGATCGCGCGCATGACGACGAGATAGGGAACGGCGCTGATACAAGCCCATCCGATGAAGGCGACGGGATAAGGCAGCTTCGCGAGCAATGCCGCAATGAACAGGAACGGCGGTGGATAGTGCCAGGCGAAATTGCCGGGATAGTCCTGGCCAAGCACGGCGACCTGAATCTTCTTCTGAATGTCCCAGTCATAGGCCCATGCCGGATGACCATCGAGTACGAGGCGGCCGGCGGACCAGACATTGATAAAGTCGGTCGGCGAGCCAAGCCCGCCGTCCTCCAAGATCCAGCCGCGTCCGTAATAGAGCGGGAAGAATACGATCTGCAGGATTGCCAGAACCGCGCACACCATCACCAGAGCCGGCGGGATCGGTCCGCGGCCGGAAGGTGTCAGATGCAACGGCGTCGTCATGCGGTCCCCGCGACGGGTGAAATACGCGGCGACAGTGCCGATGGAAGTTTGAGGAAGGTTTAAGTGGAGGTTGTCGCCCGGGAACGAAAAACGCGGCCTTTCGGCCGCGTTTCGCATTTTCATCAGGCCGGCGTTACGCCTGCGGCTGTGGCTCCATGCCCGAATCCGGGCGCGGACGCGGCTTGCCGGCAGGCGGCACGGCGGAGGTGCGCGGGCCGGTCGGCTCCAGCACGGATTCGCGGTTCGGCCTCTTGCCGTCGAGCAGATCCTTGATCTCGTCGCCGCTCAGTGTCTCGTATTCAAGCAGGCCCTTGGAGAGCGTTTCGAGATCGTCGCGCTTCTCGGTGAGGATGCGGGTTGCTTCCTTGTAGCCGTCCTCGACGAGACGACGCACTTCCTGGTCGATCTTCTGCGCTGTCGCTTCGGAGACGTTCTGCTGGCGATTCACCTGCATGCCGAGGAACACCTCGTCATTGTTCTCGCCATAGGACACCGTGCCGAGCTCTTCCGAAAGGCCCCAGCGGGTGACCATCATGCGCGCGAGGCGGGTCGCCTGATCGATATCCGACGAAGCACCCGAGGTGACCTTGTTGCGGCCAAAGATCAGCTCCTCGGCAACGCGGCCGCCCATCATGATGGCGAGGCGCGAGGTCATCTGCTCCAGCGACATCGACATCTTGTCGCGTTCCGGCAGCTGCATCACCATGCCGAGCGCACGGCCGCGCGGAATGATCGTCGCCTTGTGGATCGGGTCGGTGGCCGGGACGTTGAGGCCAACGATGGCGTGACCACCTTCGTGATAGGCCGTCAGCATCTTCTCTTCCTCGGACATCACGAGCGACTTGCGCTCGGCGCCCATCATCACCTTGTCCTTGGCTTCTTCGAATTCGCTCTGGGTCACCATGCGCTTGTTGCGACGCGCAGCGGTGAGAGCAGCTTCGTTGACGAGGTTCATGAGATCGGCACCAGAGAAACCGGGGGTGCCGCGGGCGATCGTCTTGAGGTTGATATCCGGCGCCAGCGGCACCTTGCGGACATGAACCTTGAGGATCTGTTCGCGGCCGACGACATCCGGGTTCGGCACAACGACCTGACGGTCGAAGCGGCCTGGACGCAGCAGCGCGGGATCCAGCACGTCCGGACGGTTGGTGGCGGCGATCAGGATCACGCCTTCATTGGCCTCGAAGCCGTCCATCTCGACCAGCAGCTGGTTGAGTGTCTGTTCACGTTCGTCATTGCCGCCGCCGAGACCGGCGCCGCGATGACGGCCGACGGCGTCGATTTCGTCGATGAAGATGATGCAGGGCGCGTTCTTCTTGGCCTGCTCGAACATGTCGCGGACGCGGCTGGCGCCGACGCCGACGAACATTTCGACGAAGTCCGAACCCGAAATGGTGAAAAACGGCACATTGGCTTCGCCCGCGACCGCACGCGCGATCAGGGTCTTACCGGTGCCGGGAGGGCCGACCAGCAGCACGCCGCGCGGAATGCGTCCGCCAAGGCGCTGGAACTTGCCGGGGTCGCGCAGGAATTCGACGATCTCCTGCAGGTCCTGCTTGGCTTCATCGACACCGGCGACGTCTTCGAAGGTCACGCGGCCATGGGCCTCGGTGAGCATCTTCGCCCGCGACTTGCCAAAGCCCATCGCCTTGCCGGCGCCGCCCTGCATCTGGCGGGACAGGAAAATCCAGACACCGATCAGCGCGATGAAGGGTAGCCACGAAACGAGCAGCGAAACGAACCACGGCACGTTGTCGCCCGGCGCCTTCGCGGTGATGGAGACCTTTGCGTCATACAGGCGCTTGATGAGCGTCGGGTCGCTCGGCGCATAGGTATGGAAGGTCGAACCGTTGGTGTAGGTGCCGTTGATCTCCGGCCCCTGGATGACGACGTCGCGCACCCGGTTCTGATCGATGTCGGTCAGCAGTTGCGAGAACGGGATGTCCTGCGAGGCGGCGCGCTGGCCCGGGTTCTGGAAAAGCGTGAACAGCGCCAGCAACAGCAGCACGATAATGACCCAGAGGGCGAAATTGCGCAGGTTCGCGTTCATCGATCTTCCTTCGTCACCGCTGAAATGCGCGGCTCTCTTCCCTTGATTCGCCACAAGGCGATCACCCTGGGTCAGTCCGTTGCAATTTAAGTGCGACCGGGGCCGCTGCCAAGGGAACTGGGACGGACTATTTAGCGCATCTAGGCGCATTTCCGGTTGAAATGATGGCGGCAGCGCCTCCTTTTCGGGAGGTGGTTAAGGCCTCCTGCGCGCGGCAGTGCCGCGGGGCGGCGCCGGGGTAATCGTTAGCCGATTGCGGGTTAGCGAAATCACGGCGCCAGCCAGCGTTTGCTTCAACAGAATACCGTTCCCGCCGCGCTGCATCGCTAGTTCCATCGCCAGCGACAGGCTCTCCGCCTTGCCGAGCTCGGCAGGTCCTTCGAGGCCAACCTCATTGATCATCCGCAACAGAAGGCGGACGCGGATTTCCTCGGTGAGGCCCATAAATGCCGCCGCATCAATGGCGTCCGGCGCGCGGCCGGGATTGCGAAGGGCGAGGAAACGCTCCGCGCCATCGGCCATCAGTTCGAGTGCGGCATCGGCCCGCGCCATCCGCATGGCGAGGCGTGTGAGCGTATGCTGGTCCAACCCTTCGGCTGCAAGGCTCGGCATCAAGGCGCGCAGCCGCGGGCGGGTGAAATGCGGATCAGCATTGGTCGGATCGACAGCATAGGCGATCTTCGCCTTCTCGAGGGTAGCGATCAGCACCGCTTTCGGCACTTGCAGCAACGGACGCGCGATTTGGATGCCATCGCGTTCGGTCTGATCGGTCATCGCCGCGAGGCCTGCAAGGCCGCTGCCCCGCGCCATCCGCATTAACACCGTTTCCGCCTGATCGTCGCGCGTATGTGCCGTCAGCACGTAGGTCGCGCCCACCGACCGCGCAGCACGCGCGAGCAGCGCATAACGCGCTTTTCGCGCCGCTGCAGGGAGCCCGGTTGCCGGCTTGTCGCCGGTCCAGCGCAGCGTCTTATGCGGCACGCCGAGCGCTGCCGCGAGCCGAGCCACGGCGCGCGCTTCCGCCGCGCTTTCCTTGCGCAAACCATGATCGACGGTGACCGCATGAAGCGCCGGCCCCGTTTTTCGCGCGCGGCGCCACCGCGCCATCAGCCAGAGCAGCGCGACGGAATCCGGCCCGCCGGACACTGCGAGCACTACGGCGGGCGCGTGCGCAAACGCCATGAACAGGGGGCGGGATTCGATTGCGGACATGGGATCATCGACAGGCATGCCCGCAAGATAGCCATCATGAAGCGTTTCGTCCCGGACAACTCCGGCTTTTCTTTCAGCCGGCACTTTCCGCCGCCGAGACCGGCGCTTCCATTCCGAATGTCAGGCGATTGCCATCGAGGTCGTCGACATCGAAATCGCGCATGCCATATGGCCGATCGCCCGGAGGCTGCAATATCCGAGCGCCGCGTGACTGCAACTCGGCGTGAAGCGCATCGACTTCCGTGACGAAAACATTCACCGCGCCATGGCCCGCAGTCCGCTTGGTGCGATGCGCAGCCTGGAAGTGAATCATCACATCATCCCGCTCAACGCCGCCGTAGAAAACCGGCTCACCATAGGTGAAGACCACCGCGAAGCCGAGAAGATCGCGATAGTGCGCGACGCTTTCCAGGACGTCATTCACCACAAACAGCGTGGCAGCGGCGCAGAACTTCGAAGCCGGAGCCATCATGGACGCAACTCCTTTAAGGAGAGCATAGTTTATCAAATGCAGCCCATAACGTTAACACTTGTTGCGCTTCTGCTCGCGGTCGACGCCCTGCTTCACGCCAGTCGAAGCGCGCGGATATTTGCGGGCAACTTCACCGAAAGCCGCGCAGGCTGCTTCTTTTTCCTTGAGCGCAGCTAGCGACTGGCCGAGGCGCAACAGCGCGTCCGGCGCCTTGGCGGAGGTGTCGTATTTGCTCGTCACGCCCAGAAATGCGGAAGCTGCCTCACGATACTTCTGGCGCTGGAAATAGCTTTCGCCTAGCCAGTATTGCGAATCCGCGATCATCGGATCGTTCGGATATTTCTGGCCGAAATTACGCATGGTCTCTTCGGCCAGCGCATAGTCGCGGCGTTGCATGTAGCCGATGCCGAGATCGAACTCATCCTTCGGCGTTGCACCCGGCGGCAGCGTGGTCAGCGCGGGAGCGCCACCCTGCCCTCCGCTACCTTGCCCTGCGCCACCCTGGCCCAGCGGCAGCGGTTCGCTCGCCTCTCTGCCGCCAGGGGCACCGACCGGGGCATTGGCCTGCATCGGCAGTTGTCCGCCGCCGAGCGCCCGCGGCACGCCCGGTGCATTGGGATTGGCGTTGGGATCGAAAGCATCGTTACGGCGGCCGCTGCGCGCCGCCGGCGCTGGATCCTGCGCGATTGGCGCAGGAGCAGCCCCTGGCTGTTGATCGTAACCGGGTTGACGCACCGGCGGCTGAGCATAGCCCGCCTGCGGAGCCTGCAGCGGAACTGGCTGAGGCGACGGAGCCACGGCGACGTTCGGACGAGCAGCCCCGGCTGGCGGTGCGCCGCCGCCGGCCTGCAACTGGCGCAACTGATCTTCGAGCTGACGATTGCGATATTGCAGTTCTTCATTCTGGCCGGTCAGCTTGCGGAGCTGGTTCTCGAGCTGCTCAATCCGCATTTCCGGATCGACGCCGCCGTCCTGCTGGCCGTAGGTTTGTGGCTGCTGCTGTTGCTGCTGCCCCCAGAACTGCGCCGAGACCGGCGATGCCGTGACAAGCATTGAGGCGAAAAATGTGGCACCGGCGAGCGACTTGAATCTGAATGACATCTTGGCCTGAGCGATGGCTGAAACACGCCTCATTGGCGCCGAAAACGATGAGTGCTGCACTACGCCGGAATTGTGACTGCAAGCCGCGACAAAGCCAACCATGGACACAAAAAACGGCGTCTGCCCGATCAGGCAGACGCCGCCATTGATATCATATCGGTGGGCTTTACGCGCCGGCGTTCAGCACCGTCACCGCGCGGCGGTTCTGCGACCAGCACGAAATGTCGTTACACACCGCGACCGGGCGTTCCTTGCCGTAGGAGATCGTGCGCATGCGACCGGGCTCGATGCCGCGCGAGGCGAGATAGCTGCGTACCGACTGGGCGCGGCGGGCGCCGAGAGCGATGTTGTATTCACGGGTACCGCGCTCGTCCGCATGGCCTTCGATGGTGAAGGAGTAGCGGTTGTACTGCTGCAGCCACTGGGCCTGCTTGTCGAGGGTGGCCATGGCCTGCGGCGACAGCTCGGTCTGGTCGCTCTCGAAGAACACGCGGTCGCCGACATTGACGACGAAGTCCTGCTGGCTGCCTGGGGCGGCAGCACCGGCCATCGCACCATCCGCGCCCATGCCGTTCTTGTTGGCGCAGGCGCCCATCGTCAGCGCCACAGCCAGCACGGCAGCCAGTTTCAATCCCTGGAGGATACGCATCTGCTGAATCATTCCGGAGCCTCCACGCTCACGCTTTAACCAACTGTCATCGGTCTACAGGGCGTTGGTTAAGCGAACGTTCCGTCAACCTTGATGGGATGTTGCCAAAACCGATCAAAAGCCACAGGCCGCCGAAAAGCAACGGCATGGTTAATGCTTATGAAATATGGCGCGACGGTGAAGCGGGGCGCTGACACGTCTGATTATTCGCGGGAATCCACGAAAAACGGCCGTCACCCCCGGGGCGACCGTTCAGTAATCCAAGGCCGACTTGGTCGGCACCGGTTACGGCTGCCGCGTCGTGGCAGCCTGGAGCAACTGGAACTCGGGTACATGCAGATCGGGCGCGAGCGGCTCGCTTCTGCGCTCGAACAGCGCCCGCCGCTCGAACTGGCTTGAACGGAAATACGGGTAGCGCTCGAAGATCTTCTCGCGAACCACATTGAAATCCGCCGCCATCAGACAAAGCGGCTTCACCAGCGTCGGATATGGCCGGGGCTCGCATAGCGGCGTTTGCAAGAACACACGACGATAGAAGGCGCGGTGCTCGGCACGAACGGTTGCCGTGCCAATATCTGCATTGAAATAGGCACAGGCGACGTAACCGAGGCGAACCGTGAGATAAGGCAGCTCGGGAAACTTGGTGCGATTGGCCGGATCGGCAACAAAGCGATTGGGATCGACAACGGTTTTGCCGGCTTCGATCTGCGGGCGGAGCAGATCGCTGAAGGCGTCCACAGCGGGGGTGTCCGGATTGTCCGGGGAACCGACGCTGATCCGCAGCGAACTCGCCAGTTCGCCGTCCATATAAATGCCGAAGGTCCAGGAATTCGGCATGTCGTCGAACCGATCCTTGAGCCGACGCTCGGTGCGCGGCTCGATCGCGCCCTCATGCAAATATGCGCGATAACGGAGGCTGTAGATCGCTTCCTTTTCGGCTTCGGTCTCGGCGAGGCGGTAGTCGACCCTGTCCATAATGTCTTGATGGCGCGCAGAGATACCAGTCACTTGATCGGCCGCAGCCATCATTCCATCTCCACGCGCACGAAACGCCATCAGTATGTGAGTAAGGTGATAGTTAAAGCTTTCTTAAAAGTTGTCAAAGGTTCTGCCGCTTCTTGGTTAACCTTTTATCAAACGGCAATGAAAGAAATGAATCGTGACAATTTTATTGAAAGTATCGCGGAAGATCAGGCCGAGGTGCGGGCCGTTTCCACATCGCATTCCACACGCCGGCCATGCGAGGCCTCAAGCAACTGGCGGATACGCGCGGCCGGCACTGGACGACTGAACAGATACCCCTGGGCCTCGGTGATCGTGCCATCGGCACTGATCAGTTCGAGCTGCTCGTTGGTCTCGATGCCCTCCACCACCACCGACATGCCGAGGTCGGCGCTGAGTCGGGCGACACCCCGCAGCAAGGTCAGCGGGCGGTCCGTATCGATGCCTTCGAGGAACGAGCGGTCGATCTTCACCTTCTGCAGCGGGAAGTTATGCAGATAACTCAGGCTCGAATAACCGGTGCCGAAATCGTCGAGCGATATCCTGCAGCCGGCCGCATGCAGTTGCGCCAGCGCGTCGTGAGTCCACTGTGTATTTCGTAGCAGGGAGGACTCGGTGATTTCGATTTCGAGGCGATGCGCCGGCAGGCCCGATACATCGAGCGCGTAACGCACCTCGCTGAGCACATCGCGCTGATGGAATTGCTGCGACGAGAAGTTCACGGCGACGCTGACCGCTTCCGGCCACTTCATGCACTCGATACATGCCTTGCGCAGGATCCAGCGGCCGAGATCCACGATCAAGCCCATGTCTTCGGCGATCGGGATGATATCGGCCGGCGAGACTGTGCCGCGCACCGGATGGTTCCAGCGCAACAACGCTTCACAGGTGGAAATGCGGCCGGACTTCAGATTGACCAGCGGCTGATAATAGATTTCGAATTCCTCGTTCGCGAGCGCCTTGCGCAGATCGAGTTCGAGCACACGGCGTGCCTCGACCGTCTGGGCCATCTCGTCGCGGAAGAAACAGAAGGTGCCGCGGCCGGACGCCTTGGCGCGGTAGAGCGCCATGTCGGCGTTCTTGAGGAGATGGTCGGCGCTAACGCCGGGCTCGGTGAGCGCGATGCCGACGCTGGCGCCGATCTCGACCTGATGATTGTCGATATCGTAGCGCTCGCTCAGATTTTCGACGATACGGCGTGCCAGATCGGCGGCGTCCTGATTAGCCTTGATTCCGCGCTGAAACACGACGAACTCGTCGCCGCCAAAGCGCGCAACAAAATCGTCAGCCCGCAGCATTTCCCGCAAGCGGTCGGCCACCATGCAGAGCAGCTGGTCGCCGCATGGATGCCCGAGCGTATCGTTGACCTGCTTGAATTGGTCGAGATCGACGAACAACAACGCCGACATCGCAGCGCTGTCGCCCGTCTTCAGCATACGGCCGATTTCGTTGCGGAAACTCATCCGGTTCGGCAGGCCGGTCAGTTCGTCGAAGCGCGCCATATGACTGATGCGGGCTTCCGAATTGCGGCGCTCGGTAATGTCTTCGAGCAACACGACGGTGCCGCCACCGGGCATCGGCTGGAATTTCCACGAGAGTGCACGTTCAAGGTCATGCGCATGGTCGATGGTGATGATCTCGGCCGCTTTCGAGCTTTCGATCTCTGCCACGATGGTCATCCCACTCGCCGCCGATACAGTGCCGGCATTGACGCACAGGGAGACCAGGTCGCGCATCCGGATGCCGCTGCGAACGGCGAGATTGCCGGTAATCTCCATCATCTCGGCGAAACGGTTGTTGAGCACGGCCAGCCGGCCATCCGCCCCGAACATGCATAGCCCGTTCGGCATGTTGTTCAGCGCCGTATCGAACTGGCCGGCGATCGAGCCGACGCGTTCCGTTGCCAGCAACGCCTTGACGTAGACGTCATGCAAACGCAGCGTGATCCGGCGCAGGCCGATGAAGAACAGCACATTCAGGAAGGCGAAGCCGATATAGTAGAAATTGCCATGGATGACGAGCGCCAATGCCATCGGCCCGCAAGCCAGCAGAACCTGCAGCTGAGCGATCTTCGGCCGCCCATAGGTGCGCCCCGCACCGGCGGCGATATAGGCGACGGTCACTGCCGTGCCGAGCATATGCGCCACCGGATCGTCACTGCCGAGCAATACGACCCAGCACCACAGGCCGAGCGACGCCGCATAGAGCGAGCCCCCGATCATGTAGTTGCGCTCCCAACGCACGGCCTCGTCCGAAGTCAGCGCGGTTTCGCGCTTCTCGTATTTGCTGAGCTGAAGCGCGCGCAGCGCACCGACGAGGATGATCAGTCCCGCGCAAGGCCATAGCAACGGGTTGCCGGTCTTGACCGCGGTCATGACGGCGCCGGTGCCGGCGCAGACGGCGCCGGCCAACATCGGAATCGGATTCTCGAACAGGGAATCGACGAGCGCCGTGTAGATCGACGGCGACATCGATTTGCTATTCGTCCGGCTGTGATCGGCGAGTTGCATCGGGCGTTGGCGCGTCCATTTCAGCGCACACTGGTACCGGGTCCTGATGAACTCTTTCTGAGGGAACATCCTTAGCGAACTGTTTACGCATTGGCATAAACAGGAAATCTGCCTGTAAATTCAGGGCGGTGGGTAAAGTTTGCCGGTATTAGCCGGCAATCCGGCCCCTGATCGCAAGGAAGTCTTTACGATAACAGCGGCGACCAGGCGGGATCGGAGGCATAGCCCGGCGTCGGCACTTTCAGCTCGTTGCGGCCGGAGACGTCCACCGTAAACAACGACGGCCCGCCGCCCATGTCGCGGAAGAACATGATCACGCGGCCGTTTGGCGCGAAGGTCGGGCCTTCATTGTGATAGCCTGAGGTGAGAATGCGCTCGCCCGAACCGTCCGGCTTCATGATGCCGATGGAGAACTGGCCCCCGCCCTGCTTGGTAAACGCGATATAGTCGCCGCGTGGCGACCACACCGGTGTGGAATAGCTGCCCTCGCCGAACGAGATGCGCTGCGCGCCGCCGCCGCCCGCAGCCATTACATAGATCTGCGGCTTGCCGCCACGATCTGACTCAAAGCAGATGCGGCTGCCATCCGGCGCATAGGACGGCGAGGTATCGATCGCCGGCGTATCGGTGAGCCGCGTGGTGGACTTGGAACGCAGATCCATCACGAACAGGTTGGAATTGCCGCCCTGCTGCAGGCTCATGATCACGCGCTGACCATCCGGCGAAAAACGCGGCGAGAACGACATGCCCGGGAAATTGCCGACGATCTCGCGCTGACCGGTCTCGATGTTGAACAGATAGACACGCGGATCGCCTTGGCCGAACTCCATATAGGTGATCTCTTGCGTCGACGGCGAGAAGCGCGGGGTCAGCACGAGATCGGCGCCGCGCGTGAGATAGCGCACATTGGCGCCGTCCTGGTCCATCAGCGCGAGGCGCTTGACGCGGCGCTCCTTGCTGCCGGTCTCGTCCACAAAAACGACGCGGCTGTCGAAATAGCCCTTTTCGCCGGTGAGGCGCTCATAGATCTGGTCGGAGATGATATGGGCGATGCGGCGCCAGTATTCCGGCGAGGTGAAATATTGTTGGCCGGCGAGCTGCTGGCCGGTGGCGACATCCCACAGGCGGAATTCGGCCTTGAGGCGGCCGTCGCCCTGCCGCGTCATGCGGCCGGTGACCAGCGCCTGCGCGTTGACCGTCTTCCAGTTCTGGAAATTCGGCGGGGCGTCGATATTGACGGTCTTTTCGACGAAAGCGGCGGGATCAATCGGCGCGAACAGGCCGCTGCGCTTCAGGTTGTTGGTGATGACCTGGGAGACGCCATTGCTGACTTCATTGTCGGCACCGGTGCCGGCATTGAAAGTGGGGATCGCAATCGGCAGCGGGGCGGCCTCGCCGCCCGTGATCTGCACGCGCGCTTGCGAAAAGACCTTGCTTGCTGGCGCTACCGCCAAGGCCCCGGACAAGACGGCACCGGAGATCAGACGACGTCGGGTAAGGTCAAAATTCATTTGTCGTCTCAAGCCTTCGTTTCGCCCTGCGGGCTTCCTGCCGAGATGATGGTCGCCATCATCCTAAGTTGTTTTCTCATCAAACGCGCCTTCAAAGAACTTCCATTCCTCGAAAAATTGAGGAGGAAGCTTATAGGGCTGGCATTCGATGATCCCGCGTTGAGCGCTTTCTTGAAACGCCCGAAAAGCGGGACTTGCATTGCCAGGTCCCGGCACCGGTGTTGATTCAAGCGTTCCGTCTTGCTTCAGTCTGATCGTAAAGATCGCGACGAAGTTACGCGCCTCGATCCCGCCATAAGGCTTCTTCCAACAACGTTCGACCTGCCGGCGGAACATCGCGCCCCAGGTGGCGACATTATTAGCCGCATTACCCTTAGCAAGACCCAGGGCCTCGTTCGGATTGAGATCGGAGCCCGTGGTCGAATGGCGCGTCGGATCGCGCTTGTCGATCAGCGCGGCAATCTTCGACTGGTCGAAAACGCGCTCGGCCTTCTTCGCCTCTTCGGCCTTGGCTTTCGCTTCCGCCTTGGCCTTCGCTTCGGCGTCAGCCTTGGCTTTCGCCTCAGCCTTCGCCTTGGCTTCTGCTTTCGCCTTGGCTTGTGCTTCGGCCTTTGCCTTGGCTTCCGCCGCTGCCTTGGCGTCGGCTTCGGCCTTCGCTTCGGCCAGTTCCTTGGCTTCAGCGGCCGCTGCAGCCTTGGCTTCCGCCTTGGCCTTGGCATCTGCAGCAGCCTTGGCTGCGGCCTCGGCCTTGGCCGCGGCTTCAGCCTTGGCCGCTTCGGCTGCCGCCTTTTCGTCGGTCTTCGGCTGTTCCTTCGGCGCCACTTCGGTAATGACAGGCGCCTTCTTGTCGTCGATCTTGCCGACCGCATCGTCGATCGGCTTGGCCTCGGCGACCTTCTCAACCTTCGGCTTCGGATTTTCCTTCTTGCCGGCTTTGGCGCCGGCCATGGCTTTGGCGAGCTGATCGTCGGAAATGACGTCCACTGCCACGGAATCCTCCGGCATCACTTCCAGCGCCTTGGACGAGAAAGTGAGCAGGCCCCAGCCGATCACGAGCACATGCAGGACCACCGACGCGATCAGCGTCTTGTCGATCCTGGCGATGATATCCTTCATCTGGCTCATGATTGCGCTTGCGCCATCGCGTTACGATCCCTGCTCCGGCAAGATCACGATATTGGCCTTGAAGCCGGCAGCGCGAACCATGCCAAGCAGTTTCATCATATCGGTGTAACAAACGTCCCGATCGCCGCGGAGGAACACGGTGTTGTCAGTCTCCGAACGCGTCGAGCGGATCGCGGTGATCTTCGCGGCCAGTTCATTCGCCGGGACCAGTGCGTCGCCGACATAGGTTTCGACCGCCGAATTGCAGCTGCCACCCGTGCGCTTCACCGAGACGGTGAGCGGCGGCGTATTCTGCGAGATCGACTTGCCGCCGCTGGCGATGGGCAGATCGATATCGATGCTCGAGGTCATCAGCGGCGCCGAGACCATGAAGATGATCATCAGCACCAGCATCACGTCGACCATGGGCGTGACGTTGATTTCGGCCATGACGGCCGCGCGCCGGCGTCCGCGCCGGCCACCGCCCCCACCGCCTGCTGCTGCATTCATCCCCATTGTCAGGCGCTCATCGCGAAGTTCAATTTGGCAAGTTTCAATCCGCTCGGCATCAGGCGCGCTCGTCGATCTGGCGTGACAGGATGGCCGAGAACTCGTCGGCGAAGCCCTCGAGGCGCTGCGCCTGCCGGTTCACTTCTGCCGTGAACTTGTTGTAGAAAATCGTCGCCGGGATGGCGGCGATAAGGCCGATGGCGGTGGCGAACAGCGCTTCGGCGATACCCGGCGCCACCACCGCGAGCGAAGTGTTCTTCGACGAGGCGATGGCCTGGAAGCTGGTCATGATGCCCCAGACGGTGCCGAACAGGCCGACAAAGGGGCCGGCCGAACCGACCGTCGCCAGCACAAGGAGCCGGCGCTCAAGCCGCTCGACCTCGCGGGCGATGGACACGTTCATCACCTTGTCGATGCGCATCTGCAGGCCGGTGAAGGAACGTGCCTGGCTTTCGAACGACCGCTTCCACTCGCGCATCGCAGCAACGAAACAGGCAGCCATGGACTGGGTCGGCTTGGCGGACAGCGCGCGGTACAGCTCCTCGATGGACTCGCCGGACCAGAAGGCCTGCTCGAACCGGTCCATGGCGCGACGGGAGCGCGAATAGAGGAACATCTTGTCGATCGCGATAGCCCAGACCCAGACCGAGCAGCCGATCAGCCCCAGCATGACGAACTTGACGATCCAGTGCGCCTGCAAGAACAGCGCAATCAGCGACACATCGGACGACACCAGCGGCAAGGCTGACTGTGCGACATCCGGATTCATGAATAGTATCCTCTCAACGCAAATTCCCCTTCGAGCGGTGTCCCGCCGACCGATTTTGCAGCCACGCGCCGCACCGGGCGCTGCAGCGCCAGGGCACGTCCTTGTTGTGTGGCATGGATGACCCGTCCGAGGCCGGGTCCTAAATTCCCTGCCAACATGTCAAAACAAGGGCTTCGCACGCATTTCTGCGG